>NZ_FNAM01000096.1 GCF_900101845.1 Sporomusa acidovorans | reverse complement strand
CTGCTGCGTACCCTGCAGGACCGGCGGGTGCGCCGTGTGGGCAGCAGCCGTGAGATCGCAATAAATGTGCGGATAATTTCGGCAACCAACCGCGATCTCGAAAAACAAGTGGCCGGCGGTTTGTTCCGGGAAGATTTATATTATCGTTTGAACGTGATTCCCTTGTTTTTACCGCCGCTGCGGGAGCGGCAGGAAGATATTCGGTTATTGGCCGAATATTTTTTAAAGCGCTTTGCCGGCAAGCTGCAGCGGCCGGTGCAGGGCTTTACCCCGGCGGCGCTGGAGCGTCTGCAGTATTACGACTGGCCGGGCAATGTGCGGGAATTGGAAAATGTGGTGGAACGGGCCGTCAACCTGGTGGAAGGAACGGCCGTAGAAGAACGGCACATTTTATTGGGACGCCGTCCTCCGTCGCGCCAAATTCAAGTACCGGACGTCCGGTTTGAAACCTATCAGACCCTGCACGAACGATTAGCCCAAGTGGAAAAAATCATTCTGCGGGAAACGGTTAAGCGGTTTGGCTCAGCGCGGCGGGTAGGCTCGGTATTAGGATTGTCGCATACGGCGGTGTTAAAAAAACTCAGAAAGTATAAGTTGAATCAGCCACATCAAGCGAATGATGGCTGAGAACGGGCAGTTTTATCACCTCTAAGCTAGTTTAACATTCTTTGTCCTTGGGACAAGGTACCTGTCCCTTTGTCCCTCAATAAAATTATTTTCTGTTTATTTTGTAATAATTCCTGCTTTTAACAAAATTGCCCGCACTTGGGATTTACTACATTTATTCTTAAAAAGTATAGAACTTCTATCTGATTTTTAAAAACATCAGATAGAAGTTCTATTTTTCAGTGTTACCAATGATACGGTTATCCGTATCGGATATAACGAGCAAAAGAGGCTGTCGCATTGAGAGTGGCAGCTTTTTTTACATTTTGTACACTATAATTTGTTTTAACCGCATTTGCTGAAGCCGCAATTGCGGCATATTACGCAGCCGCTTTCATATTCAAGCGGTTTGCCGCATTCCGGGCAGGCATTGCTGGATACCGTGAAATTATGATCATCGACTTTTTCCCCATTTTGGATTTTCATTACCTTTTCGATAACCTTGCCAATTGCGTCCGGACATGACAATACCTTTAAGTCGTTTTGCCTGATCGTCGAATGGCACCGGATACCTTTCAACTGGTCAATAATAGAATTCACGTCCATTCCGGACCGCAAAGCAATCGAAACCAGCCTTGCCGTAGCCTCAGACTGTGAGGGGCAGCCGCCCGCCCGGCCGGTATTGGTGAAAACTTCACAGATTCCGTGTTGATCGTAATTTACGGTAATAAATATCGAACCGCAGCCTATTTTAACTTTTTCCGTAAATCCGGTAGTGATATCCGGCCTGGACCGGGGGGCAAAAGCTTCCTGTCTGGTGTCCTGGTCGACCGTCTCTTTACCGTTAACCTTGCCGATGTTCAGTACCTGCAGGTCTCTACTGCCATCCCGGTAGATGGTTACACCCTTGCAACCGGTCTTATAGGCTAAGTTAAATACGTCCTTAACATCTTCCCTGGTGGCTTTACTACTTAGATTGACTGTCTTGGAAACGGCATTATCCGTATATTTCTGAAACGAAGCCTGCATCCGTACATGCCATTCCGGCGAAATATCGTGGGCTGTGACAAAAATTTGCTGAATAGCTTCCGGTATTTCGGTCAGGCCCTTGATGGTTCCCCGATTAGCAATAGTCTTCATCAATTTATTACTATAGAATTGACCGTCTTTGGCCACTTGTTCAAAGTATGGATTCGTTTCAATTAATTCATCATTATCCATGACATTTCTGATATACGATAAGGCAAACAAGGGTTCAATCCCGCTGGAGACACCGGCAATGATACTTAATGTTCCCGTTGGGGCGATGGTGGTTGTGGTTGCGTTGCGCAGCCGTACTCCTTGCTGGGCGTAAATACTTTGATCATAGTTGGAAAATACGCCTTTTAGCTCCGCCAGTTTGGCCGATGCTGTTTTCGCTTGTTTCTGGATGAAGCTCATTACCTGTTCGGCCAATTCAATTGCCTGCTGTGAATTGTAAGGGATTTTCAGTTGATACAGCATGTCCGCCCAGCCCATAACCCCTAACCCAATCTTTCTGTTGCCTTTGGTCATTTGATCAATTTCCGGCAAGGGGTATTTATTTACATCAATGACATTGTCCAAAAAATGAACGGCCTTTTTTACAACAGTGCCAATTCGCTCAAAATCAACCGCTGCCTTATTACGGGTATTTTTTATCATCAGACTTAAATTTATGGAACCAAGATTACAGGATTCATACGGCAGCAGCGGCTGTTCACCGCAAGGGTTAGTACTTTCGAACGCTCCCAGCTCCGGCGTTGCGTTTTTCTCATTAAGCCTGTCCAAAAATATAATGCCCGGCTCGCCGTTACTCCACGCCATATCCACAATCACATCAAATACTTCTCTGGCATTTAGCTGTCCGGTTACGACCTTTTTATGAGGATCAATTAAGTCATATTCTCTGTTTTCTTCTACCGCTTTCATAAATTCTTCGGTAATTCCCACACTAATATTAAAGTTTGTAATATCGGCATTGTCTTTTTTGGCCGTAATGAATTCCAGAATATCCGGATGATCGACCCTAAGAATGCCCATATTGGCACCTCTTCTGGTTCCGCCCTGTTTTACGGCCTCAGTAGCGGCATTAAAAACTTTCATAAAACTAATCGGACCACTGGCCACTCCGCCGGTAGTATTTACGGAAGCCCCCTTCTGCCTTAACCTTGAAAAACTGAAACCCGTCCCGCCACCGCTTTTGTGAATCATGGCGGCATTTTTCAGCGTTTCAAATATGCCCTCCATGGTGTCCTCTATCGGCAGCACAAAACAAGCGCTTAATTGTCCCAAAGGCCTCCCCGCATTCATCAGTGTCGGCGAGTTCGGCAAAAACTCAAGGCCTGCCATCATTTCATAAAATTCATTTTCAATTGTCTGCAGTTCCGCCTCAGAGACATAGGCAGCATCGGCAGCAGCAACCGCTTTTGCGACCCTGTGAAACATCCCGTCGGCGTCTTCCAACAGCCGGCCAGCCTCATCCTTGGACAAATACCGTCTTTCCAGAACCCTTATAGCGTTATCCGATAAGTTCATATGCTAACTCCCTTCATAAATTCAGCACAAGATTTAGTATATCCACATCAATATAACACAATATATTGTATCGGTTATCGCAATACACGTCAAGAAAATTTTGGATGATCATAGCATTTAAGTAAGATAAAAATATCCACTCGCTTAACGAGTGGATATGTATTAAACGAACTATATTAGCTTTATCATAGTTCTTACTTGCCGGTAGCAGCAGCAACCATAGCCTGCATATTTTCAACTTTGGCATTAGGCGGCACTGTGCAACCTGTAGAGAGAATAAAGCCTAGTCCCATATTCTTTATTAGGTTTGTACAATAATTATAAACTTCCTCTGGATTGCCAACAGTAAGCAATGCCGCGGGAACATCACCCTTGATACACATACGATCCCCTAAAACTTCTTTAATCTTGTATATATCTGTGGCACCATCAGTTTCGAAAACTACTTTTCCTTTTGGAAAATCCTTGAAAAATTCCAAATCACGCTCCCAATTTCCATCAATATGAATGTTTGCCACTGCACCTTCGGCAATGATAGCATCAACGGTTGCCTTTAAATACTTCCATACAAACCGTTGCCAGATCTTCGGGGAATAAAATTGGCTGGCACCACGGGAAGGAGATACAAATACTACAGTAGGATTAGCAGCGCGAATTTGTTTCCTGATTTTTTCAAGAGTTTCTGCTAATATTATATCAAGTACTGCCTCAACTTTATCCGGCATTTTAAACATATCCCGCATGAATTTAGGGAATGTACGGGCCGCACTAAGATATTCGTTAACAGTAATGGATGCACCGGCCCCAATATATACGACATACCCCGCATCGACAAAGTTTTGCCGCAGTTCTGGGAGTTTTGCCGTTTCCGCTAATAGTGAAGGCACATCTATTTTTAACCTGTTTGCTATATAATCCTTACTGAAAGCAGCCCAGCCTTTATCTAAGATTGTATCATAATCCGCTACTGCCATTAATTCCTGTTCGTCAATCTGCCAAAAAGCATTATCCGGTAATTCAACCCCAGGCAATTTCATTTTGGCATAAGCCATTAACGGAAATAAACGCGCCGTACAAAAAGCCCCGCCTGTTCCATCCACCTCGCCTAATGCTTTTAAGGAATCATATATTGTTTTAGAAGAGAGCTTGACATCGAAAACAAAGTCTGATAATTTCACTCCCATGTGGTAAGCGCAAAACGCATCCGCAGTAAGTATTATGGGGGTCCTGTCTGGTTTCTCCAATGCAATAGCTTTTTTTACCCGCGCGGTGCGCTCCTTAAGCAATTCTTGAGCTGATTTCATTCTTCGCTTCTCATCTCTTTCCTTATATTTTCTTACTACTTTTTAAAAGAAGAAATCTAATTCGGCCTTAACTGTGTTAATTGAGCCCTTAGTACCATCAGCCGGTTTTACCCAGTCGCACCAGGCGAAAATGGCCACGTTTTTGTCAATAGCGATATTAGTGAATAACTCAGGTCCTTTCATACCGTGTAAGTAACCGGAAGCCCAATAGCCATGGCCATAACCGGTAAATTTATCCCAATGAACATAACGTGCCGTTACGCCATAACTGCCTGGTTTCTTCAAATCCATACGGCCGTAGGTAAGTCCCGCAAGATAAGCCTTGTTGTCTTCGTCAGCGTTTGATTGGGAATAGGTGCCAAATAACTTCAGGTTTTTCGCAATCATCTTATCCGCGCCGACTTCCCATAAATTAATTTCTGACGCATAGGGTGAGGGATTGCCTACTGTACCGCTAGTGGCAGTAATGTTTTCATCGTTTTTTATGCGGTGGTAAGCCGCTTTAAAATTAGCGTCTTTGGCTAATGGTATATTAACCTCCGCCCCCGTATAACGATTATCGGTAGTATTGGAAACAATGTACGGATTGGCTGAATTGTTGCCGCCCGCGATCCGCCGTAAATAACCGTATGTCAGTATTGTTTTCACTTTGCCAGGATCGCCAAACGCAAATTGAACACCCTGAACCGCTTTTTGATCCTGTCTGATCACGATGCCGTATCCCGGCTGATATTCAAATTTACCAATTTTGGTATTCACGTTACCAACCTTGCCAAACGCATACATCTGGTCGTTATGTCCTCCTGACCAAGTATTGGCATCTCTATTCGCGTCGTTTACATAGAAGCCACCGCTTTGGAAATCACGGGTAGCCTCATCTTCGATCAGTATTTTCCAGTTGTCGTTTACTTTGTAGGTAGCATAAAGGTCAATGCCGACAGACCACCACTGCCCGTCATTGGCATGCGGCGACTCGTAATTAGGGGCGCTCACAGCATGATAGACACCGGTATTACGCCAGGATTGGTTCGAAACATGAAGAAATCCGTTAACAGTAAGCTTATCGCTCTTTTTTTCCAGCTTGTCCACACGGACGCCCAGGTTGGTTAGCTCGTCTTTAAATTCCACTGACAATTTATTAATCAGCGCTTTATTTTCAGCGTCAGCCTTGGCTGAATGGGATATCGCCTTGCCGACAATTACCGCCATTTCATAACGCGTCAAGGTCTTATCGCCTTGAAATGTTCCATTGCCGTAGCCGTCGATAACGCC
>NZ_FNAM01000092.1 GCF_900101845.1 Sporomusa acidovorans | reverse complement strand
AGGATTGTTTATAATCGCGAGGACGGTAGTTTGAGGCTAGATGTTTTATATAAATAATTGAATGATGTAATAAGTTGAGAAACTCCTGCTAAATTTGTATTAATTTGGCAGGAGTTTCTTTGTTTTGTAGGAATATAAAAATAAAAGAGTAACAGTGCCTAAAAACTTTGATGTGTCTATTAGATTGATATGTAAACTAAATTTATATGAAGAGGGAATATATGGATAAATATAATATTGATTGGAATAAAAAGCATATTCTAAAAATTAGTAATGAATTTTTTTCAATGGATGATCTTAGTGAAGAAAGTATTGAGTGGCGTAAAAAAATTGAACCGTGGCTTACTGCAATATTTCAGAGTGAACATTTTTCTCTTTTAACTGGTGCAGGATTAACTACTGCAATTACGACGTTAGCGGGTAAGCGTTCTCAAGGTATGGAACGATCTGAATTCGGCATATTTAAAAAAGAAATTCAGGAATGGGCAGACAGATCTTCTGTAGAGATGGCAAGAGGACAAGCAAACATTGAAGACGATTTGCGCACCGCCTTAGAATTATTAAGGGGACTTCAGATTCAGCAAACAGAGCTTGCTAACTATTTAAAGAATGAAATAGATAATAAATTATCGGATTTTATAAAAAATATTCTTGAAACGGAATACAATTTTGAGTTAGATAAAGAAAAGTCAAGAGAGGCACTTAGTTATTTAAAGTCTTTTTTGATTAGTTTTGCAAGTCGGGCTGCCTCACGGGATCGTTTGCAGATTTTTACTACTAATTATGATAGATTTATAGAATATGGTTGTGATTTAGCAGGTATTTATACACTAGATCGTTTTATTGGAAAAGTTCAGCCTATATTTAGGGCTTCCAAAATAGAATTAGATTATCATTATAACCCGCCGGGAATTCGTGGAGAACCAAGATATGTTGAAGGAGTAACTAAATTAACCAAATTGCATGGATCAATAGATTGGAGATTTAAAGATGGAATGATTATTAAAGCTGCTTTGCCTTTTGGTGCTTCGCAGGATCATCCGGAAGTACCCAAAGATGCATCAGATCATCTCGTAATCTATCCAAACTCATATAAAGGAATTGATACAGCATTTTACCCTTACGCTGAGTTATTTAGAGATTTTGCCTCCGCTATATGTCGCCCCAATTCTGTACTCGTTACATATGGGTATGGCTTTGGGGATTCACACATCAATCGTATAATTAGAGACATGCTGGTTATACCATCAACTCATGTTGTAATTATTTCTTATGACAATGCTTCGGGGCGAATAGAGAACTTTATTCAGGAAAATAATCAATCTCAATTTACTTTACTTATTGGTAATCATTTTGGAGATTTTAGGACCTTAGTTGATTCATATTTGCCCAAAGCTGCTATTGATCGATTAACAGAACGTATGCAGAAAAATGTCGAAAGACGTGGATTAACAGAAGACAATAAAAAAAATAGTAATAACATTGATGGAGCGTTATTCAATGGATAATGGAATGAGTTTTGATAAATTACGTGATCTTGCTATTGGAACAGTAGAGTTTGTTTCACCTTCAGAAATAAAAGTATTGCTTGACATAAATGCGCCTCAAACTACAGCTCTTAATACCGGTGTTCCCACACTTTTTCCTAAGATTAATGGTTTTGTTTTAATTCCTAATGAAATGGGTGCATTAGTGGGGATTATCTCTTGGATGGGAGTCGAATATTCACAGTATCCCAAAAGGAAAGGATTAAGAGATTTTGATGTTATTGACTTACCATATCCTTTGCGAAAAATATCTCTTAACCCTTTGGGAACTTTAAAAATTAATGGAAATGATTATGAATTAGAAAGAGGCGTTTTTAGTTTTCCCTCTGTAGGTGATACAGTAGTAATGCCGCTTCAGGAGCAATTACAAGCAATAATCGAGAATAAAGAAGCGGGTGCCAAAGTAAAAATTGGCACCTCACCAATTGCGGTAAATACCCCAATAAAGATTGATCCCAATAAACTTTTTGGGAGGCACTTTGCTATTCTTGGGAATACGGGAAGTGGGAAGTCCTGTTCAGTTGCAGGTGTAATTAGATGGTCCCTAGAGGCAGCGTTAGAAGAACAGAAAAAGTTACATAAGCAAAATAATAGCATACCTGATTATTTAAATGCTCGTTTTATAATTCTAGATCCCAATGGTGAATATTTAAATACGTTTGACGACTTGAAGCCTAGAAAATTTAAAATAAAAGTAGATGAAACAGAAAAGGATATAAAGCAATTAAGGGTTCCGGCATGGATGTGGAATAGTTATGAATGGAGTGCTGTTGCACAAGCAAGTGGAAGAACGCAAAGACCGTTATTAAGACAAGCATTGCGCGATGTGAGAAGGGGTTCAACGGATTGTAGTGATGATTTTGTCTTAAAAATGCAACGTGATTATTCAAGTTGTCTAGTTGAAGTAACGAAAGATTTAAAACAAGGTGCGTCAACATATAAAGGAAAACCTGGTAAGAATGATTTTGGGAAAAAAATACACAGTATAAGTAGAGATGCTATGCATGATAGCCAAAAGTTAGGTGCAGAAGGTTTAAAATCAGAATTAGAAAAGCTATCGAACGGCTTAAAAATGATTCAGATTCAAGATATGGGACTTTTTCAAAAGGTGAAGAAACAATTGAATATTATAATGATTTTGATAAAGAGCAGGTTGAAACGGCAATAGAATTAATTAAGTGCTTTTTAAAGAGTTGTGGGGGAGTTAAAAGATATAAAGGACCAGGTGAAGATTCACTCATAAACTTTAATGGAGAAGACTTGCCAAATTTTCTTGAACGACTAGCTCAAGAACAAAATGCCCAACAATATCTAGATTTTCTGATTATGCGTGTTCGAACGATGCTTTCTGACGCAAGGATGTCTTCTGTTATTGGAACAGAGCCCGGTATAGATCTTACAACATGGCTTAATGACTATATTGGCAACGATAAACCGGAAAACGGAAATGTTGCAATAATAGATCTTTCGCTTGTTCCAGTTGATGTTATTCATTTAGTTGTAGCTGTTATTTCTAGAATTATTTTTGAGGCACTTCAGAGATATCGCAAAGTCAACAAAATTGAATTGCCTACGGTGATTGTTATGGAAGAAGCTCATACGTTTATTCGTAAATTTAGTGATGCTAATGATGAAATTTCGCCACAAAAAATGTGTTGTCAGACTTTTGAGCGAATTGCAAGAGAGGGAAGAAAGTTTGGGCTTGGTTTACTCCTCTCATCACAGCGACCTTCGGAACTTTCCCCTACAGTATTGTCACAATGTAATACTTTTCTTTTACACAGGATTGTAAATGATAAAGATCAGGAATTAGTAAAAAGGCTTATTCCAGATAATTTAGGTAGCCTTTTGAGTGAGTTGCCTGTTTTACCGACTAGAAAAGCTATTTTATTGGGATGGGCGGCTCCTATTCCTGTTCTCCTTGAAATGAACGATCTAGATAGAACGAAAAGGCCAAATTCAGACGATCCTAAGTTTTGGGACGTTTGGACAGGCATTGAAAAAAGAAGTATTGAATGGCAAGGTATTGTGAAAGACTGGCAAAATGAAGGTATAAATAATGAAGAAGATGAGGATAATTAAGTATTTTATGTAGATTTGTATTGCCTAAATTTAGCTATATCGGGCACATACCATATTATACTGCAGAGAGGCATAGGATGACCTTTGACAAATTATTGACGAAGGTTTGGCAGTAATATAAAATACAGTCAAATTAACAAGGTTTAAGGGATAACCTATATTCTAGTTTAGCTTAATGGTGAAAAATTATATTTTGATACATTTATGTCTTGAAACATACAGGTATTAAAAAACATAAAGCATCAAAACGTAATTGTGAGCAGTGTTTGACAAAATGCTTTAACATAAATGAATTTCTAATTATTGGTAGTCCAAAATATCTTCATTTGGAATATGATTTTTGCACAACTCTAGAAGGGCAAATTATTGAGTTAGCGGATGAAATTGCACAAAGAGGGCATGATCTAGATGATGGTATAGCAAGTGGTGTTTTTACTGTAGAAGACTTAATAAAAGAATTAGAGAGAGAGGCCACAAAAGATTCAAGGTTTGAAGAGATAGCTAATTTAATTAACCAATGGGTTGCAAAAATTGAAAAAATTAATCGCGATATGATAGATGAAGCTGACTTAAAAAGAGCGGTGATTACACCCGCAATATTAGAATATTTTATACAGAGACTTACTAAAGAAGCTCTTAAAAATATGGAAATATATACAAATGAAAATCCAACATTTTTTTCTAATCCTGTTATTACTACACAGGTCATTAAATTTAGTGATAACGATAAGTTTGTTTTGGAAAATATTGAGGAAATTATAAAAACACGGATACTTAATTCTCAGGAAGTAAATTGTTTTGATGGAAAATCAGCTTATATAGTACGCAAGCTATTTAAAGCATACTATTCTAACCCACGCCAGTTGCCGGATAATGTTATAAGAAGAATTAATAAACAGTTGAATGTAGTAGGCATCGATTATATAGACATTCGAAAAGGGAAAAAAGATGAAGTTGAAGCTGAAATAGAGATATTACAAGGTATAGCTTCAAGTGGAAATGAGTCTAATGATTTTCTGAAGCATAGTATTTTTATGAGAAATATTGCCGATTTAATTGGTGGTATGACTGATGAATTTGCAAAGAGCCAGTTCCAAAATTTATATATGTCATAGAAATTTAGATTATTAAACGTAATAGTGGGAGAAGCAAAGAGATTCTTTTTTGTTTCTCATTACAAATATGGCTAAGATTTGTTGGCTAGGAATACAGACACGCCTTTTTCTTTATGGCATTTTGCATATTGACTTACCACAACATACCAATTATAATATAAATAATTACTAACAAATAACGATTATCCACAATAAAACGTATGTAAAATCACCTACAAGCAAATCCTAAATGGTAGCTATGAAAAATGAGGTGATGGTAAGTGACGACGAAGCACGTAAACCACCTAGCTAATGAAAAAAGTCCCTACCTATTACAACATGCCCACAATCCAATAGACTGGTACCCTTGGGGCGAAGAAGCGTTTGCCAAGGCGCGAGAAGAAGATAAACCGGTATTTTTTAGTTGCGGCTATAGTACGTGCCACTGGTGCCATGTACATTAAAGTAACATGTTCGTTTAATATTAGTCGGGGGAGAACCGTATCACTGGTAATGGCGAAAGAATAGGAGAACTCCTGGCAAATTTTGTTGATTTGGCAGGAATTCTGTGTATTTTCAAGGAATAAATTAGTGGTAAATTGTTTAGCGTTAATGAAATACCTTGAGTCAAAGAACCGTCACTTGACTCACATTGATCCACCTCGATCACCTATAAAACCTCCTGTCGCTTTTGTCTCAGCAATTCTAGCATACAGGATTTTAATGTGGTCGGGGTGGATCATTTTGGCATTGTCATTTTGAGCCACTGTGGCTCACTTCTAGAATATCTAAACCACGATTGACTTTTAAAGTCAATCGTGGTTTGTCATAAGAGCGTCTACTTATTCCGAGTTACAGTAAAATACCAATAAATTATATAGTTTAATTTATTGGCACATTTCTTGCTTAAGTTAATGTAGGTAGGAAATCAATTCAAGATCTATTGTCTGCCTTAATTAAATGTAGGGGAAGGTGTCTATGAACAAAACCAAAATAATCGCTTGTCGAACTCTAGAAGCGGAAATCATGGCAGTGCTGCCAAAGGATATCGACTATGATTTTTTAGAATATGGGCTTCACAATACTCCAGATAAACTCCGTGTGAAGCTGCAAGAATGCATTGATAAATCCAAAGAATATGAGACTCTGCTTTTTGGATACGGCTTATGTTCGAATGGTGTACTCGGGCTTAAGACTCCTAAGCAAACAATGGTATTTCCCAGGGTTCATGATTGTATAAGTTTGTTGCTTGGTTCAAGAGCACATTACGATAAAGAGTTTAAGCAGTTTCCTGCTACCTACTATCTAAGCAAAGGATGGATAAAAGAGAAAGGGGATCCTCTTTCCAGCTTCTATAGGTATTGTGATAAATATGGTGAAACTAAAGCGCGATGGTTTATGGAGGAGCAATATAGGAATTATCAGAGAATTGTATTTATTCACACCATTGACAACTGTAAAGAGGAAGTTGAATACAGTCGGGAAGTAGCTCGGTTCTTAAATGTAGAGCACTATGAGATAGTGGGGGAGTTGGATTATTTCAGGGGTTTGTTCAAAGGTAATTGGGGGGAGGAATTTCTTGTAATACCCCCAGGTAAAGATGCATCTTTATTTCATTTCATATGAGAGGAGTAAATATGCGAATAGTTTTAGGAATTGATACTGGTGGAACCTATACCGACGGAGTAATTGTAGAACTCGGCACAGGGGTGATTTTAAAGAAAGCCAAAGCCCGTACGACCAGAACAGATCTTGCTATTGGAATTAAAAATTGCATAGAAAACTTAGCGTACGACAACTATGAAGAAATCAGCATGGTGGCATTATCAACAACTCTAGCGACTAATGCCGTTGTGGAGGGTAAGGGATCTGAGGTTGGTGTAATTATTATTGGCAATCAACTGATAGAAAAGTTGCCCGGCGGTCACTGCGTAGTCATTAACGGTGGTCATGATACCGGCGGGATGGCTTACGAGCAGCTAGATGAAGAGACCTTGGTTCAAGCCTTCAAGGGATTTAGAAATAAAGTCTCCGCAATAGCAATATCCGGCTTTTGCAGTGTACGTAACCCTGAGCACGAACTGAGAGCAAAAGAACTAGCTCAAATGCATTTGAATTTACCTGTCGTTTGTGCACACCAGCTAGCGACATCGCTTGGCTTTTACCAGAGAACGGTTACCGCATATCTAAATGCTAAGTTGCTGCCGATTATTACTGAATGGATTGATTTAATTAAAATGGTTCTAGGTAGTTTTGGCATTAACGCACAAATCATGATTGTTAAAAGTGATGGTAGCCTTACTGATATCAAAGCTGCCATGGAGAAACCAATTGAAACAATATTAACAGGTCCAGCGGCCAGTATTGTCGGGGCTTGCAACCTATCAGGTAAAAATGATGCA
>NZ_FNAM01000068.1 GCF_900101845.1 Sporomusa acidovorans | reverse complement strand
GCATTGGCGCCCACGATTCTCGCGCTGACATGGAATACCCCCGGTAACAGTTCACCGGCAATTTTATACATATTGGGAATCATCAGCAACAGCCCTTGCGAGGCCGTATAGGTCGTTGTGAGTGCTCCGGCCAGCAACGAGCCATGAACCGCTCCGGCGGCACCGCCTTCTGACTGCATTTCCACAACTTCCACCGTCTGCCCAAATAGGTTTTTCTTGCCTTGGGACGCCCACTCATCCACACTTTCCGCCATATTCGAAGACGGCGTAATCGGGAAAATCGCTGCCACATCGGTAAAGGCGTACGATATATAAGCCGCTGCTGTGTTTCCGTCCATGGTTTTCATTTTTCTGGTAGTCTTGTTCATGATTCGTTCTTCTCTCCTATTCATTGAAATCAACTTTCTTGTGTTCACATAGCCCGACTTAATTCAGTCAAACAGCACGTACAAGTATTCATCTCCTACTATTTTTACTATTCTTACTATTAATAGTTAATGCAATATCCGTGCCAAACATTATTTGCCTTAAAATATGTTAATGCCACTAACTACAAGCCGGCTTTTATCGACAAAAAAGAGCGTCCTCTACATTTTTAAATCGGTAAATTGTCTTTTATTTGCGACTGTTTTTGTCTCACATCAGCTACTTGTCTCACTCCAGAGACAAGTAGTTGCATAAAAAAGTCCACAACGTTACCGTTGCGGACAACAAAAATTTGTTATTTATCCACTATTCTTCTGATTTATATTGCTCAATTTTTTTGTACAAAACCGAACGATGTATCCCTAATCGGTTGGCTGCCATTGCAACCTTGCCATCACATTCCGCCAAGGCAGCTTTAATAAAATTCTTTTCAAAAACTCTTACTGCATCTTTTAATTCACCTTTATAGTTAATACCTGGAAGATAATCGATTCTTTCTGCTTTTTCTCTTGTCTTTTCTTCCTGTTCAGTTTCTATAGTATTAAGTCCACTGATAAAAATTGAGTTTGTCTGAGACGAAATAACCATCCGTTCAATTTCATTTTTTAATTCACGTATATTGCCAGGCCAACGATACGATTTAAATCTGCTGATTAGATCACTATTCAAAACTAACTCACATTCGTATTTTTTGTTAAACTCATCTACAAAGTATTTTGCTAATTCAATTAAATCTTTAGGTCGTTGCCTAAGCGGCGGTATCATAATGGGAATTACATTGAGCCGGTAATACAAATCTTCCCTGAAAAGCTTTTTCTCTACCATAGATTTTAAATTTTTATTTGTTGCCGCAATAATTTTCACATCAATAAAAATAGGTTTACTACTGCCAATCCGCTTAACTTCTCCGGATTCTAACACGCGTAACAGCTTGGCCTGAAGAGACAATGGCAACTCGCCGATTTCATCTAAAAAAAGTGTTCCTTTGTCGACCATTTCAAATATTCCGGCCTTACCTTCTTTATTCGCACCGGTGAAAGCACCCTTCTCATAGCCAAAAAATTCCGCTTCCATCAACTCACTGGGAATGGCTCCGCAATTGATAGGAATAAAAACTTCATTTTGTCTATTGCTGTTTTGATGAATATAGTTTGCCATAACATCTTTGCCGGTTCCACTTTCACCGTAAATCAATATATTGCTTTCCGCCCGTGCAATTTTCTTAACATCATGGTAGAGATTCTTCATTTTTTCGTCAGCAATAATAAAAGATTTATATTTATTGTTCGCTCCCTGCAAATATTTAAGTGTGCGTTTAATATGGCGATTTTTCTTCTTTTCATTTTCAATTTGTTCCATCAATACTTTCATAAACTGTCCGTCATAACTATAAGCTGCTGCTACAAGCAGATCGCCCTTTTCATTAAGAACGGGGAAGCCTACACTATCCAGATCGACTCCTGTTGCCGTTTTGAGACAGCCTATAGCGGTTTCTTTGGTTTCAAAGGCCTCAACGCAAACCGATCTATCGATAATCCCCCGATCAACAAGGTCATGAATTTTCATAGTATGCGCTTCTTCATTTGTCAGGTTATAAAGGTTACGGGCATACTCATTCAGGAATATAATTCTGCCGTCATTGTCGGCAATAACAATATTGCCATGAAAACAATCCAAGCCCATTTTCAATTTTTCGAAATCACTGTTTAATTCCTTAGCACCCATATATACCCCCGCCAGTTTCTGTTCAAATTATAATTAATAGTTCAATATTCCTGGCGGTCATTCCTTTTAGCGTAACCAAGCAATTATTACTGTCTTTTAGTTTTTATGTTATTCTGTAAAATTTTTACCAAGACATTTTTATGTAGCCAAAGTCCCCTTCTCACTAAATTGTTATGAATTATGTACAGCCTTGCAAATTCGCCCAAAATAAAAAATCGCCTGAGCAATCATGCTGAAGCGAGTTTAGATACATTGGTAAATTAAATAACTTCGCTCCCCCTAAGCGTCTCGGGCAATGTATCAATATTTTCTCCGCGGCGAAGCGCATTTCTGACATCAGTTAACTGTCGATCAAGTTTTTCTAAAATTTCCAGATTGCGCCGTTCTTTATCTGTAGTAGTTAGTATTTTACTAATTTTACCGTTATTAACAACCAACCGCTTATCCCCCATAAGCGCCAAGATAGGATCATGCGTGGCCATCAAAACAATTTTCTGCTTATCCACTAAAAGTTTTAGAGCGCTTTGACGGTCAATACCGGCATTCTCAATTTCGTCAATCAATACTACCGGCGAAGCACTTAGATAAGCAGTATCAGCAATCATTAGCGCGCGTGATTGTCCGCCACTCAAGGAAGTAACCGGGGTTTCCGCCGAAAATTGCTCTCCCGCTAAGCGATTCGCCTGCAAAATCACATTGGCTACCACTGTTTCAAGATCTCTTACCATCCTGCTTTCCGCATGCATCCGCAAAAATTCACTTACAGTAAGATCCATAACAAAGTTCATATTTTGCGAGAGCTGAGCAACCAGCTTATGTTGAATGGAATAGCGCCTTCCCGCAGTTGGCAGCTGGTCATTGATTAAGATTTTACGGCCTGTCGGTGTATCCCGCTGAGCCAGCCATTCTATATCTGCTAACAACCGGCTTTTCCCCGATCCGGTAGAGCCAACAATGCAAACAATTTCACCTGCATATATGGTAAGGCAAACATCTTCCGCCATACCGTCCTTATCCTGTCCGCCGATAATTGTAATCGAGCTAACTGGCTCATCAACCTTCCTTATCTGTTCCATTTGCCGCATAAACTCATTAAATTGTTTGATTAAATCCTCCGAGCTTTGTCCTAACTCCTCTAACAGCCCGTCCTCAAGTCCAAGAAAAAAATCATTCACACTTACTTGCGGATTAGGCGTGACCGGTAAAGCTGCGAAAAAATCTTCGGCATAGGGAAATAACTTTACTAATTCGCCTACCGCTATTTTTCCAAGTTGCCCCTGCACGGCAAATTCCTCCAATTGCAGCATATAATCAAGCAAGATCCATCTTTTTTACATTACCCATTTGAAAATCTTCACCAATTCGTGTTTGTCCCAGACAGTAAGAACAAGTTGCTGCCGGCATTGTAAATCTCAGCGAATAGCCTTGCAGAGTGTCTAACGCTGCCGCTTTCCGAAACAATCGGCTTGCTTCCAACGCCCCTTGACCGGTAATACCGTTTACATGAGTAATTACCGCCCCCGGATTAGCTTGACGTACTTTAAAAGCAAAGACTTCCCGTTCTGCCTGCGATACAATGTCACTCTTGGTAATGATGATTACATCGGCAAATTTCAACATAGGCCCAATTTTTTGGGGAGTATGTATACCGCTCAAATTATCGATGATACAAACGGCCAGCGCACCTTTAATATGGGGTGAGCAACGATTGCACAGACCGGCACTCTCTGTGATTAACAGATCAAGCTTTCTGTTAATTGCCCACGCCAGACAATCCTCAATATTACTGATAAAAAAATGATCCGGACATAAGTTGCCCGACAGCCCCACGCGCGTAAGAATCCCTTTATTTTGGTACAGTTCCCGGTCCCCGGTAGAAAGGCAGTCAAATTTAATAACCCCTAAATGGCGTTCGTCTTGTTTTTGCAACATCTCGGCTATTCTAATTAAAACAGATGTTTTGCCGGACGAAGGCGGACCGGCTACTGTAATTAGCTGCATGACAAAGTTCCTCCCTTCCATGCGGCCACAAAACGATCGTTCAACTCCTGTTGCAGCCTTTCAATTCTGCAGCTTCGTATATAATTCCAGCCAACCCATTTAAAGCTGGCATTCTCCGGCAGGCTGCCACACCCCGCAAAATGAGCTGCCGGGAAAAATGCCTCATCGAAAACGCGAGCCGCCTGCGGTCCGGTCAGATAATCAACCAATTCCTTTAATTCTGCCGTTTTATTGGCTTTAACCAAAAGTGATACCGGATAGACAAGCGCTCCGTCTGACGGCCAGATAATTTCAATGTCGCTATGGCCGTGAAGGGTTTCTGCAAAAAAGCGCGGCATGATATATATGGGTGGTAATTCCGGGCGGGAGCTGCTTAATTCCTTTATCATTTGCGCCGGATGCAGTCCATACCGTACTGCCCGGGCCAGTCCGGTAATGCCAGCGTTGCCATAGTCCTTATAGAAATAAAGCTGCAGAGCATCGCAATAAATATCACCGTGGCCACGCATCACAACTTGTTTTTCAAATGCCGGCTGCAAGAGATCACCCCAGGTGCGTGGAACCGGTAAGCTGCCCAAACGTTTTTTATCGATAACCATAACCAGGGCATTCACTGCTAAAACGAAAAAATGCCCCTGGGGATCAACTAACCCTGCCGAAACAAACTGCGGGTTGACTTGTTGGCCGGTTGCCCGCAGAAAAATCCCGGTTTCAACAAACCGTTCAACAAATTTCTCATGCAAAAATTCTAACCTGTTGTTATAATAAGATCCGGAATTTCATCCGGTTCTGCAAAATACGGAATATAATCTTCATAATGAATATACTTATTGGCTGAAGTGTCAATATTATAATGTAAATCCAACCCTTTCTCATTGTGAAGATGATTCAGCATCAGTTGCAGCTCACCTTGCAAGGGGACCTTCAACGGACAAGGCAAAAGTGCAAGCAAATTAAGACACTGACCGTTTGCTTTTATATTGGATGACAGACGGGAGTACTGCCTAACTTCGTGAATTTTTCCTTCAAGCAGTTTAACGAAGGCCTCTAAATTTAAATTCTTGCTGTTTAACGCAGTTTTTAATTTTAGTACGGAGCCCAAATCTCTCTGAATGTCCTTATCGGCAAACTGTGGAAATCCGTTCATAATAAAGACCTCCCGCGTTTCGGGATACATCTCAAGAATTTGGGAAATCGTTAAGTCCAGATCAATCATCAAAGCCACTCTCCCTTCGCGTCTATTTACATCTTTCCCTAAAGAGCACAGCTTGTTCCAAGTCTCGGCAAACAGAACAAACTCTATTTAACCGCAAAAAAAACAACTGCAAAAAGCAGTTGCTTGCTTACAGTCGATACTACATTGTACCAGTAAATCAATCTATTCAAAGTTTGTATCGTTTCCTGGATTATAAAAATCTCTGTTCAAAAACTCCAAGACAATCCCCTAACTTGTATGGAAATTGGTCTTGCATTCATATTACAACTAAACCCAAATCACGTCAATACCAGCCTCAAACTACTTTTTGTTCATAATTTTTACGTTGCTTAACAAGGCTGCTCAGTAATTCATTGGGAATATACAAAACCAAATAATGTTAAACTGCGAAAATTAGGGAAACAGCAAACTGCAGAATTTATTTTTCGATAAAATAACTATTGCTGACAACAGCTTATTCATATATAATTATTGCCATAGATTAATTTGCTTATGTTATGTTTAGTTAGTTTTCACAATGAGGTGCCGGCGATGATGGTTACACATCCTCGCCGGCATTACTATTAGGAGGCGATCATCATGATGAATCTAAAAAGGAAAATGATCCACACCCCTATCGAATCCGAACAGGAACTTAGCGATATGCAGCGGCATCTTAGTTATATATATCTGCAAAACCCCAATCTAAACGACTTTCAACTTTTAACTCAACTGCGTGAAATTCATTTCTCAATAACGTTAGAAGCATTGCGGCAATTAAAATGCCAATCTGGCCTGAAGAACCACGAAGCAGTCTGCAACATATTGTTAAACCGGTTGTTCCTAGGCTGCGGCAATGAACTGAACCCTGACCAGTTAAAATTTATCTATAAAATTCATCCGGAATTGCATGATCGTGATGTTCGTCCAAGCCAGCCGGGCGAAATGCTGGTTTACAAGTGTCTCTCAGGAAAAAATGTTGAAGGCGCAGGCATTATCTATTTCCATGTGTTTGCCGACATGTATAACGGCCTGATTTTTGCCAGAATGAGTACAAAACGAACATTGAAAGAAGCAATTCGAATACTGCAGAATTACATCATACCAATCTACAGCCATAACAAGACCCGCATCCAAACAGTTCTGCAAACGGCCGAAAAAAACATCAACTCACAAAATAATGCCCAACTAGCCGACGATCATTTTGGGGCAGGCACCAGCTTACAATGGGGAATTACTTCGCGGCGGTTTGGAACAATTGAGCATTTTCACCGCCAAATTGCCATAAGTAATTTATTCGAGCACACTATAAAAAATGGGTTGCACCCTTTTCCCCTTTATGCTGCTTTTGCAAAATTAATTAGGTGGTACAATATCCACTCAGACTTTCATCAACAACGTCCTTTATTGCACGCTAGCGTACTTCCCGGGTAGAAGAATAAATTTTAATCTTAAGATAACACAGTCTTAACAGCACCAACCACCTGCTTTGCTACAATGAATCTAGAACCTTACTTTAATTAAAGGGGTGAGTATCATAAGTAGAAAGGTGCTGATAATATCAGCTTCGGTCGGTGATGGCCACACCCAGGCGGCTAACGCTATTCGTGATGAACTGATTTGTATTTCCCCTTCCGCTGATATTAAAGTTGTTGATTTCTTGGACCAGACAAATTCCTTAGGCAGACTAATCAAAGAAGCTTATTTAAAAATGATCGATTTTTTCCCAAATGTTTATGATTTTCTTTATCATTGGTCCCAAGAAACATATTCCGGTACTAGTATCAAAAATATTACGGCCTATCTTATGAAAATGAAACTGTTGCAATTACTGCAAAATTACACTCCTGATTTGCTGGTTTTTACACATCCCTTTCCCTGCTGCACCGCCGCCTATTTAAGACGGACCAGGCAGCTTGCCACTCCCCTGGTCGCAGTGACCACAGATTTCTCCGCTCATGAAATGTGGATACATGCTGAGATTGATCAATATTTTGTAGCAAATCATGAAATAAAAGCATTTCTTGCCAAACGGGGAATCAGCACTAAGCGCATTTTTGTATCTGGAATACCAATCTCGCCTAAATTCACTAATTTTCAGAGCAGCATTTCCCGCAAAACCGCTAATATGCCAATAATATTAATCATGGGCGGAGGCCTTGGGCTCGGCGCAGTTGAAGAGACTGTGGTCAATTTGCAAGCAGCAAAGACAAAAATCCATATAGTAGTAGTCACAGGAAAAAATAAAAAATTACAAAAAAATTTACTGAACCTCAAAGCGAAAACTTTTTTGACTCATCCGCTTACAGTCATTGGTTATACAGAGCATATTCACAAGCTCATGGCAAAATCGATCATGCTAATGACAAAACCTGGTGGTTTAACCTGTAGTGAAGCATTAGCGATGGAACTTCCGATTCTTTTGCTTAAGCCTTTACCCGGTCAGGAAGAAGAAAATGCCGACTTCCTAACCCGTCAGGGAGTCGCACTGCAACTTTCCGTTAGCCTTACCCCTATTGTCGAAAAGCTTTTGCAACAACCGCAAATCCTGCAGGATATGCAGTCTAAAGCCCGCGCGCTACGCCAGCCTGACGCAGCAAATCATGTTGCCAATAGGCTTTCTGCTTGTATAGATAACCCCAATACGCTATTCCCCGCCAGCTAACGGCTTTTTATCAAAAATAGTCTTGAGGAGAAAACAATGATTATTACTACTAAACAGCCATCTGCGGAAACTTGCCTCCACCTGGTACTGACGGCTATGTCTCCTCTCCAAAACCTAGTGGATAAACCCGGATTGACACACGAATTTTGTAATCGCCAGGCTCTTTCCATAATAAAAAATGATGGATTTGAGCAGACCGCAGTTCTACTTACTTATTATTTAGCAGAACTTAACGCCGGGGTGTACTGGGCTGATAAGGACTGGAAAAACATACATCATTATTTTGAGCCCTGTTCAAACAAAGGGCTGTGGCACTTTACCAATGCACTCGAAAACTTTGACATGTACTACCGGTTAGCTTTACAATACGCTGCACAAAATAATTTTAAAGAAGCTGTATTTTTCTTGGGAGCGGCAGCTCACCTGCTTCAGGACTTATGTGTTCCCCATCATGCACGGGCTAAGCTCTTTAACGGACATAAGCAGTTTGAAATATGGGTTCAAAACCGCTGCTGCCAATTTGCGGTGTCAACACAGGGCATGTACCAGGAAAAGCCCCAATCTCTTATCCTTAATAATGCTCACATCGCAGCCGACTTTTTTGACTGGGTTCGTTATGAAGGCGATGACTCTCTTTATAACATGGCGGCCGAAGTTTTGCTTCCTCTGGCCCAAAAAACGACCGCGGGATTATTCCAAGCCTTCGTAACGGATGAATGTTGTTTGGACTTTTCCCTTCATAACGCAAACTACCATCCCCACTCTTAAGCAAGTGGGGATGTAGTTTTATCTACCTGAATAACAGTGCAAAGCACCATACCTTTGTTCTTCTCCGCGGAGGTGAATTCCGGAATAGCGTCAATAATCCTAGCAATAGCAAAAGCCGGATTTGCTCCTTTCTTCGGTTCACTGGCATGAGCAGGTAGGCCTTCCATATGGATAATCATCCCCCTGGACGCGCAAAAACTGGTTCCGTCGATTATATTAATAGAATTAAGAATCATCCCGCTGCGGTTATGGTAAGCAAAAATTTCCTTGATATTATGCTTTTTAATGAAGGAAGCGCACTGAACAGCACCGTCTCCCGTTTCTTCAGCGTGTTGAAAAAGAAAAAAGATATTTTTGTCAGCGCCCTTTTGATCGATTTCCAACGCAAACCCTGCAAGGGAGGCGGCATGACCGTCATGGCCGCATTTATTAACAAAAGTTTAGTTTGCCAACCCATAGCGGTTGGATATTGAAGTGTGGGACTTATTCCATCTAGCAACCAAAAAACCCGGTTTAGCATGATTTTTTATAAAGCTGTTATATTCCAACTGCCTTGCCTTCTCGATATTTGCTGCTTCTGTAATGTTAATTTCAGGAGAGCCGGGAGGGATAAAAAGCCCGCCCAATATTCTCATACAATTGGGGAGTAAACTTGTTAGCTCATCTTGCCCGTATAAATGCGCAGCAGCGAAGACGCTTTCCGGATTATCAACAGCTTCTTTTCGATACATTTCTCCCCAGGAACTGTCACTGCTTAGAACACCAACGATTAAACGGCCCCCGGGTTTAAGTACACGCATTGCCTCCAGTAGTGCGCCCCGCGGGTCGGAAACAAATTCAAGAGCTGTAACTGTCAAAACAAGGTCAAAAGTTTCTTCAGAAAAAGGTAAGCTTGCGAGATCTGCCTGCCGCCAATCAATTGCCAGATTAAGATTATTCGCTTTCCTTTTGGCTTCCGCAAGCATTCCTTCAGAAATATCGATCCCAGTTATCCGGCAGCCATAATTAGCTAATTCAATACTATAATTGCCGGTACCGCACCCCAGATCCAGAACCACTTCCCCTGGCTGAGGCTCTGCCAAATCACGAACCATTTTCTTTTGGATAGTATCGACTAGTTGACCGCGAGGAGTAGTGTACCAACTATCGTATCTATGAGCTATCTGATTAAAAAGAGCCATTATCCATCCTCCCCCTTCAAGGTAATTACTTATTTACTTAATCATTGTTTTAACTAATCCTTCTTTTCCCACGGTTTTCCAAGCCATTTTGCCTTATGCCACTTTTCTAAATTCACTTTCTCGATTTGCAACAACGCCTTTTTTTTATCCAGTCCGCCGGCATAACCTGTTAAATTTCCATCGAAGCCAACAACCCGATGACAGGGAATCAAAATTCCAATAGGATTATGCCCGACAGCCCCTCCTACAGCCTGGGCCGACATGGAAGGCAGCCCTTGCTTACAAGCAACCCACCTGGCTATTTGTCCATAAGTAGCAACTTGCCCCAGCGGAATTTGCAGCAAAATATCCCACACCGTTTTTTGAAACGGTGATCCTTGGGGATTAAGCCTGCCGGCAAATGTTCCGGGGTTGCCGGCAAAATAATCGGCAAGATAATTGCGCAGTGCTATGAAAATCGGTTGATCAGGCGCGTAAATCCAGTTAGCCGTTTGACGGGGAAAATATTTCTGTCCAATAAACCACAAGCCAACAAGGGTATTATCTTTTTGAGCCGCTCTCATAGCCCCTAGCGGGGTATCTAATGAACACGTGTAAATCAATGGCCTCAACTCCCATCTTTCTTATCCGCAAACTTTTGCGCAAGAAAATTCCAAAGCAAAATAGTCGCATAGGAACGCCACGGACTCCAATCCCGCGATAAATTTAATATTTCTTGCGGTGAGCGATTAGCAAGGACCTTTTTCACCCCATAGTCGGTATGGGGAAAAGCATCAGGCCAACCAAGCGCCCGCAGCGCAATGTACTGGACTGTCCACGGACCAAGCCCGGGAACCTCCAAAAGTTTTTCCATCACATCTTTCGGACCGGCACTGCTGGAAAGCGTCAAGGATTTAGCCACAACCGCCGACGCCAAGGCGGCTATGGACCGGGCTCTAACTTTTGTTATACCGAGGGGGCCCAGGTAGTTCTCAACCGGTCTTTCCAGGGAACAGAATCTTTCCGGTTGAGGAAACGTAAACTGAAGTTCTGGAAATGGAGTATCCAATTTGTTGCCGAAGGCGGTAGCCAGTCGCGCGGCCAACGTACTGGCTGCCTTAACGGTTATCTGTTGCCCTAAAATAGCCCGTACTGACATTTCAAACGGATCAAAGCACCCCGGTACACGAATCCCAGGCACATAGATATTGGCTACAATCTCATTCATAATGACAAGCTTTTCATATACCTTATCCGGACTGCAGTTAAGGTCAAATAGAAACCTGATCCTGGCTAATACCTGAGATAAAACCGGCAATAGTCCTGCCGAAATAGTTACGGACAGGGCATTCAGTTTTGGCCTATTTTCTACCACAATCCACCCGTAATAAATTGTTCCACTTTTCGGGATAGCAACTGTACGGCGGTAAGCATCTTGGGCCACACTCTCAACTCCCGGAAGCGCCCTGCTTGCTAAAAACGACAGCAAACTATCCCAGGCATATGGCGGTCGATAGCCAAGAAATAGGGTAATTCCGTCCTTGTTTCTCCCCATGCGTGCGGCTTTCATTCGTAGCTCACTGGGTGCAAGGTGATAGTATTTTTTAAATAATTCATTAAAGCGGCGAATGCTGCCAAACCCCGCAGCCAGTGCCACATCCGTCACTGCCAGCCGTGTGTCCGTAAGCAGGCTTTTTGCTAACAATAATTTCTGAGTCTTAAAATATCGGCTTGGCGAGACACCAAATTCAGCCAGAAAAACGCGTCGCAGGTGCCGGTCGGTAATGTTAAGCATCGCCGCCAAGTCTGAAATTTTGTGGGTATTCCAACAATCTTCAGCCATAATTAAAGCGGCACTTCGCGCCAAACGCGCGGCCGAATCAATCGGAGCCATCCCCGGGGCCAATTCCGGACGGCATCTAAGGCAAGGCCTGTATCCAGCCGCTTCTGCGGCAGCAGCACTGATAAAAAAAGTACAGTTTTCTTCTTTGGGAAGTTTTACCCGGCAAATGGGCCGGCAATATATGCCGGTAGAAGAAACCCCACAAAAAAAGCGGCCGTCAAACCGGACATCGTGTGCCTGCATGGCAGCATAGCAGGCTTTTCTATCCAAAAGCAATTCCGGTATGTTGGTTTGCGTCATCTTTCCATCTCCCCCAGTTCATTATAGCAATGAATAACATAAAATACTGGCCGTTTTCGGACATGGATATAATTTTTCCGGTCTCTCGGCTCTATATAGAGTTGCTCTATAACACTCTCTTCGATTATTAAGTTCTAAAACACAAGTATGCAATTATCATAAAAAGAAGGCATAAATAGCCGTTAATCGACGGGTTTATGCCTTCTTTTGCTTATCAAAGCCATTTACTTAATCAGACGGACGCTCAGGTAGAGGTTATATCGAACTACCTCCGTCTGGGCTTATCGGAGCAATATCCCCCTCCGGCCTGAAAGCGGTTTCTTTAATCGTTTGCAACTGATTATCTATTTTCGCTAACAGCATTTCGCGTTCTACGGCTTCTAATTGTTCAGATATCTGCTTTAATTCCTGATTTGATTTAGATTTAAGCTGCTGTCCAAACTGCTGTATTTGTTTATCAATTTGCCCGGAAAGCTGCCGGCCTGTTTCACTAAGCGGTATGGTTTCGTCTGCTTGTTGCTGATCTTTCGTAGTTTGACCTGTTGTCCGGTTATTTTGCTGGTTGTCTTCCTGCCCTATTGTAGACATACTATCCCTCCATAGAATTAGTATCCAGGATGGTCCAAACTATTATACCTATTAATGATACATAAATCTCATTAAGCAGGAAAACCCTATACTTAATCCCCCAAAATTCCAGCAAGCGGCTACCACCACCAGTTGCTAGTACCGTATCCAATAAAGATTTGCCGAGAATGTTAGTAGGAAGTTAAACACCAGCGGGAGGGTCACTAACACCCTGTCAGAAGAAAATCTTATGGACTCTTATTAAAATTGAAAACAATAACCCCGGAGCAATTTTATTGCGATAAAAACAGATACTTGCATAGATACCGTCTTAGCAATCACGGAGGACATATAGTGACTATACTCGATCAGCTAAAAGCATATGCGCGCACAATCGTACAATCCATAGTCGATAAAGAACCGCTGAACTACATGGAGGCAGCCGGCCTGTTTGGCTTACTGCTTCAGGCCAGACATAATATCCCTATCCTTAGCTCTTTTTATAACCAAGCTCAAGATAATGAACTTAAAAAGATAATAAAGCAGGCCATTTATGAACAAACCATCCCGGCAATTGAGGAGCTTGAGCGTCTTATGTGCGCAGGGAATGCTGAATTGCCTGAAGTACACTTTTCATCACCCATTCTGCACAATAAGGTGGACTATCCCCAAAAAGTTTGTTTAACTGACATGGAAATCGCGATAGCTATTGGTACTATGGCCAGGACCTCGCAATTAGCTACTTTTTTATCTTTGCAACAATGTTATCAGCTTGAAATTGCCATGGCTCTTAATCAGATATTAAACAACGGTCTCCAATGGGACTTTCGCTTGCTCCAGTTAATGCTTCACCGCGGATGGCTACCCAACATTCCCAAAGTAGGAAACCGACAGTAACTACAATCTCAGATGGAAATCAATCAGATAAGAAGCGTTACCTGGGGATATGTTTGCTCCATGCCAAACATATTTCGACTCCCCGCCGGGCATCATCCACCCATGCATCCGCCCCGGTATATTCTCTTACATTCTCGTTAACTAACCCACCAATAAGAATTTTAACTTTTGCTTCCTTGTCAATAAGGCGAACAAGTTGAACTGTCTTTTTTAATACCTCAACCCCTGGTGAAAGCAAAGTACATAAGCACAAAATGGGAGCTCCGGTTTCGGTAAGCGCCAACATAAATTTATCCGGGGGCACATCCACGCCAAGATCATAGACCTCATAGCCATAACACCGCAATAAAGAGCCAACCAGATTTTTGCCAATATCATGGATATCGCCCTCGACAGTACCAAAAACAACCTTTCCTGTGACCAGCTTTTTCTCTGCGGCTTCCAGCGAAGGACCAAGCATGTCCATTATTTCTGTGAAAATTTCTGAAGACAAAATTAAATCGCCTAAAAAATATTCCCCGCGTGAATATCGTTCACCAACTGCCACCAGGCCGGAACGGCATTCTTCCACTATATCAAGCGTAGGTATACTTTCTGTCTGTGCTTTGGTAACTAATTGAAGCGCCAATGACTCATCAAGTTCGGTGATGGCTTTTGCCAGCGTTGCAAGCACCTTAACGTTCCCCCTTTAATGGATGGATATCTGAAATTAATGAATAACGGTCGCTGCGATAATAAAAAACACCAATGCCAACAGGTTTTTCATCCCTCGTATACAAAACTTGCTGCAACCGGAGGACGGGATCGCCTGTACTAATATGCAAAAAATTAGCGTCATACTCACTTGCACTCTCGGCCGTTAGCACAGCCTGACTCCTCACTGGTAAAAAATTCGTATGAATGGCGATAATTTCGGAAAAGGCCTTATACTGAAACTCATTCTCCAACGTTGGCCTGCCCTTTTTATAACACATATACTTGTGCTCGATTCCCACCGGCTCCGCGTTAGCTGTAAGCAACCTGCAATAATACAAGATTCCTTCATCCGGGGTCATCCCCAGTCTAAGAGCAAATTCCGGAAGCTGCTTACGAAACCGGACATTAATAAGCTTGTAGCCTACTTCTTTTTCTTGCCTTTTCATTTGAGTTTTAAAATCTTCCATTACAAACACTGCCCGGTCTAACGAAGGTCTTGATACAAAGGTCCCGCGTCCCTGCTGGGCGCTAATCATTCCGCGCTCAGCGAGTAAGCTAAGACACTTGCGCACTGTTGTCCGGCTTAATTCATATTCGCGGCCAAGATCATTTTCCGACGGCAATGGTTCGCCTGGTTTAAACTCTCCTTCCATTATTTTTTTTTCGATTATCGCTGCCAACTGATAAAAGGGAGGAGTGAATGAGTTTTTATTAATTTTATCCATATGTTTTGTATCCACCTTATGAAATTTTTTATTGGAGTAACTTCTACATATTGAGAATTCTTCCCTCCTGAACGATTGTGATATAAGGCATGCAAAAGCATCATTTGCTTATTATCTGCAAATGATGCTTTTGCTAAGCTGGCCATTTATCTATTACAACAACTACCTGTCAACTGATCGCATTACATCGCCCAACTCCACAACCAGTTGAAAGCCATACCTTCAATAGTTTCCCACGGTTTACGAATAAGCGCCTCATCACCGGTTACACCGCCCCAGTCAGCCTTCTTAATCTCCCAAGGA
The DNA here is from genome assembly GCF_900101845.1 of Sporomusa acidovorans. GTDB lineage: Bacteria > Bacillota > Negativicutes > Sporomusales > Sporomusaceae > Sporomusa > Sporomusa acidovorans. Next base: position 8,646 of record NZ_FNAM01000068.1, on the reverse strand, counting down.
GTAAGAACCTGCTGCTCACCTAATCCTGGTATCTTTTCACTGACAGGTAAGGGAGGCAGTGGTCTGGGCTTAATAGTCTTGTCATACCAACCATATTTCATAACAGCATCCACCATAGCCCGCACATTTTCAGGTTTGGAATTTACCGGCAGATAACATCCTCCCCCCATAATATAGCCGCCACCTGCACCGAGTTTTTCACATAATTTTTTAACTCTGGCATCAACGTCTTCCGGAGTGCCAAGAATAAACATTTGGCTGGGAACACCGCCGGCAATGCACATATGATGTCCAATATCTTCTTTTGCCTTAAAAATATCACCTTGATCATCTATATCACAGAGTACCGAACCTTTGGGCAACTCTAGCATATGATGCCAATGCTTACCCCAGTCCCCTTCCATGTACAGCCTAATTTTATAGCCGCCGGCAATAATCAGTTCCATTGTTTTCTTAAAAGAAGGCCAATAGAAAGTATCAAATTGTTTGGGTGACATAAACATTGGCTTGTGTGTAGGTACAAATATCGGATAGCGGCGCAAGGGATCGGCAGTCGACAAAGCAAACCGGGCCATAATCGGTGCTAATACATCGCACGCCTCCAGTACTTTATCAGGCTGGCGGCGAATGTCGCGAAGCACACCGGTTAAACCGCGCAATACGTCACCCAGCGCGTCAAAAGGGGCAACAAAGGCTCCGTTCATGGGTTGAGGCATACCGCACTGGTTTTGCAATTGAATAGACCGGTTGCGCATAATTTCAGCAAACATCCCCGGCGCCAGACCGGCTTTAAGGAAGGCAAAATGCGAACGTGCTGAACCCTTGTCCATTTCGCCAAAAATTCTCGGCAAAAACTTTTCCAGCATAAACTGCGCCGGATTGGCAATTAAAGGGTCATATTCATCGGCGAGCATATTCTCGGCTTCAGAAAATTGAATGGCAACATGAGTTTCCAGGTCGCGGCCGGGAAACTTATAGGTCTTAACACCAAGGGCGTCATACATAGGAGCCCAAAACCGATTATTTCTCAAGACATCAAACTCAGGAAAATCGCGAATGAAATCCATCTCACTCTGAAGCCATTTTTGCGGGTCATAAACAACTTCTTGTTTACTGGCGGTATAAGACTCGGCAAAATTATTGCTGCCAATGCCAATGGGAATTCGGTCCACCGGCGCCAGCGCAATAGCTGCCTGGTATCTGCCTAGCCGTTGTTCAAAAATCTCCTTCATGTCTACAGACATTTACATCACTCTCTTCCTTTATAAAATTCTTTAATCTCTACGTATATTCTATTTGGCAGAGGAAATAGACGGTTTGCCTTTACCAATTCCCAACAGCACTATAATCCCGACAAGCGGACCCGCAGCCATCATATACCATACCGTATTGAAGCTGCCGGTCGTGTCTATCGACCATCCTAAGAGTAATGGGCCAACCATTGAAGCCGTCTGAAAAATAAAGTTTGAAAAACCATTAGCGGTTGCAGCCCACTCTTTACCAGCAAATTCCGATATTAATACCGTTAATTGCGGGTTGGCCAGATAAGAACAAAAACCGAAGAGAAAACCTACGATACTTAGCATATTAATAGTAGTTTGGTAACCAAAATATACGGTTAACGGAATAATTAAAATATAAGAGATAATCAGCAGCAGTTTGCGGTTGCCTATTTTATCCGAAATATAACCTGAGACCATTGGCGCGACAACGCCGCCAATCCCATAAAAAATCATAACCATACCGGCATCTGCGATAGAAAAGCCCAACTTTTTAATATAAGCATTTGCCCAGGTAGCGGTCCCCAATTCCACCCACATCAGACAGAAGCCCGCCGCCGATGTTAAAAGAATATTTTTATTGCTGAGCACCCCCCTGATGCCTGCAAACATACTTTTTTCACCTTTAGGCTGATTAGATGTTTTTACCATAAAATAAATGGCTATGCCTAAAACTACAGTAGCAAGGCCAATTACTTGGAATGCACCCTGCCAGCTAAAAGCCTGGTTCAAGGCAGGCACTATATAATTGGATAGCACAATACCGCCTGAGGGGGCAGCTAGCATAATGCCGAAAGCCGTTCCCCGTTCTTTAGCCGGGAACCATTCCATCAGCGCTCTGGAGCATGCAGCAAAAACAGCACCGGCGCCTAAGCCTGTAATAGCCCGCAGCCATAATCCTGTATCATAGCCTGACATATATCCCATACCGAACGTGGACAGTCCTTCTATGACTAAACTTGCCCCCAATATCAGGCGTACACCAAACCGGTCAGCCAATATCCCCGCAGGAATTTGCGTAATCACATAACCAAAATAAAAGGCACTCATAAATGCGCCTGCTTGCGTCATTTTCATCGCCAGCGCGGGCACTACAACAGGAATTAAAGGCGGCCAGGCAAAACGAGTGACAAAAGTGAATATAAAGCACAAAAACATTAAAGCCAAAATTGCCCACCGATACTGACTATACTCTTCTTTTTTCAGTTGACTTTCCATGTTGCCCCTCCTCATATGTTTCACTAAACTCTGGATTTCCAGGTAAGACTTCTTCAAAAAATAAGTTCCCTTTCCTTCTCTGAATCACATGTCGTAACCCTTTTGTATAGTTGCCTACATGTCTACACAAGTTTATTTCTAGATTCATTACAAAACTCCTGCCAATATTTTGTGTCTTTTAAAAAAATTTATAATATTTTAAATATATTTTTTTATTAGATTTGCTGACAAAAAAATCTCCCTTTTGGCCTAAACGGATGTATTCCACGCCTTGCCATTAGGAAAAAGTTAATACAGCACACCGCTGGAAAACCGATATGCCATATAAAAATCATTACCTAAAAAAATGGCATTACGGCAAAGTTAAAAACTTTTGCCGTAATGTAGTAATTATTCTATTAGGGAATTCTTTCCACAGGGTCAGAGTCCGCTCGTTACAAGGTCAATCTGTGGCGGATAGAAAAAGTAATAAAAAATAGGACAGCAGCAATAAGTACAATGGTTGCCCCTGTTGCGGTATTCCAATAATAGGAAGATATCAAACCCGTTACTCCTGAAAATAGCGAAAGGGAAACAGAAACAAGATGATATTGCCGTATATTAGTGGTTATATTCCGGGCCGCAGCTGCCGGCAGCACCAGCATAGAATTGATAATCAGCAGGCCTACCCATTGAATGCTAATAGCAACAACAACTGCTAGTGCCGAAGAAAATAATATTTCATTAGTCAAGGTATTGATGCCCCTACTGGCTGCGAGCGATGGATTTATGCTGATAAGCAGTATTTTATTGAATATGACCAGCCACAAAAATAAAATTCCAATAAACACCATCAAAATCATGCCAATTTCCGTAGGCGTTATACTTAATAAGTCGCCAATCAGGTAAGACGAATATTTTGTAAAACTTCCGCCCTGGGACATAATAATCAAACCTACCGCTATGGCTGTCGAAGAAAAAACCCCGATAATCGTATCAGTTGATGCCCCGCTTCTATGTTTTATAATAGTAATTATACTGGCAAAAATTACCGAAAATACAATAATTGCCGTTAATGGTTTTATCCCGCCAAGCAAAGCCCCTATTGCAATCCCGGTAAACGCTCCGTGTCCCAGCGAATCGGAAAAAAAGGCCATGCGATTGCTAACCACCATTGTGCCTAATATGCCGAACAATGGTGTCACTAAAAGCACTGCCAAAAATGCGTTTTTCATAAAATTGTGTCCTATCCATTGAAACGGCAGAACGAAATCTACCAATGCATACCAGCCTTCTAACATGAATATCCTCCTTTTTGCTTTGCCGGTATGTCTTTATCTTCACAACCATAAGGCAACAGCATGGTAAACACGTTTTTTGTACGCTCATCATTAAATACTTCTGCCGGTGTACCGTTGCACACAACAGTTCCATCCAAAAGAACTACTCTATCCGCATATTTGGCCACCATGGAAAGATCGTGAGATACTAAAATAATGGATAAATCATGGTTCGCACGCAGATCGGAAACCATGTTGTAAAACAACTCCAATCCATTCTGGTCAACTCCTGAAACCGGTTCATCCATCAGCAGCAAATCAGGTATGGGGTCAAGGGCAAGAGCCAGCAATACTCTCTGCAGTTCGCCGCCCGAAAGTGCCCCCAACCTTCTGTCAATCAAGTGTTCGGCCTTAACTTTAGCAAGATCATGGCGAACTCTCTGGCGGATGCTTTGGGAACAGGTGAGCCAGGAAGGAAAGCTGGTCAAACAAGCCATAAAAAGATCTAACACGCTGGTAGGTGTACTGAGATCAAAATTTAAATATTGAGGCACATAGCCGATACAAGGATGTCCAGTCCGGATACCTTTGGCATCAAAGTATCTTAATGTGCCTAAATGCTTCACTTCACCAAGTATAGCTTTTAGAAGCGTACTCTTACCCGCACCATTGGGTCCAATCACGGCAGTAAGCTCCCCACAGTGAATATGAAGATTTACATTCTGAAAAACGGTCGCTCCTCCAAAACTAACGCTAAAATTTTCAATCTTCGTACAACACAATTGACGGCACTTATTTTCAGCACAGGAATGCGGATGTCTTTCACTGACTGTCATTGCAATGCCTCTTTCAATGTATTTAAATTATTCTTCATCATATTAATGTAGTCGTCATAAGCCTCAGGCTTAGCTTCGCCTGTGACTACAGGATCAAGTGTATACACTTTCGCTCCTGATTCCTGGGAAATCATCTGAGCGGCTTTTGCCGGGTACTGCGGCTCGGCAAATAAAGCCTTTACATGGAGTTCTTTTACTTTTTCAATGGTATCTTCTAATTCTTTCGGCGACGGCTCCGTCCCAGGCTCTCTTTCAATTACAGAAACGATATTAAGGTTAAATTCTTTGGCAAAATAGGGGAACGCCTCATGAAAAGTAATAATATCTCTGGTTTTGACAGCCTGCAAGGATGTATGCATCATAGCCCGCAAAGCCTCCAGCTTTGCTACATATTCGTCGGCATTACTTTTATATTTCGCCGCATTTGCAGGGTCTGCGGCAGAAAGTTGCTCGGCAATATTTTTAACTTGAAGAATAGCATTGGAAATACTGACCCATACATGCGGATTTTCTTCGCCTGTTTCATCTTTTAACAACTCAATATTTTTGCTGGCATCAATAACTTTCAATTGAGGCTGTTGCTTAACAACCTTATCCAGAAAAGCTTCCATTCCCGCTCCGTTGACAACAAATGCGTTTGCCTTTTCAAGTTTTTGCAAATCTTCCGGTGTAAGTTGGTAATCATGCAAACAGCCAGTTTGCGGCTTAGTCATATTAATTACTTGAACCCCGGGAATTCCCTTGGTAACATTAATAGTGGAAACATACATGGGATAAAAAGAAGTTACGATGGCAAAGCTGTTCTTAGACATTGTATTATTTGCGTTTGTTTGACTTTCCGATACCTTATTCTGTCCACAACCGCCTAATAGCATGGAACTAATAATCAAAACTGATAATAAACGTACTAACTTAAACATCATATCCCTCCAAGCGGATCATATTTTCTAACTCTTACTTTTTTTTACTGTCTTAGCAGTACCGCCTATAATTTTTCTTACTGCCCGGCGGCCCGGCATTCCTGACAATAACCGTAAAATTCAAGTGAATGAGAAACTATCGCGAAACCATTTTCTTCTACTTTCTCTATTTCCGCACTACTAATGGGGCAAAAATGTAAACATTGGACTTTGCCACAATCAAGGCAAATGACATGATGATGATGCCCTGTGGTGACCATCTCAAAGCGATTGCCATCCTGATTGCATGTTTGGATTTCGTGAACTATTCCCAGTTCAACAAATAGACTTAGATTGCGATATATGGTATCTAAGCTCACATCCGGATTCGTTTGTTTTACATGTTCCAAGATTTGCTGAGCTGTAGGAAACTGTCCGCACTCGGACAACGCAGTAATAACAGCCCGTCTTTGCGGAGTAATCTTATACCCTTTATTTCGCAAAACGTCGATTAGTCGATCCATAATAGCCTCCTTTAATAGTAATATTCTTATTTAGTAGTATACCATATTTATCATAAAATTAAAAGCCTTACCAATATTTTTTACCAAATTTTTACTCATCTCACCCACCGTTATTTATGATAACGGCCTAAACCAACAGCCTATCATGTAAAAGCCCAGAATAAGGTAAATGGCATCCCATTTTACCTTATTCTGGGCTTTTACGGATTAATCTAAACTTAGTATGTTAGAAACTTTTTTGGTCTAAGAACGTCTTATATCTTTGGGAGAAATATTATGATACTTTTTAAATAAACGGCTAAAATAATTACTATCATTAAAGCCGACAATCATGGAAACTTCGCTAACTGACAAACGATGCTTCCGTAAAAGTTTCATAGCCTCATTGATACGTAAGTGGTTGATATACTCGATAGGAGGCGTCCCCATAAGCTTTTTAAACAGTCGACATAAGTGATGGGGACTCATGTTGATAATTGCCGATAAATCTTTCAGCATAATTTTTTGGCTGTAATGTTCTTCTATATACTGTAATATCGGATAAAGTTGTTGTTGCTGATGATTGAGCTTTTCTCTATCAGCAGTCGGCACTTGGTGCCGTTCGAGAAGAGAAACAAGAATAAGGTAGAGATTCGCTTTGGTCCGCAATTCATAGCCAACGCCTTGCCGTTCGTATTCCTGAATGAGTCTAATTACCTGACTCTTCAGTTTCTCGTCATTTTCAATCTTATTGTGAAACCGGATGTGGGTTTCCAGTAAAGGGACAATATACTTAGTTTGGCATATGTCATCTTTGTGGCTGAGCAAAAAAGCAAAATCAACAATAACGTACCGTTCAATAAGGTGATCACTGCAGTTTTCTATATAATGGATATCATTGCAATTGATAACAACCAGGTCGCCGGCTTTAACCGGGATTGCTAGCGAGTTGCAGTGAATGACCGCCCAGCCCTTCTCTATGTAGAAAATCATAAACTCTTTATGCCAGTGTTTTTTTAAAATTGGTCCCGGCTTATAATACTCGACACGTCTAATTTTTATGGGAAAATCACTTTTCATATGATGATCAATCATTTGCCCGCTATCGATAATAATCATAGTTACTCCCTGGTAATCAATATAGTGCTAAAATCAACAGTGCCATCATGATAAAAGTTGATTAGTATACTATAATGAGTATAACATAATTGACTATGAAATCGATATTGCTAATGCATTTTATAAACCAAGCGGGCACACCCTTAGGCAATTATAACACATATATTGATTGCCCAAATATGCTGCTTGTTTCAAGCGGGCATATTGTTCATCCATAGCATCTTTTTTTGCTCTTCGGGGGACTTGCCTAAACGTTGTAACTGGAAAGTAATATCGCCCATTAAGCCATAAGGCTGGGAATGGCTTAGACATCCTTATTACATCTGTTTTTCCCTCTTCATCCAGCGCTCTTGCCGGACAATTTTCCACACATAAATTACAGATTTTCCCTCCGCGGTCAACAATATTTGCCTGGAACGGGGATCCACCCCCGCATTAACTTCAATAAAACCGGCCTCAATAAGCGGCTTTATGTTCCGATTTAAAGTAGTGCGATCAATCCGCATAAAGTTAGCAAGTTCCGTAATTTTGACCGGCTTCTACCTGCGCAAGATGCCGCAACAAGGAATATTGCGTAACTTTAAGTCCGCTTGGTTCCAACATCTTTTCATAAAATTCAGTTACTGCCCGAGACGCCCTGCGAATATTAAGACACAAGCAGGGGCTTGGCGTCTTAGGGTAATATCCGTCAATATTTCTGTAACAAGAACTCCTACGTGCTGAAAACTTCAATGGAGGAGATACTATCTTAAGGAGGTGATGATGTATATGAGTAATATTTACGACAATAATTTGAAGTCAACGCACGGGCCGGATGGTTTGGAGCAACAGCAGCAAGGCCCCTACGGAGGTAAAAAAAACGACCAACTAAGCAACAAAGCCGCTGGCAAGGTTTTTTCACAGACTAACGGCATCAAAGCACGACCAAAACAATAAGAACAACTGCAAGCAAAGAAGCCTTCATATCCAGGACGGCTTCTTTGCTTTATCTAATCATCAGGTTGTGGTCTGTATAAAAGGTACTAAAAGATGCTCTTAACTTCCCTAATACAAAAAAATTCCCAGCTAAACCGCTGGGTTGGAGAAGTGTTTCATAGGTAAGTTAAAGGTATGTGTTATATTATATAGTTCTATTTTTAGAATTTCTTTAGAAAAGTTTGTAAAATAGAATTTATCTATTTTACATATGATTCTACTGCGAAAACTCCCCCTGCACAGGGGTATCAGTTGCCGAGAGAAAATGACCTAAAGCCCTTATGAAATAAGGTTTTGTAGGTATTGCGAACAGGGATTTTCTGCTTGAAGTCGAATATTATTATTATAAACATAACGATATTTGAAAGTGAGCGAATATAAATGTTTCGCAAAAATAATTCACACCTTCAGGAACGCTTGTTTGATGACTTCCAGCATTTACACCCCAGTCAACAAAAACGCTTAATGGCCAGTTGGGCTCCCATATTTTACGAACACGTTTTCAGCCAGATTGATGAAGCACCCTTTGCACCGTTATACTCTGCCGATAATGGCCG
>NZ_FNAM01000073.1 GCF_900101845.1 Sporomusa acidovorans | reverse complement strand
AAAAAGCAGAGGCAGAAATTCGCTTGTATATTACGAGTATGAAAGGCACTATCGAAGAAATTGCCCAAGCTTCCCGGTCGCACTGGGGAATTGAAAATAATTTACACTGGGTGTTGGACGTTGGGTTTCGAGAAGATCAGTGGCAGACGCGAATGAATATCGAGGCGGCAAATTTATCACAATTGAGGAGACTGTCGGCAAATTTGTTGAAGTTAGAATCTGATTATAATGCCTCTATTCAGCGCAAGCGCTATCGTTGCTCGCTAGACCCTGACTATATGGAGAAAGTCCTTTTTAATCCCTGCCTTTTTTCATGAACATGCCCTGTCCAGTTAGCAGGTTGCTATTGACGCAGAATCCGGCGGGCTGGTATAATAAATCCATATTTGAATAGCGGCGATGGAGTTCGCCCTGAACCCCGTGCAAACGGTAATGACTCCTACCACTTAGGTGGTAGGAGTCTGTTTTTTTATCCGATGACCAAGGCGCTCTAAGACTCCCATCTTCTACAAGTGGGAATTAAGGGCGCCTAAGTCCCTGGATAAGTTCGGCTAAGATTCAGATGGAGTTAAAACTCCACCTGAATCAAGTCTCACTTTATGGCGCGGCTGCGGCTTAGCAATAAGCTTTGTACATAAACTAGCTGGAAGAAATCAAAGGAGGAATTCATCATGACCAGTAAGATCGTCAAGGTAAATGCGTTAGAGATTTTGGATTCGCGCGGCAACCCGACCATCCGGGTGAACGTGGAACTTGAAAGCGGCGTCCGGGCGTCGGCTTCGGTGCCGTCGGGGGCGTCCACCGGTGAGAATGAGGCGCTGGAACTCAGAGACGGTGACAAGGCCCGCTATGGCGGCAAGGGCGTACTTAAGGCGGTAGCCAATGTCAATAAACTCATTGCGTCCAAACTCAGCGGGCAGGACGCCGGCGACCAGGAGAAAATTGACCGCTTGCTCATTGACCTGGACGGTACGCCGACCAAGGCCAATCTGGGAGCCAATGCCATCCTGGGCGTTTCCATGGCGGTGGCCCGGGCAGCGGCTGTTGACCAGGGACTGCCGCTGTATGCCTATCTGGGCGGCGAAGTGGCGGCGCGCCTGCCGGTGCCGATGATGAACATTTTAAACGGCGGCAAGCATGCCGACAATAGTGTGGATTTCCAGGAGTTTATGGTCATGCCGGTTGGCGCGCCGACTTTTGCCAAGGCGCTGCAGTACGGCGTGGAAACTTTTCATGCGTTAAAGAACATACTGGCTAAGGCAGGTTATGCCACCAGCGTCGGCGATGAAGGCGGCTTTGCGCCCAACTTAAAGAGCAACGAGGAGGCCTGCGAGCTGATCATTGCCGCCATCCAGGCGGCCGGCTATGTGCCGGGCGTGGATATCGCCCTGGCGCTCGACCCGGCCGCCAGTTCGTTTTATGAGAATGGAAAGTACCATTTAACCAAGTCCGGCCAAGGCGTAAAGAGCAGCAGCGAAATGACGGCGCTCTACAAAACGTGGGCGAAAAAGTACTACCTGGTGTCCCTGGAGGACGGCTTGGCGGAAAACGACTGGGAGGGATTCCGGGAACATACGGCCGCATTAGGCCATTACCTCCAGATTGTGGGCGACGATATTTTTGTGACCAATACCAATTTCATTGCCCGCGGCATTGAGGAAAAGAGCACCAATGCGGTCCTTATTAAGCTCAACCAGATCGGCACGGTGACTGAGACCATCGAGGCCATTAAACTGTGCCGCCAGGCCGGCTGGAATTATGTCATTTCCCATCGGTCCGGCGAGACGGAGGACACTTTCCTGGCCGACTTTGCCGTGGCCATGGGCGGCGGCCAGATCAAGACCGGTTCGGCCTGCCGCAGTGAGCGCATTGCCAAGTACAACCGCTTGCTGGAAATTGAGGTCGAACTGGGTGACAAAGCGGTATTTCAAAATCCGTTTGCCGGAAAATAGCAAGCGGCCAGCTTGCGTTCCTGGCAGACAGCGCAGCAACGAAAACCGGGCGATGGAGTTCGCCATAACCCCGCAGTGACAGCGGTAATAACTCCTACCTTCCCCGTTGTGATTGGCCAAAGGCCAATAAGAAAATAAGGAGGGAGTCGCAGATGGAACAAAACTTTGCCATAGGCGCCCAATGGGTGCTGTTGGCCCTCATTGCCACGGTGCTGTCTATCCGGCTGGGCATTTCGGTGGCGCTCATGGAAATTGCCGTGGGCGTGATCGGCGGCAACGCCATTCAACTGGAGATTACGCCCTGGGTCACGTTCCTGGCCGGCTTCGGCGCGGTGGTGCTGACCTTTCTGGCCGGGGCCGAGATCGACCCGGACAGCCTCAAGGGCAATCTGAAACAAAGCCTGGTCATTGGGTTTTTATCCTTTCTGCTGCCGTTTGCCGGCGGTATGCTGTTTGCCAAGTATGTGTTCGGCTGGGACAGCAATGCGGCCAAGATTGCCGGCATTGCCCTGTCCACCACATCGGTGGCGGTGGTGTATGCCGTCATGGTGGAAAGCGGCCTGTCGGCCAGCCGCTTGGGGCAGGCGATATTGGCGGCCTGCTTTGTCACCGACCTGGGGACGGTGCTGGCGCTGGGCCTGTTATTTACCGGTTTTTCTCTGAAAGTCGTCTGGTTTACGGCGGTCATGATCGTGGCCGTGTTTGCCATCACGCCGCTGGCTGCTAAGGTATTCAAGTGGTACGGCGGGCGGGTCAGCGAGCCGGAAATCAAGTTTATTTTCCTGGTGCTCTTAGCCCTGGCCTATTTGGCCGTCATCAGCGGCAGCGAGGCAGTGCTGCCGGCCTATATTATCGGCATGGCCATGGCCCGGTTTTTCAAACAATATAAAGAAACGCTGACCAAGATGCGGGCCATTGTGTTTGCGGTGTTTACGCCGTTTTATTTCATCAAGGCCGGGGTGCTGGTGTCGGTGAGCGCTCTCTATACCATGTCCGGTGCCATTCTGGTCTTTTTACTGGTCAAGATGGCGGCCAAATTTATCGGCGTGCTGCCGGCCACCCGCTGGTTTCAGTATGAGCCGCGCACCGGCGTCTATACCACGCTGTTAATGAGCACCGGTTTGACTTTTGGCACTATCTCGGCGTTGTATGGACTGACCAACCAATATATTGACGGCAGCCAGTACAGTGTGCTGGTGGCCACGGTCATTTTGAGCGCCGTGGTGCCGACGATGATTGCCCAGAAATGGTTTTTCCCGCTGGAGGCGGTAAGCGAGCCGCCGCGGGCGATGGCGGCAATGGTCATCAAAGAGAGGGAGGCCGATTAGCATGGATGTGAAAAAAATGGTCGTGGCCTATGACGGTTCGGCAGGCAGCCACAAGGCGCTGGCCTGGGCGGTGAGCCTAGCCGCCAAGCTGGGCGGCGACGTAGTGGTGGTCAGTGTCGTCAAGCCGCCCGAGTTTAGCTCCAGCATTGACGAAGTGGATGAATGGTACGAGGGCGGAGAAAAACAGTACCGGCCGCTCTTAGAGCAGGCGGCCGCCTATGGCGAGGCAGAGGGAGTTTCTCTTAAGACGGAAATTTTGCGAGGGCATCCGGCGGAGAGTATTATCCGCTATGCCGCCGACCGCAAGGCCGACCTTATCGTCACGGGCACGCGGGGCATGGGCGGCTTTAAAAGCCTGGTTATCGGCAGTGTGGCGCAAAAGGTGGTTACCTATGCGAAAGTGCCGGTGGTTGTGGTGAAATAACGAGTATAGCCTCATATGAATGGAGCGAGGTGAAGCGATGGTTTTGGTCATGCTGCTGTATCTGCTGAATGGGTTACTATACACCGTTACGGTGTACTGTGCGCTGCTCATGCTGGAAAAAGCGGGCAGACGCGACAAGGAAACCAGGATACAGCGGGTCGATCTAGCCGCACGATGGGCGGTTGGTTTTACGTTATTGCAACTATGCACCGATACGATGAAAATCGTGGGCTAACGACCGGCTGCGTTGCCGGCCGTCAAGGGATGGCGCAAGGGAGCGGATGACAAATGACGGAATGGGAGAAAGTGTATGCCTGCTTGGCTGAGCTGGAGGGAGAATGCGGCGACCTGCTCCGCGGACAGGATGGGTATCAGCCGGTGCAGGAAATGCTGCTGATGGCCAAGATGGCCAAATTGTACGCGCTGCTGGCCGCGCTAGAGCGCCGCGACTGCCTGGAAGCCGTTAAGCCGGCTGAGGAGGAAGAGCATGCTGTTGATTGCGCTGGAGTATCTGTTTAACTGGGGCTTTTTTATCGTGGCGGTGTTTCTGGTGCTGTGGCTGATGGAGAAGATCGGCAAAAAACGGCCCGCCGCCTGGCGGGAGCGGGCGGCGCTGGCTGCCGTGATGGCAGCCGGTGCGACGTTGCTACAACTGGTTGTCCATGCCGTCACACTGGTCTATTGCGCCGGTCTGGCGGCAGGGCCGTAACGCGAGTGTGAATGTGGATTGTATACCAAGTCGAAGGAGGAATCTCTGTGCCCAAAATTGCAAGTCAAGCCAAACGATTACGGATTTATATCGGGGAAAGCGATCACTGGAAACGGCGGTCTTTATATCACGCTATTGTGGAAAAGGCCAAAGAGCTGGATATGGCGGGAGCGACGGTGTTTCGCGGCATTATCGGCTATGGGGCCAACAGCCGGATTCATACGGCCAGTATCATCGATTTATCCAGCGATTTGCCTATTTTGCTGGAAATTATCGACAGCGAGGAATATATTGCCAAATTGCTGCCGTTTTTGGATGACATGCTGGAAGAAGGCATGGTCACCATCGACGATGTGGAGGTTATCAAGTACGGACGTAAGCCGCCGAAACGATAAATAGGGAAAACAGATGAAGCAAGAGAGGTGAAACGATATGCTGGAAATCATCTTAGTAGCGGTTGGCGGCGGGATTGGCGCGACTACCCGGTATCTAACGTCCAATTGGGCGGCGGCGCGGTTTGGCACGGAGTTTCCCCTGGGGACTTTGCTGGTCAATGTGGTGGGGTGTTTTATCATCGGTTTGTTTATGACGCTGACTACCGAGCGTCTGAGCGTCAGCCCTTACTGGCGGCTTTTAATTGCCGTGGGATTTTTGGGCGGGCTGACCACCTTTTCGTCGTTTAGTTATGAGACATTGCGCCTTTTGCAGGACGCGGATGTTATGCGGGCGTTTTATAATGTCGGGCTCAATGTCCTGGTCGGTTTTTTGGCTACATGGCTGGGAATGGGTGCTGCCAAACTGTTCTAACAGTAAATGATTTTAGAAATAAAGGGGAGTGGAGACAGTGATTTCCGTACAGTTGCCCAATGGCAGACAGTATGAATTCCGCCATGTTGTGTTTGATTATAACGGGACGTTGGCCGAGGACGGGCGCATGGCCGACGAGGTGCGGCAGCTGCTGGCCGAACTGGCGGCCAAGACGCACGTGGCGGTGATTACGGCGGATACCTTCGGCCTGGCGCGCCAGGAGCTGGCAGCCGTGCCGGGGGTGGAGCTGATGGTATTAGCGGCGGAGCAGGACGGCACGGAAAAAGCCCGGCGCGTCCAGGAATGGGGCGCCGAGCAGACCGTGGTCATCGGCAACGGTGTCAACGACCAGCCGATGTTTTTCATTGCCGGGCTGAAAATCTGCGTGCTGGGCCCGGAAGGGGCTAGCTCCGGCGTGCTGGCGGCGGCCAACATCGTGGTGCGGTCGCCGGCGGACGCCATCCGGCTATTATTACAGCCCAAGCGGCTGATTGCGACCTTAAGGACCTGATGTGGGTTAACGGGCAGAAGAGGATGGAGTAGCATATGCATAAGAATATTATTTTGTTAGGGCTAGTGAGTCTGTTTACCGATATATCCAGTGAAATGATTTATCCGCTGGTGCCGCTGTATTTGACCGCCGTTTTGGGGGCGTCGCCCGCTGCGCTGGGCATCATCGAAGGCATTGCCGAAAGCCTGGCCAGTCTGCTCAAAATCGGCTCCGGGCGGCTGGCCGACCGGCTGGAGAAGCGCAAGCCGCTGGCCATTGCCGGCTACGGTCTATCGGCAGTGGGGAAGGTGCTGTTTGTGGTGGCCACCAGCTGGACGGGAATTTTATGGGCGCGGGTCAGCGACCGGTTTGGCAAGGGCATCCGCACCGCGCCGCGCGATGCGCTGATTGCTGACGCCTGCGACGACCAGACCCGCGGCAAAGCCTTTGGCCTGCACCGGGCCATGGACACCGCCGGCGCGGTTATCGGCATTGGCTTGGCCTATTGGTTGTTTACGCGGTATAATGGCCATTATATTACCGTCTTTTGGCTGTCGGTCATTCCCGCCGTAATTGGCGTACTGTTGTTATTCCTGGTGAGCGACGCCGGGAAAAGCACGGTGCAGACGGCCAAGAAACTGACTTTTTCCTGGCGGGAGCTGGACAGCCGGCTCAAATATTTTATTATTGTCAGTTTCCTGTTCAACCTGGGCAACTCTTCCAACCAGTTTTTGTTGGTGCGGGCCGGCACGGTCGGCTTTGACGCCGCGCAGGTTATTTTGCTGTATTTGCTGATGAATGTGACCTACTTGCTGATTTCTTACCCCGCCGGGCTCCTGTCCGACCGGGTGGGGCGGCGGGCCTTGCTGGTCGCCGGCTATCTGGTGTATGGCCTGGTGTACCTGGGTTTTGCACTGGCCCAAAGCGCCGGGGCGCTGATTGTCCTGTTCGGCATCTACGGCCTGTATACCGGCCTGACCGAAGGGGTTGAGAAGGCATTGCTGGCCGATATTGCGCCCGGCAGCCAAAAGGCCTCGGTCTACGGCCTGCATGCGCTGGTGGTGGGCGCAGCGCTGTTACCGGCTTCGGTCATTGCCGGCTTTCTCTGGGATGCCTTCGGCGCGGCCGCGCCTTTCTGGTTCGGCGGCGTTACGGGGCTGTTGGCCGCAGGGGCAATATGGCTGGGGTTGAGACAATAAGGGATGAAGGAAACCCAGGCTGCGTGACGGCAGCCTGGGTTTTGTATATGGCGGCAGGAGGGCCGCTCCGTAGCGGATAGTTTGCAATCATTTGCATGCCTTTTTATAACCATCCGTCCATTGCCGCTGATATTAGTCTCGCAGGCTGTGCTGTGAGTATCAGCCGCGTTTTAGCTAAGTTTTTCTCGCTGACTTTTCCCTGACGTTCATTAGGTTAGGATGCCAGCGCCAGAAATACGGACGGTCTCTTTCGGGTAAATCCGGCCTCAATTGCAGTATCTCCAGAAAATTTACTGAATTGTTTCCCAGGAGGATTAATAAGATTGAGGTCAAATACTGTAAGGTAAACGGTTGTTTGTTTTCAGAGTGGAAAGGGTGAAAATATGAGTGAAATGATATATGTTGTTAAAGTACTTTTAAAGAGAGGAATTTGGTGGCGCATTCAGCTATCTTCCAGACATACCTTGCATGATTTACATAAAGTAATACTAGACGCCTATGAGTTTGATGATGACCATTTATACGCATTTTTTATGCAAGGAAAGCTATGGCAAGGAGAGGCTTATTGGAATCCATACAATGACGAGGGACCGTATGCAGATAAAATTAAAATCGGAAGTTCTTCAGCTTTTTGTTTCTGGGATTAACCAGTAAGATAAAACTCCTAGCATAGCAAAGATATAATAAATGATGGAAAAAGGGATATTCAAGTCGATTAGCCGTCCGGCTAACGCAGGGCCGAAGGCTCCGCCCAGAAGATAAAATAGTGTAAAAATACCCATGCCTATACCAAGCTCTGCTACAGACAGCGTTGTTGATACTAAATTTCCACTGGCAGTCAACAGGCCATTAAACGCAAGCATAAGAATAATGACTACAAGGGCATCGACCCACGGCGGCAGGTTAATAAACAAACCCAGAAGAATAAATCCGCTGACAAGGGAGTATTGAGAAATTTTAAGAATCCACGAACTCCCATAATGATCGGTCCAGCGGCCAATAGAAGATCCGAGCATTGCAGCAACAGCAGCACCTGGCAATATAAGTATGCCAATTGTACTCGATGGCAAGTGAAAAGTGTGCTTCATTACTAATGGCAGGAGAAAGAATAATCCAGTGTTACATACAAAAGTAAGAAAGCCTATCCACAAGATTCGCAGGAAAGGACCATTTCTTAGGAATGATGCTTGTATAAAAGGCTGGGATGTTTTGCGGATATGAATGTCAAACCATGCAAGCAGTGCAGTGCCGATAAAAAGGTATAGCCAATGCATCGTTACGCCTAACAGTATGCAAGCCAATCCTGCCGAGAACAGAACTGCTCCGAAAATATCGAAGGACCCTTGAGTGTGTTCTAGGTCTGGAACGTATTTGAGGATAAGAGGGACAAGCAAAAAGCTTGAACCCGATACCAGAAACAAGGCATGCCAGCCGGCGTATTGCTCGATAAATCCGCCAAATACAGGTCCGAAACCGGATGCAAAAGCAATGGCGGCGGACAGCGCGCCAAGAGCTTGCCCTCTGTTTTCCGGACCAAAATATACGGTTGCAAGCGCATAGGAAAGAGGGGAAATGGCTGACGCGCCAGCTGCCTGTAACAGTCTGCCATCGATTACCTGCCAGTAGGAACACTTGCAACCATAGTTCGTTAGACTTATAAATTGCGATTAGCTTACAATGAGATTGTCAGTACTGAACATCTCAAAAAGGAAGATACTATGAACCATAATTATGATGAAATAGGGCGGCGAATTGCCTCGCTGAGAAAAGAAAAAGGCTATACACAAGAAAAAATTAGTACCCTGCTGAATGTAACACCACAAGCCATTTCTAAGTGGGAGCAGGGCAATGCCTTGCCAGATACCCTGCTGCTGCCGGCTTTGGCAAGATTGCTCGGTGTATCCATTGATTACCTGATGACAGGAGAAAGTCTTGCAGGCAAGGCAGGCCCGTATGATGGAGAGTATCAGAAAGAGGAATTCTATTGGGGAATACAGCCTTCGGAGCTTGCCGAGCAAATTGCGGACATTTTACAGGGCGACACAGCGAATAAACGTTTACTGGACATTGGCAGCGGTGAAGGCCGGAATGCTATCTATTTTGCCAAATGCGGTTTTCAAGTGGATGCATTGGAGATTTCTGCGCCAGGTGCAGAAAAAATTAAACAGTATAGCCAGTTGTCGGGTTATGCCGTTCATGTTTTCCATGCCGATATGATTGGATAGCGGGAGTCCCGCATCGCCATGCAGTGAATTATGTCATTGCCAGGAAGATAGAAGCTTAAAAATTATGAAATTGCAAGATTCTTTCCAAACAAAAAATCGCATGCTATGCATGTGCTTCCAGAAAGCTTATAGTGCCTATACCCGGAAATGCCATTCCCAGAAAGCACCGCAAGACACTGTTATTTTGACACTGGTCTGTAGATCTTCAACTAATTTTAAGATAAGCTGTTATAAAAAAACAGGACTGCATCACTACGGTCCTGTTTTTTTACTTTTAACCTATCTTAATTTTATTACCGCCGTCTCGAAGCCAGTTTGGATTTTATTGATTCTAGTTTGAAACTCCTCAGCGACTGCATGGTCATGAATTAGAGATAAGTTAATTCTAGCCGCTGCGAGTGAACCTTCAATACTGGTTTTAAGTACAAGTAAACCTATTTTTAAGTCGCCAAGTACCCCGGGTTTTACTATGGGTAGCATTGAGATTCCGGGCTCTAATGCCATTAAACAGGTTTCGCAGATTGTTAGAGGAACTTCAATGGCTGATAAAGCCGCGGCTTGAATTTTTTCCCTGCGCTCCTTTATTTCTTCCGGAGTGCTTTTAGGCAATTTATAAGCTTTAAGTACACCATGATATGCCGTAGCGTCTCTTTCGATACACATCAATAATTCTTCATGCAATTTTGCTAACTGTATCTTTGCTTTTCTAAAAAATTCTTCATGCTTTTCGCCAGTCGGGTGACTGAAAGCAGAGTCTACCGACATCTCAAGCAGACTAACTCCCATTACACCTGACAAGGCTGTAACACAACCACCAGCGGGCACTACCGGTTCAGAAGAAGCAACTTTTTTCGCAAAGTCTCTAACGCTTAAATCTACCAGCATGTTATCATCCACCTTCTTTAATTATATATGAGGATGTAATTTCTATATTTCTAGCATATAAGTTATTTCTATATAATTCAGTGATTATTATCACGCTTTTATACGAAATTAGGGAGATGGGTATAATACGCCAAACCGGTACGCTACTTCGGTTTTTATAATTTATTATCGCATTACATAGGATTATCAATAAAAATGTCGAAAAATAATAAATAAATTTAGAGGATACAGTTAATTTAAGCGCAAACCAAAAAAATCTTCAAAGTTTTATCTCTTATGCTCGTATTTTCATATACCATGAGAGTAACATTTAAAGGGGGCTGTGAGAAGTCTTTTCGAACTGGTTTAGTGTGGTTCAGAAAGTTTTCGTTTTTATGAAACAGATTTTTTTGCGAGTGGTCAGCTGGCATAATTTCTATGCATTCATGTGGCGGCAAATAAGGGTATATCTTTTTTTCTTGGCGATGCTTTGCCTGTTTCGACTTTTTTTTATTGCCTGGATGCACGAGTACATCAGCCCGGCGGCTGACTGGGACGACATCGGCACGGCACTGTGGGTAGGGCTCAAGATCAGCTGCAAGAGTGCTGGCTGGCTGACCTTATTTTCCCTCAGCGGCAGTACTTTGGCAAATGTTTTTGCACCACGCCGTGAAACGGTTGTATGCAAACTGCTGAATGGTGTCTCCATTATCATATTGTCCATTTTGTATGTGGCAAGGTTCCCTTATTACAAACAGTTTCATTCGAGCTTTAACCTGCTCATGTTCAATACATTTAATGATGATGTCTATGCCTTAGGCATTTCCCTTGTCAAGGAATTCTATCTGCCTATACGGTTGGCCGGGGCATTCTTGCTGGCATTTTTGCTTTATCGGTTGTTCAGTCAATGGCTGGCCTGTCGCCTCTTGCAATTGAAATTTGCTTTCCCTTTGTCCAAATGGTTTGGACGAGCAGCATTTCTTGTGTTGCTTTATTTCGGTGTAACGCTGGCGAATTTTGGCGGCAGCCTGAGTTGGGCTACCGAAGTGGATTGGGAAAATGCAGGTGTGACAAAGGATTCCTTTTTAAATGAAGCAATTCTTGATGATGTGCAGGCTGTTTTGCGCGGCTATACGATGAATAGCCGCTTGGAGGCCTGCAATGGGCTGAATTTTGATACAGGGCAGATCCGCTCCTTAGCAGCTCAGCTCACCTATAAAGAAGCGACAGCGGATAATCTTGATGAATATTTGCAGAAAAAAGCACAGGGCCCGCAAGTAGCAAAACCGCAGCAAATCTTTATCATTATTTCCGAAAGTTATGCCAATTGGCCCTTGCTAGAAAAATACAATGATCTGCATATTGCCGATGGCATGAAGGGGATTATTGCCGAGGATGACAGTGATTACTGTAGTACGTTTCTGCCGAATGGTCCTAGTACAGTGTCGGCAGTGACGGGAATCGTCACGGGTTTTGCTGATGCCAATCTTTATCTTACGACCATGCCGGAAGCTTTTGTGTCACCGTATTCCACGGCGAGTGCACCACAGCTAAAAAAACTTGGCTATCAAACAAACTTCTGGTATGCTGGCCCGGCGACTTGGGAACGCATCGGCGCTTTTACCACGGCGCAGGGATATGAACATTTTTACAGCCGCGGCGATTTTGCTAATGCAACCGAAGGCAGTGTCTGGGGCTGTGATGATAAATATCTTTATGAAGCGGTGCTCAAAGGCGTGAGCTCGGATCAGCCAAGTTTTAATGTCATACTCAACGTATCAAATCATTCGCCGTTCACCGTGGATACGGCGAAAGAAGGATTTGATAAAAATATCGTGATTCGAGCCTTGCCGGATGAAGCGAAAAAAGATGAAGCCCTGGTGAATCAGCTTGGTCATTATTGGTATGCCGATAAGATGCTGGCCGACTTTATTCACGCGGCTAAGGCTAAATATCCAGAGAGTTTATTTATTGTCATCGGCGACCATGCAGACCGGTATAATATAGATAAGATACCATCCATGTATGAACGCTATGGCATACCATTTATTGTGACGGGTAAAAGCGTCAAAAAAGGCATGTTGCCACAGGATGCGGCCGGCAGTCAGATTGATGTTGTGCCGACCTTATTGGAAATGATTGCACCGAAGGATTTTATATATTATTCACTCGGGACGAGCTTGACAAATGGCAATAAGCAGGGTGTTAACTACGGTTTTTGGATCACGCATGACTACATCGGCAAGGCTGATGTAAGTCATTTCGTCCCGGAACCCATCGGCAATGCTATGCCAGCGTTGAACGATACGGCTTTGCAGGATTATATTAATGCGATCCGAAGTATTTCTTGGTGGCGACCAAAGTATGGCCCAATACTGGATGAAGACATGGCAGCAAATCGACAATAATATATTATCAATATTTATGCTGATTGTTGCACTTTCGGAAGATTGCGCCAATGTTGACCATAGATCAGCCTATAAGCTAATTCACACCGTTTTGACCAAGAGAAAGTAATGATGCAGCCATATATACAACCAGGAGATAATATGGGGCGAGAGGCGGAGGCGCTTTAAAGATGTTGTGCGGGTTTTGAGAATTTTTTATAAGTGTGTTTATGTTCGCTTAGACGTTGTCTAAGCGATTTTTTGTTAAGGGAGGCGAACCTCCTTTTATACTAAAATATGACTTAAAATTAGAGAAGACTAGAGACTAATTTTGACTCTGCATTTTTCCAAATTTAGCCGCAGTAGGTGTATTATGGGAAACGACTTATTTTTAGAACAGCATGTTAAAGGAAAATGAGGGCTTCGTTATTTGGCATGAATAATGCATTAATTAAGATGTGAGAAAGGAGGAGATAGAATATGTGTTTTAGACCACCAGGAGCAGCAAAAGCTGTAAAATGCCCTTCATGCGGATGTTTTAATCCGCCAACGTTAAAGAAATGTAAGAAATGCGGAGCAGACATGCCTGCAGAAAACGGAAGTACAACAGGGGGAAAAGAAACGGCTAAATAGGCTTGGGCCGGTATATGTCAGTGAACAAAGCATACGAAATTGCCGAATGTCAACTCCGTAAGAGAAAGTTTTAGGTAAACAATTGTGCTACTGTAGTGTAATTAACCATCATTCCAAGTAGAAATACAAGGTGGCACAAATGTTATAAAGCAATAAGATGGGAGGCGTAATTAGATTTAAATTAGTAGTCAAGTTCTCTAGTGTTATGTAAAAATTAGAGGGAGGAATCACTATGTCCAAAGTTCAATGGAAAGAGGGCGAGTACACAGTAACACGTACCTGCCAGTGGACTGCACCGGGCTGCCATGATGGTTGTTCAGTGCTTTACTACACAAAGGGTAATAAATTGGTTAAAGTTGAAGGCGATCCCGAAAGTAAATATAATTTCGGCAGACTTTGTATGCGTTGTTTAGCATCACCGGAACTGGTTAATGATCCTAACCGTGTAAAATGGCCGATGAAGCGGGCCGGGGAACGCGGCGAAAATAAATGGACGCGGATTACCTGGGACGAAGCATTTAATCTCATTGAAGATAAAGTACGTACCATCTGGAAAGATTATGGGCCGGAGTCGATTGTTACTGCCATCGGAACAGGTCGTAACACTTGGTCAATTGTACCCAAACTAACCTATGATGGATTTAAAAGTCCAAACTTTTCTATGGGCTTTTTACCGGGCGACTCCTGCTATCTTCCCCGGGCGGCAGCCATGGGAACAATGATCGGCGATTTCTTTATCATTGATGCTTCGCAGTTGGACGAACGTCGCTATGACAATCCTGAATGGAAACTTCCCGAGGTCGTTATGATCTGGGGCAACAACCCGCTCATTAGTAATGGCGATGGCTTCCTGGGCCATTGGATTGTTGATATGATGAAACGTGGCACCAAGCTGATTGTTGTCGATCCGTACCTCACCTGGCTGGCTTCTAAGGCTGATGTTTGGCTGCAGCTACGTCCCGGTTCGGATGCCGCTCTTGGTTTGGCAATGCTCAATGTCATGATTAGCGAAGGCCTTTATGATAAAGAATTTGTAGATAAATGGACCTACGGTTTTGATAAATTAGTTGCGCGGGCTGCGGAATATGACCTGCAAAAAGTAGAAAATATTACTTGGGTTCCTAAGGAAAAGATCGCCGCTGCGGCACGTTTGTTTGCTAACGCAAAACCGGCCTCGGTTCAGTGGGGATTGGCAGTTGATACGCAGGTTGCGGGCGTCTCTGTGGCTAATTCCATTTGCGCCATGGTCGCTATTACCGGCAACCTTGATGTTCCCGGTGGTCAGCATATTATTCGTCCAGCCTTTGGCGTATCTAAGATTGCCCATGTAGCTTCTGACTGGGGTTGGGCCGAAATGCCGGAAGAAATGCGGCAAAAACGTCTTGGTGTTCAGGAATATCCATTGTTTAAGTATGGCCTTTGTGCTACGGCCCGTGGAGATTCAATCTTAGAGACAATTGAAACAGGTAGGCCCTATCCAATCCAAATGTACTGGATGGAATCTACCAACACCTTTGCATGCTGTGGTGCAGAAGCGAAGCGCGTTTATGCTGCCTTGAAGAAAGTGCCATTTAATGTGTGTGTCGATCCGGTATTGACCCCAAGTGCAGTTGCTTTTGCTGACTTAGTATTGCCTGCTGCCATGAACGTGGAGCGCGATTCTTTGAGAACCTGGTGGACTCCTCTGCGTTCCATCTCGAAGGTTACTCAATATGAAGAATGTAAAACTGACGAAGAAATTGCCTTAGAACTTGGGAAGCGTCTAAATCCGGAAAAATTCCCCTGGAAAAACGTCGAAGAGATGATTGATTTCGCACTGGAACCTGCGGGGATTACCTTCAAAGAACTAGAATCTAAAGTTATGATTTGGCCCGAAGTCCATTATAAGAAATATGAAAAAGGCCTCTTGCGCGAAGATGGACAACCGGGCTTTAACACCGATACCGGTATGGTCAACCTTTACCAAGAGTGCTTCGATGACTGGGGTTTGGACCCGCTGCCTTACCACGAAGAACCGCCCTATAGTCCAATTTCTACGCCGGAATTGATGAAAGAATATCCTTTGATTCTGACTTCCGGCAGCAGGCCTTGGGAATTCTTCCATTCCGAACATCGCCAGAGCGGAACTTTACGCGAATTCCACCCCAATCCTAGACTGACGCTTAATCCCGAGACTGCCGCTAAGCTTGGAATTAATGAGGGCGACTGGGTCTGGATCGAAAACAAGAATGGGAGAGTAAAACAAGTTGCCAGACTTGATCCTGGGATTGATCCCAGAGTTGTTCATGGCGAACATGCCTGGTGGTTCCCGGAAAAAGAAGCCGCCGAACCGACACTTTATGGTGCGTTTGAATCCAATATTAATGTCCTGACAACGCAATGCACTACCGGTCCGACAGGCTACGGCGCACCATTAAAGAACACGATCTGTAAGATCTATAAAGCTTAATTTCGGAGGTGTAGAAAAATGTCGCGTAAGGGTTTATTAATTGATTATGAATACTGTACTGGCTGTCACAGCTGTGAGGTAGCCTGCAAAATGGAAAAACAGCTTCCTCACGGCCAACACGGTATCCAGTTAGCACATAACGGACCTTGGAAAGTTAATCCTGACCAATGGGAAAACACGTATGTACCGATTCCCACGCAACTTTGCGACTTGTGTGCCGATAGAGTAGCAACAGGGAAAAAACCGTCCTGCGTCCATCATTGTCAGGCTTCGGTTATCGAGTATGGCGAAGTGGAAGAATTGACAGCAAAAATGAATAGTCGGAGTAAAAGACAAATATTGTTTGCTCTCTAGTGAACGAACATTTTACTGTTTTTACGACTAAATAAGCTATTGCCAAGACGGGTCTCTTTATCGTAAGAGGCCCGTCTTGGACTAATATGTATAAAATAAGTGGTGACACAGAATGAGGGAGCACAAATGATTAACGATGCGGGTGATAAATGGGAGAAACTGCCTGAAATTGACAAACAATTGATCAATATTCTTAATCAAGTGCAGGCGGAAAAAGGGTTTATTCCACGATCTGTTTTAATTGAATTGGCCGATAAGGCGGGTATCCCGGAAGCACAGCTGCAAGGACTGGTGAGCTTTTTTAATTCTTTCCGCACACGGCCGGCAGGTATGCACAAAATATCTGTCTGTTACGGAACAGCCTGTTATGCCAAGGGAGCGCCGTTACTCTACGACCGTCTAAAAACTGAGTTAAATCTGGACGATTATGAGGATACCTCTGCGGACGGTTTTGTTACTGTCGACCAAGTCTACTGTGTAGGGGCCTGCAGCCGGGCGCCGCTGGTAGTGGCAGACGGGGAAATAAAAAGTAAAATGCAATCCTTTCAAGTACCATTTCTTCTTGAAAACTTGAGGAAAAAAACATGAGCGGCTATTGGTATCCTTCTGTGCGGAGTTATCAGGTGTCTGCTTCCACCATAAAAAGTATTCAGAAAGCACCCGCGTTACCTTCCTATAAACCCGTAAATTATGATTTGCATATTCCTTTGCAGGGATTGGCTGAAGAAGGAAGGGCCACGCTTTGTTCTACCCAAACGAGGATAACTGTCGGTATGGCTACCTGTGGCAGAGCCGCGGGGGCATCAGCTATCTATCAAAGTTTAGTCGGCCGCAATTGGGAGGGCAAAGCTAAGGTTCATCCGGTTGGCTGTGTGGGGGCTTGTTATGCGGAGCCTTTTGTTACCATCAGAACAGCGGAGGGGATGTATTATTTTTATGGGAATGTGGATAGCAATGCGTTATGGAGCATTATAAAAACAGCACAGGGAATGCCTGCGACCGCCTACTCATGGGCTGTAGCTCAGGAACGGAAAATTGGTGAAGTACGGAGTATCCGTGACCTACAGGTAATCCAAACAAAAAATTCCGGTTTTCAAGAATTTTTTAAGCCCCAGGTACGACGCATAAGTGGGCGTTGTGGCTTGGTTGATCCGGAAAGTATTGCTGAATATGTAGCCATGGATGGTTATTTCGCCCTGAAGAAAGCCTTATTCGAGCTAAAAGCCGAGAATATAATGAAACTAATAACTGCCGCCGGTTTACGCGGGCGAGGCGGCGCGGGGTTTTTAACGGGAGAAAAATGGCAGGTTGCGGCCCGAAGTTTGGATCCTATACGTTATGTGGTGGCGAATGCTGACGAGGGGGATCCAGGTGCCTATATGGATAGAGCGCTCCTGGAAAGCGATCCGCATAGCGTACTGGAAGGCTTAATCATCGCCGCCTACGCAGTGGGAGCGTCTCAAGGTTATATTTTTGTGCGCCATGAGTATCCTCTGGCTATCAAGTCCTTGCGTCAAGCGATTGCTGCTGCCCGCAAGGTTGGCTTACTGGGACCCAATATTCTGGGGTCTAAATTTAGTTTGAAAATTACACTTGTCGAAAGCGGTGGCGCTTTTGTGTGTGGTGAAGAAACGTCCCTGTTGCAGGTTATGGACAACAAGCGGGGAGAACCCCGGCAGCGTCCGCCATATCCTGCTATTAAGGGGCTGCGTACTCACCCAACCCTCGTAAATAATGTGGAAACATTGGCGAATGTTCCCTGGATTATCTTACAGGGAGCAGGGGCTTTCCGGGAGGCAGGCACGGAGAAAAGCCCAGGCACAAAAATTTTTTGTCTGACCGGCGATGTCAAGCGAATAGGGTTCATTGAACAGGGCATGTTCATGAAAAAAGGCAGGGATTAAAAAGGACTTTGTCCATATAGTCAGGGTCTAGCGAGCAACGATAGCGCTTGCGCTGAATAGAGGCATTATAATCAGATTCTAACTTCAACAAATTTGCCGACAGTCTCCTCAATTGTGATAAATTTGCCGCCTCGATATTCATTCGCGTCTGCCACTGATCTTCTCGAAACCCAACGTCCAACACCCAGTGTAAATTATTTTCAATTCCCCAGTGCGACCGGGAAGCTTGGGCAATTTCTTCGATAGTG
>NZ_FNAM01000089.1 GCF_900101845.1 Sporomusa acidovorans | reverse complement strand
AATCAAGAAATTATTTATTGACGTTGAATTATCACAAATGATAATTCAACCGCACATCTGGCTTTTTGATGCATTACTTACATTGTTCAGTTTTCAGGGAACATTGTCGTTTCGTTTTGTAGAGCCGACAGTTATATATGTTATCATATTTTCTCAATCGTGTCAACATATCAATTTATTCCAGACCAAGCAGATCGCTTAATCTTGGGATATTTTGCCGCTCATCAAGACGACTTGTTTATATTATCACAGTCTACTCATTACGTCAACTACAAATTTATGAATAAAGGCATCAAAACGCACACAGTCTAATACATAGTACCGTTCGTAGTGAATTTTGATTTCATCTAAGCACCGGCCTTACTTAACTATAGAAAGGACTATAAACGCGCTATGCTCAAAGTACTGTTTGTTGCAAGTGAGGCCGCGCCATTTGCCAAAACCGGGGGAATGGGTGATGTCATTGCCGCCTTGCCGAAGGAACTTAGACGGCAAGGCGTTGATGCTCGGGTTATAATCCCCAAATACGGTTCCATGCCGGAAGAATGGAAGTCCAAGCTATCAACCGAGGCAATCTTTCAGGTATCGTTAGGCTGGCGTCTGCAATACTGTGGCATCGAGAAACTTAATCATGATGGCGTCCCTTTTTATTTTGTGGATAATGAATATTATTTCAAGCGTTCCGGCTTATACGGGCACTTTGATGACGCTGAGAGATTTGTTTTTTTTTGCCGGGCTGTATTGGAAGCATTGCCGTATCTTGACTTTCAGCCACACATTCTCCATTGTCATGATTGGCATAGCGGAATGATTAGTGTTTTTTTGACAGCTCATTATCGCAATCATCCTTTTTACAAAAAAATCAGAACTCTATTTACGATTCACAATCTCAAGTATCAGGGAATCTTCCCCAAAGATATCATGCTCAACTTGCTTAATTTAGGTTGGGAGTATTTTAAGATAGACGGTATTGAGTTTTATGACAAAATCAATTTTATGAAAGGCGGCCTTATATTTTCCGATCTCATCAATACGGTCAGTCCAACTTACGCCCAGGAAACCCAGCATGCTTATTATGGAGAAAAATTAGAAGGTGTACTGACCAGTCGGCGAAATGTCTTTTCCGGCATTATCAATGGCATTGACTACACTACCTACAATCCGGCAACCGACCCGAATCTATTTATAAACTATGACCGGCAAACAAAGAAACGCAAAATCAAAAACAAAATTACATTGCAAAAAATGCTGGGATTGTCCCCCACAGCCCAAATACCGTTAATCGCTATGAATACCAGACTAGTGGAGGCAAAAGGACTTGATCTTGTGATCCGGGTACTTGATGAAGTTCTTAGCGATGCGCAAATAATTATTGTGGGGCAAGGCGATGAACATTATCATCACCTTTTATGGCAGGCTGCGTGGCTGCGCAATGGGCAATTGGCTGCCATTATTCCTTACAATGAGGATATCGCTCGCAAACTTTTTGCCGCCGCCGACATGTTTTTGATGCCATCCCGTTACGAACCCTGCGGCATTGGTCAGCTTATCGCCATGCGTTATGGCGCTGTCCCCATTGTCCGGGAAACCGGCGGACTCAAGGATACGGTTCAGCCTTATAACGAGTTTACCGGTGAAGGCAACGGCTTTAGCTTTACAAATTATAATGCTCATGATCTGCTATTCACCATCAGACGGGCTATTGGCTTGTATCACAATAGGAAACTTTGGTCAAAACTAGTTGACCATGTTATGGCCATCGACAACAGTTGGCGTACTTCTACCAGCAAATACATGCAATTGTACAACCAGTTATATGTAGAAGAATATATTTATAAGAAAGCTGCATCCGAACTGCAAGTTATTCCGGACTATAGTGATCAGGGTTCCCTTTTTAACGACTTTGAACAATTGATTCCGATAGAGGAGGCCCCCTATGCACACTAATACCATGTATCGTTTTGACAATTTTGCACCGCACTATACGTCCTACCCTAAATCTCTCACTGTTTCCGAATTAAGAGACGCCTTTATTGTCGCACTCCAATCCCTGCATGGCAAAACACTGAACTGCGCCAGTAAACAGGAAAAATTTGAGGCGTTGGCCTGGCTAACCAAAAGTATAATAAGCAAAAATCTAATTGAAACCCAAAAACAGCGAACCAAGGACGATCCAAAACAGGTATATTATTTATCTATAGAATTTTTACTGGGGCGGCTCCTGGAAAATAATTTGGTAAACTTAGGAATTAGAGAGGTCTGTGTGAAAGCATTGTCAGAGCTGGGCATTGAGCTTGATAGTTTATTGGATCAAGAGGAGGATGCCGGTTTGGGCAATGGCGGTTTGGGCCGCCTGGCAGCCTGCTATTTGGATTCCATGGCAGCCATGGGGCTTGCCGGCCATGGCTGCGGCCTTCGTTACCGCTATGGTCTATTCGAGCAAAAGATTAAGAACGGTTATCAATATGAGTACCCGGACAACTGGCTAAAAAATCAGACCTATGTTTGGGAATATCGACGCCCGGCGGAAAAAATCGCAGTACGGTTCGGCGGTACTGTCCGGACACAGACCAACGGAAAAATCCGTTTTATCCACGAAAACTATGAAAATGTTATGGCTGTTCCCTATGACGTGCCAATCGTCGGCTATAAAAACCAGCTGGTTAACACCCTGCGCCTGTGGAGTGCTGAAGTTGATGTGGATCAATACACCTGTGGGGCTCATGGAGTAGAGTGCAATAGTGTTATCTACTATAAGCATGCCATTGAATCATTAACCGATATACTCTACCCTGACGATAGCCATTATGAAGGCAAAATCTTACGTCTTAAGCAGCAATATTTCCTGGTATCGGCCAGTCTGCAGAGTATTATCCGCAACTTTAGAATGCAGCATGATGTGTTACAGGAACTGCCTGATAAAATCGCGATTCATATTAACGATACTCACCCGTCGTTGGCAGTAGCTGAACTCATGCGTATCCTGATTGATGACTGCTGCTTGGGCTGGGATGAAGCCTGGAGTCTTACTGTCCGTACCCTGTCTTATACCAACCATACGGTTTTACCGGAAGCTTTGGAAAAATGGCCTGTCAATATGCTTGAGCAACTGCTGCCGCGAATCTATATGATTATTCATGAGATCAATGAGCGTTATTGCCGCGAACTGTGGAATAGCTACCCGGGTGACTGGGATCGTATCCATAGCATGGCTATCATTGCCGACGATCAGGTGCATATGGCTCATTTGGCCATCGCTGGCAGCCATACTGTCAATGGTGTCGCTGAAATTCACACCGAGATTCTAAAAAAAACTGTTATGCATAATTTTTATACGTATACACCTGACAAATTTACCAATGTCACGAATGGCATAACGCAACGTCGCTGGCTGTTAACCTCAAACCCAAAACTTGCCGCCCTGATTACCGACGCAATCGGCTCAAACTGGATCGAATATCCCTGCGATTTAGCCAAATTAGCCCCCCTGTCCAAAGATACCGCATTTCTTGAGGATTTGGCGAGCGTTAAACTACACAACAAACTTAAACTGGCTAAATACATTAAAGAAAAACATGGCATTATTGTTGATGTCCACTCCATATTTGATTCCCATATTAAACGTATCCATGCCTATAAACGCCAATGCCTTAACGTCATGCATATTATGCATCTTTATCATTGTTTACGGGAGAACCCCCAGCTCGATATTCCCCCCCGTACTTTTATTTTTGGCGGCAAGGCGGCGCCCGGTTATTACAAAGCAAAAAAAACTATCAAATTAATTAATACATTGGCCGATAAAATTAATAATGATTCCGCTATTCACAACAAACTCAAAGTACTATTTTTGGAAAACTATAACGTTTCTCATGCCGAACTTAT
This sequence comes from Sporomusa acidovorans, assembly GCF_900101845.1. Lineage (GTDB taxonomy): Bacteria > Bacillota > Negativicutes > Sporomusales > Sporomusaceae > Sporomusa > Sporomusa acidovorans. The sequence continues at coordinate 4,994 of NZ_FNAM01000089.1, read as the reverse complement.
TATTCCGGCCTCGGATGTTAGTGAACAAATTTCGACTGCCAGCCGCGAAGCTTCCGGCACCGGCAATATGAAATTCATGATGAACGGCGCCTTGACGATTGGCACACTGGATGGTGCCAATATTGAGATCAGGAATGCTGTCGGCGCTGATAATATCTTTGTTTTTGGCTTATCCGCCGAAGAGGTGCTTGCCTATTATCGCCGTGGCGGCTACAACCCCTGGGATATTTACAACAGTGATTTACGGATCAAAACTATTGTTGACCAATTGGTAAACGGCTTTTTCCCGGTCGATTCTGATGAGTTCCGTTCCCATTATGACGCTCTTTTGCGGTACGGTGACGAATATTTTCTATTAAAAGACTTTGCCTCCTATGTGGCTGCCCACCAGCAATTGGCCGATGCCTATTGTAACCAAAATCGCTGGCAGGCAATGTCCCTGCTGAATATCGCCCACTCCGGCTGGTTTTCCGGCGATCGTACGTTCTCCGAATATGCTGCGGAGATTTGGACAATGGATCAACCTATCCCCCTCTGGTGTCAGTGCCTGCCGGAAGACTACGCCCGGGTAAATCCGGGACGCGATGTAAATCATGACCAAGTTATTTTAAGTTAACCCGATCCGCTAAGAAAAGACTTGGAATGCGGCTCACGGCCTTTAAAGAAATTCGTCTCCGGGATCAAGATACATCGAATAGTCTATGGTGTATAACGGGTAAGACAACTCTAGCGTCTGGGTCTGATCATCCCATAACGTCGCCAAATTAAATAACTCTCCTAAATCTTTGACGGCAACATAGGGCTGACCGCCTATGGCGGTGAAGGGAACCGGCTTCCCGTGAATCAGCAGCTCGGATAGATCCGGCTGCCAGTTTACGCGTTCGCCCAAAGCGGTCGCCACGGTAAGTGCCGGTATTGCCCAACCGGATTCTATCCGGTGTATGTCGCCAGATAATAGTTTACCTTCGAACCTTGCTACCGGTAATGTTAATTCAAGGCAATTTTGCTTGCCATTCCAGGCTTCACGTCCGCCAAATAACACCGGAAGATTCTCCACATCAATATAGACTGAATTACCATGCTTTATACCTGGAACTGTCTGCCGGTGACGGGATACGGTTTGATTGGCTTCATTCCAATCCACCGCCGTACCTAGACTGTCGGCCAAAGCCATAACGGGAATCTGCTTTTTCCCTTTCCAGGAAACTATGTACTTGGCGCGCAACATCCCGTTTACTTTAAGGTAATGGACTTGGGCAAATTCTACCTGTCTGTCGGGAATTTCGCGAATTAATGATTGCAGAAAGCTATCTTCCGCCAAGCCGCCCAGGCCGGCCGCCGCAAGGGTCTGCTTAACACTTGCCATTGTGACTCTTTGCCGGCCGTATACATCCGGATAAATACCGATAGAGACTTTCCCGTTGCTGTCAACTCTTACCTTAACTCGTTCGTACTCAATTTTAACCGGCGTGTCGCAGTCAACACGCTCAAACAGATCTTCCACATCCTCCTCCTGCATGCGTATACAGCCATTTGAAACAGCCGACCCAATCGACCAGGGCTCATTTGTGCCATGTATGCCATACAAAGGTGCAATCCCCAGCCAACGATAGCCTAATGGATTACTGGGCCCGGACGGCACCACATAGTCTTTCCCCGGAGGGTACCAGCAGGGGTCAACCTCTTTCTCAATAATCGAATACTCGCCCTCAGGTGTAGGTGTGGACGCTTTGCCGATAGCGATCCGGTATTCCTTAACTAGCATATCGCCTTGGTATAACTCCAAGGTACGGCTAGGGAGATTTACAATGATTTGAGGCGGCGCTTCTTGTACCATCGCCTGTGTGTGACTAAGTAAACCATTTAAGAAAAAATAAAAAAATACCCAAAGAATCTGTTTCCATGCCCACTTCTTATCCATACAGCCATCCCCTTTTAGCAAATGCCTAAGACAATAACATATATGAAGCGAAAGTGGCCGTTATGCGCATTTAGCTGGACAAGCCGCAAAAAAGTAAGGGCGACTGTACAGTCTCCCTTTTTCGTTACAAGTTTAGATTTTTATCCAATTCCATATAGTGAAAATCTTTATTGGATTTCTATATTTAGCTTGCCTGGCCGTGGAGTTCTCCCTGGCGGATCTCCGTGATCCGGTTAGTCTTGTCGACAATTACTATTTTAGGTTGGTAATTCTTTTGTTCCTCTGCTGTCATCAGCGCATAGGCAATAATGATCACCACATCCCCCGGCTGCACCAACCGGGCGGCAGCCCCATTTAAGCAAATAATTCCCGAATCCCTCGGTCCCCTTATAACATAGGTTTCCAACCGACTGCCATTGTTGTTATTGACAACCTGAACCTTTTCGTTGGGTAAAATGCCTGCGGATTCTAAGAGCGTCTCATCAATCGTGATACTGCCCATATAGTTTAAATTCGCTTCTGTTACGGTGGCACAATGAATTTTGGCTTTAAGCGAAGTTAATAACATCAATATGCCTCCAGAATGGCATTGTCAATCAGCCTGGTTGAGCCGAACCGGACAGCAAGTGCTACCAACGCTTGCGTTGACAGCGTGCTAACCGGCTCCAATTCCGGATAGTTGTAAATTTCCACATAGTCAATATTGGCCAATGGCTGCTCAGCAATTCGCTTAACAACAGCTGTGCGGATTTTCGCGATATCGCGTTCTCCCTCGCGAACAAGCTGCTGAGCTAAAGAAAGACTTTGAGACAAAACCAGTGCGGCACTGCGCTCCTGCGCCGATAAGTATCGGTTGCGAGAACTCATGGCTAACCCGTCTTCCTCCCGCACAATTGGCACCATTTCGAGCTGTACATTGAAATCCAAATCACGAATCATCTGTTGAATAACAAGTACTTGTTGGGCATCCTTTTGTCCAAAAAAGGCCTTGTCCGGCTGTACGATGTTAAATAATTTACTCACAACCGTTGCCACGCCGCGGAAATGTCCCGGGCGGGAAAGCCCGCATAACTTATCGGTTATTTTCTCGACAGACACGAAACTTGCATAGCCGTTAGGATACATCTCTGCTACAGTTGGGTGAAAAATAACGTCCACTCCCACACGGCTTGCTTTTTCACTGTCTCCCGCCAAATCGCGCGGATAACATTGCAAGTCCTCATTAGGCCCAAACTGGGTAGGATTAACAAAAACACTGGCAATCACAATATCGCATTGCGCTTTGGCCTGCCGCATTAGCGATAAATGCCCGTCATGCAACGCCCCCATGGTAGGCACCAGCGCAATAGTTTTTCCAGCCGCTCTGGCGGCAGTTACAAAAGCGCGCATTTCCTGAATCGTTTCGATCAAACGCATCATTTACACTCCTCGTCTTGGTATAGCTTTGTTATTTTTCCTTCACCATTATTGCGCAGCAGGTCATAGAGTTTCGCCCATTCAAGACAATCCATTTTTTGTACCAGCAGGAGAGTGTGCAACCCTAATTGCCTGTACAACCTTTCCGTATTAGGATCTGACTGCGCCAATATGGTAAGATGAGCGGCAACCGTATTAGCATCCCCTCTTGCAATCGGTCCTGTCAGTGCCTTATCGGTTCCCTTATTGGCCAGATTATCCAGCGTTCCCTGCAATAGCGGCATTAAAGCAGTTGTCGCTTTTTCAGCAGATAACCCGAGTTGTTGAAACAGATTAACCGCATAATGCATTAAAACAACTAGGTAGTTAGAAGCTATGCAGGCAGCCGCGTGGTAAAGCGCCCGCTTTTCCTGAGGCACAAAGAAACTATACCCGCCCAAATCCCGCACGATGTCCTTAGCTAAGCAAATGGCATCTGTGCCCCCGTCTACGGCAAAACATACGCCTGACAGACAATCCTTATTACCCCCGCCGGCAAATGATTGCAGAGGGTGCAAAGCACCAATAAATGCTCCCTGTTGCCCGGCAGCTGCCAGAATATCGGCAGGCAAAGCTCCGCTGGCGTGATAGACATACTGGTCTTTATGCCAGCCGCCTTGACGTGCAATCTCTTCAGCAACATGCCCGATGCACCGGTCTAAGGTCATGATAAAAACGATCTCTGCTCGTTTTGCGATCTCTGCCGGATTCACCGACCAAGGCACGTTAAACCGCTCGGCCAGTTCTGCGGCTGAAGCCGGAGTTCTACTTGCAATTCCGGCTAATCTGTAACCACACTTGCGCAAACCGGCCGCAAATACCGCGCCCACTCTACCCGCCCCAATAATTGCAAAACTTAGTTTTTCCATCACTCACTCCCTCCCGCCAACTCAATCCGTCAAGAGGCAGGAAATACAAAAAAGCCTTCCGGCACATGTCCGAAAGGCATAGTTCACCCTTGTTGCCTCCCGTCTCAGTCCTGCGGATCTAAGCGGATAATTTAATATGAAAATTTTCGCGGTTACAACCATTTCCTAGGTGTGGCTCTTCATAGATGCCACCCGAAATGGTAAAGTTGTAACGCAATTTGATCATAGCATAGCCCGGTAAAAGAAGGCAAGCGTTTTTTTAATCAAAAACACCCTGCAGCGCTGCTTAGATCTGCAAGGTGTCAGCTGCAATAATTGTATCAGTTAGAAGCCCAATTCCTCACCAATAATAATTACTTCTACATCGGCACCAGCCGGTTTTTTATGCATAACGGTCGTGACGGGTCTTTGACACTTGTTCAATCAAAAAATCCCCTTGAAGCCTTGAAATAGGTTTATTTTTTTGTCAATTTTCCCACTTTTATATTGAGTATTGTTGAGTATTGTGTTATAATTAAAGGGATTGGAGGGATATTATATGCGGTTGAATATCGTTAAATCCAAAAACGCACAATCACTTTATGTCATCCGTTCCACTTACGAAAATGGCAGACACTCATCTAAAATCGTAGAAAAACTCGGAACATATGACGAACTACTAAAAAAGTTGAATGGCAATGATCCCATCGCTTGGGCAAAGGCTTACATCGCTGAACTCAATACGATAGAAAAAGCTGAAAATCGCGAAG
>NZ_FNAM01000090.1 GCF_900101845.1 Sporomusa acidovorans | reverse complement strand
CAGGCCCTGGGCGGCAAAGTCAATAACCCAGCCCATTTCAATATTTTTCGGGTCAATATCAAGTCTCTTCAAGTTTCTTTTTGCCAACTCGGCGTCGGTGTAGTTGGCTTCATGCTGCATTCTGGCGTTGAGGGCAACCATCGCCAGATTGTGCGCATTCATGATGTCGTTAATGTCGCCGGTCAAGCCAAGCGAGAACTCGGTCATCGGAATTAACAGCGCGTTGCCGCCGCCGGCTGCCGTACCTTTTACGTTCATGGTAGGTCCGCCGGAAGGCTGCCGCAAGGCACCGCCGACGTTTACGCCGCGTTTGCCGAGCCCTTCCATAATGCCGATTGAAGTTGTTGATTTGCCTTCGCCAAGTGGGGTAGGAGTAATGGCAGTTACCTCAATGTATTTACCATCGGGCTTATTTTTCAGACGGTCAATTACCTTTAAGAAATCAACTTTTGGCGTTCTGCCGTAAGGAATAATCTCATCCTTTTGCAGTCCCATCATTTCCATGTATTTCTCTGTGGATGGTATGTTACCTTCTGCCGCTTCGGCAATTTGCCAGTCTTTCAATACTGTAGGATCCCAAGCCATAATAATAAATCCTCCTTTTTTTGTCTGCTTTATTGAGTACTGCGAGTATCACTTCATCAAGACTTTTTTGAGCACCTCCCTTCTGTCTAAATAAGCGGGGCCACGTCACCAAACATTCATCTACCCAGCCCTATATCCTGTCAGTTGTTGCCTTATGACGACAACTGAAAACCCGGAACGTCGTTCCCCACTGCTCCCGCCGGTTGTCCCTCATGCCTTCTCAGGTTTAGACAGAACAACTCGGAGCTATATGCGATTATTCAACCAGAGTAAAATATATTTTAAAAATTACAATAAACCCCAGTGATGGAATGTTGTAAAAAAACCTTCTGCAATACCATAAAAAAGGTACTTACAGAAGGTTTTTTCTGATACTCACACTGATTCTAACGATTCAATAACCGGCGGTTCAAAGGTCACCGGGTTTTCGAGCACTTCTGTAGGCAGGCCCATAGACGTGAGCAATTTAATAAACGGCTGGGGATTCAATTCTTCTACATTGACCATCTGCTTGACATCCCATTCGCCGCGGGCGACCAATATGGCAGCCGCAACAGGGGGAACTCCGGCCGTATAGCTTATCGCCTGCGACTCAACTTCCTGGTAGCATTCGGCATGATCACAAATATTATAAATAAATATCTCCCGTTTTTTGTTGTCTTTCGTGCCCCGGATAAAATTGCCGATGCAGGTTTTGCCGACATAGCCGGGCGCCAGCGAGGAGGGGTCCGGCAGCAAGGCTTTTAGAACTTTTAACGGCGCAATTTCCACGCCTTCAGTCACTTTAACCGGCTTTTCCGAGGTTAAACCCAACTTGGTCAAAACGGTAAACACATTGATATAATGTTCGCTAAACCCCATCCAAAAGCGGATAGAATGTGCATCCATATTTTTCGATAAAGAATGAAGCTCATCATGACCTGTTAAATACACCGGACAATTTCCCACAACGGGAAAATCATAGTCCATTTTGATCGAATGCACTTTTTGCAACACCCACTTTCGATCAATCCAGGTCCACACTTTTCTGAATTCCCGGAAATTGATCTCCGGATCAAAGTTGGTAGCAAAAAATTTACCATGACTGCCGGCATTAACATCCAAAATATCAATGGTATCAATGTGGTCAAAATAATCCTGCTGAGCCAGCGCACACCATGCATTCACCACGCCGGGATCAAAACCGATCCCTAAAATGGCGGTAACGCCTTTTTCCGCACAACGTTCTCTGCGCTTCCACTCATAATTCGCATACCAGGGAGGGTTTTCGCAGACTTTGTCAGGCTCTTCGTGGATAGCGGTATCCATATACACAGCACCGGTTTCTATACATGCCTCTAAAACCGACATGTTCACATAGGCCTGCCCCACATTGATGACAATTTCTGATTGCGTATCTTTGATTAATTGAACCAGCGAAGGAATATTCATTGCATCCACTTTACGCGAATACAATTTTTTCGTTTCATCCTTCAGGTGGTTTTTCCGACGGATACTTTCAATAATGGCATCACATTTTTGCTGGGTACGCGAAGCAATGCAGATATCGCCCAATACATTATTATTCATCGCACATTTATGGGCAACTACATGACCCACGCCACCAGCACCGACAATTAGAACGTTTTTTCTCATTTCCTTCTCCTCTACTCGTAAATTAATTATGATAAACAATTGATAAAATCCGTGTAGTCAAACTCCTTGACAAGCTCTTCCGTACCGTTTAGCCTGCGTACAACAATCGCCGGCATTTTGAGGCCGTTGAACCAGTTCTTCTTGACCATGGTATAGCCTGCCGCATCGGCAAAACGGATTTCACTGCCGATTTCCAGTTTCTCGTTAAACTGAAAGGTGCCAAAAACGTCGCCGGCCAAACAAGAGCGTCCGGCGACCATATATCGGTACCGGCCCCTGCCGCCGGTATCCAGTTTGGCTGCTTGCCGGTAAATCAGCAAATCCAGCATGTGGGCTTCCACCGATGCGTCCACAATGGCAATATCAATTTCATTCTGCACCAGGTCAACCACCCGGGTAACCAGTTCGGCACAGCCGGTGATGGCGCTTTCCCCCGGTTCCAAATACACCTGAAGGTCGAAGCGTTTGGCAAATTCGGCAAGTTTTTGGCAAAACTTCTCTACCGGATAACCTTCTTTCGTAAAGTATAGGCCACCGCCAAGGCTGATCCATTGCAATTTCTCCAGCAAGTCGCCGTAATGCTCGCCGATGGTATCCAGTTGCCGGGAAAAGGCGTCAAAATCATCGTTTTCACAATTATAATGAAATAGCAAACCACTTAGGCGCGGTATTTGCTTGGCCAGCATCGCTTTATCAACTACGCCTAAGCGTGAATAGCTGCGAGCCGGATCTGCCAGATCAAAATGTGAATAGCTAATTCCCGGATTTACACGTAGTCCAAGCTTGGCCGACTTCGCGATATCATAATACCTATCCAGTTGGGAGACTGAATTAAAAATAATTTTGTCAGCAAATTGAGTTACAGCCCGGATATCTTCCTCAGAATAACCTACACAATAGGCATGAGTTTCCTTGCCAAACTTTTCAAAACCGAGACGTGCTTCAAACAGCGAACTGGATGTAGTGCCATCCATATATTCGCGCATCAAGGCAAACACGCTCCAGGTAGAAAAACATTTCAGCGCCAATACCGACCTAGCCCCGGAAAGCCGGCGCACCTGTTGAATAATTTTTAAGTTGCGCAGCAACTTTTTCTCATCAATAAGATAATACGGGGTAGAAATTTTCATTTTCTCATAAACTCCTACTTTTATATGATGTTCAGCAATTGATTAAATAAAAGATAACAGCAAATAAGCCACCCTGCCCCTTATAATCCTATGCGGATTACCGAGACAAAGCAGCAGAAGGCAGTGATGGTAATTACTCTTTCTGCATTTTACTCTGACATTAATAATAGCAAAAAACAACGGATTTGTCGAATATTCTTTGAAATAAAGCAAAATTTAGCCGTAAAACCGGTTTCAAAGCAAAATAACAGGTTTCCGCTCATTCGCATTGATTTAATCTAAATAAATGTCTGTCACTAACAGCTACTTACAATCTGCCTCTCCATATATGTATTACCTTGCAAACAAAAGATAGTACTCCTTTTTTTTTGCAAAGTAACAAAGAATAACTTAAACTAACTTACAGCGTACAAACTCTAACCGCTTTCTGCATGTCTTCGGCATGGCCTGACCGCCTGAGGCAATAGGTTAAACGCCTTGCGGGCGCCGCAACGCAGCCGCTAATTCATTAACACTAACCGGTTTGTGCAGCAACGTATGGAAGCCCCGCAATCTAACTTCCTGAGCAATGTCTTCGCTCATAAAACCTGATACGATAATTACCTTTAATTCCGGCAGCAGAAGTTGTATTACCCCCGCAAACTTCAGACCGTCAATATCAGGCATTCGCAGGTCTGTGACCACGGCGTCATAGTTATGGTTATTACCCAGATCAATGCAGTCCCGCATAGCCTTTAAGGGTTCTGTATAGGTATCACAGGTATGCCCCAGGAGTTCTAAAGCGATTTTCATTCCCAAAAGAGAACCGGCATCATCGTCAACTAATAAAATATGCATTTTTATCCCGCCTTACGAGTAATATACACTCGTCTCCGAATTCTGAGTTTGCTGTATAAAATAAGCTCTTTGTCGGTGTATCATACCCGAATATCGCAAATAGCGTGCCAAGAACATCAGAATCTCACATTCTATTTGTCATCTTTGCCTTAACCACCGAAACTATGCGAAAAATATAAAAACCAAGCCGCTTTCGCTATTGGAAAGCAAATAAGGAAAAGGGCTTTGGCGATGCAATTTTTGTATAAAATCTTCGACAAAATATGCAATTTTTGTCTACTAACCGGTTCTACTTGCCCCAAGAAACTCATAGACTAATAACAGGATCACAAATAAAGAATTATGGGAAGCTGCAGGATTTTGTATAAAAGTGCAGAAACAATTAAGTACCGCGTAGTGCTATAATTAATCTCTGCCTCCAGGAAAATATTTGGGCATCCTGCCGGTAATTACGGCTTATATAATACGAAACGGAGGGATTACGATGTTTGCACTTAACTTTATTTCAGAGCATAACGAACAGCTATTACTATCCCGCAAAAAAACAACCACAATCCGCCCAGGAGACATTCGGGACATTTATCCCGAAAACTCAATTGTTTGGGTTACCTTCGGTAAAAGATATGGTCAGAAGAAAAAACTGTATACAGCCGTCATCGATAGAGTACTCACAAAAAAATATAGCGATTTGACAACAAATGAATTGAAGCATCAAAATCCTGAAATTAACACGGTAGAAGAACTTATTCAAATATTTGAGGACATTTATGAGAAGCAAATTCATATTGACGATACAGTGACCGTCATCCACTTTTCGGAGATAATAGAATAAATAGTAAAAAGGCTTAACTCCAGGTTTTGGAGCTAAGCCTTTTGCGTTTTGCCAAAAAACTTATTTGCCTGAGGAAAGCTGAACCGCCGCTTCCTTTTTCCCATTGCAAAACAGCCGGTAGTACCCGTAAATACCGGCTAATACAACCGTGCCGGCATATAGCACAATATGCTGCGTTTCATCAAAATACAAGCTGAAAATGATCCCCAAGTTTAAAACGATCGTTAAAATCGGAACCAGGGGATACAGGGGCGTACGAAAAATTAAATCACGAACTTTACCGCCCATTTTTTTATACTCCTGGCGAAAATTAAGCTGACACCAGGCGATGATTACCCAAATTAAACAGCCTGTTAGACCTGTACTGGACATTAACCAAAGATAAACCGTATCAGCGGCATAAACCTGAGTCAAAAGCGAAAGACCGGCAAGCGCCAGAGTTATAAGAACTCCGTTGAAAGGAACGCCATTACGGTTCAATTTTCCCAGCCAGGCGGGGGCAAGATTTTCGCGGGACATGGACCACAAAAGGCGTGAGCAGGCATATAATGCCGAATTGCCCGCAGACAGGGCCGACGTCAGCACAACGGCACTCATTATGGTTTCCGCGAAAGGTATCCCGGTCCTGGCAAAAACATGGGCGAACGGGCTTTCCATGACCCCGGCTTCTTTCCAGGGAATTGTGGCTGTCAATACAAAAATAGCCACTACATAAAACAGGATAATCCGCAAAGTCACGCCTTTAATAACCCGTGGAACATTTTTACCCGGCTCCTCACATTCGGCAGCCGCAATTCCGACAAGTTCAGCACCCTGGAAGGAATAGACGACAGCAATCATCGATAAAAATACGGCAAAAAAACCATTAGGGAAAATACCCTGATCCTGCATAAAGTTGGACAAACCGATGGCTCCTTCGTTACCCACAGACCCAAACATCAAAGCCGTGCCGGCAATAATAAAGGCAATAATCGCCGTTACCTTGATACCGGCAAACCAAAATTCCGCTTCCCCATAATTTTTGACCGAAATTAAATTGAGCAGCGCCAAACTGATAGCAAAACCGGCACACCACACCCATACAGGTATCTGGGGGAACCAGTTATTCGCAATAATACCGGCTGCGGTAAAATCGGCCGCAATACAGGTTGCCCAGTTGACCCAATATAACCATCCGGTCGTAAAACCGGCTCCTGGTGAAATAAAACGTGACGCATAGGACTGAAAAGATCCCGAAACCGGCATAGCCGTAGATAATTCGGCAAGGCATAATAAAACCAGCAACATGACGAGGCCGCCAACCATATACCCCAGGATAGCGCCAAACGGACCGGCCTGGCTAATGGTTTGCCCCGAACCCAAAAAGAGTCCTGTGCCAATGGTGCCACCGACAGAAATCATCATCAAATGGCGTGACTTCAAGTCCCGCTTCAATCCCTTTTTATCCGGGCACAGTTGTTCCAGATCGACTGTCTGTGCAGACATACAAAAAATTCCTTCTTTCTCACAAAGATAAATATCTCTCTTGTTCCCGGGAAAAATAACCTTCCAGTCAGAAACCCCGGCTAACGCCGAGCCTGTGGCGAAAGCGCTGGCCACTGGTTGCACTTATGTCAACAGAATTCTGTTATAAATTCTGTTTGACAAAAATAAAAAGACAGTCGTAGCGCATCGACTGCCTTAATAACAGTTCCAGACAACAATTCCCAGGTTGCTGTTTGTTGTCCGGATGAACTAGCGCTCCACCAAAATGGCGACAGTAGTATAGCTGTTAACCATACTCCCAGCCTGAATGCCTGGCAACATACAGACTTCGGCAATCCATCCTTTCCCTGCGGTTCATCGCTGCCGGCTCGCCACAGGTACTCATAGTGATTGCTCCTCTAAGTCATCCTTAAGGATTTTCCTATTCACTTCGTCTTTATTCCGCGGACTAAAAGATCTTTTGTCTTTATAACTGTACCATTATTTGTATTTTCTGTCAAGGATGAGTCAAGGGACGGTTCTCGATGAGTCAAGGGACGGTTCTCTGACTCACTACATTTTTAAAATTTAACTTTCATTAAGACTACTATTCTTAAAGACGCATAAATTTTTTGCCAAATTACCAAAAAATTTGGCAGAAATCTATTTTTCATCATACTAATGATACAGTTCTGGATAATGCAGACCAGCTAAGGTAAAACTTGGAAACACGCACGTTAATCTGCCTTAAATCTGCCATGAAACAAGGAACCTGTCTGCGTTCTTTTAATACCATTAATTGGCAAGTAAAGAACCGTCCCTACTTGCTACTATTTTGCCAAAAAAACAAAGCTCTCTAGTCCGCGTATTTACTGGACTAGCAGAGCTTTTTTACTTGTTTTGCTGCAAAACTCAGGATTTATATCATACCCTTTTTCTTTTCACTCCACGAAACTTATCAAAGTGATTGTCGAAGGAGTACACCGCCTGATCGGCAGCCAGTGCTTTGGCGGCAACAATCGCATCGGCCCAATCAATACCGTTCATTTCAAAAAATTCTAAGGCTTGCGCAAGTGTTGCTGCATCTGTTTCTGTCTCAATTCCCGGCAACCTTATTAAGGAACGTAAGGTTTTAGAAATATCAGTGCGACTATGCTTATAGTAGCTTTGTAATACAAATACGGCTTCGAT
>NZ_FNAM01000086.1 GCF_900101845.1 Sporomusa acidovorans | reverse complement strand
CAGTTGCAGCACTCTGGCAAAGGTTAAACGGCTTGGTATACCGTTTTCCAAAGAAAGGATCGTATTAAGCCATTGCTTTCGGCTAACCGCGAAATCATAGATTTCTAGCGCACTATTAGCATTACAGGTTACTGCAAATAAACAGATGAGTAATATGTCCGATAGCTTATGTTTAATCTTCCATGCCTGTCGTGGATCTGACACTTTTTCTAATATCGCAATGAGATTTTCCATCTTCTTCACCTCATTGCCTTATATTTTCTATTTCTCTCTTTTTTCCTCTTTTTTTATAACTTATTTTTCATGAACATCCCCTGATTTTTGAAATTAATTATCTAGAAGATTCGAGAATGATCGATATTTTGCTGAATGATTGTAAGAGGGTTATTATGTATTTTGCCAGAAAAGGACAATAAAACGGCTTACATAAGCATATATTATTTGTATTAAAAGGGACCCCATTTTTCTTGTAAATCTTGTAAATAAGGGATAACATAACTATAATAAAAAGTAATAAGATAAAAATGATATTTACTTGTATTATTTTATATTAGTCCATTTTATAAAAAATAAGCCTGCCGAATATACGGAAAGCGGTTTTCAGCTCTAGTCATTACATAAAGGAGGAAATAAATATATGTTAACTGTGCAAAAACGCCTGGTAAGTTTCTTGCTGCCTCATGCGGAGAACCTAGCAATTAACGATGTGCGCATTGGATTGGGGTACACTGCTGTAAAATTAAATAATGGATGCGGAGGAGTGGCATGGACTCCGAATTCTTCCCCTGCTAGTTGCACCTATTTTAACGGTGCCGGAACGCTTATAGGTCGCCCGGTAAAAGAAATGCTGGCTATGCTCAGTGATGAGGTGTCCTGCTTGGCGCGGGCACTTGGTTTGGCAACGGCAAATGCTTTGCTTGCATTTTTGCCAAAGCCTACAAAATCGCAGGAAGAGGTCATAGCCTCGCTTCATATTACTCAAAAAGATCGCGTAGCTATGGTTGGATATTTCGGGCCAATAGTACCCCGGTTGCGCAAAATCGGATGTCAGCTTGACATCCTGGAATTAAACGATAAACACAGCGACACGCTTCCGTCCGAAAAAGCCGGCGATGTCTTAGGTGCTTGTACTGTAGCCATTATTACGGGAACAACGATTATCAATGGAACATTTGATGAAATCAATGGCAGTTTGGAAACGCCTCGCGCGGCGGTATTATTAGGACCATCGTCACCTTTATGCGGTGACGTATTCCAGGATACAAAAATTACTCATATTGCTGGTTCGCGGGTTCGTGATACTGATGCCGTTTTACGCATTGTCTCGGAAGGTGGCGGAACGATGGTGATGAAGCAATATTTGGATTTCGAGACAGTGTTTACTCAACGATAAGGCCTTTGACAATTTTATTTGGTATGATTCGTAGATGGGCAATAATAGAAAAGGACGCTTTTATTAAGCGTCCTTTTCTTCTTAACTGGGTTGGAATGTATGACAATTGGTTTCAGGACTGCGGCTGGCGGATTGACCGCCGCCGTCAACGTTGACTTCGATGGCAGAGGCGGTGCAGAGGTAACCTTCATTCCAAAACTTGCAATTTTTTACTGAACATTTAACACCTTCCAATGGACGATTCATTATATCACCTCCCGCAATTTAGTGTGAGCAGAACAATTTGTTTCATACATGGCATTACGCTAATAAATGAATAATTAGGATAATTGTTAACACAAATATTGAATGTCAAACTATATTATATTAGAATAACCATATAGTAAAAGTAGTTGGAGGATGTCTGCCGTGAGAGATCAACTAACCCATGAGTTATTTACCTTTTTCAATGGCTTTTCTTCATGGGAAAATTCAGTTATTCGTGCGAGTGATTTAACTGTTTCCGAAGCACACGCTATCGAAGTTCTTGGTGAGCTTGGAAAAATGAACATGAAAACACTTGCGCAAAAATTGGGTGTGACAACAGGTACTACCACAGTAACAGTTGACCGATTGGAAAAAAAAGAATATGCTATTCGGGAACCGGTAAAAGAAGATCGGCGCGTGTATCTTATTTCTTTAACGCTTAAGGGGAAGCAAGCTTACGACGAGCACCATCAATATCATGCAAGCCTGTCGGATCAAATTCTTTCAATCCTTTCTGAAGATGAGGCCACGCAATTCCACAGATTGCTTCAAAAAATAAATGAACAAGTTTTTTAAATCTATATCAAAGGTGAAAAATATGTATGCCAGGATCAAGAAGCCGACAATCACAAGAGCATATTATTGAAAAATGATGATTTCTGTAACATCAATAATTGTTTAAATTATTCTGAAAATATAAACTTTATTTTTTGTATTCCATTTTGTGGCAAATTTAGATATAATTGCATATGTAATTGTTTTTATTGAAGGAGTATGTAGAAAATGTTCTTTAAACAGAAAGCAATCTTAATATGTATTGAAGATTTGCGACAAGAAATGTATAAAGCTATGTCGGCTTATGGGATAGATAGTCTGCAAACGTTGAGTGCAAGTCAAAAACTAGATATTGCCATTAACGAATACTATCGATTAAAAAGAAATGTAGAGTCATTAGAAATAGCTGTATCGTAAGGATCATAGTAACGCCTATTCGTTATTTTGGCGATAGGAAGGATGTCTTATGGATAAGATAGGTTATTCTTGATTTATAGTTGAATTAATGGACACTTGAGGAGGAGTCTGCCGCGAGGACTCTTCTTTTTTATTTTGGTTAAAATATGATAAGGGGGATGAGCCATAATGAGTCCATTACTTAAAATCGATCTGAATCGAATCCGGTATAATGCTGCTCAGGTAAAACAAAAATGTCATAAATTTGGGATATCGGTACTGGGAGTGACAAAGGGGTTCAGTGCTATTCCCCAGATCGTACAAGCCCTGCTGGATGGGGGAGTTGATGGTCTTGCAGATGCCAGAATGGAAAATATTATTGAGCTTAGAAATCAGGGATTTTGCCAACCAATTACTTTATTAAGAATTCCTAGGTTGAGTAACGTGGACAATGTTGTACGTTATGTTGATACGAGTATCAATTCAGAAGTTACTGTCATGGAAGCATTAGGAAACGCTGCAGAAAAAAAAGGATTATTACATGAGATTATTTTAATGGTCGATGTTGGCGACCTTCGTGAAGGTGTACTAAAGGAGCACGTACTTGATACTGCCAAAGAGATTTCTCACCTCAAGGGAATTAAATTTGGAGGGTTGGGCACCAATATGGGATGTTTTGGCGGGGTATTGCCGAGTACTGAAAATTTAGGGTTATTAGTCGAACTTCAGCATACTATAGACAGGCAACTGAACATAAAACTACAAGTTATTTCAGGAGGTGGTACGTCAACGCTGTCTTTAGTGGAAGAGGGCAAGGTACCGGTTGGCATCAATCAATTGCGAATCGGAGAAGGAATATTACTAGGTACAGATACAACCAATCACAGGACAATTCCTTGGCTTTATGCAGATGCCTTTCTTTTAGAAGCTGAAGTTATTGAGCTAAAATCTAAGCCTTCTGTGCCTATCGGTGATATTGGCAGGGACTCTTTTGGTAACATTCCCCAGTTTGTAGATGTAGGTGTCAGGAATAGAGCCATTCTGGCTTTAGGAAAACAAGATGTTTATGTTGAAGGAATAGAGCCATTAGATAAAAATATAAAGATCTTAGGTGCCAGCAGTGATCACTTGATTATTGATGTCACAGATTCACAAAAGCAGATACGCGTGGGGGATGATATTGCCTTTCGTCTTAGTTATTCTGGGCTCTTGTCAGCTAGTCAGTCAAGATATATTAATAAGGCATTTATAGGGGGACCGATATGAACCTGGAATTAGTTCGGGATTTTGACCTGACGCTATTGCAGCGTTTAGTACAACTGGAAACAGAGGCCTTTGGTATTGGCGGGCTAAATGAGTGGCATTTAGTCCCGTTTATTCGGCATGGACGGGTATTTATTACAAGACAGAATCAGGAAGTGGTTGGTTCGATTCAATATATGCTGGACTGGGAAAATCACCGAAAGGCCTATCTTATGGGAGTATCAATTGACAAGCGGCTACGCGGCCAAGAGTTGGGGACAAAGTTTATGAAAAAAAGCCTGCAAATTCTTGCAGGTGAGAATATCGAAGAAGTTGAACTTACAGTGGATCCGAGAAATGCCGCCGCCATTCGAGTTTATGAAAATAAATTAGGATTTACCACAGTTGACGCGCGAAATAATGAATATGGACAGGGAGAAAACAGGCTGGTAATGACAATCTCGTTAAAAGGTTTTCTTGGAAAAAACATATAAAGAAATAAATCAATTCTATTTGCTTACTGATGACTTCCCAGTAGTTTCCTCTTTATATTTACGAACATATGTTTCATAATAAAGATGAACAAATGTTCTGAACAGGGGAGGCTTTTTTTGTCTCGGACTATTTTGCATGTTGATTTAAATAGTTTCTATGCCTCAGTTGAGTGCCTTTATAGGCCGGAGATTCGGGAAAAACCTGTGGCCGTCTGCGGTGATGCTGAAAGACTACTTCTGGGAACAACCAATTCGCAGTGTAGGCGTACGCTGTGCCGATTTGGTAACAGCTAACGGGCACGTTCAAATTGATTTGTTTAATGGCGATAACTTACATGCGGAAATGTTAGAGCGGACCATTGACACTATTCGACGACGGTTTGGACACGATAGTGTCCAGCGTTGTGCCATGTTACTTGACCGGCCGCTAACAGGATTCAATCCCAAAGATGACCATACGATTCATCCGGTATCTTATTTCAAATAAGCAATTATTGACGATTGTTATCCTGACCTTGCGTATCTACAAACGAACTGATACCAGTGGGCTTCTGCGTGAAGCAGGGCGGCTTACTGTAAGGCAGAGGTTTTGTAATGTTTATTTTGCAGCCGGATGTATCCGTATTTTGGAATTTCCTGAACCCGTATTATTTTGAAAAAATGTTTTTATTGCAATTCCTAAAATGGCGACAAGCAAGCTTACAAAGAGACCGGAAAATAACGGAATATTATATTGCGGGTAAAATATATTTCCTAGCAAAGATGCAGCGACACCGGCGATCATTGAGCAAATCGCTGCTTTTTCAGGAAGTTTGCCAGGATAAAGTATTGCTATCGTTAAGGGAATGAAAATGCCAACTCCGCGTAAAGCCATGGATAAGAAATTCCATTCCAGCACCAAAGATTGCATATTGCTGAACACAAAAAGAGCTGATAATGTCGTAATTATCAGTATACATGACCGGTTTATCCATAATAATTTCTTAGCGCCGGTGCAATTAAATAGCTCGTGAATAATATCTCTGGAAATCATTGTACCTATGCCTAGGGCCAGGCCGGCAACCGATCCAATGGACGCCAGCAAAAGTGCGGTTATCGCGGCACCTCCCAGCCAGTCCGGAAGATTATGCAATACATAAGCCGGTAAAGCATTAATCGGCAACATATCAGGATAATGTGCCCGCATGTACATGCCAACCATAATCGATGGAAGACCGATAGGAATTGTTATAAGAGCTGCTACGAGAGAACCGGTAGCGGCAGCCTTTGTATCACGTGCCGCATAGATTGCCTGGGCGTATGTCTGAGTTGAGATAATACCTACCACAAGCGATATTACATTCCCGATATCCAACCAGAAGCCTTCTCCCAGTAAATTAAACCACGGGTCCGACGGAAACGTGGCGGCAAGGCCGTTTATTCCGCCCATGGCCTTGAATGATATGGCTCCGGCGCTTGCTAGTGTGATATAAAGCAGACCCACTTTAAATATTCCCGATAAACCTGTACCATTGATTCCACCAAAAAATACGTAAGCAAGGACAATGGCTATAGTAAAAACAGCCGCCAGCACTTCTGTTATCCCAAAAACTAAAGCTAGCAAGTGAACTGCTGTAAGCATACTCGCTACAATGCTAAAGAATATTCCCAGAGAAGAAATTACACTAATAATAGGACCTACGGCTTTTCCATAGTGAAAAACAAGATATTGTGAAATAGTCTCCAGCCCGGAGCGGCGTAAAGGGCCGGCGTAAAAAAAAGACAGTATCAAAAGTCCAAGACCTGAACCTAATGCAAACCACCAGGCGGATAGCCCTACGCAAAAAGCTAATTGTGCTGTGCCCATTGTTGCGGCACCACCGACAATAGTGCCAATGATAGTGCCGGAAACAATGGTTGCACCCGAAGAATGGCTTCCTATACTAAAGTCGTCCGCAGATTTTACTTTACGGGCAGAATATAAACCAAGTGCTACGACAAATAGCATGGTTATTACTAGACTCAATAACTGTATATAATTTAATTCCACTGCTGATCCCCCCAATTACTTATATGAACATAGCGTATTGACTGATACTATACTTTTCATTACGATTATATCAATAGTAACAATATACTCATAATACTAATATAATTAAAGGACTATACCTTATAAGTATAGGGGGTAATTATGGACATTAAGGATATGAAGTATTTTTTGGCTGTTATCGAAGCGGGAAGCATTAATGCCGCCGCAAAACGGCTGCATATTGCACAACCGCCGCTTAGTCGCCAAATGAAGCAATTAGAGGAAAACTTAGGAATTAAGTTATTTGAAAGAGGCAATCGTAAAGTTAAACTCACGGAAGCCGGCCGGCTTATGCAAGATAGGGCCGAACAGTTTTTAGGACAAATTGAGAATACAATCAGAGAAATGCGGGAATTTGATGCCGGTTCCCGTGGCACGATAGCCATTGGCACGGTAACTTCATCAGGAGCAACAATCCTACCCCGAGTAGTGCGCGTGTTTAGGGATTCGTTTCCGGGAGTCAGGTTTCAATTATGGGAAGGGGAAACGAACCGGATCATAGAGCTTTTAAACAGGGGGGCAATTGAAATCGGGATAGCCCGCTTTTCAATTGACTCGGAATTATACGAATCGATAAAACTGCCCAATGAACCTTTAGTTGCTGCGTTACATATAAATTGCGCTGCCTATGAAAAAAATGACAAAGAATTTATCGAATTCTCAGAGTTAGCCGGTAAGCCTTTGCTGATTCACCGCAAATATGAGGCAATGATTATTGAACATGGCGAACAATACGGATTTACACCGGAATTTGTATGTATGAGTGATGATGTTATGCCGATTCTTGCCTGGGCTGATGCCGACATAGGAATTGCAATAGTTCCCAGGACGGCAATTGGTCTGATTCCCAGTGCTAATCTTGTATATAAAACAATTACGAATCCTTATCTTGAACTTACTTCTAATGTTATTTGGCTGCGGAACCGGTATTTGTCAGCCGCCGCCCATAATTTCTTACAATTATTTACTACATTGAGCTCGAAATCTTTACTGGTAGACAAATAGATGTCTAGCGCTTCTAAACGCCTGGACGGTGCGGTATATTTGATATAGTGAAGCTGGTTCAAAAAAAAAGTTGTAAATAAATGGAATAGAATATATAATGTAGATACAAAATTTTAAGTTATTCATACCAAAAGTAATCGCCGAATTTCATTTACGGAAACGGGGGACCCATTTTAGGGGTGAATCCTGTTCGCGCAGGTAGGGCAATTCTTTCTGTCCGAATCCGTCAGCTAACCTCGTAGGCGTTGAAAGAGAAGGAGTATTGTCCTGCCGGCCAACCGGTCTTGGAAAGTTCCTTCTCAAAGGCTGTTTTATATGAAAGGCTTGGCTGCCTCATACAAGGTAGTAAGCTTTGCTAAATTTCAGTTTAGGGAGGAATTATATTGAAACAAATCAGAATTGGCATTTTTGGTTTTGGGAAGACTGGTAAGGTTGTTGCTCATGAATTTTTGAATGAAAGTCTTTTTACTTTGGCATGGGTAGTGCGTAAGAGTAATCAGGATCATCACAAATACGCCAGCCGCCTGCTAGGGCATGAGTTTGACGCCGGGGAGATTTTTTCGATTGAAGATATTCACAATGGCTTTTTTTTAGAAAGGCCGGTAGATGCCCTGGTAGATTTTTCGGGTTCTACAGGGATTTATTTATATAAAAAGGCAGCGGAGGCGGGAATTCCAATTGTAGCTGCAATTTCAAAATATGAGCAGGAAGAAATTAATTTGATAAAAACTTTTTCAAAATATACCGCCGTACTTCATTCTCCTAACATTACACTGGGGATTAATGTTTTAATGGTGGCGGCTCAAATTCTGCAAAAAATTGCACCTCACGCAGATATTGAGATTGTAGAGGAACATTTTAAAGGGAAAAAGGAAACATCAGGAACAGCGGTAAGGATTGCCAATGTTCTTGGCCTCAATGTAGAGCAACATTTAAATTCAATTCGTGTTGGCGGAATTGTTGGACGTCATGAAATCATCTTTGGAATGCCGAATCAAACAATACGGCTGCTGCATGAAAGCATAAGCAGGGCCGCTTTTGGACAGGGGGCTATTTTTGCCGTTAAATATCTTCTCGGGCAACCTCCGGGACTGTATACTATGGAAACAATCATTGCGGAAATGTTCAGGGAAAATATTCCGGTATATTAAAGCAATAAGTGGCCTTTTATCAGCCTAAGCATTGAAGTTTAGGCGTTTTTTTTTGGGGAGATGGCACCGGTGATACAAAAATGAAAGTAATTTTTGGATAAGGTATGGTAAAATGTAGATATCCAATACGCAATAGTAAGCGAATGGCAATGAAGAAACTAGAACATAAAATAGAAGACGAGGATATTATGGAATTTTGGAAAAGAAATTTACTGGTGTGCTGGTTTGGTGTATTTGCTACATCAACAGGACTTAGTCAACTGGCTCCTATTCTGCCTCTTTATATTGACCAACTTGGTATTCATGAAATGGCAGACATCGAGCAATGGTCTGGCATCATTTATGGTGTTACTTTTATCGTTATGGCAGTCTTTTCCCCGATTTGGGGGCGGGCTTCCGATAAGTATGGGCGCAAACCAATGCTGCTCCGTGCAAGTCTAGGAATGGCAATAGTTATCGCTGGCATGGGTTTTGTGCAAAATGTTTACCAATTGGCGGGGCTGCGCTTCTTACAAGGAACTATTTCCGGCTTTTATTCGGCTTCTATTACATTAATTGCCACCCAAACGCCCAAAGAACGTTCGGGCTGGGCTTTAGGCACACTTTCAACCGGTTCGGTTGCCGGTATGCTGTTGGGGCCGTTATTCGGAGGATATTTGGCAGGAGTAATTGGTATAAGGAATGTTTTTTTTATTATAGGAAGTTTATTATTGATAGGGTTTATGGCCTCGCTCCTGTTCATTCGCGAGGAGTTTGTTGTCTCGGAAAAAACAGCACCAAGCCTTAAAGAAGTTTATCATCTTATTTCTAGACCCCAAATAATGGTAGCCATGTTTATTACCACATTTGTTTTGCAACTGGCCTTAATGTCAATACAGCCGATTATCACTGTCTATGTTACTCAATTATCGAAAAATACAACCCATGTCGCGTTTGTTTCCGGTATGGTTTTTGCCGCTTCCGGACTGGCGAGCATACTAGCCGCGCCGCGTCTGGGGAAACTTTCAGACCAAATCGGACCCCAAAAGGTAATGCTGGGGGCACTTCTGGCGGCAGGACTTTTGTTTATACCGCAGGCTTTTGTACAAGATTACTGGCAGCTAATGGGACTTAGATTTTTGCTCGGGATTGCCACTGCCGGACTGTTACCATCCATTAATGCGCTGCTTGCGCAAATCACTCCGGATGAAATTACAGGCCGGGTTTTTGGGTACAATCAATCGGCTCAGTTCTTAGGTTCGTTTGGTGGTGCGGTATTGGGAGGGGAAACCGCGGCGGCGTTTGGAATTCAATATGTATTCTTTTTTACGAGTACTTTATTGTTAATAAATGCATTGTGGGTTTATAAAAAGGTATATGTGATTGTACTGCGAAAAGTTAATTTATGACCTTGTTATCACTGTTGCTGTAAATTTTAAATCGGCTACAGCCACATCTTTTCCTATTACGTATATATGTCGCTGCATCTCCAAGCTACTTACCCCTAAAATTAATGATCTAATTATTACTCGTCTGTTAAAAGGACAGACTAACCCCTTGAGGTGGTGTTGTAGGAAATGACGTAGCTACCTGCTTGATTGTTTCCTTGGTTTTTCTGGCTAGATAGGTAATGAATTGCTGGAAATTATGCCCGATTATTTTGAGACCAACTACAGCGCTGACCTTATGCTTACCACGAACTGCTAG
>NZ_FNAM01000085.1 GCF_900101845.1 Sporomusa acidovorans | reverse complement strand
AGTTCGTGGTAAGCATAAGGTCAGCGCTGTAGTTGGTCTCAAAATAATCGGGCATAATTTCCAGCAATTCATTACCTATCTAGCCAGAAAAACCAAGGAAACAATCAAGCAGGTAGCTACGTCATTTCCTACAACACCTCCTCAAGGGGTTAGTCTGTCCTTTTAACAGACGAGTAATAATTAGATCATTAATTTTAGGGGTAAGTAGCTTGGAGATGCAGCGACATATATACGTAATAGGAAAAGATGTGGCTGTAGCCGATTTAAAATTTACAGCAACAGTGATAACAAGGTCATAAATTAACTTTTCGCAGTACAATCATATATTTCCCAATTACAAGTCTCATCTTCAAAGGGTACTGCAATAACTTCATCAAATTGGAGATCCTGAAATACATAGTCTACGGTTACAGAAATACCGTAATTTAAATTGCAAAATTTATGACTCTGGCCCGTATTAGAGATGCGGGCGGCGAGGCCATCTTCGTGCAGGGGGATGTCAGTGTTGCCGCTGACGTACAACGTTTTGTCAATACGACTGTGGAGAAGTATGGTCGCCTCGACGTGGCGTATAACAACTCTGGCCTGTTGCCGGTGACGGCCAATCTGGTCGATCAGACCGAAGAAGATTTCGACAAAATTATGAATGTTGACCTCAAAGGCTTGTTTCTGTGCATGAAGTACGAAATTTCCGAAATGCTCAAACAGGGAGGCGGCGCGATCATTAACTGCGGCTCGGTAGCCAGCCTGATCGCGGACCCGGGAATGAGCCCCTATGTGGCGGCCAAGCATGGTGTAGCGGGACTTACCAAGGCTGCAGGCATTGAATATGCCAAGGACAACATCCGCATCAACGCAATCGCCCCCGGATTAACGGGAACCGAAATGACCAACGGTTGGCTGGCTGATCCGGCTATGTGCGAATTGGTCAAAACGTTCAACGCGGCCAACCGCATAGCCAGTCCGGAAGAGATTGCAGGCATTGTTCTTTTCCTGGCTTCGCCACTAGCATCCTTCATGACGGGTGCTATCTATCTGGTGGATGCGGGACAAACCGCGCATTGATCATTAAGGTTAAGGGGGACCCTATGAAAATCATCGTTGTGTTTAAATGGTCAAAAAATCCGCAGGACGCCCGGGTGGGAGTGGACGGAAGCGTTGACTGGCGGGGCGTGAAAATGGCGGTAAGCGACGACGACCCTGCGGCTATGGAGATTGCTGCCGCCATAGCCGCAGGCGGAGAGATTATCGGCCTGATGGTGGGCGACGGCGACGTGGCATGGGCTGCGGCCCGAAGTGCGGCGCGTACTGTGGTGGTCACTGACGCCCTGACGGATGTGGACAGTTCAGTGACGGGTGCGGTTCTAGCCGCTGCAATCCGGCGCGTTGAAGGCGTTGATGCGGTGCTTATCGGCGATTCCGCATGGGACTATGGTGTGGTTACCGCATTAACGGGACAGCTGGCTGGCCGGCCGTGGCCGGTGTTGTATCGGCCAAGATGGAGCAGGGATGTCTGCGGGTGGCGCGCAAGATGGGCAGTATATCGCAGGTGCTTGAAGTTAGGGGGCCTGTGGTGCTTGCGGTTTCGGCAAGCCGGGACGAGCAAAATGCACCGGGCATGAAGGAAGTTCTTGCGGCGCGCAAAAAGCCTGTGGAACGGCTGGCTTTGGCTCTTGTGCCTGCTGCTGCTGTCATTTCCAGGGGAACCAGGTTCCCTGATACGCCTCCGGCACGAATCATAGACGGGAACGATCCCGTGGCTGCGTGCGAACAGCTCATGGCCGCTTTGCGCACGGATGGTGTACTGTGAATACGTTATATGTCGTAGTCCCGTAACTGGAAGGAGATCGCAATAAATATGAACAACTGGATCATTATTATAGACGAACGCCGTGCCGGCGGCATGCTTGACGCGGCTCGCAGACTTGGCGGCCAGGTTGTGGCGGCTGTAGTGGGGCCGCGTGCCTTGGCGGAGAATATGGCTAAATTGGGTTTTGAGCGGGTGCTCTGTTTCGAACCGGCAGAAGGCATGCCGGCGGAAGCTTATGCTGCGCAAGTTGCCGATGCGGCCAAAGCCGCGGGACCTAAGCTGGTGTTGGCGTCTGACGCGCCGATAAGCCGCATGTTACTCGGTGCTGTCGCTGCGAAACTGAACGCCGCCCTGATGACGGACTCACCATGGCGCTTGAGGTCGGCGCTGATACGGAAAATTTGGGCCCAGTGATGATTATTCCCTGCGCGCGCACCAAAACACTTACCTCGCATGTTAGTGGTGCCGGTTCTCAGCCTGTGCTATGGGTTAATAAGACCGGACGCCGTTTCGCCAGCGAGGAAGTGGCCATGAGCTTCGCCGATGCGGGTAATACCATTGCCAAGCAGCCCGAAGGGGCGGTATACGCCATCATAGACGCCGACACCGTGCGTCACCTCATGGAGGAAGGTTCGGACATTGGTCTTGGCGACTTCATTGAGTATCATATGAAGCTTACCCGCCTTCAGGCGGAACTGGACCAGGACGTGGCCGAAGGCGTTGCTTGGAAGGGCGACACCATCGAGGCACTGGGCAAGGCCATTGGGCTTGACTCCGCCGTGTTCGCCGCGACTGTGGACGAATACAACGATGCGTGCGACAAGAGTTACGATCCGATGTTTTTTAAACCCGCCAAGTTTCTCCGCCCTGTGCGCAAGGGACCGTTCTACGCCATCAACATGGCGCCCAGTGTACTTGTGTCTGACGGCGGCATCCGTGTAAACGGCAACCTGCAGGTCACGGACAAGGACTACCAGCCCATTCCCGGTCTGTATGCCGTGGGCAACGAAGCCAGCGGACTCTACGGCGATACCTACAATCTGGATGTTCCCGGTACGGCCAATGGGTTTGCCCATGCATCGGGGCGTGTGGCCGCGCGGCATGTGATCAAGACTCTCAAGGGCGAATAAACGAATGTCGGGCGGCATGCAGTTCTGTCATGCCGCTCGCTCAGAAGGTATGCCCCGCAATATTGTCGTTCCCTGATGGTAGGGGACGGCAGAAAAGGAGGTTTCGGAAAAAGGTGGATGATGTTGTAACTACGGACGTTGACTTTGACGTCATCGTTGTCGGAGCCGGCGTGGCCGGTTGTGTCACGGCGCACCAGCTGGCGGCCAAGGGGCATTCCGTGTTATTGGTGGAACGGGGGCAGAGTCCTGGCAGCAAAAACTTGTCGGGTGGGGTATTTTACTGCCGCGTCATGGAAGAGGTCCTGCCGGGATTTGTTGGACAAGCTCCTGTAGAACGGCGTATTACCCGCAATTGCCTGAGTTTTCTTTCGCCAACGTCCTTTGTGAACGTGGATTACGGCGACGCGCGGTTGGGACAGTCCGTAACCGCTGTATCCGTGCAGCGAGCCAGACTGGACGAATGGCTGGCCGCCAAGTGTGAAGAGGCGGGAGCTGTGCTTATGGCGGGTGTCAGGGTGGATGCGCTGGTTATGGAACAAGAACGCATCGTAGGCATCCGTGCCGGCGGCGACGAATTGCGGGCTCATGTGGTGGTCGCCGCTGACGGGGTAAATTCGTTTATCTGCCGTAATGCGGGGATCCGAGGTCAGGAACCGATGAAACATTTGGCTGTGGGCGTAAAGTCTGTTATTGGCCTGCCCCGAAATGTCATTGAGGAGCGCTTCAACTTGACGGGCGACGAAGGCGTTGCCTATGCTGTGGTTGGCGACTGTACCAATGGCGTCGGCGGAGGCGGATTCCTATATACGAACCTGGAATCCCTGTCCATTGGCGTAGTACTCAGGCTTGATGATCTGGCCAGTAAAGGCGAAACGGCGTCGGAACTGCACGACAGATTTTTATCCCATCCCGCCATTGAACCCTTTCTCAGGGGAGGAGAATTGTTAGAATACGGGTGCCATATGGTCCCAGAAGGCGGTCAGGCCATGGTCCATGACCTGACAAGACACGGACTGGTGGTGGTCGGCGATGCCATCGGGCTGGCACTGAACACCGGCTGCACCGTGCGCGGCATGGACTTGGCCGCAGGTTCCGGCCTGGCCGCCGCCAGGGCCATAGACAGCGCGCTGTTGAAGGGCGATTTTTCGAAGTCTTCTCTGGATGCTTACTGTGTGGAACTGGACAATATTTTTGTGGGCAAAGACATGCGCACCTATGCGCGAGCGCCCAATTTCTTGAAAATCCACGCATGTATGGAGCCTATGGACAGTTATTGAGCGATCTTATGTATGGAGTATACAATCTTGACACGACTCCGCGACAGCACTTGCTTCCTAGTACCATGAAGACGTTGAAAAAAAGCCCCCTGAATTTCTTTCACCTGATTAAGGACATGTATACAGGAGCGAGGGCATTATGAGTAAGAACAAGACTCCATTTGGAACAGTTACCGAGCGGCTCGACAGGAATCGCTATGAAACGGATGTGGAACAGTCCCACATTCAGATTGATCAGAAGGCTGCAGCGGCCACATGTGCCGGGCCTCTGCTGGTGCGGATTTGTCCCGCGCATGTTTATTCGCAACAACCGGACGGCACTATAGGCGTTTTATATGCGGCCTGCCTTGAATGCGGCACCTGTTTGGCGGTGGCGCCCCCTGGAGTGCTTTCCTGGCACTATCCGCGTGGCGGCAAGGGAGTAATCTTCCGCGAAGGGTAGGTGAGGGCGGTGTTCACTTCTTTTGTGAATACCGCCTTTTTTGAGTATTGAATGAAAAGATGTATCTCTTGAACAGAACAAACAGGAAAAAAAACTATCCGAAAGACCTACAATAAAAGTCCGCAGACTCATCTTCGTTATACATTTTAATTAAGATCGGCGGCTCAAGCACACTGGCGCCGGTAATTGCAAAGTGTGCTGATGATTTTACAGAAAAATACAAAACGTGGAAGAAGGTTAAGGATAGTTTTACAGATGAAGCAATAGCCATCTTTGTTGCTACCGGCGGATCGGGTTATGGCGTAAAGGCGGCTACGAACGGAACCGTTGACATAGGACTTGTATCTCGTGTTATAACAGATGTGGAAAAACAGAAGCTGCCTAATCATCAGTTTTATACTTTAGGCTATGATGCACTTACAATTGCCGTAAGTCCGCAAAATCCAGTCTTAAAGGTTAAGCCGAATCTTACTACAGACGAAGTTAAAAGAATTTTTTCCGGTGATATAAAAACCTGGAAGCAGCTTGATACCGCGTTGCCTGACCGGCCGATTGTCTTAGCGATACGTGACTTGGGAGGTGGAGCGAGTCAGGCTTTTGATGAGGCTGTAATGAAAGGAACACCAGTGTCCAAAGAGGCTGTTCAATTTCCGTCAATGGGCGCATTAGCTGGCAAGGTCCAAGAAAACGTAGATACAATTGGTTATGTTTCAACCGGCCTTGTGAAACAAAGCCAAGGTAAAATTTCCGTACTGTCTGTAGACGGTGTTGAGCCCAGTACGGACAATATTGTAAGCGGCAAGTACACGATTTCCCGTTCCTTAATTATTGTAACAAAGTCTCAAGCTGATGAGCGTGAACAGTTTTTCATTAATTATCTTACATCTGATAAAGGGTATAAAACCCTAGAAGAAATGGGTTTTATACCTGCAAAGAGTAAGTAACGTTGGGCTAAATGGTCAAAAGGGTAGTTGAATTAACAACTACCCTTTACTAATGGAGATGTAATTGATAAATGGCACTTAAGTGGATATGTATGTTTTGCTCATTAGCTGCGATTGGTGGCTTACTAGCTATTTACTTATTTATTGCTGGAGAAAGTTTAGCAATCTGGAAAGATATTGGAATTATTAAACTTCTTTTCTGCAGTGATTGGCAGCCGGCCGGAAACCCTCCCCAATACGGTTTTTTTTCAATGATAGTAAGTACATTGTGGTCTTCGTTAGGTTCCATATTTATTGCTGCTCCGCTGGGAGTTTGCTGCGGTATTTTTCTTTCAGAGTATGCTCCGGCTGCCATCTCCGCCGTAATCCGCACCGTGTTATATATATTGCAGGAATTCCGTCGGTGGTTTACGGTTTTTTAGGAGCAAGCGTAATCTTGCCGTTTTATGAGCGTGTAATCGGAGTGCCAAGTGGAGAATCATTGTTTTGTGCGTCACTTGTGCTTGCGGTAATGGTTGTCCCTTATATTGCCACAGGTACTTACGGAGCTTTTCAAAGTATTCCTGAAGAATACCGGGAAGCCGGAAATGCTTTAGGTGTAGCTAAAGGATACTTAATCATTAAAATACTCGCGCCGTTAGCCTATCAAAACATGATTAGCTCGATAACGCTAGCTTTTGCCAGAGCTGCCGGCGAGACCATGGCTGTGTTAATGCTTGCAGGCAATACGTTAACAGTGCCGGTTTCTTGGTTTGCCAAAGGTGAGCCGTTATCGGCCCTAATAGCACTGGAAATTGGTACTGCGGAGGTTGGCAGTCATCAATATCAGGCTTTGTTTGCTGCAGGTTTAGTACTTCTGCTTTTTGTCTCCTCTATTAACTTTACTATTTATTACTTAAACGAGAGGAGAAGTGTTTGATGCGAAGGCGGGTATATTGCGAATATATATGTAGAGTGTGCTTTTGGGGTGCAGGATTTTTTGTAGTGGGTATTCTGGCAATTATTTTGGGGTTACTTATATATCGGGGCGGCGGCGCTCTTTCCTGGGAATTTTTAACTTCTGAGCCTAAAGGCTTGTTTTTGGGAACCGCGGGTGGTATTTTTCCAGCGATACTAGGAACTTTTAGTCTGTTGGCGATTGCAACCGTGGCGGCAGCTTTTCCGGCACTGTTAGTTTCTATATATATTGTTGAGTATGGTAATGGGGCGTGGTTTGCAAAATTCTGTAATTATGTGGTTCAGAGCATGGTGGGGATACCGTCAATCCTAATTGGTTTGTTTGGCTATTCCTGCTTCGTTGTTTATCTGGGATTTGGAATTTCGCTGCTTGCAGGTGGGCTTACTCTTTCTGTTATGATTTTTCCAACAGTAACAGTGCTGATGCGGGACGCCCTAAAAGCTGTGAATGGTGAGTACCGCCTCATTGGAGAAATACTGGGTGTTTCAAAAGGATATATTCTAAAAAAGGTGATATTGCCTGAAGCAAGTCCGAATCTGCTAAGCGCCGTATTGTTGGCGATGGGCTATGCTGCCGGCGCAACAGCTCCGATAATGGTGACCGCCGCTGTAATCTTAACGCGAGGAGGCATTAGCCTGCACAATCCTGTCATGGCATTGCCTTTTCACTTATATATATTATTCAGCCAGCATGTTTCTATCGAACGAGCCTATGGAACAGCGCTGGTACTTGTGCTTATGCTGCTATGCATTAACAGCCTAAGCCAATATTTACGTTATAGGTACGAAAAGAGGGTAACGCACTTTGATTGAATTGGTGGCTTTCGACGTATTTTGTAATAAACAACAAATTCTTCACTCTATATCGGCTGTTTTCCGCAGTAGATTTATTAGAGGGATTCTAAGAATGATAGTGTTTAATCTACCTAGCGATCTTGAATGTAAGAGATAGGGGACGGAGGAAATGTCTTTATAGGACGGAACCACCGTTCCCTCGCCTTCTCTGTCCCTTGTAGGTCTAAACTCAATAAAATAACCAGAATAAGCGAAGCCCCGCTCTTAATAACGGGGCTTCTGTACTTTGCGACGATATCACAGTTATCAGGATGTGATATCGTCGTTTATTTTATATCACTTAGAAGTTTTTATCTGTGCAATACTGATATATTTTTATCCTCGAATTTACTAATTGCTGCTTCATTATTTAGAAGTTATTTGTACTTAGTAATAAGTTTAGCTTAAGTGAAGCGCGTTCTTACACATTACCAAACAAAACTACTATTTTATCGATTTGCATGTGGCGCAGAAAGCCGCGCATGTCTTATCCTCTTGCATATGGCTTCCGCCCCATTCGGCCAATTTTATCAAGGGTGGAATAATGCTTTTACCTTTGTCAGTCAGCGTATATTCAACTCTGGGCGGAACTTCATTGTACTGCTCACGGTGGACAATGCCGGATGCTTCCAATTCTTTTAACGATTGAGCCAGCATCATATTTGTGATACCCGTCAGCTTACGCTTGATAGTGCTGTACCTTGTTGGCAGGCCACTGGCAAGCATACAGATAATTGGCAGCTTCCACTTGCCACCCACAATATCTATCGCATAGCGAATCGGACAAAGCAGCTCTTCGGCATAGGCTTCCGTCGTAACCTTCTTGTTCATAAATAGTCTCCTTATTAATGGTATGGTTTTTCATACTTTATCATTATTATCTGCGTACTTGTATCAAATTGATTTTGTAATATAATAATACCATAAAGCTAATCGACTGGCAAAATGAAAAATGATTAAGGAGTGATTTTCAAGTGAAAGAGGTTCTGAATTTTTTAAAGGAAAACAAAGTGTTTTATCTGGCAACGACGGATGGCGACCAGCCGCGTGTTCGGCCAATGGGCTTTGTCATGGAGTATGACGGAAAACTGACTTTTGGCACTTCCAATCAAAAAGACATGTGCAAGCAGCTTGCGGCCAACCCTAAGGTGGAAATCTGCTGTGTCGCCGCCAACTACGATACCCTTCGCATCTGCGGCAAGGTGGTGTTCTGCACTTCGGAGCAGTCGCAGCGGAAGGCCCTGGAGGTAATGCCGGCGCTCGGCAAGATGTACGCCGTGGGCGATGGTAAGTTTGAGCTATTCTCTCTGGACAATGCCCAGGCCGTTTGCCAAACCATGTCCGGTGAAAAGAAAATATTAACTATTTAAGCTGCAAAGGCGACCGTTATATTCCACAATTCAAGCATGACCTTTACAAGGAGTGGACAGCATGTCAAAAAAGTTGCTATGCTGCGAGATTCTGCGCAACGAGATCGAACAACTTCTACAAGGAAAAAATATTGAGGTAGAATATCTTGAAGCCGGGCTGCACACTGACTTCAAGAAACTGGAAGCCGCCGTCAACAATGCTCTGGAGTCAATGGGAAACTGCGGCGTATCCCTGGGTTATGGGACAATGTGTCACCCCGCAATGGAGGCAATCGCATCTGCCAAAGGCTCGAAGGTTATGCAGGCGAAAAATTGCATAGAAATGCTGTTAGGAGACCAATTGGCAGAACTGGATGCCCAATCCCGCAGCTTCTATATTACCGGTGGCTGGCTGGCGAACTGGCGAAAAATATTTGTTGAGCAGCTGCACTGGGATAAGGTTGACGCCCGCCAGAACTTTGGCTTTTATGAGCGTATTCTCTTACTTGATACGGGTCTGGTTCCAATAGATGAAGAAAGAATATTGGAATTCTTTGACTACACCGAAGTGCCTATTGAAATTCTTTCAGTCAATTTGGATAACCTGGAAAAGTTACTGTTGGCTGCTCTTGGGTAATTGGCAACATACGATATGGAGGATGAACCGATGAAGATATTAGGCATATCCGGCAGCCCTGTCCCCGCAAGCAACACCGATCGATTAGTCCTGCAGGTGCTGAAAGCAAGTGGATTAGACTTCGAGTTTATAAAGCTAAGTGATCTCAATGTGCGGCCATGCCTAGCCTGTAAAGCCTGTGTGGAAGATAACATCTGCAAAGTCAATGATGATTTTCCGGCACTGGCGAAGAAAGTACGGGAAGTTCAGGCTCTCATAATCGGCGGTTATACACCGTACAGAGTATTGGATGGTTTTACTAAAGCTTTTCTGGAAAGACTCTGGTCAATGCGGCATTTACATAGCGTAAATGAAAATAAATACGTTATCACGATCATTTCAGGGCTGTTTAAGGAAGTCAGGCAAGCTGCCCTGGAGGCTATAAAGACGGAACTGTTCATGGAAAGAATGCATCATGTGGCTGAACTTGAGATCGAAGGAAATGTTCCTTGCCTTACCTGCGGCTATGGGGATGACTGCAAAAACAGCGGGATTCCCCATGTATTTACTGACAAAATAAAAGCCTCCGCCGACCATTGTGTCGCTGTGGAGAACCAGCCGGTATGGAAAGAAGCCACCAAGATAGGCACTTCTTTGGGGCAGTTTATCCGTAGTGAAATTGACTTTATCCCTCGCATTGAGCCTAATTTATATTAAAAAAAGAGTGTTGTTGTGATACAAAATTACCAGGAAGCAGCTGATTGCCCTGAAGAAGCAAGGTGAGGCGTAATCTGCTTCGTGACAACACTTGATTTTATGCTTTTTGAGGAGGGCCTGGGTCTGTCACAACAGAAGTAAAGGGTATGTTACGGTGATTCTTCCGGACTAGTGGTACTATGTCAAGAAAAAGTACAAATTAAAACGAGTGGTTAACCCCAGATTATTACATAAAATTGACTATTTTATGCACCTACTTTTGATTTTATAATGTACTCTTTTTCATATTGATTAGGTGATTTATATTCACAATGACTGTGAATACGTACAGTGTTGTAAAAAGTTTCTATATATTCAAATACAAGTTTATATGCTTGCTCATAATTCCTAATTCTAAAACGATTTAGCCATTCGCGTTTAATCAAGGAATGAAAGGATTCTATGCAGGCATT
>NZ_FNAM01000121.1 GCF_900101845.1 Sporomusa acidovorans | reverse complement strand
TTTACTCCGCGGATTTCCTTGTCATAAACTTTTTCCAGGCCAGACTTACCGACCAAGTCGCCGTTATGATAGCCTTCGGACTTTTTCTTTTCCAGTTCTGGAAACACGGGGACAGGTTTAGTATTTCAAAAAACGATATACCTGTCCCCTGTAAGATATAGTACAGAAGGGTTATCCATTTTGGGATAGAAAAACTCTGAACAATCAGTTTCTATATACAACGTGCTAAAGATTTGTGCAGGCGGGTGGTGTGTTGGCAAAAGCGGAAGTCAAACGCCAGTGGTGGAGCGTTGTCAATACACCGCCCACCTGCGCCTGCAGTATTCTTTAATGCGGAATATATAGGTATAATGAGGAAGAAGGATATGCATGGCCCTGTCCCAGGGAAGATTTTTCTATACCCATAACTAAAGACAATTCATCCATTTCCAAAGCATTTACGTTTTAGCTGGTTGGGAGTTTATTCCCGTTTCACGTGCAAGGCGGTAATCTTTGAGCTTGGAATGGATAACCCTTCAATTTATCTTATAGGAGGTCAGCGTTGTTGACTAATCGTCCGGTTATTGGCATTGATGTAGCCAAAAATTTTTGTTTTTATGCAGCAGTATCTCCAACTTGTACTACCTTTTTGAAGTCTTTTAAAGCTCTAAATACTAAACAGGGGCTTTTATTTTTTCTAGGGCAAATAAGAAAAGTGGAAGAAGCATTTAGTAGTAAACCGCTCATCGCCCTAGAATCCACGGGTCACTACTCTCAGCGCATCGTCCACTTTTTCTTGAAACAGGGTTTTGAAGTCTACCACATCAATCACCTTATCTCTCATTCTATCAAAAATTCTGTCGTAAGAAAAGTTAAGACAGACCGGGTTGATGCACTTGAATTGGCAAGACTGTTATTTGTTCATGCTTTTTATCCTACAACTATGCCTAAAGAACAGCTGGCCAATTTGAAGGTCTTAGCAAGAACAAGGGGGCAGCTGGTAGAACAACGAGCCAATTTGCTCAATAAGTTACAGTGTGCTATTGAACAAATTGCTCCTCTTTTTCCTACTGTCCTTAACCCTGGATCGCTTACGGCCTTGACTCTAGTAAATAAGTTTCCCACACCTTGTGAATGGAGCAAGAAAGCCAATCAGCATGTCATACTGGACATGCTGCAAACGGTATCCCGTAAGGGTAGATTATATGCTCAGCAAAAATATGCTGATTTGTTATCTTGCGCCGATGATGCCCAAGTTACGGGCATATCCCTGTCGGCCTATGCCGCCACAACACAATGCTATGCTAGCATTGTGCAGTCTTTAGACGCACAAATTAGTTTACTTGATAACCAGA
>NZ_FNAM01000084.1 GCF_900101845.1 Sporomusa acidovorans | reverse complement strand
ATAATTTGCGTAAAGGCCACAGCGAATGCTTTGGGTGAAATCAGTTGCAGCACTCTGGCAAAGGTTAAACGGCTTGGTATACCGTTTTCCAAAGAAAGGATCGTATTAAGCCATTGCTTTCGGCTAACCGCGAAATCATAGATTTCTAGCGCACTATTAGCATTACAGGTTACTGCAAATAAACAGATGAGTAATATGTCCGATAGCTTATGTTTAATCTTCCATGCCTGTCGTGGATCTGACACTTTTTCTAATATCGCAATGAGATTTTCCATCTTCTTCACCTCATTGCCTTATATTTTCTATTTCTCTCTTTTTTCCTCTTTTTTTATAACTTATTTTTCATGAACATCCCCTGTTAATAATACAGCGTTGTATTGACAATTCAAGATTAGATTGCCATGAAGGTAAAAAAATAACCGGCCAATGGCCGGAGTGACTACTTAACTGCTTTTAGTTGATGTATGGCTGCTTCCTGCTGAAATAGGCGGGAATTAAGAACTTCAAACTTAGAGTTTAATTCAGAAATATCTTCTTTGGTGGCTGCTTTGCCAGTCAATACATTGAGGTAATGACCGATATTGTGAAGCTGGGCGTTTACTTCTTCTGAGTTATGCCGGAGCGCGTGAACAATCTGACTGAGTTCTATTTGTTGGCGTTCGCTTGCCATGTCAGATTCTATCCGATCAAGGCGTGAATCTACTTTGTCAAAACGTGAATCCATGTGTTCAAGACGCTGGGTAAGTTGCTTTTGGCCTTCAAGTAGCTGTTTTAATAACTCCTCCATACTGACTGACACCTTCCTTTAAGGCTATTATACCCCGCCCAGGGCGGGATAGACAAGCAGAACTAATATAGATATTGAAACTATGTTAGAAAAATTTTATCAAAAATAAATAAAGAACCATGACGAGCTATATATTTATTGGGCTTGAAATTTATTATAATGGGAATATAAAGATAATTTGGAGGTGTTAAAATGCGTGATTATTGCGGAAAAAATGGATGCTACGAAATATTTCAGGGTGATAATGAAGACCAAGAAGTACTATGTATTTATTTAAATAGCCCCTTGATACACGAATATTTTGGAGAAAAATTTATCCGTACAACCTCAAAAAATCGTATTGAACCCGAAATTGAATTTACTATAGATATCATATCATTTGATGACGTAGAAGAAGATGATACAGCAATAGCCTCAATGTTAGTTGATAAATTTGGAGTAAGTGGAGTAACTGAGTTTTTAGTCGCGTTATTTCAATATGAAATAACTGATAAATATAATTTAATTAAGGCTGTGCAAGAATTACTTGATAAAGATAATGCTGTATGGGGAATTGTTCAACCTAATGAGGACTATTAATAAAATTCAAGAAGATTGATAGAGGTTACTCCTTTGGAGCAACCTTCTTTTTATTTAACATTTATTTTATTATTCAAATAAATTAGGAATAAATGTAATATATCGAAAGCGATCTTATTTTTTGGGTAAATGTTCCAGTAAATCATTTGGTGTGCAGTTAAGTGCAGAACAAATTTTACCTAATGTATCAAATTTAATTCCATCCGTTTTATTGTTGACTAAATCATAAATACCCTTTTGACTGATACCTGTTTCTTTCATTAGCCAGTAAACGCTAATGTCTTTTTCTTTAAGATATTTTTTTAGTATCAATTTCAAAAAAATCACCTCTTTATTATAAGTATAGTATATGTATTGCAAAGTAACAATATTGGTAGTATACTATACATACATAGAATAAATCAGATTAAATAAAGCCTGCAAAGTAAAAGTCAAGGGGTGAAATGAAAAAGGTGAGCAAGTAAAAATGCGGGGAGAATTACAACAGTAAAAGCCCGCTCAGTATTCGCAGTACTGAACAGGCCAGCGAACCGGGAACTAAGCAAGAACCCCTGCCGCAATCTCATTTTATCATTGTCGGCGGGGCAAATCAAATGATAAGGGGAGATTCTATTATGGCAATTAATACTTTTGAAATGACAACAAACGCATTATGCTGCCTTAATCCCGATAATGCGGACGAATCGGGAATTGAAACAACCATAGACAATCTTTATACCAAACTAAATAAATTTCATTTCACGAATGAAATGATAGATATTATAACTGACCTACATTTTGCCTATGAAAAGAAAGGTTATCGTGACGGCTTTGCTGCTGGGATAAAGTTGATTATGCAATCTGTTGGGCATGAAATGAAATAAAAATAAGGAGATGTATACTTATGGCTTTAACAGCAGTAGAAAAGGAAATACATGATTTTGACGGTATAAAATATCAAATCGTTAACTTTCAAGGATATGTATGTTGGTTAAGACGTAAGGATAATATATACGCGATTGACCCGCAATACTTGGATGATTTTAAGAATTTTAAAATGAGTCAAAAGGTAAAAGTATCATGACATCCTTTGAGCGCGAACGGCTACAACGATATACTGAGGATGCAGGCCAATGGCTTGCTACTATACAAACGATTCTACAGTATCCGGCTACACCACAACAGGCAGCAGCTTTGGTTTTGTGTCGAGCGGCTAGTGAGCTAGTAATAGGCATTAAGCAGCAAATAGAGATAGACCAGCCAACAAGTAAAATAAAGGAGGGTTGTAAATGAGTTGTGATACTTTAGGTAATGTCACTTCTGAGATTGTTACAATAAAAATATCAAAGGGAGATATCTATATTGCTTTAAGCATTAGTAATGATGTGTTTATTAGGTATTAAGGGAACAAGGTTTATATAGGTAGATACTGATGGAAGGAAGTGTTTGCCGTGTTGGTAATTACATTTATTACGGCTATTGTTCTGCTGGTGATATTTAACATGCTAGGTGTTAAGTCCGACAATAGGCCAGGAGCCAGGAGCGGACAATTACGGGCAATGCGGCAGCTTAGACGGTGGAAGAAGGGTAAATGGTTCTAACAGTGGGCGGGATATACTCCCGCTCTTTTTTTATTTGTCCTGTCGTTTTCTACAGTCTCACCCTTTCCCGCTTCCTCCACCAGCGTAGTAAGTGGTTTAGTAAATTTCCCTGCAGAATCCCTGGGTAATATGCATGTCCCGCCCCCGTCATTCAAAAAAATGACAGTTTTTAGTAAGAATACAGTTTGCGGATAGTCTTATAAAAAATTAGCCGTTTCAAGCTTGTCATTATGCGGTTAATACGTTTCTTTGTGATGTGTCGTAAAAACCTCGTGGCGAGGCTGTAATAGCGTTGTTTATTTTATAATTAGATAACGATATTGTAAAGTAACTAGTGGCACTATATAATATTGGTGACACCAACATATAAAAAGTCTTTTATTTACTGGATTTACATATAAAAAGTCAGTGACACTTTTGGTGACAATTGCTTAAAAACTGTCACCAATGAGTAGCAAGAATAAGCAATGGAAATGTTGATAAACCTAGTTAAAATAAAGGTTTGTAAATTGACATAAATTATCGCAAATCTATCATTTCAGACTCTTAATCAGTAGGTTCGGGGTTCGATTCCCCGGTGGGTCACCACGGAAAAACTCAGGTGTATCAAAGGCTGAAAGGCTTTTGATGCGCCTTTAATTTTTGCCTGTTGCGGTAAACTTGTTGTTTGCTTTGAAAAAAAGTTACAAAAGAATACTAAAGATATAAAAAAGAGCAGGCTAGGGGCGGATCAATAAAACAGCATAAGATTGTTTCTCGGGAAACGGCGTAGCTTCGGCTATGCCGTTTCCCCGTTATGTAGGTCATAGAGCAGAAGAGGGGAGTATTGAGGTGGGTATTGATTAATGAACGACAGCAATAATTTGACAAAAAATTTCTTTTATTGAAGGATTTTTCCAAGTAGTGACAAACTAAATAGAAACGATAGAGAATTTGTCAGAATGGAAGCAATATTGATCATGTACTAGCTATTAATTATTTTGGGCTTATCTGTAGAGGCGATCTTCATTGAAAGTACCTCGGGTTTAACAAATAAAATCTAAATATTCTAAATTTAATTTATATTCAAAATGTAAAAACAGGAGGAGAGAGGAAAGTGGATTTTAAGAGTCGATGGGAAAAACTTCAAGAGACTAAAAAGAAGTTTTTGCAAAATAATTTGGATCCGCGGAGTAGTTTCTACGTTGATTCATATGTAGCCGAATCCTGGATTCGATCACTGGCTATGGGGGTTAGCCCTTACGCCAACTCCATTCAGGAACGTTTGGACGCAGCCCAAATAGTGAAGGTTCTGGCCGATAATCGTCAACTTATGGATATTACTACCTCCCTTTTCAGTCAGATAAAGCTTAAGGAGCTTGTGATTGCCTCCCAGCATGCCCTGTATCTCTTTGATAAGAATGGAATTGTCTTGATTCACGAGGGAGACCTATTGAGTATATCGAATGAAAGTGATTCATTGACAGGGGTAGTCTGGAATGAAAAAACTATGGGCACTTGTGCTCACACGTTGAGTATGCAACTAAAGCGTCCTGTACATTTACTAGGCCCGGAGCATTATTGTGTTGCCTTCGATAAATCCAGTACGTCGGCAGCTCCTATCCTTGATGAAGATGGTGAGCTGCTTGCTACCTTGGTTTTGAGTCAGCACTTGAATGATAGGTACTTTGAGGAGCACTTTATTGACTTTAGTTCACATGCTCTAGGTATAGTGACGGCAATGGCAGCCGCCATAGAGACTAAGATCAGGTTGAAGGATAGTTATGAGAAATTGAAAACGGTAAACCATCATCTTAAAACTACGCATCATATGCTGGCAACTACTTTAGCGGTTATTGATGAAGGGATTATAACGATTGATGCCAAGGGAGATATCATTCATTTAAATACGGAAGGCCGACGGATTCTGGGGCTTGATCAAAAACAGCCAGTTAATATAAATATTTCTAAATATTTGAGTAAACAGTCTCGTATAAGGGATATAATCGCTAGTGGGGAAAACGCCGATGTTGAAGAAATTTTCTGTGTTGATGGGAAAGAACAGGCCTATCTGGCAAATATTCGGATCGTATATAATGACAATTTGCATGAAGTTAATGGGGCAGTATTAAAGCTTCTGAGTACCGAAAAAGTGAATGCTATGGTAACGAGTAGGTCTGGAGCTACGGCGTCTTTCAGTTTTGCTAGCCTAATAGGTGAGAGCAAAGAATTCAAAAAAGCGATAGCGCAAGCCCAACGTTTTGCCAATACGCCTGAAAATATTTTAATAATCGGTGAAAGCGGTACCGGAAAAGAATTATTTGCGCAGGCTATCCATAATAGATATCGACCTGAGGGGCCGTTTATTGCGGTAAATTGTGCAGCACTGCCGCGGGAACTAATCGAAAGCGAGCTATTCGGTTATGAGGGCGGTAGTTTTACCGGTGCAGACCGCAGTGGCAGGCCTGGAAAGATCGAATTGGCGCATGGGGGAACGCTATTTTTAGACGAGATAGGAGATATGCCTCTGGAACTGCAAGCGGTGCTTTTACGGGTTTTAGAAGATAAGCAGGTTATGCGCATCGGTGGACAACGCAATAAAAAGGTCGATTTCCGCCTTGTTTCCGCCACTAACAAAGAGCTATATCAAATGGTGGAAGACAAGCTTTTCCGGGAGGACCTGTATTTTCGCCTGTCAGTTTTGACAATTAACCTTCCTCCACTTCGACAAAGAGGGAATGATGTAGAAATATTGAGTGAGTATTTTATAGAAAAATATTGTCGTAAAGTCGGTTGGCCGGTTCCGGCAATAAGTCCCACAGCATTGAACAGAATGAGAGACTATAAGTGGCCGGGTAACGTCCGGCAATTGGAACATGCAATCGTATACGCGGTGAATGCGGCTCAGAACGAAATGATTGAACCTGAAGATTTACCGGCAATCATAATAAGCGGATGTCCAACCAAAATCACTGTCAGGGGTAAAATTGAGGAAGTATATACTCTGGAAGTAATAGAAAAGTTAGTGATCGTAAATGCTTTGCATAAAACGAAAAGCAATATAAGCAAAACTGCTGACTTGTTAGGCATAGGTAAATCTACTCTTTATAGAAAAATTAAAGATTATGATATCAATATGGAAGAGGCTTTTTAAGTGAACTTAACCCCTACTTTTTCAAAGTGGGGGATTTCTGTTCCTATTATAGTTGAATAGAAGTAACAACTTTAATTTCTCAAAATAAATCAGTATTTCTTTAAATGGTGCACTAAGGCAATTTGGATGATAAAGATGAAAATACCGGAAATAGTTGATAATACAGGCTTCGGCTAATATGGTAGTGAATGGCATGTATTTTGCAATATATAAGAGCGTAACCCCAAATACCCTTGTTTGAAATTAGCAAGTCAGCTAAAAAGTAGAAACCCAATCAAAGGGAGGGGCCAGGAGCATAACCTGCTTCTTGGTCCTAATAATTATGTTTGGGTCTTCAGGTTAAACAATTTTATAATGATTTTTGGTCAGTATGAGACTTATCTCTAGGGGAAATTTTCATTGCAGGCTACTACTAACTCAATAAATCAACTTAATTATCAAAATTTCCCGTATATTTCAATAGATAACAAAGAAGGGGAAAAGAAGTGGATTTTAAGAGTCGATGGAAAGAACTTCAAGAAACTAAAAAGAAGTTTCTGCAAGATAATTTGGACCCGCGGAGTTGTTTCTACGTTGATTCATATGTAGCCGAATCCTGGATTCGATCACAGGCTATGGGGGTTAGCCCTTACGCCAACTCTATTAAAGAACGTTTGGACGCAGCCCAAATAGTAAAGGTTCTGGCCGATAATTGTCAGCTTATGGATATTACTATCTCCCTTTTCAGTCAGATAAAGCTTAAGGAACTTGCGATTGCCTCCCAGCATGCCCTGTACCTGTTTGATAAGAATGGAATTGTCTTGATTCACGAGGGGGACTTATTGGCTATATCGAACCAAGGCAATTCATTGCGAGGAGTAGTTTGGAACGAAAAGACTATGGGCACTTGTGCCCATACGTTGAGTATGCAACTAAAGCGCCCTATACATTTATTAGGCCCGGAGCATTATTGCGTTGCCTTTGATAGATCCAATACGTCGGCAGCTCCTATCCTTGATGAAGATGGTGAGCTGCTTGCTACTTTGGTTTTGAGTCAGCACTTGAATGATAGGTACTTTGAGGAGCACTTTATTGACTTTAGTTCACATGCTCTAGGTATAGTGACGGCAATGGCAGCCGCCATAGAGACTAAGATCAGGTTGAAGGATAGTTATGAGAAATTGAAAACAGTAAACCATCACCTAAAAACTGCCCATCATATGCTGGCAACTACTTTAGCGGTTATTGATGAAGGGATTATAACGATTGATGCCAAGGGAGATATCATTCATTTAAATACGGAAGGCCGACGGATTCTGGGGCTTGATCAAAAACAAACAATTAATATAAATATCTCTAAATATTTAAGTAAACAGTCTCGTGTTATAGATTTAATTGCCGATGGAGAAAACACTGATATTGAAGAAAACTTTTATATTGACGGAAAAGAACAGACTTATCTGGTAAACATTCGGATCGTGTACAGTGATGATTTACATGAAGTCGATGGGGCAGTATTAAAGCTTCAGAGTACCGAAAAAATGAATGCTATGGTAACAAGTAGGTCTGGAGCTACGGCGTCTTTCAGTTTTGCTAGCCTAATAGGTGAGAGCAAAGAATTCAAGAAAGCGATAGCGCAAGCCCAACGCTTTGCCAATACGCCTGAAAATATTTTAATAAACGGTGAAAGCGGCACCGGAAAAGAATTATTTGCGCAGGCTATCCATAATAAATATCGGCCTGAGGGGCCGTTTATTGCGGTAAATTGTGCAGCATTGCCGCGGGAGCTAATCGAAAGCGAGCTATTCGGTTATGAGGGCGGTAGTTTTACCGGTGCAGACCGCAGTGGCAGGCCTGGAAAGATCGAATTGGCGCATGGGGGGACTCTGTTTTTAGACGAAATAGGAGATATGCCTCTGGAACTGCAAGCGGTGCTTTTACGGGTTTTGGAAGATAAGCAGGTTATGCGCATCGGTGGACGACGCAATAAAAAGGTCGATTTTCGCCTTGTTTCCGCCACTAACAAAGAGCTATA
Organism: Sporomusa acidovorans; assembly: GCF_900101845.1. Lineage (GTDB taxonomy): Bacteria > Bacillota > Negativicutes > Sporomusales > Sporomusaceae > Sporomusa > Sporomusa acidovorans. Next base: position 3,449 of record NZ_FNAM01000084.1, on the reverse strand, counting down.
TCAAATGGTGCAAGACAAGCTTTTCCGGGAAGACCTGTATTTTCGCCTGTCAGTTTTGACAATTAACCTTCCTCCACTTCGACAAAGAGGGAATGATGTAGAAATATTGAGTGAGTATTTTATTGAAAAATATTGTCGTAAAGTCGGTTGGGCAGTTCCGGCAATAAGTCCCGCAGCGTGGAAAAGAATGAGAGGCTATAATTGGCCGGGTAATGTCCGGCAATTGGAACATGCAGTCGTATACGCGGTGAATGCGGCTCAGAACGAAATGATTGAACCGGAAGATCTACCGGCTATGATAATAAGTTGTCCAGCAAAAATCACTGTTAGGGGAAAAATTGAGGAAGTATATACTCTGGAAGTAATAGAAAAGTTGGTTATCGTAAATGCTTTGCATAAAACGAAAAGCAATATAAGTAAAACTGCTGACTTGCTGGGCATAGGTAAATCTACTCTTTATAGAAAAATTAAAGACTATGATATAAATATGGAAGAGGATTTTTAATTTACGCAAAGGCCCCATCTTTTTCGAGATGAGGCTTTCGCTTTATTAATAGTACGGACTTTAATTTCTCAAAAAAAATCGGTATTTCTTTAAATGGTGCACTAGGTTAATTTTGAGGACGGAGAAGAAAATACCTAAAATAGTTGAAAATACAGGCTTTGTTTAATGTGATAAGGTTTGGCATACATTTTGCAATATAGAAGAGCGGTTACAAAAAATACCCTTACTTGAAATTAGTGGAGCGGAATAAGCGAAGGGAAAGTTTGCGGTAGGACAGATGTAACCAAGAAGTACTTAAGGAGGGGAAAGCATGTCAGAAGAGTTTAACAAGGAGCTTTACAAAACAGCAGCCCGTTGGCAAGAAGGGGAATATGAAGTAACACGTACTGCGGTATGGACTGCACCCGGGTGCCATTGCAGCTGCGGCGTACTTTTGTACACTAAAGATGGCAAGCTGGAAAAGATTGAGGGTGACCCCAATTCACCGGTTAATCGTGGCAGATTGTGCTTGCGTTGCATCAACATGGTTGAGCAGGTGTACAGCCCTGAACGTCTAAAATGGCCGCTCAAAAGAGTTGGTGAAAGAGGCGAAAATAAGTGGGAACGTATAACTTGGGATGAAGCCTATAAGCTAATCGAAGAAAAATACTACGAACTCAAGAAAAACTATGGTGAGCAAACCATCGTTACCCTAGTTGGTACAGGCCGCAATGCTATGTGGCAGCCAGCTGTCATTACCCGTACTATTTTTGGCAGCCCGAACGTTTCCTTCGGATTCCTCAGTGCGGACTCTTGCTACCAGCCCCGGATGACTGCCAATCTGATCAAAGCCGGTGACTGCCTGATTGCAGACTGTTCACAGACCCACCCGCTGCGTGAAGCTCGTCCTGAATGGCAAAAACCAGAGGTAATTCTTGTTTGGGGCAATAACCCGCTTGTATCCAATGGAGACGGGTTCCTTGGCCACTGGATTGTTGACATGATGAAATTAGGGACAAAATTGATCGTTGTTGACCCTGCTTTGACCTGGTTGGCAGCCAGAGCCGAGTTATGGCTTAAGATTCGTCCGGGAACCGATGCTGCCCTTGCTCTTGGAATTCTCAATGTAGTAATTAACGAAAAACTTTATGATAAAGAGTTTGTTGAAAATTGGACATACGGTTTTGATGAGCTAGTTGAAAGAGTACAAGAATATCCGGTAGAAAAAGTGTCGGAAATTACCTGGATTCCGAAAGAACAGATTATCCAAGCCGCCCGTATGTATGCAAACGCCAAAAACGGCGCTATTCAATGGGGGCTGGCCATTGATATGCAAATGGCGGCAATGGAAGCTTCCTGCTTGATCACCGACCTGATGGCGATCACTGGCAACATTGACGTTCCCGGTGGTATGGTTTTACAACGCTATGCCTACAATCGTGGTAAAAAGTATGGCAGTGGCTTGGAAAACATCCCCGAAGAAATGCTTTTGAAACGGATCGGAACTTATGAGTCCCCCATCCATGAATCTGGTTATACACCGTTTATCCCGCCGGATAAACTTTTAGAAACACTGGAAAGCGGCAAGCCATACCCGGTGCAAATGCTGTGGATGCAAGGGACCAACCCCATTACCAATATGGCTGGTGAAGCTCCTCGTGTATATGCCGCTATGAAAAAAGTTCCTTTCAACGTAGTAGTCGACCTATTCATGACGCCGACAGCGGTTGCCTGTGCCGACTTGGTATTGCCGGTTGCCATGAGTGTTGAGCGTAATAGCTTCAGATCGTGGTGGACACCGTTACGCGCACTGACGAAAGCCGCTGACAGATACGAAGATACTAAAACGGATGAAGAGATTGTTCTTGATCTTGGTAAACGGATTCGGCCCGACCGGTTCGAACAATACAATACCGCCGAAGACTTCCTGGATGACTTCCTGAAAGATGACGAAGGCGTCGATTATGACTTTAAGGACCTTGTGGAGAAGGTACAAGACTGGTGGGACTGGGATTACACCTATAAGAAATACGAAAAAGGCCTGCTGCGTGCAGACGGTCAGCCTGGTTTCGTAACCCCGACCGGCAAATATGAAATTACGTCAACGTTATTTGATGTTTGGGGCTTTGATTCTCTCGGATTCCATATCGAACCGGCAGAAGGGCCCAATACCACGCCCGAGCTTATGAAAGAATATCCGCTCATTCTTACAACCGGTAATCGTCTCTGGGGCTGCTTCCACTCCGAGCATAGACAATTTCCCACGATGCGTGAAATTCATCAACAACCTATGATGGATATTCATCCGGAAACGGCGAAAGCGCTCGGAATTATCGAAGGAGATTGGGTATGGCTGGAAAACCGTCGCGGCAAATGTAAGCAAATAGCACGATTTAATGAAGGTCTTGATCCGAAAGTAGTTCGTGGTGAACATGGCTGGTGGTTCCCTGAAAAAGAAGGTGCCGAACCGGTACTGTTTGGCGTATTCGATAGCAATATCAATAACTTAACAACCATGGGGGTACATGGACCTACGCACTATGGCGCTCCCTATAAATCAACAATTTGTAAGGTATATAAAGTTACTCCGGAGAACGACAAAGTAACACCGTCGGCAATTGTGACCAAGATGGGAGGATTTGGCTATGTCAAAAAGTAAAGAGCGCTATGGATTATTAATTGATTATGAATATTGCACGAATTGCCATAGCTGCGAAGTGGCATGTAAGAAAGAATTGGGATTAGAGCCGGGGCAGTACGGGATTAAGGTTTTGGAAGAAGGCCCCCGTCAAAATCCTGATGGCAGTTGGGAATTAAACTACATTCCTGTACCCACTTCACTTTGCGATCTTTGCGCAAAACGGGTGCAAGAAGGCCGAAAACCGACCTGCGTACATCATTGCCAGAGCGGTGCTGTGTACTATGGTACCTTGGAAGAACTGGCTGAGAAAGCGGCTGAAAAACC
>NZ_FNAM01000078.1 GCF_900101845.1 Sporomusa acidovorans | reverse complement strand
ATTTATGAAATTGGCATAATTATACCGTTTTTTGAACACAATGTCAACGTCTTCTATCCTATAAATCAGGGCATGTTCATGAAAAAACCTTAGGGTTAAAAATAACGGATTCCATATACTCCATATCCAACGAACAACGATAGCGTTTTCGCTGAATAGACATATTAGATTCAGTCTCCAATTTTAATAAATTAGCAGATAACCTTCGCAGTTGTGACAGATTAGCTGCTTCCATCTGAAGCCGTGTCAACCATTGATCTTCGCGAAAGCCAACATCTAAGACCCAGTGTAAGTTATTTTCGATTCCCCAATGAGACCTAGATGCTTGGGCAATTTCTTCTACACTACCTTGGACACTCGTGATATAGAGGCGAATTTCTGATTGGGCTTCGATATCGTTTTTAATGTCACTCCTGAAACTTTCTGTCATAAGCAGTCCTGACAGCCCAGCCCATTGTTTCTTTTCCTTAAACCAGTCTAAATTGCGAAACAAATAGTACCGGCGTTCTTCTATCCGACCATGTCCCTTTTCGATGGTGCGATATATTTCGTATTGGTTTTTTTCTAGTGGATCTTGAATCACGGACTGTGCATATTCAAGAAACTCTCTGTGCATGGTTCCTTGATTACCCTTGAGCCCAATAAGATAGTCAGCTTTCTTTTCTTTTACTATCTTATTTACCAGTTCCTTCTGGCATCCCATAGCGTCCATCGTAACGATAGCGCCCTTTATATCCAACAAATCTAATAATTCAGGAATGGCAGTTATTTCGTTACTTTTAGCCTGAGTATTGACTTGAGCTAAAGAAATTTTGTTCTCACTACACCAAGCACTGACCATATAAATTAGGCCTTTTCTGCCTTCATTATGGTAGGTTCCAGCAAGAGACTTTCCATCGATGGCAACTACGCGTCCTTTGCTAACCACTTCAACATGGGCCATGATTTGAGAAAACAATACAGCAAACGCTTTAGGTTGAATAATTTGCAAAACTCTTGCAAAGGTCAATCGGCTTGGAATACCGTTTTCTAGTGGAAGAAATCCTTGTAGCCATTCTTTTCTTGCTATCGCAAAATCGTAGATTTCCAAAGCACTGTTGGCGTTACAAGTTACTGCTAGCAAACAAATAATCAAAATATCCGATAATTTATGTTTTACCTTCCAAGCTTGTCGGGGATCAGGCATTTTTTCCATTATAGCAATGATGTTTTCCATTTTCTTCACCTCATTGCTATAATTTTCTCTTTTCTCCTTTTTTCCTTCTTTATCCTAATGAATTTTCATGAACATGCCCTGTCCTATAAATCTGTATTGACAATAAAAGGAACAGGTACTACACTTACAGGTGTATTATTATTGACAATATTTGAGCAAAGAAGGCAAAGGAGACCCACATTTTGCCAAAGATCTCCTAAAAAACCAAAAGGAGGTCTTTCTTTTATTTTTTTTACAAACCACACAATGTGCAAATTATTAATCGAGGGTGGAGACATGGTGCAAAATTTAAACGAAATGATTCCCCGGCGAAAAGTAAAACGACGTCTCAAGAAGGGTCGTGCTGCAATTCTGGTAGCCATCGTGCTGTTAATTGTTACGGGAATTTCGTATGCTCTATTTTCAGAAGACAGCCAATCAGTAATGGGGCTGGTACATCCTGTAAAAGGAAAAATCAATATTTTAGTTCTTGGCGCGGATGAACGCCAGGATGACACCGGGCGTTCTGATACCACTTTTGTGACCACAATTGATACGGATGCCAAAAAAATAACAATGCTGTCAATCCCGCGAGATACCCGTGTAAAAATTCCGGGACATGGGTGGGATAAAATTAACCATGCCTATGCGTTTGGCGGGTCAAAGCTTTCCAAAGAATCTGTTGAAAACTTATTGGGTATAAAAATCGACTACACTGTTGTCATAAATATCAATGGATTTGTCCGCATGATTGATGCTATCGGCGGAGTTACAATCGACGTAGATAAACGGATGAAGTATGCCGATCCTTATGATGATAACGGCGGACTATATATTGACCTTCAGCCAGGCGTCCAAAAGCTGAATGGTAAAACAGCAATCGAGTATGTCCGTTACCGGGATGAGGAAGGAGATATCGGCCGTGTAGCCCGGCAACAAAAATTTTTAAAGGCACTGTTGCAGGAATTTACTAAACCCCAGCTTATTGCTAAACTGCCTGATCTTATTAAACAGCTTTCGACTACGATAAGAACAGACATGCCTAAAAATGAAATGCTCAAACTGATTCCCATTGTAAGTGATGCTGCAAAATCGGGTCTCGCAACGGAATGGATATCAGGAACACCTATTTGGATACAAGATGTCAGTTACTGGTTGCCTGATATTAAAGAGCTTCGCGCTAAAATTGCTCAAATACAGGCAATTTCAATAGATGAAAAATATAAGCAGGCTACCGAGCTACTGGTAAATGAATATAAGCAATCCATACCAAAAGAAATCAAGGTTGCGGATGTTCCTCCGGTTGTGCAAGCCACGCCAGAAAAACAATCTGTCGGAACTGTAAAAGCTTCTTCCAAACCCAATAAATCAAAAACTGGACCTTCCCAATCCCCGGAAAAAAACAACTTTCCTCCAAGAACCGCCTCGATAAACAATAACCAAAATCCTCCCATGCAAGAAGCAACCGACAAAGTTGTTCATAAAAATGCAACTTCTAACACAACGCCGAAGCAGTAAAACATATGCCTGCCTGATAGGGGAGTCATAGCAAGAAAAAACTGTGGTTAACCATTAACGGTTAACCACAGTTTTTCACTTACAAAATGAGTATTTTTGAATTGATCTCCTTAGGGCTATTATGTGGAAGTCACATCTACTATTAACGAATAGGTATCGTTTTATTGATTGTAGCGTTATTCTCCCGTTTGGGAAGAGTGATCGTTAAAACACCATCTGTAAACTCAGCGTCAATATTCTCATCACGGACATTTCTAATGTAGAAACTTCTGCTAAATTCTCCAAACCGCCGCTCACGCCGCAGGTAATTACCGTCTTTTATTTCTGTCTCATCATTCCGTTTAGCGGAGATGGTTAAGTAATCATTTTCAAAATGAATGGTGATGTCTCCCTTTTGAATGCCTGGCAAATCAGCTTTTATCATATAGGAGTCATTAGTTTCTTTCAAATCAACGTGGAAACTGCTCCCTGTTGTGGTAAAAGGAGCAAAAAAGTCTTCCCGAAAGAACTGATCAAAAACCTGGTTAAAGAAATCTTCCCTAGAAGTCAATTCATTTTTTTTGTTAAATGGGATCAAGTTAAACACATTTACTCCTCCTCAACTATGAATTACCAATTACGTAATGAATTGGTTCTTTTATTGACTTTATTATACCATAAAGTCAATAAAAGTCAAAAAGTCTAAAAGTCAAACTTCCTCGTCTTGGAGAAAGAAGTCCCATTTAACCAAATTATCCAGATCATACTCAATTTTTTTTGCGCTTTCCTCTATTTTCTCACATCTTTAACGTTAGCTTTATTTAAATATCATCTCAGTTTTATGTACCATGACTCTCTACGTCGGCTAGAACCCTTAGCGAAAAAAGGGGGCAAAGGCTTACTTATCCCGAGACTGTTTGTAGTTTTTGGGCAACGATACTATCTGCAGGAGCAAATTCATATTGGTTTAAATCACCGATATCTACCCAAACGAACATGTCATGATCAATCAATACCGGATCTCCTGCTATCCACTCTGCCCAATAAAATAGTAAGTTTATCGGTCCCCTTGCATGCTCGTGCAGGATAGAAATAAAATTACCTTTTGCACATACACGCATATTAAATTCTTCCAATATCTCCCTCTCAAGACCTTGTTGCGGGGTTTCATTTCTTTCAATCTTACCGCCAGGAAATTCCCACTTACCATTTAATTCCGGCGGGAATGTTCTCCTGGCAATTAAAAGTTTGTTGTTTTTCTTTATCAAACCGGCTACTACTTCTTTCATAGATGTAATCTCCTCCATTTAGTAATTACTACGGAAATTAGCTGCTAATAATAAATCCCTAATCTTGAAAAACTACTTGAATAAAGAAGTACTGTACAGGAGTGATATCAGTGACTATGGACCTTGAGCAATTGCTTATGCTTACAGCAGCGATAATTACTTTGCTATTGCTGATTTTTGCTGTTGACTGGCGATATTTTCGGGATTGGGTCGTCGTTTTCTTTTTTAAATGCACTCTTGATTTTATTTGGGGGAGTGCCGTTGAAAATTTGAAACTTTTAGAATACCCGGTCCGCCTGCTGCCAAAATACTTCGAAACAAGTCTGCTTTTCGAGGTGTGGGTATTCCCGGTATTATGTATTCTATACAACCAAACTACCCGTACGCAGGGTCTGGGAAACATCATCTGGAATGCCCTATTATTCAGTGCCTTCATAACGGCAATAGAATATCCTCTCGAACTCTATACCGACCTTATAAAATACAAATCCTGGAGCTGGTTTACTACCTATTATACACTTACGCTAACGTTCCTGGCGTCCAGAGCTTTTATAGCCTTTTACCGGTGGGGTTGCACCTACTTCAGTTCAACAGGGCGTGCAGATTAAGGGAAACCCTAATCTGCAAATCAAATAGGAAAAACTTAGGAATAAAACAATTTTAATTGATTAATCAGTGGCAACTATAGGCAAATTCAATAGTTAAAATTAATGTAAACATTCGATAGAAATCTGTAAACCCCTTCCAATCAATTCTATCCACCGCTTTCCATGCTTACCCCCATGGTATATACTAGCATCGCAATAACATCAACCCACTAAAAAAATCCAGAAAATCGCGGCTGTGCGAAATCCTGGATTCATCAAATATATCCTATGCAAAATTCAAACAAGCTTTTGCGCATATTCCTCTACTAATTCGTCGAGTTCTTCTAATGAAACTTCTTTTTTAACAGACTCGTGTTGCATTTGGCCAGCTTCACTTTTATTTTCTAAATTAGACTCCATGATATAACCTCCAATGATTAAGTTGCCTTTAGTATTACCAGATTGTTCAAAAACATTACACATTATTGCCATCCTTAACATATCTAGACTCGCCCATAACAATCGGTAAAACGAACGATATCGTCTTCTTCGAGATAATTCTTTGCCTTCGCCAATAATTGTATAACTACCCCATGGTCGATACATCGTCGTATTCTCAACAGCTTCCTTACGGCCTTGACGTGTTAACTCCGCTACCAGTTGTTCCGGTTGAATACCGAAAGTCACGATTTTGCCACGGCTAGCCAAAAGTTCCGCATTTTGCATATCGGTCATAAAATCCTGCTGTGAATGAATAATATGGTCGGACGGGACTGCTAACAGAATCTCTTTTCCTGTACTCTCAAGCTTATCCCAACAATATCGCATCGCTAAGGCAATAGCCGGAGCCGTATTCCTGCCGACAGGTTCAAGTACTATATGAGCAGCTTGTGCCTTGCAGTTTACAAGTTCCTCGCGAACTTGATGCTGATATGCACCATTAGTAACAACAATGATATCTGACGGCACTACAATCGATAAATACCGTGTTATAGTTTGTGAAACAAGGATTGCTCGCCATTAATTTGCAAGAATTGTTTTGGGTATGATTTGCGCGATAAGGGAAAAAGCCGTGTTCCTCCGCCGCCAGCCAGAATGACAATTTTCATCTCACACTCTCCCCTCCATGCTTCCATATGTCAACCTTTCAGTATTTCGCACAGCCAAATTAGCCATAACATAACTGACTATGCTCTCAGCTCCCTGATTGCGGTTTATACCTTCAGGAGTAATACCGTCAAAGCAACCGCCCGTATCCGGATCGATCAGGCTTTTTCTTAAAGAATTTTCACCAGAATACCAGGCAAAACTTTTTTGCGCTAACTCCAGCATTGTTCTTTCACCAGTAATAGCAAAAGCCGCCAAATGTGCTAAAGTAGACATAGCTGCTTCAACCGGCTGTTGGTCATATAAGGCAGGTTCTTTGCCACGCAACCACCAGCCCTTGCAGCCTACCGGCCAAAAAAAGCCACTGCGAAAAACTGTTTTATCTAAAAAACTCAAGCTATCCTGTGCAATCTTGAGAAACTTTTCCTCATTTGTCACGCGGTAAGCAATAAACATAGCCCAAGGTAATACTGCGTTATCATACGTTAATTTGTTCTCGAACCATTGCCAATCCGTATCTGTCGCGCACGTTGCAAAGGCGTCAGCTAGCTGGGCAGCAAGCTCACTAACTATACCGCGAACCTCACTGCTGTTAAGAAACTCAAGTGCAATGACGCTATATGCCTTCCCTCTGACAAAATGCAGATGAAACTGAATATTGTGCAGAGCGCGGCGGAAAACATCCAGGCAGGCATCCTTTATCCCTTGCGGTATAGCCGGTGAAGCCATCGTATAGCCTAATGCCCATAGACAACGTCCGAAGCAATCTTCTGACCCTTCTATTTCTGTAAACTTGCGCTCATAGGTCATAAAATTCCGAAAACGTCCTGTTTCATTTTGTGCATGCAGAATAAAAGCCAAATAACGATAAACTAGCTCCAAATATTTTTTCTGATGCTGCTGCTCGTAAAGCATCACCGCCATAATTAAAGCCCTGGCATTATCATCAGTAGTATAACCCTTAGCGTAATCAGGAGTACTCCACCTGGTGTGCTGAAGCATACCGGTACTATCGGTCATGCGAAAGATATGTGATTCATCAATTAAAAGCTCCGACTTAATCATAACTTTGCCTTCATTCCCTTGTGCGGGTCCAAATCAAATGGAAAAGCCACATAGTTATCCATCGAAGGCAATGACGTCCTCTTATTTTTGTATAACTGACTATTCATCCTGTTGATTGCAGGTAAACACAGTTCCATATACTGGTTGGCTACATTCTCCCACATCATGGTCCGGCCGACAGCCATCGTCCTTTGCTCCATCTTCTTTTTTCGAACCGGATCATTAAGCACAGTTCGTATACAGGCAGCCAATGAATCCGCATCTTTGCATTGAGCAAGCAACCCTCTGCCTTCACCCAGCATTTCTTGCGCATACCGGTAAGGAGTCGATATAATCACCCTGCCATACCCCATCGCATAAGCCAGTGTCCCGCTGACAGCCTGCTCCGCAGACAAATAAGGAGTCAAATATATATCAGACAATTGGAGATAGGTAATGACTTCTTCTTTAGTCAGGTATTTGTCGACAAACCGGACATGCTTACTTACCCCCAATTGTGCCGCCAATTTAATAAGGCTCTGGCGATAGCTTTCGCCCATGAGCTTTTTAACATTAGGATGGGTTTTACCTAGAATCAAATAAATCACATTCTTAAAATCAGGCACCACTTTTGCCAAAGCTCTAATTCCGTATTCAAGTCCCTTAGCCGGACTAATAAGCCCAAAGCTGCTGATGACCTGCTTATTTTGTAAATCCGGGTAAGACAATTTCAATTGTTCTCGCGAATTTACCTTGATATTAGGGACGCCATGGGGGATAAACACAAGTTTTTCCGTCCGGATGCCATAAGTCTCCGTCAATATTGGCATAGAACTTTTAGCCATGGTCACTACTTTTGAACTCAGCCTTCCTAATTCCTGTAAGACGTTCTTCTGCTTAGAAGATGGTGCTAACAGCACGGTATGAGTCGTTACAATAAAAGGAATTTTTAACTCTTGGGCCAAGTCAAGAATATAATCACCGCAGTCGCCGCCAAATATGCCATATTCATGTTCAATAACCAACAATTCAACATGTTGATTGGCCCATTGAGCCGCCTTCGCATAACTTGAACGATCTTCCTGATCCAATGTATATTTTACCCTTGAATCAACATACTTTTCATCTTTGGCTACAGCAATAATACTCACTTGCAGTGAGGATATCTTATCCAGTTCATTGACCAAATCTTCGGTAAAGGTTGCTAACCCGCATTCCCTAGGCGGATATGTACTTAAAAAGGCAATTTTTTTTACTGTGTTGGCAATCATATAACATCTCCCCTTTTCTGACTGCTTTTTTGCCCACAGATCGGACATGTCAATCAATAAACATCCCCCTGTGGCGGTTCCGGACAAGAACAGATGTATTCCAGCAATTCATTAATATTAGCAGTAGCCAGAGCAATACAAGTATCAGCTCCGCCATAGTACATTTTTAACTCACCTGTTTTTTCATCCATTACCCATCCACAGGAAAAAACCACGTTTCCTATATCACCTGCACATTCATATTTGGCCTCCGGACCAAAGATCCACTCGTCACTGCGGTGCAATACCTTAGCTGGATTTTCCAAGTCAAGCAGCGCCAAACCTAGCCGATAAATAGATCCGGCACAAGTCTGGCGCACTCCATGGTACAAAAGAAGCCATCCTTTTGAAGTTTCCAGAGGAGGTGCGGCAAGACCAATTTTCCCACTATCCCACCAACCGCCGGATCGCGCGTGCATTAATACATGTCCATCATTCCAATGGATAAGATCATCAGAATAAGAAAGCCAAATATGGGCACCTGGCACATAGCTTTCAACAATAGGCCGGTGAATCAATACCCATTTTCTATTGATGCGGCGCGGAAAAAGGGCAGCATCTTTGTCTTCCCGTGTCGTGGCAAGTCCCAGCCGGGAAAACTTTTCAAAATCATCCGTTAATGCGATAGCCACACGCGGACCGTTTCGGGAATAAGCAGTAAAGGCAACTGCCCATTTACCCAGTTCATCAATCCAGGTAATCCTTGGATCTTCAACTCCCCATAATTCTTCCGGATAATCAGCTATATTCCTCGCTAATGTCGGTGTGCTATCAATTTGCCAATGAGTAATGCCGTTTTCACTGATCGCCTTAGTAAGATGAGAAAACCCCCGTCGGTCTTCTACCCTTGCCAGCAAAAGAAATTTCCCCTGAAAGGATGTTGCCGCCGGATTAAAAACGGTATGCGCCGGATAAGGCCAGTCTTTAGCCGTTAAAATTGGGTTATTAGGCTGTCTTCTAAAAAGTTCCTTATAAGTACCGTCAGTGCTTTTCAGTCTTGTCATAAAGTTTTCATTAATCATAAAAGCTCCTCCCTTCCTTGTTATTCACTTAATCATTTTTGACCTTGAAACGGCTTACACCGGTAAATAAAAAAAACACCTTAAGATTCATGTTAAATGAGCCATTTTTCTCACTTAATCTTAGTATCTTTAAGGCGGATATAATACATTATGTTTTGTTAGTACTCACCGTCGTTGAGTGCTAACATTTATTATTTGAATTATACAACATATTTCTCATCCTGTCAAATTTTTCTATTTCAACAAGCTATTACCTATGTTTTCATATCAATTTCTAGGTTTATTACTCTTCTGCTTTTTTATAAACTCTAAGCGCTCTTTTATATTTTTTTCAATACCTTGGCTAGTAGGATAGTAGTACTGCCTGTCTTTAAGATTTTCAGGCAAACACTGCATATTGACTATTTTATCTTCAAAATCATGAGCATATTGATAACCCTTGCCATAGTTGAGAGTTTTCATAAGTTTTGTCGGCGCATTTCTAAGATGCAGAGGCACACCATCCGCAAGCGTGCTGTGGGCATCCTTTTTGGCTTTTTCATAAGCCACATACAGCGCATTGGATTTGGCAACTATGGAAAGATATACTACCGCCTGGGTTAGATGCACGTTACACTCGGGCATCCCCAGATAATGAACTGCATTATATACTGCAATTGCCATTTCCAGGGCTCTCGGCTCAGCAAGCCCAATATCCTCAGAAGCAAAGCGAACCAGCCTTCTGGCAATAAATAAAGGCTCTTCCCCAGCTTCCAACATTCTGGCAAGCCAGTAGACTGACGCATCCGGATCACTGTTGCGCATCGATTTATGCAAAGCAGAAATAAGGTTATAGTGTTCTTCACCATTCTTATCATATAAGAGTGCTTTCTTTTGGATGCAGTCTTCCACAATGTCTTTATTTATTACAGTAGTATTGCCTTGCATATTGCCGCTCATTACTGCCATCTCCAGTACATTAAGCGCCGTTCTGGCATCCCCATTGGCATATACGGCTATTAATCCCAGAAGCTCATCGGCAATATCGATACTTCGATCGCCATAACCTCTTTCATCTTTCAGTGCATTCTTTAATAGCTGTATAATATCCGCTTTTTGCAGGGAATGAAGTACAAACACTCTGCTTCTAGAGAGCAAGGCCGAATTAACTTCAAAAGAAGGGTTTTCCGTAGTGGCACCAATAAGAATAATGTTGCCCTTCTCAACATGAGGAAGAAAAGCATCCTGCTGAGCTTTGTTAAAACGGTGAATTTCATCAATAAAGATTACAGTGCGTTCACCCATCAGCCTGCTCTGTTCTGCTTTGGACATTATTTCCTTAATTTCTTTAATGCCCGAAGTTACTGCGCTAAAGGTTATAAACTTTGCGTTGGTCATTTCGGCCATAATCATAGCGATAGTAGTTTTACCAACACCTGGCGGTCCCCAAAGAATCATAGAAGTTATATTATCCGATTCAATTAACTGCCTCAATACTTTTCCCTTGCCTAGAATATGTTCCTGTCCAATATACTCCTCAAAATTTCTGGGTCTAACCCTGTCGGCTAAAGGAGCTTTATGTACATTTTCAAAAAAAGATCCTTGCGTATAACTCATTAATTACACCCAATTTCTTAAAAATAATACATGCTGTTTTCTATATTATAATCCCTTTTGCTACATGTTGCTATTGAACCGAAAAATGATTAGGCAAAAGGTAGCGCTCAGCACCTTACACACAAAAAGGCCCTGACGATAAGCCAGGGACCTTAACTTTATTTTTCTGCGAATAGACTCTGTAACTTATCCAGTTAACCATTCCACTTATTTACCGACTAATTGGGGAGACTGTCCTACCTGGAATTATCCCGGAAACCTGTGCTGACTCATAGTCGTAAAGCAATTTTTGCAAACATTTTTTCCCTTGAAATTAGTTACTTGAGCTACACTTCCGCAAAACACACAAACTGGTTCGTGTTTCCGTAAAATGATCTGGTCATCTTCCGTATATATTTCAAGCCCATCTTTTTGTACAATACCCAATGTGCGGCGTAACTCAACAGGTAATACGATTCGGCCGAGCTCGTCAACTTTTCTAACAATTCCAGTTGCTCTCACTTTACATTTCTCCTCTTTCTGTAATTACTTAAAATAATACTAAGAATTTTTTCCATTATCCATTCCATAGTCAAGAGGAAATTGCTAGATCAGATAGTTTTACCAGAGAAGCTTCCATAGATGAACCGTCTTCCGTAAGCAGTTGAACGGGGTCTAGTATAATAATCATACGGTCATCCACTTTAGCAATCCCTTTAATGTAGCTTACACTTAAACTGCCAGCAAGAGTAGGCGGGACTTGCAGTTCCGCCTCGTTAAAGTGCACAATATCTGTTACTTCATCGACAATACAGCCGACAACCTGTCCCTCCATATTTAACATGATAAATTTACTGTCTTCCGCATTGGTCATTTCCTTTAAGCCAAATTTGTTACGCAAATTATAAATATAGTTCACTTGCCCCCGGAGATTGATCATACCCTCAATGATTCGTGAATGACCAGGAACCTTTTGTATTTTATATTTTTGAGCACGCAATATGCCATTAACAGCGAGTGCATCTATTCCATATTCACTGCCATCGATCTCAAAAATGACTATCTGGCTAATTGCCATTTGTTTCCCCCCTTTTTCCTAATTCGATCAGCCTTCATTCGCTAGCGCAGTTAGTTGTTCTGTTATACTTGTAATTTCCTCTACACTTGCTGTAATTTCTTGAATTGCGGCTGCTTGTTGTTCAACAGTTAATGCCGTTTCGCTACCCATGGCAACTGTACGGTCAACAGAGTTTCTTATTAAAGTAGTAAACTCTTTTATTTTGCCCACTGTCGCTTTGGAGTCTGCAGACAGCTTTCTAATTTCTTGTGCTACAACCCCAAAACCCAGTCCCGCTTCCCCCGCTCTGGCAGCTTCAATCGCGGCGTTTAGCCCCAAAAGGCGGGTTTCATCGGCAATCTCCTTGATTAGATCCATAACTCCGTTAATTTCACCCGTAACGGAATTTACTTTACCTATTTCAGTATTTAAATTGTTTTGATTGTCACTGACAGTACCAGCAGAAGCGGCTAGTTCTTCCATAGTGGCCGATATTTGATGTAAGCTATCGTCCAGCACCATTGCCACTGATTTGAGCTTTAGATGCTGAAAAGCATTCTTGGACATATTGTTAGCAACTGTATAAAGAACATTCGCGGCTGCCTCAATACTTTCTCTTGATAAAATTCGGACTTCCTTGGCCGCAGCCACATACCCGCTACCATCAACACCTATTTCATTAGCGATTTTCCTATATTTATCTTCATCGGGACTTGATGTGAGGACTTGGCCGCCTAAAATTGTTCCAAGCAATTTTCCTTCAACCAATATCGGTGCGGCAAAGTCAATCAAGCCTGCATGACATTCATAAACGACCGGTTTACCGGTTCGCACTGCTTCTTCCCCACCTTTACGATGAGACTCGGCACAACGCTTGTCCCCACATTCGGTCGAGTGGGTAAAATCCTTACAGAACCTTGTATATGAGCTAGGATTGGTTATAGGCTTTCCTTCAGGATCAACGGTTACACTAGCTACTCCAACTCCTTTAGCAAAATCATCCTGAAACTTTTGGAGAAAATCAATGTTAATTACATCGGTAAGCTTAAGTGTGGATAAATTCACTTCATAGTTAGTTGCTTTGTTTTGTACCCCTGGCTTGCTCATGTACATTCCTCCCAGTATTTTATTTGACGGAAAGATCGGCAGCTTATTAGTCTGAAATCTCCAGTTGTAAATTACAACAGCAAGATACATGCCAAACACTGATATTTCTTCATTTTCAATTGCCAGCAATCTCAAAATTTCCGAAATTACTATATTTTCGTCATTTTTCGCAACCTTACCTTTCAACAAAAAGTTCATTCTTACCGACAGTTCATGTCAAAAATTGCATTACTGTGCAACTTTTTACATGAAACTTTTGTGGTTTTTCCCGAAAAAATACCCTCTGTTTTACAGAAGGCTAACCTAGTCATTAACGACCTATGCTACTAATGTACGCCCCCATTTTTAGGAGGAATACATAAACAAAATATATTTCTTATCAGTTGTCAATATGTTATCTTTCGTTACATAGGTAAGCAATAATTATTTCTCAAATAATGCAAGCCACTCCCCATAGCCTTCCTTCTCCAATTCTTCTTTGGGGATAAACCGCAATGCGGCAGAATTAATACAATACCGTAAACCTCCGGGCTGCGGCCCATCTGTAAATACATGTCCCAGATGAGAGTCTGCTTCGTTGCTGCGCACTTCTGTACGAATCATAGCATGGCTTGTATCTACTTTTTCCCGTATTTTCTTTTTATCTAATGGTTTTGTAAAACTCGGCCATCCACATCCAGAATTAAATTTATCCAGCGAACTAAATAATGGTTCTCCTGAAACAATATCAACATAGATTCCATCACGGGTATTGTCCCAATACTCGTTTTGAAAGGGCGTTTCCGTCGCATTTTCTTGTGTTACGGCAAATTGTAGTGAATTCAACCGTTTTTTTAATGCTTCATGATGGCCAAAATTGGCAGATTTTTTATCCATATAGTCCCTCTTCTCTTATAATTTTCTAAACGGCATGTATTTTCTACATATCGGTCGTACCATAATTAATATACTCGTAAACAAGCTAAACGATCAGATTTGCATGCTGAAAATCTTTGGCCTCAATTTGAAGGGTTGTATGATGAATACTAAACTGTTCTTCGATACGCATAATGGCCTGCTGCAAAATACTTTGGCTGTCTTGGTCATTGTCAATTACCAAATGGCAAGTGAGCGAGTCTATACCGGAGGTAACTGTCCAGATATGCAGATCATGAATACTCTTCACACCAGGTATTTGCAGCAAAACCCGTTTTACTTCATCGATATCAACGGTAAGCGGCGTTCCCTCCATAAGAATATGGATACTTTCGTCAATAACGCCCCAGGCACTTTTCAGTATTAAAATCGCAACAATAACACTGATAATTGGGTCAGCTATATACTAAATAAATTGGCTAATAACCCTATCGTCGCAATTGTCATCATGAGCCAGCTGCTAACCGTGGGAGGTGTAAAAAAGCGTTGATATGCCTCCCAAATAATAAATCCTGCAATAATAAATAGAGCAATACCATTCACGAGAGCGGCAAGAATTTCAAATCGATAAAAGCCATAGGTCTTTTGGGGTGATGGTGGTTTGGCTGCAAACCACATTGCTACAAGACTTAAAGCAAGAGAACTCACATCACTTAACATATGTCCGGAATCAGAAAGCAGCGCCAGACTATTTGCTGTAAGTCCGCCAAGAAACTCTAAGGCCATAATAATCACGGTTATTACTAATGCAATAGACAGTCCCCTTTTATTTCTTTCTCTGGATACGCTATGACTGTGCGTTCCAGGCTCACTGACATGTGAATGGGAATGATGATGCACTATACTTCTCCTCCTTTTGGTTATCTTTTGTTACTTTTACCAAGAATATATACCCTAAATCAGCAAAATAACAAACCTTTCTGACTGCAACTACTGCTATGGCACTACAGTCGTTTTCTTGATAGGCAATATTCCATTTTAAGCAGGCTTGTTAACCCCTGACCGAAAATTTTGCATAAGACGTCCTTCAGCCGGCGTACTATGGTAGTGTGCACATTTAATGTGGTGAGGGGGCTATCAAATGGAACTCAATTCTGCGGCACTCCTGACTGCCTTTTCCGCCGGACTTATTTCCTTTTTCTCTCCGTGCGTTTTGGCAGTACTGCCTGCCTGTACGGCTTTTCTTGGCAATACGAAAAAAAGCGTCGGCAATCCCAGCATTAAACAGTTATGGATCAATATTGCGTTGTTTCTAAGCGGATTTTGTATTGTCTTTCTGGTAATCGGTGCCGGCACAGCCTATCTGGGCCAAGCCTTACATAATTATCAGCACATTCTTAGTAAAATTGGAGCAGTGTTCATGGCAGTAATGGGCCTACAGCTTAGCGGACTCATTTCTTTTACTATAACCCGGCGTAAATTTCATTTGCGTTTTCCCGCCACCGCCGGGCCCGGAGGCATCTTTCTTCTGGGTTTAGCCTCCACGGCCGCCTGGACTCCGTGTAATGCCCCGTTGCTGGCACCGGTAATTGTCTATGCCAGCACATCACCATCCCTTCTAAAAGGAATTTTCCTCTTTGGAATTTACGTCCTGGGCTTTTGCTTGCCTTTCACCTTATCAGCAGTTACCCTTAATCGTTATTTTAATAAATTACATTTATTATCATGCCGACTGCCCATGTTTCAGCGCATTGCCGGTATATTATTGGTAATCGGCGGCTTTTTACTTTTTTTGAACTAAATTCCTGTTCATTATAGTTCACAAATAAAAAAAGACCAGCTTTTCTGATCTTTGCTTCATAACAAACCATTTCTCTCTTTATGGCAGGGGCAGAAGTTCATTCTACTATCAGGTAATTTAACTATACTTTTAGCTGTGTTATAACCCGACTTTTACAGTTTAAAAAACGCGAGAAGCCCCTAGCCGTTGAAACTATGGGCTTCTTTGTAGTTGATTCATGTGTAAATTCTGTTATGCTACAGTAATATTTTTTAGAAATTTATTGAATACCTCCTGCCTTGGATAAACATTGTAAAAATTCGTGCCGAACGTTTCCTGAATTAACTTGTAGTCCAGCGCGATTTCGTCTTTATCCGAATAGACCAGCGTATCCACTATCTCGCCTTTTTTGTTTCGCACCTTTTGAAATGCAATCGCACCGCCGACATCGTCGAGGTGAATGATACCACCCTTCAAAACCTGACATGTCGCGGTACCCAGTGCTCTTGCG
>NZ_FNAM01000087.1 GCF_900101845.1 Sporomusa acidovorans | reverse complement strand
GGGAAGTTAGGACGGCCATTATCGGCAGAGTATAACGGTGCAAAGGGTGCTTCATCAATCTGGCTGAAAACGTGTTCGTAAAATATGGGAGCCCAACTGGCCATTAAGCGTTTTTGTTGACTGGGGTGTAAATGCTGGAAGTCATCAAACAAGCGTTCCTGAAGGTGTGAATTATTTTTGCGAAACATTTATATTCGCTCACTTTCAAATATCGTTATGTTTATAATAATAATATTCGACTTCAAGCAGAAAATCCCTGTTCGCAATACCTACAAAACCTTATTTCATAAGGGCTTTAGGTCATTTTCTCTCGGCAACTGATACCCCTGTGCAGGGGGAGTTTTCGCAGTAGAATCATTGGATGCTATATATTCCGCATTAAAGAAGCTTGCAGGCGCAGGCGGGCGGCGTATTGACAACGCTCCACCACTGGCGTTTGACTTCCGCTTTTGCCAACACGCCGCCCGCCTGCAAAAAATTTTTAGCAGTTGCACATGGATGGCAAGAATAATAAAATTTATTTGGGGGGAATTCTTATGTCTACAACGATTGTCGATATTTTAGCCAGAGAGATTTTAGATTCTCGCGGCAACCCTACTATTGAAGTGGATGTACTGTTGGAAGACGGTACGCTGGGACGCGCGGCTGTCCCGTCCGGTGCCTCGACCGGCGCCTATGAGGCCGTAGAGCTTCGCGACGGTGACAAAAGC
Source organism: Sporomusa acidovorans (assembly GCF_900101845.1). Lineage (GTDB taxonomy): Bacteria > Bacillota > Negativicutes > Sporomusales > Sporomusaceae > Sporomusa > Sporomusa acidovorans. The sequence continues at coordinate 9,120 of NZ_FNAM01000087.1, read as the reverse complement.
CGTTATCTGGGAAAAGGCGTACTTAAGGCTGTGGAAAATGTGAATGAAATTATTACGCCGGAAATTGTCGGTATGGACGCTCTTGACCAAATCGGCATCGACAGGGCGCTGATTGAACTTGACGGCACCCCGAACAAAGCCAAATTAGGGGCAAATGCCATTCTCGGTGTTTCGATGGCAGTGGCTAAAGCGGCGGCATCTTCTCTCGATATGACCTTGTATCAATATTTAGGCGGCGCCAATGCCAAAGAATTGCCTGTCCCCATGATGAATATCTTAAATGGTGGCAAACATGCCGACAACAATGTGGATATTCAGGAATTCATGGTTCTGCCGGTGGGCGCGGAAAGTTTTGCCGAAGCTCTGCGAATGGGGTCGGAAATTTATCATAATCTTAAAAAAGTGCTTGCCGGCCGTAATTTAGCGACAGCAGTTGGCGATGAAGGCGGTTTTGCACCCAATTTAGCTTCTAATGAAGAAGCGTTGAAAGTTATTATCGAAGCTATTGAAAAAGCAGGCTACAAACCGGGTGAGCAGGTTATGCTTGGCCTGGATGTGGCTGCAACCGAATTATTTAAAGACGGAAAATACCAGCTCGCCGGCGAAGGTGTTGTGAAAACTTCGGCCGAAATGGTGGAATACTATAGTCAGTTAGTTGACAAATACCCGATTATTTCCATTGAAGACGGTATGTCGGAAGACGACTGGGATGGCTGGAAGCTTTTGACGGAACGGTTAAGCGGCAAAATTCAACTGGTGGGCGACGATCTGTTTGTTACCAATGTAGAACGGTTAAGCCAGGGGATTGTGGCGAAAACAGCAAATTCCATCCTGGTCAAAGTCAACCAAATCGGTACTTTGACCGAAACCTTTGATACGATCGAAATGGCAAAACGGGCCGGTTATACCTGTGTAATTTCACATCGTTCCGGCGAAACCGAAGATGCGACCATTGCCGATATTGCCGTAGCCGTGAATGCCGGCCAGATCAAGACCGGTGCACCGGCCCGGACCGACCGTGTGGCCAAATACAACCAGTTGCTCCGTATTGAAGAGCAGCTCGGCGATCTGGCTCAATACCGCGGCTATAAGGTTTTCTACAATTTAAGATAAGTTCGCGCCGAGAGGAGGTGAACGAAAAATGCCGAAGGGATATTTTCTCAGATGCGGTGACTGCGGCTACTTGTACGAGTGTGAGGAAGACTTGCTGGAATGTGCAAACAAAGTTGTCTGTGATCACTGCGGCAGTTCCAACCTGGAAGTCATTCAGCAGCAGGAAGGCCGGTTTGGCTGCACCAGCCGTATGAATACGCATGTAGTCAATGTGAATGCCTATGTGGATCATCCCCAACCGGTACAACCCTCCGATAAGGCGTAACCTCTGTGGTCAATAAACAGCCGGCTGACACGGCTGTTTATTTTTTTTATGAATTGGGAAAAATATGGTTAACATATGTGAAAATATCGACTAAATAAATTGTCAGTATCATTTAAGTATGCTAAAATATTGTTATGCCTTGGCAGCATAAGACTGCAGCAAGGATAACGGTATCAGTCATGGGAGGTGTTAAGAAGTGGTAACAGGACTGATGATTTTGGAGGGTGTACTTTCCATTGCGCTAATTGTGGTAGTCGTAATGCAGTCAGGTAAAAGTGCCGGTTTGTCAGGTTCAATCGCCGGGGGCGCCGAATCCTTTTTTGGCGGCAAAGCTAAAGGGCTTGACGGATTTTTGGCCAAAGCAACAATTGTCATAGCTGCATTGTTCGGTTTCGTAACAATGGTTTTGGTTAAATTGATGCAGTAGGGTGACTTAATCTCAATGGCTGGAATCACTTCGGCAGATTGAGGTGTTTTTAGGGTTTTAGGTAAAAGGAGGAAAGTTAAATAATGGATTTATTGTACATTGCTCCGCTCGCAGGTATTGTGGCGCTGGCTTTTGCCGCATACTTGATGGCTAGTGTGCTGAGAGAAAGCGCGGGCAACCAAAAAATGCAAGAGATTTCACAGGCAATTTTTGAAGGGGCTATGGCCTTTCTTAACCGTCAATACAAAACATTGATTCCATTTACCATCGTCATTTTTCTTATTCTCTTTTATGTAGATGGTTACAAATTGGCAGTATCCTTTCTCGTAGGTGCGATTTGCTCCGCGATTGCCGGCTATGTCGGCATGACTTCGACCACCAAATCGAATGCCCGTACGACGGAAGCTGCCCGTCACAGCCTTAACAAAGCGCTGAATGTCTCTTTCCGTGCCGGTGCTGTTATGGGTATGTCGGTTGCCGGTCTTGGACTTTTAGGTGTATCCAGTTTATACATAATCTTTAGGGATCCTGTTGTTATTAACAGCTTTGCTTTTGGCGCCAGCGCCATTGCGTTCTTTGCCCGTGTCGGCGGCGGCATTTTTACCAAGGCGGCTGACGTTGGCGCCGACCTTGTTGGTAAGGTTGAAGCCGGAATCCCCGAGGATGATCCTCGTAACCCGGCCGTTATTGCCGACAATGTCGGCGATAATGTCGGTGATACCGCCGGTATGGGAGCCGACTTGTTCGAATCTTATGCCGCAACCGCGATTGCCGCTATGCTGATTGGCCAGACCGTATTTAAAGGTGATATTAATGGTGTGCTGTTTCCGCTGGTAATTGGTGCGGCCGGTATTTTTGCTTCCATTGTCAGTACTTTCTTTGTTCGTACCAGTGAGGACGGAGATCCCCAGGCTGCCTTAAACAGAGGAATATGGGGAACCAATATTCTTGTGGCTGTTGCCACTTACGTGATTGCCAGTGCGATGTTCCCTGGCAAAGCGGTTGGCATCACGATTGCTGTTGTTTGTGGTTTAGCAGTTAACGTACTTGTAGGTATGATTACCGAATACTATACTTCCAGCAGTAAGCCGCCTACCCAGCATATTGCTGATTCCTCGCAAACAGGCCCGGCCACCAACGTCATTGCCGGTATTGCTTGTGGCCTGAGAAGTACTGCATTTCCGATGATTGTATTTGCTCTTGCCATTGCCGTTGCTTATGGGCAGGCTGGTATTTATGGTATTGCCATGGCCGCTATGGGTATGCTTTGTACAGCGGGCATGATTGTTGCCGTTGACTCTTTTGGCCCCGTAGCCGACAATGCCGGTGGTATTGCCGAGATGGCCGAACTTGGTCCTGAGATTCGTAAAACTACAGATAAATTGGATTCTGTCGGTAACACAACCGCAGCGATTGCCAAGGGGTTTGCCATTGGTTCCGCTGCTCTGACGGCACTAGCGCTGTTCACCGCATTTGGCGAAGAAATTGCCAAGAATCCTAAATTATCCGGCTTATTAGTCAACGGACATTTGGTAATTAATCTGACCGAGCCAACTGTCATTATTGGTATCTTCTTAGGAGCAACTCTGCCGTTCCTTGTTTGTGCATTTACCATGGAAGCGGTTGGCAAGGCCGCCTTTGAAATGATTGGCGAAGTTCGCCGTCAGTTCCGGGAAATTCCTGGCATTATGGAAGGCACAGGCCGTCCTGATTATGCCAGCTGCGTTGATATCAGCACGAAAGCTGCTATCCGTGAAATGATTCTGCCTGGCATTTTTGCTGTAGGCTCACCGATTCTTGTTGGTTTTGTTCTTGGTGCGAAAGCATTAGCCGGCTTCCTGGCCGGTGCGACAGCAGCCGGTGTGCTGTTGGCCCTATTCATGTCCAACGCCGGCGGCGCTTGGGATAATGCGAAAAAATGGATTGAAACCGGCAAGTACGGCGGCAAAGGCACGCCAACTCATGCTGCTGCTGTTATTGGCGACACCGTTGGTGACCCGTTTAAGGACACTTCCGGACCGGCCATGAACCCGCTCATTAAAGTTGCCGGTACGATTTCACTGATTATCGCGCCGCTTCTCTTCATGTAAAAGGTAATAAACAAGACGCCAAGCTTTTATTAAGCCTGGCGTCTTTCTATTTTCAGAGCCTTCCTCTATATTTCCCTTACGTGGCAGATAATGGTATAATAATGATGAATCATATATACAACTATATTTAGAAAAATACTAAGAATAAAGGGGAGTTTTATTTGGCTATCATTCCGGGCGCCGAGCCATTTTATTTGCCAGGTGGTAAAACCGGAATACTGTTAGTCCATGGTTTTACCGGGGCTCCGTCAGAAATGCGTCTGGCAGGAGAATATTTGAATCATTTAGGATATACGATTTTTGCGCCGCGGCTGTCAGGCCATGGGACAACGCCGGAAGATATGGCGAAAACTATTTGGCCGCATTGGTATAGCAGCGTTGAGGATGGGTATCATGTATTACGCAGCTCTTGCAGCAACATAGCCGCAGTTGGCTTGTCGATGGGCGGTCTGTTAGTCCTTAAACTGGCCAGTGAATATCCGGTGAGTAAACTGGCTGTATTGAGTGCTCCTATTTATATCGCGAATAAACGGCTGCCTTTGCTGCCGTTTTACCGGGTGTTTACCAATTATGTAGCCAAAAAGCGCAAGCGTTTGCCGAATGTGGCTGAACAGTATTCTATCAACTATGAGCGGACACCGCTTAACAGCTTAAATAGTCTGCTCAAGCTTATCCGGCACGTTGACGCACTTTTGCCCTTCATAACCGTGCCCACCCTTGTGGTTCAATCCAAAAAGGAGCATACGGTGGAGCCGGTGAGTGCGCAATATATATATAATAAGCTGGGAAGTACGGACAAAAAATTGTTGTGGCTGCAAAAATCAGGCCATATTGTTACGCTGGATACCGAGCGTGAGTATGTATTTCAGGAACTTGGCCGTTTTTTGGCAGGCGATGAAAAAAGAGGTGCTCTAAATGAGTGAGAATCAGTGGTGTTTTGCTTGTGGTCCCTGTAATCCTATTGGTTTAAAACTACGTTTTCAGGAAGAGAATAATAGTTACAAGACAAGTTTTATACCAGGACCTGAACATCAGGGCTATGATGGTATTATGCACGGCGGTTTGATCAGTACGCTTTTAGATGAAGTAATGGCGCGCTACTTATATGCCAAAGGCTTAACGGCCGTTACCGCCAAGCTGGAAGTGCGCTATCGTCAGCCAACCCCGATTGGACAAGAGTTAGCCATCAGCGGCTGGATTACCGGTCAACGGGGAAAAATGGTGGAAATGGCCGGAAAAGTTACTCTGCCGGACGGAACTGTGACGGCGGAGGGAAAGGCAATCATTGCCTTAAAAGGAGATGAATAACTATGGATTTGCCTGACCGGATACTGAATTTTATGCGGGAAGAAGCCTATAAACCGCTTACTGCTGAAGATCTGGCTGCCGATATGGGCCTGCGCGGCAAAGAACTGGAGGATTTTTGGCAGGTATTGGACAAGCTGGAGGAGGAGGCGGCTGTTATTCGCACCCGCTACGGAAAATATGGAATACCGGACCGTATGAACCTGGTTGTCGGAAAATTTTCCGCAACCGCTAAAGGTTTTGGTTTTATTTTGCCTGAAGACCAGCAATTGGAAGATGTCTTTATACCGCCTGATGCGATTGGCGGCGCGATGCACGGCGACCGGGTGGTGGCCCGCATGCATAAACGGCATATTTCCGGTAAGGCAGTCGAAGGAGAGATTATCCGTATCGTCACCCGGGCTAACAGCAAGGTTGTGGGAACCTTTGAAGCCAGCCGCAACTTCGGTTTTGTTTTACCTGACGACCGCCGGATCGGCCGGGATATTTTTATCCCTAAAGATGAATTTAACGGTGCCAAAACAGGTGCTAAGGTTGTCGTAGAAATTGTGGAATGGCCGCGAAAACAAAAAAGCGCCGAAGGCCGTATCCTTGAAGTATTGGGCCAACAGGGCGATCCTGGCATTGAAATTTTATCGATTATCAAGAACCATAACCTGCCTACCGAGTTCCCGTCTGAGGTTGAGCAGGCGGCCGCGCGTGTTCCTACAGCCATTAGTCCGGAAGAATTACTGAACCGGCGGGACCTGAGAGAACTCAATGTTGTTACCATTGACGGTGATGATGCCAAAGATTTGGATGATGCCGTTTATGTCGAACGTTTAAAAAACGGCCGTCATCTTCTCAGTGTGCATATTGCGGATGTGAGCCACTATGTACGGGAAAACACACCGCTGGATAATGAGGCCAGAACCCGTGGCACCAGTGTGTATTTGGTTGACCGGGTAATTCCCATGCTGCCGCCCCGCTTGTCAAATGGAATTTGTAGTTTAAATGCCGGTGAGGACCGGCTGGCCTTATCGGCACAGATGGAGATTGACGGGCGCGGACAAATCTTAAATTATGAAATTTTTCCCAGTGTTATCCGGGTAAAAAAACGGCTTACCTATACGATTGTGCGAAAAATTGTTGCCGATCATGATCTGGAATTGCGGGAAAAATATGCGGATTTGGTTGGTCCTTTGGAAGAAATGGAGCGGCTGTGCCGCATTTTGCGGGACCGGCGCATGCGTCGCGGGGCCATTGATTTCGATTTCCCGGAAATAAAGGTGAAATTGGATGATGCGGGGCGGCCGGTTGCTATTGAAAAACGAATACGCAGTATTGCCGAATCAATTATTGAAGAATTTATGCTGGTTGCCAATGAAACAGTGGCCGAGCACATGCACTGGCTGGACATACCTTCCATGTTCCGGGTTCATGAAGAGCCTGATGAAGAAAAAATGGCCAGGCTGAATGTATTGTTGGGGAACTTCGGCCAGCATTTGCCCAAAACGCACGAGATTCAGCCCATGGCTCTGCAGCGGGTGCTGAGCAAGATAGCCGGACGCCCGGAAGAGCGTATCATCAGTACGGTGATGCTGCGCTCGCTCAAGCAAGCCCGTTATGATTCCGAAAACCTGGGACATTTCGGTTTGGCCGCCACCTATTACACACATTTTACCTCACCTATCAGGCGTTATCCGGATTTAATCGTTCACCGCTTGATTCGTGAAACTTTTTCCACCGGCGATATCTCAGCCAAGCGCCGGCAAAAGTTATCGGTGATGCTGCCGGAAATTGCCCTGCATTCTTCCGAGCGGGAACGGGCGGCGGCTGAAGCCGAGCGGGCAACTGTTGACTTGAAAAAGGTTGAGTATATGGCCCAGTTCGTTGGCGAGGAGTTCGACGGCATTATCAGCGGCGTTACGGCCTTTGGCTTCTTTGTCGAAATTACCAATGGCATCGAAGGGTTGGTGCACATATCCAGCCTGGATGATGACTACTATCATTATGTTGAGGAGCAATATGCCTTAATCGGCGAACGGACAAGCAATATTTACCGCCTGGGCAATACGGTTAAAGTTATTGTTGCCAAAGTAAATCCGGCAGACCGTACCATTGACTACGTATTGTCAACAGACTATAAACCGCTGCGGGCGGTGGATGGACGGTCCTCTGATAAAAAACGCGGCAAATCAGGCACCAAACGCAGCACCAGTAAAATGCCGACAGTTAAACCTAAGAAAAAATCAACAACCAGTACCAAGCCTAAAAAGCCCCGAGTACCGAAAAAATAACTCTGCTTAACTGATAGATGCACTCTCACCCAGCTTTGGGCCGCAATTGACGTGCGGCCGCAGATACTATACAATAAGCATATGGTTAGCAGGATTCTACGAGGTGAGAAACATGCCCAAACAAGCAGGCATAAAAATAGCGGCGGAAAACCGCAAGGCCCGCCACGATTACCATATACATGAAACTTATGAAGCCGGCATTGCGCTTACCGGCACAGAAGTCAAGTCCCTGCGCGCCGGCAAGGCCAATCTCAAAGACGCCTACGCCCGTATTGAGCAAGCGGAAATTATGCTGCATAATTTGCATATCAGTCCTTATGAGCAGGGAAACCGCTTTAATCACGAACCTTTGCGTACCCGGAAGCTTTTGATGCATCGCTATGAAATCAATAAATTAATTGGTAAAACCAAAGAAAAGGGCTATACGTTGGTACCGCTTAAATTATATTTTACGCGGGGCAGGGTAAAAGTTGAACTGGGACTTGCCAGCGGCAAGCATACCTATGATAAACGCCAGGACCTTGCCGAACGGGATGCTAAGCGGGATATGGCACGGGCCCTGCGCGACAGGCAAAAAGAATAGTCAATGATCATCGTTCCTGCTGTTTTTCAACGGCAAGAGCTAAATCACCAGGACTAGCCTCATTTTTTCCGGCCCAAAGCTGTAAAATAATGATGCCGCCAAGTATCAAAATGCCGCCGCCGATTTGCAGCGGCGTTATTTTTTCATTAAGTAACGCTACTGACAGCAGTACCGTGATAACCGGTTCCAGGGTACTAATAATCGATGCATTGGTAGCGCCAACGCGAGCCATGCCCGCAAAGAAGCCCATAATGCCAACTATGGTTGGCAGCAGGGCAATGCCGATTATCGACAGCCAGCCTTGCGGCGGCAGGTTCCAATTCAAGGAATCGGTTATTGCCCCGGCTATAGCGAAAACAACAGCCGCTGAAGCACAGACATAGGTGGTTGTTACAACCGGATCTTCATTTTTTACCAGACGATTGCCCAATACAATATAAACAGAATAAACAATTGCTGCTGCCAAGCCGAAAACAAAGCCCAAGATGCTGATGTTTTCAAACGATACGCCGAGAACAAGAAACAAGCCGGAAAAGCAGACCGCTAATGCGAAGCCTTTTTGCCGGGTGAATTTTTCGTCACCAATAAAAAAAGACAGCAGGCTGACTAACGCCGGGTAAGTATACAGCAACATGGCGGCCAGCGATGCGGGCACATATTTGATTGACAACGCAAACAGCAGGGACATGGAGCCGTAACCCAAGCCGCCCAGCAGCGCCAGGCGCATCATCAGGGATTTATTGATTTTCAGTGAAATACCACGCCATCTTAACAGGGCCGCCAGACAAATAGCGGCCAGAATAAACCGCCCGGCCAGGATTGTTATCGTATTGGCGCCGGCGGCGTAAGCGAATTTTATAAAAATCGCTAACGTGGCAAAACCGGCCGCAGATGCCGTAACCAGCAAGGCACCGATATGTTGTTGACTCAAATATGATCACTCCTCTAGCCCTAATATATTCGGCACCCGCAAAAGTTTCTCCTTTTCTTTTGCAAGAATTGGCAGAGAGTTCATGGAAAAAAGATTCATTTGGCGGCGAACAAGCTTTGTGGTATAA
>NZ_FNAM01000081.1 GCF_900101845.1 Sporomusa acidovorans | reverse complement strand
TTGATTTCTGTTAACTTGAACCGCTGAGAATGGTTAACAAGTCAGAATCCGCATGAAATAAGGATTTCTAGCGGTTCATGTTCCGGTTCAAGTTGATTTCGAAAAACTACCGGTATTCCTTCCCGGTAGATTTATTTTTTATAATAATCCGCTCAACTACTTCAAAGCCGCATATGGAAGCCAACTGCTTCATTAACTTAATAACTCGGTGAGCTACTTCATCCGGCTTATCTGCACTTTTAATTGCTTCATAAGCGGTTAAATCCTTGCAACCACTACCGTTTAACTTTGGGTTGTCCATTAGTGTTCCTCCCCCCCAATCACGATCATTTTCTAACATGTATTGATTAATACACCCTTTACAAGTAGAAGAAGAACATTCACCGCAGAATACTCCTTGCGGATTCCAGCCACAACCACCTTCATGTGCACCGCCAACTTCATCAATGTCTACAGGCTCATTCGTAAATCGTTTAAGTTGCAGCAAAAGCTGTGCTTTTTGACGCTGTAATTCAGCAATAACTTTTTTAGCATGTACCGCCTGACGCTGCAATTCCTCTCTGCATTGTACCTGTTCATCAAATAAGATTTTAGTTTTTCCAACCTGTTCAGCATAAAAGTTTGACTTACGCTGCCATTCATCGCGCTCTAGCTCGGATTTCTTTAACTCTTTATAAATCCGTAATATATGTCCAGCAGCTATTTTAGCCACTCGTAGATTTTTATCTCTATCAAATTCTGCCACCATCAGTTTATCTCGCAAACTGATAACTTCTTTTTCCCACATAACCGCAATATTAGCAGTTCTTTTTTCTTCCAAACTTGCTCGTCTATCACTCATCGCGCCAGCCTCCCTCTTAATAAATGCCCTGTATTATTTTTCCATAAATGATAATTTCGAAGTTCTACACCATTTAAGTCGAATTCATTATAAGGATTAATAAAGTAACATTGATTACTTTTCTTTAAATAATCATTAAGTTTTGCAAAAAGAAAAATACGTTCAAATTTTTGTTCTCCTGAAACTTCATAGTAATTAATATAAGCTTTCAAGCCACACATAATATCTAGGATTTCTTTTTCAGTAAGATTAATCATATTCTTTCCTCACAAATATCCTGTATTTCTTACCGTCAATCTTTTTATCAGCGACTTCTAAATCAAAACGTTTGTTAACCTGTTTGGAGAATTCAATATTACTCATTGGTTGCAAACTGTTTAGAATGCAGTACTCTTGGTATTTCTTATAGATATTTTTAGTAGGTTCATTTTCAATTTGATCTTGTTCAACTTCTTTAAAAAATCCTAAAATCGGGTTATTCTGTTCCTCATATTCTTGAAGCTCTTTTTCAACTTTGTTTGAAATGGTAAACTTCCGGTTTTCCAAAACACGCTTTAATCCTTGTAAGGCCAGGTTAATTAGATATTCAATGCACTTTGGTTCCCGCAGCTTATATTTGATATAAGGGTCAAAATCAGGGTCAGCAGAACTAAATTTTGCATTGAAGGGTATAATGATTAACCGGTCAAGTACGGCCCCGGTCTTGTCCTTAATTCGGGGGATATTATTGGCCGAAAAAACAAACTTGGAATAATTATTGAAATCAAAGGGATTTTGGCCTTTCCGTTCAACACTCATTCTGTCACCGCTAACTAATTTTTTAAAAGCTGCTGCATTGGCAATAAATTCATCCCCGATATCATCACCCAGGTTTGCCAGCTTACCAAACAATTCGGCCGTTTTAAAACGGTCTCCAAGTTCCTTTAAATCAAGTGCCGCCGTGTTATTATCGCCTAGTAAAGTTTTAATCATATCAATATAGGTGGATTTACCATTTGCCTTGTCACCTATGAATATGAAGGCTTTTCTTAGCTCATTGCGCCGGTAGAAGGTATATCCAATAACTTCTTCTAACAACATTCTAATTTCGGTATCCTGGCAGGCGATTTTATTTAAAGTATTGTCTGTAAGCTCCGAATAAGCTGCCGGGTTATAGTTCCAGTTAATTTTATTAGTAATAACATGCTCCGGCTTAAAATCAGTGAAAGAATCATCAACCAAGTTATAAACGCCATTGGCAAACGCAATGAAATTGGCATCTGATACAGTGGCATTATCCCGGATTAAAATATCCAAATAACTTAATACCTCCGTTCGCTTTGCACGGTTTAATTGAGGAATATGTTTGATCATTTCTGATTCAATATCACCCTGCCCCTGTACATATATACCATCTTTGTATAGGTGAAGCTGATTATTTATTTTGATGATATGATGGTTATTTTTCAAATAGGTTGCAAATTTATCAAATAGGAACGTTGAACTTTTGAAAAAAACTGGTTTCTTAAATGCATCGTCCCGCATGATAACTTCTAATTCAGTTTCGTTCAAAGGGACTTTTAACACATAAGTATTGATAATTTTAAGAGTTTCCCTAGCTTCCTCAATTGTAAAGTCACTTGATTGAAGGGTCAGGATATAGTTGAAAAGTGCCTGGTTTCTTCCGTCTCCTACATCCATTTCAAGAAAGTTAACGGATGTTTTAATTGGATTTAACCATTTTGGCAATTCCTGAATTTCATCTTCCGGGTAGTCATAAATGATTTTTCGTTCTTGTCCGTTAAACTTCAGAATAGAATAGGAGTTTTTTAAACCTAGTTTTATATCAGCTATCAAGGCACAAGCTAATTTACATTTTGTCCGGTTATTTTCCACTGATGTATTTTTAAATAAAAAGTGTTTGCCCCGGCTGGTAGTATACACTCTGCACTTTAAATTCAAGTCTTGAACTATTTTGAATAGAATTTCACTGGATTCAAAATCATCAATATCTATTAAAATAGTTTCATTTCCTAATATCCCTGCAAATTCAGGCAGTCGTTTTACCTGCTCATAAGTTTTAAATTTGGTTCGATTTTTAAACTTCTCTATGCATTTTTTATCTTGTGTTTCAACAAAGCCTTTGAATAAAATCATGGCTGATCTCTCCAAAATTTAAAAACTACTTCAACTACCCGCTTACAATCACTTACATCAAACATGCCTATGTGAGTTTGGGCAACCGGTTTATGTAATTGCCCCGATAACCATTTATAAGCTGCTTTTCTGCTCATTAGTTTTGATTTCCAAAGCCTATCAAAGTAAAAGTGTGCTTTCTTCTTCCACCTTCTAAGCTCGGCATTAGCCAAAACTCCAAGCGGCTTTTTTGTGCCTTCATGTACCCCAACCCAGGCATTGCAAGGCTTGCAGTAGTAAATCATTCCGTAACTTTTACGATAGACACGCGAACTATCTACAAACTGAGCAGGTTTACCACAATATTGACAAATTACGTTCATTAAATCACCCCAAAATCTTGTAACCGCTTGTTTGCTAAGTCTATGTACCATTGTTTATCTAATCGCCTTGAAATGAATTTACCGTTTACGCTATCATTCATAATGAAACAGCATTCAGGAGTATTGGCGAATTTCTCCGGGTTCTTTTCTTTGTTTTTAACCTTATACAATCCACCATCAGCAGTATTTTTTGAAGCAAAAACCCTGAAACACTTATCCTTTTGAACTTGACCACCACTAAAAACATTGACTTTTTTCCCGTTTCTTTTTTCTTCTGTAATAACGGGATTATATAGAGCGTGAGAATATTTGCTGCTAACCTTGACTATCTTCTGAAATTCTTTAAGCTCCCGGCACTGGTTGATTGTTTGTTCAACTGGAATTCCCTTGACCATAAAATTTAGGACTGCTGCATTGACAATAGGTAAATCATAATCAAGCTGATCTAGCTTTTTAACATAGGCGCCCTTACTTTTATACTCACCGTCCAAATCAACAATCACATAGTTATTTACGTCCTTTTGAAAAATCTTCTGATATAAGTCAAACTCTAATTTCATTCTGGTTCGGCATTCCCATTCATAGGCGATATCATCAATCAAATCATAATCATCAATGCTATGGAGCTTAACTAGAATACCATCTGTGTTGCTTTGGATAATCTGGCAATGCGGCTCCAACTTTTCTATTAAATCCAATAAGAGTAATTGACCGCCAACACAAACATTATTGGCCTGCCTTGGATCATACAGATTGTTATTCTTGTCCTTCATGGCCCCGTAAGTGCCATTCAGAACGATTTTTAATGGCTCTGCCAGGGGATTCTTTTCAGCCTTATATTTAAGCCGTGTATGGTAAATTTCTTTGTATTTATCCGGGTTTGACATGTTACGGCTACCAAAACCGTATTCAATCATTAAAGTGGGGTAATAACTGGCAACGTCAACATTTAAATAAATACCTTCCCCGGAATATTGAGGTATGGCCCCATGTAAACCACCCCAGGCAAAAACGTGAGGAACACCGGCTATATCAATCTGAAGTTCTTTTTCATAATCCCGATTTAGGGGGTTTTCGTACCATCTGATCACATCCCGGTATTTTTCAATTTGCATCGTTGGCGGGAATGATATATCAAACTCATCATCCCGGCTATGAAGCGGTTTATGAGCATCCAGAATGTAGGCTGATAACTGTACTTTGGTTTTGGATATCAAGGATAGGTCAAGCTGTTTTCCTTCACAAGCCAAGCGTACAAGCCCCATATGAGCGTCAAAATCATCTTTACGGTGCAGGAATACCTCAACTAATTGCTCAACGTCATGGCGGCAGTATTTAATTGTTTCTTCAATTTCCTCCTGTGTTAATTTCCGGTCAATATCAAACGGTACACTGGATTCCTTAATGTCATTCCCCATAAAACCTTCTAATGACTTTAACCCGGTTTGGATTGTCATAACGTCAAAGTTATTGACATTGATCTTGTTCAGCAAACTTGAATACTGGTACGCCGGTAGTTTTTTTATAATGATATGGTCATTGACTTCTTTAGGGTTAAAGCCGCATAAAATTGCTTTTAAAATCCATTGGTCATAGTGGCGGCTGTTGTAGCCAACCCAAATATTTTTTCGGTTAGCATCATAAAGAGATTGCAATTTATCATTGTCATTTACAATAACGTGTTCACATTTATTGATTACATCAATAATTACAACTAGCCAGTCGTATTTAAAAACTTCGAAGTCGAAAAAAAGAATGACACTCAACTCCTTTCACTTTTTATAAACAGAGGGAATAAACAATGTTTATTCCCTCTATAAATCTACTTACTCAACGTCAAACACTTCAGTTATCTTGAATGTGTTATACCCTTTGCTTTCACCGTATTCAACTGCATATTCAAGCTGTCCGTCAATTTCCTCTGCGATATCCATAAGTAATTGATTGTATTGGGAATAGGATTGAAATTCAACCTCTATGCCAGAATCCAGGCTCCGCAAGAATTCGTTGGCAAGATGTATTTGAAACCCTTGTGTGACAACCTGATTCATAAACAACATGCATTTTTCGTACTCACCGGCTACAATTCGCATCCAGCAACTAACCATTGGGTCATGTTTTTTACTTTCTGTAAGCTCCAGTTTTTCAATTTTTACTTCATAGGTTCCGTGAGGTACTTCCCTGCGAGTACCGCCGTTTTCAGCAGCTTCCGCAACATCCTGTTTTAAACCATCAATATCAATTGCTTTGTCAAATTTACTAAAATCTATAGCCATAAATTAATTACCCCCTGCTGTATGTTTCATAACTTGATCTAACTGCCGCAATTCTTCCGTAACAAGTCCGTGCCGTTCAATGAGTGAAGGAAATTCCTTAACAAAATAATCCCTGGTTGACCATTTAACATCCCCATTGGTTGTCTCTTCTTTAGAACAACGGGAAAGCTGTCTGTCCAAAATGTAAGCTTTGGTTTTATCATCAGCGTTAAGCCAAACCTCGGCATTAATGGTTATGCGGAAATGCTTGTTGGTTTCAAACCGATTTGCACCGGATACAACTGACACATCAGCGTCAACCGTATCACCTTTCTTTTTCCATGTACCATTTCTCATGATATAGGAAATATTGGCTTCAGATAACCGGCTGTGATACTCGTCAATCAAACGGGCAGCTAATTTCAGTACAGCTTCAGGAGCATATTCAAACTTTGGCCCTGCAGGGGCTTTCGGTTGTTTAGGTGTTTTCTTTCTAGCCATAAATTTTCATCCTCTCCAAATTAAATTATGATCTTGGTTTCCTTGTTCTCCGGGTAGAAGTGGCCGGGGGAGTTTCACTTTTAACTTCAGGTTTAGCAGGTTCAGCAGGTTTTTCATCGGTTTTAGAAGTAGCCGCCTCTGCCTGTTTTTTCTGGTCTTCCCATTCGACCTTATCCAATTCAATTGATATTTCTGCATTCATATCGATCGGTAATTCTTCACCTTTTTTAACCATCCAGTATGAATCAGATTCTGAGTGATAAAAATATCGATCTTTATCAGCAATTTCTTTCCTCTGCATTTCCTCTGGTTGTGAAGTAGGGGACTGCGCTGCAGGTTTTTCAGGTTCTGGTGTATTACGCCCTCTTCTACCTGTAGTTGCAGCAGGCTGTGTGGTTTCTGACTTCTTACCGGAATTGACTTCCTCATAAACCTTGATTAATTCGCTGTATTCCAGCGGTATTTCCTTATTCACTACGGTTAAGCGACCACCGCCAAATATCACTTCATTGGTTTTGAAACTCAGCGTCCGTACATCACCGTCAGCGATAACCCTAGCCACAATATCAACCATACCGGCAACCTTATTGGCGCATTTATCGTTAATGTTAGGTTTAATAGAAGTAACTTTGTCCCCGCCTTTTTTGGTTATATCCTTGGAAGTGTCCTCATGACTGATAAGAACGATGTTTTCATAATCAAGGTTCATAAGCCGTTTTAAGGTGTTTAGGAATTCACTTCTGACTTTATCCCAAGCCCGGAAACTATCATCCGATTCATGAGTTATTCCCAATTTATCGTACATGTACAGGCGGCAATGTTCATAAGTATCTTCCAGCAAGTCAACCACAATGGTTTTAAAATCGTTTTGCTTTTTCTCAAGCTCGGCAATAGCATCTTTGAAAACTTCCCAGGCCAAAGTTTTCTTGGTAACTCGCCCTTCGATTTTTACAATATCCTTAATGGCGATAAACGGGGAATCCACAAACCGGATATTGCCGTCAGTATTTAACATCAGGGGGTCAGGAAATTGATTTGCAAGATGTGTCTTGCCGCTAAATGGTGAACCATATAACCAAATGACTTTCTTTTCAATCGTATCAACGTTTCTTCTCTTGTTTTCAGGTAATAACATATAATCCCATCCCTTTTCACAAAATTCTTGGTACTCGCACCAATCACATAAATAATTTGGATTTTTATTAAAATCTTTGAGTTCCAAACAATGTTTCACACCGGCCATGAATTCAATTACTTTTTCATAATTGAATTCAACTTCAATGATTTTTACTTCAGCTTTTTCAAGCTCAGATTTAATTCGCTCTCGGTATTGCCGCAAATCCTCTGTTTTCTTTTGCTTGATTTGAATTTTAGGAACAAAGACAAAATACAATCTCCTAATTTTTTTACCGGTCATTTTTTCATAAAAGTACTTGTACACATGTAGCTGATGACTGTTTAAATAATTTTTGATGTTATTGGAATATTTGAAGTCGTAAATGTCATATGTTCCATCATCATTTGGAGTAAGACGGTCAATAAACCCGATAAAATCACTAGTCATTATTTGAACTTCACTTTGACCTTCAGGAAGAATTTCTTTAACCTTCGGCAACAAATATTCCAATTTAATTGCTTCATCAATGTGATGGTCTGTAATAACCGGATAACTGGCAAAGTATTCTTTAATGGCTGTATCAACGTCTTTTTCAATGCCGGTGTGTAAGGCTTGCCCAATGACTAGGGAGTTTATTGCGCCGTATATATCCGGCCCTTTAGGTGTCCATTGCAGAGCTTTTACTTTGTCCAAATAGCGCATTTTGTACTTGAAAGGGCATTTTTCAGCGCAATCAACTCTGGAATATGAGTATTGCAATCTATCACCCCCAATATCAGTTTTTTGAAATTCTCAAATCCTTCGGGGTAAAGGATAATTCCAATACCCTTAGATTTATTGATTATTGAAATGTTTAACTTTTGTAGTTCAGAACTGCGGCCATTGGAAGCCTTTAATTCCGGGGCAATGAATATTCCATTAACACAGCAAATTAAATCCGGTATGCCCGACTTTTGAAAACCACCGCCCCAAATCTTAGTAAACCATCCATTGCACGCTACCGTCATTTTGGATTCAGGAGTACCTGCCGGATAAACGCCAACTGAACAAAGGAACCGTTTGACTTTATTTTCAAATTGCTTTTCAGCGGCCATTATTTCAACTCAACTTTCACATATGCCGCTTTGGTTGAAGTCTTAGAGCATTCGGCCGCAATTTGAGGATATTTTGCTTTTAGTGCTTTGGAATCAATGCTTACCGCGCTAGTACCTGCGACATAAGTAATTTTTAAAACATCATTATTGAAGGATTTAATACTATGCCGCTCCATAGCATCTTTTAATTGAGATTTGAGGTCTTTTTCCTTTTCCTCTAAGTCTTTCTTGAATTTGCAAAGGTCAGCAATGCTTTGAATTACTGCTGCTTCAGCAGTTTGAAACACATCAGGAGTAGACTCTAATACTGCACAACCGCAATCATTAGGCTCAAGTTCACAAAGATCATCACAATCAGTATTAAATTCACATTGACTGCAACAAACTTTACCTTTTTCTTTTGGGCATTCATTTTGGCATTTAATCAATTAATACACCTCGCAATATTTTTCAAATAGGTTATCTGTGTAATCCCGGCCACTCTCTAAGGTTTTTAAAACTTCCTCTTCAATGGAGTTACGGCACATGAGATAATAATAGAAACATGATTTTTCCTGTCCCATCCGGTGTATACGCTTTTTAGATTGCATCCAATCTTCACAAGACTGTGTAAGCGTGAAGTAGACAATTTTATTTGCCTTCTGCAAATTCAACCCTTTAGCTCCGGCCTGATACTGAACAAAGGTAATTGAATTATCACGCTCGTTATATGCAGTAAGGTCTTTCATTTCACCGTTTACAATGGAAACTGGCCGTTCATCAACTAATTCAAGCATTTTTTTAAGTTCTTCATTGAAGTTGTAAAAAACAATTAAACGGTCTTCAGTTGATTGAATAAGGTCTTGGAAAGCTTCTAATTTTGCTTGATTGTACTGGCCGCATAACTGCCTTGCATACATACGTTTTGTTAATGAGGTATCTCCTACTAACTCGGTATCAGCTACCTTGACAATGGAAGTACGCATAAACTTGCGGTATTCTTTGGTTGTGGGAATCATTATTTTGTTATCAAACTGTTCAGGTAGGGTTAAAACTTCTTCAGACTTCATGAACACCGCGCCATGTTTGGCAAGTTTGCGTTTCAACCTGTCTACATTTTTGTAACCTTTAATTGTCCTGACGGGAAAACCGTTCACATCCAAATACTCCGTATCAACATATTGCTGCCAAAACAGTTTCTTCGAAATTTTCCAGCCAAGCAATTGAATCTGTGACCAAAGTTTTTCATACTTACCGCTTGTAGGCGTACCACTTAATAAAATTACATTTTTAGGAGCTAATTTAAGAACGAATTTTGACCGCTTAACCGTTTCGTTCTGAATCATGGAGGATTCATCCAGCATCAAAGTAAAATCCCTTAAATTCAGTAAATCCTTACGCCGGAACGCCAGTTCATAATTGATAACCCCAACGATTCCAGAAACTAATTCAGTAAGTTCAAAGAATCGTTCATATTGCTTTTTTTCAGTTAGGTTGAATGCCGGTAGCGTGTAATACTTTTGAAAATGTTCAATCCAATCATCAATTTTTGAACACTGGCAAATAAGTAAATTGATAGGGGCTTTAAGTTGTATAAGTTTTTCAGCCCCTACAAACGTCTTACCAAGCCCCATGTCCAAGTAATAAGCAACCAGGTGTTTATCAGCAGTTAAATCAAGGGATAACTGCTGATGTGGCTTGAAGTTAATCATGAACAACCTTGAATTCTTGTTCTGCTGACATTTCTATTTCAACAGTCACGCCAAGAAAACGAAGTTTAATGTATTGGATAAGAGCGGCGTATTGTTGGGCGTAATTACTCTCACCATGTGTCTTTTGTACGGCAGATTCAAATTCTTCTAATGAACCACGGAAGCAACCGCGAGTAATTTCAATGCCGGTTGTAGTTGTATAAGCAGTCAACGTGCCAAACTCAGAACCGACCGAAGAAAACCATGCAATATGTTTACGAGAAAGTACCCGTGCATTACCGTATACCCAAGCATCACCGGATACCCAAGCATTACCGTATACCTGAGCATCACCGGATACCCAAGCATCACCGGATACCTGAGCATTACCGGATACCTGAGCATCACCGGATACCTGAGCATTACCGTATACCCGTGCATTACCGGATACCTGAGCATCACCGGATACCTGAGCATCACCGTATACCCAAGCATCACCGTATACCCAAGCATCACCGTACTGATCAATGTTTTCTTCCTTTTCAACAAAACCGCCAAGTTCACCAATTTCAACATCATTAAAAGAAATTAAGGCTTTAATGCGGAACAATGTCCGGCCAAATATTCTTATAGACTCTCTCGTTAATTCAAACTTTTTCATACTTTTTACACACTCCTTGTATAAGACGTATATTTTCCGGTTAAACTAAGTACACGGGTCAGACTGCCATTTTGACAGTTTCAAAATAATGTAATATACTAATGGTGATAATTTTTTCTTTAGCCGTTGTTGGTAGCAACGGTTTTTTCTTTTTCTGCGGCTAATAGCTCTAAATCCGCAATACTGAACAAATACCTTGTAAGTGTTATCCCATGTAAATCACCATCGTAAAGGAAACCGATTAAACTGTCATGTACCAATTTACTCCTCCTTTCTACGCCTATACACGGCGTTTTTCTTTTGTCCTGATATTAACTAGCTCAAAATACTCCCGCGCTTTACGTGGCATTGCCCCGGCGCAAATAACACCTACTAAGACCAGTGCAATCAGGATAATATCCAACCTGTTCACCTCCCTACATATTCATTGAATTTCTGAGTGGATATATAGTAAGACCATTTGGTACTTACTTTCACAGCGGAACCAAAGGGTAATACTCCTTGCTGCAAACCAAGCCTGACGAATTTATCTGACTTACCCATAATCCGGGCGGCTTCTTCAACCGTTAATTTTTTAACTGGTTGTTGAACTGGTTGATGTTCTTCATCCAAACCCATTAACCAAGCTTCTGTAACTTTCAAGGCTTCAGCAATTTTAGCAATATTTTTCTTGCTAGGCTCATTCTTACCGGAAAGATACTGACTTATGGATGCTTTACTCATGCCAGTTAGAGCAGATAAATCCGACTGATTAATTTGTTTTTCATCCATAGCGGTTTTCAACCTGATTGAAAAATTCATGCTTGCGTCACCTCATTATTTTGTTGTTGATACTTTTTAAGCAGGCCATGTTCTATAGTCATTTTTGCCAAACAATGGGCAAGAGCTTCTAACGGATTATCACCGGGCGCATCGTAAGCATCAACAATTCTTGATTCTCCCGTTTTACGATTTATTGCAAATCTAATCATTGTTTACTCGCCCCCCTTACATCTTTTTATAAACATTTAAACCAATTTTGCAATCAGTGCTACCAACAGTTTTATTACCTTCAGTAGTAGCAATCACAAAGGATTTACCGCTATTAGATGGCCCATAATTTTTAGATAAATCAACTTTAATAGTAAGAATGTTACCTTCAACCTGCATGTCAACGTTTTTCATTTTCAATACCTCGCTTTTATTATTTTGAAATAAACATCCGATATTTCTTTCCATTGATTTTCTTACTAGCAACCTGAATATCCAAAATTGAAGTCACTTGCCTTGAGAAGTGAATATTATTAGTAGGGTTTAATCGCTCTGTTTTACAAAAATCCAGATAATCAGCATAAGCTTGATTAGTTGCTATTCCCAACACATTGTTTTCATCCAAGAATTTTAATATTGTTGTTCGCACTGCTGAATTATCAGTTGGATGATTGCAATGTTTAATTTTTTGATTATCATTTGGCTGTTCTATGCCGTCAAAAATACCTGGATATTGAAGTTCCACTGCCTTTACAACATAAGGAAGGTTTGCTTTTGGTGCACTAGACAATGCCCTGATAATCTTATAAATCTGATTGAAGTTATTGTTTGTGACTGGGACATTCAATTGCTTTTCCATTTCATTAAAAGCTTGAATATATTTGATTTTCCATTGCATGGCCTCTGAACCGGTAAAACCCATTGCCAACAAAGTAAACCCATCACGGTTCATAAGGTATTCGGGGTATTGTTGTTTATTTTGCGGATGTTCATAGATTGTTTCATAAAACATGGGGGTTGCGGAATTTCCCGCAGACCTCAAAATTTCTCGAACACTCTCTAATACATCCCTATGATTTTTACCGAAATTATCAGCCACTTGTCGACTAGACACTACAACTTGTCCATTATTTACTTGAACTAATTGATTCAATCCAATTCACCTTCGTTCTTACTACTTGTATTTCCGTCAATTACTTGTAAAAAATTTAAATCTAAGTCAAGGTAACGTGCTACTTTAATAATTGTATTGAGGCTTGGAGTATATCTTTCACCTTCAATATCAGCTATGTAGCTGCGGGATAAATTGGCTTTATCAGCAAGTTCTTGTTGGGTATACCCTTTCTCTTTCCTTTTTTCTCGTAATATTTTTCCAATTGATGGCATTCTCTCACCTCCTGTTTTATGCCTTGTATTTCCGTCTATCGTTATTATACGGTATATCCGTCATTCAGTAAATATGAAAATCAAAGGGTTTTAGACTTAAATTTAAGATTATCAAGCATTAGCTAGGTAATTCTCTATTTTTCTAATTTTTACTTGTATTTCCGTCAAAATTAGTCTTGTATATTCGTCATTTTTTAATTATAATTAATTTAAGTCGGTATATACGACATTAGGAGGTAAGAAAAATGCTAGGTCAACATATAAGAGAACTAAGAAAATCAATGAAATTAACTCAAGACGAATTAGCATTAAAAGCTAATATTTCACGTTCCTACCTTGCCGATGTAGAACGAAATAGATATAACCCAAGTATTAATACACTTGAAAGTATTGCAAAAGCATTGGGAATTACTTCTGCTGAAATTCTTGCACGGGAAAGCAAGCTTAATAAATGGGACGATAACTATAATAAAGATGGTAAATTAGCGAAAGAAGCTTCTGAAATTGAAAAGCAGACCAAAGACGGCCTGCCAGAACTTACTTCTAAAGACGAACGGGAAATTGCACGTGACTTGGAAAAAATGCTTAAGGGTTTAGATAGCGAATCCGGTATGGCGGCATTTAATGAAGCGGAAGACGAGGAAGACCGTGAACTATTAAAAGCAAGCTTAGAATATTCCATGCGCCTCGCTAAACAAATTGCAAAGAAAAAGTTCACTCCTAAAAAATACCGTAAGGAGTAGTTTCATGGATATCAAAGAATTTGCTGAAGGAATGATGATAAAACATAAAACAAATAATCCATTCTTCATAGCAGATGAATTAGGCATCATCATTGTATATCGCCGTATGAAAAATGTTTTAGGTTTCTTCAATATGTATAAACGTATTAAAATTATCCACCTCAATAATAGACTCTCTGAAAAATTAGAGACTTTTGTTTGCGCTCACGAATTATATCATGCCATTGAACATTATGATTTGAACACTCCTTTTTTAAAACGTAGTACCCTGTATTCCACTGATAAAATTGAGCGGCAGGCCAATATCTTTGCTGTAGAATTACTACTTAATGATGAACTACTGCGCGAATACCCTGAATGCAGTTTATATAATATAGCCAAATGCCTTGAAATTCCCGGTAAACTTGTTGAGCTTAAAACACTTTCCAACTTGAACCGGAACATGAACCGCTAGAAATCCTTATTTCATGCGGATTCTGACTTGTTAACCATTCTCAGCGGTTCAAGTTAACAGAAATCAACTTGAACCGGTTGTAAGTTCCGTGGTTACTGGGTTTATGAGGTGCGGTTCAAGTTGGTTCAAGTTAAATATGACATCTTTATATATTAAGGGAAAAATAATCGTTAAAATTTTATGATTCTCTAAAATAAAAGAATATAGTAGAAAATATAAGTTGAACTTGAACCGATGTTTGAAGAACGTAGACAGTACGGGGGTTTGAAGCGGTTCAAGTTGACTAATGTTTGAAGGGGA
>NZ_FNAM01000083.1 GCF_900101845.1 Sporomusa acidovorans | reverse complement strand
ATAATTAACCAAGGATTGTCAAGAGTGATATTTCAAAATAGTTGTCATCTTAAAACGTTAATAACGTTCAAAATATTGTTTTATGCCATTGTAAATTCCTAGTGCCACTTTTTTGTCAAAATTACGGTTTGTAAGTAATCTTTCTTCTCTGCTCTCGGTGATGAAAGCGACTTCCGTTAATACCGCCGGCATGTTTGTATTTTTAAGGACATAGAAGTCCTCCTGCTGAACACCCCGGTTATATAGATTTAATTGAGTGACTAGATTAGTCTGTACCAACGGAGCAAGACGATTGGTTTCCGTATCATACGCATAAGTTGTCGTACCACCAGCCCCGTCATCTGATGCATTAGCGTGGATACTTACGAACAAATCGGCATTGGCATTATTGGCAATCGCAACGCGCGCCGCTAATTCTTCTTTGTCACTTGCTCCTGCATAGGCAACATCCGTATCAGTCATGCGGGTCATAATCACGGTTGCCCCGCTCCCTGCCAGCAAATTGCGCAATTCTTTGCTAATAGCCAATGTAACATCCTTCTCCCTCACATTACGAGGGCCAATCGCTCCGGTATCACTTCCCCCATGACCAGGATCGATGACCACTATCTTTCCTTGCAGGGAAGATTTTTGCCCCTGATAAAACAAGCGACCGGTTTGTGAATTTTGCCATACAGCAACTAATTGTTGCAGCACATCATCATAAGCAGCCGCCTTAACTGACGAGGGCATGAAACCTAGAACCAAAAATAGTACTGTTAGTAAGAGCAGTATCCCTATTCGCCTTTGCATGTACTCATCCTTGCTATATAAATTGTTGCAACCCGTATCCATTATACTTGATATAGCGAGTTAATAAAAACGAAATATTTTCCGAGTTTTTTTGCCGTCAAATTAATAAAACAAAGCATTCTTCCACTGCTACGCAAAAAGAGCCTTTCGGCTCTTTATATACTCTTACATAATTTCATATACAAACTAATCTGGCTATCTAGCAATTGACTTACTTTAAGTACCTTCGGATGAGACACCCCAAAAACAAGGGCATTATTATGCATTTTTGAACGCAGTTTTTCAATTTTTTTACAAATTGATACCAATTGCCTGTTGTTCACAGATTTCCCCTCCTTGATACATTTTTTTAAACAAATTACCTTTCATTTATAAATTCTACATTTTTTGTAAAAATCCCTTTAAAAACTAACAAGAAATTTTTCTTTTTTAATAATAGTTAAACATTACTTGATTTATACAATAGATCGTCGTTGATTGCGTTGAAATGAAGCTTATATTCTACTAAAATAAAAAAACTAGACAAACTATAGAAGTCATCTAGTTATTCTGGTGCGGTAGAATGGATTTGAACCATCACGAGGTTGCCCTCGCCAGCCCCTCAAGCTGGTGCGTCTGCCGTTCCGCCACTACCGCGTATTCGATTACTCGATATTCGTGTGTTCGAATTCGATGGAATTTGCGATATTGCAAATTCCTTATAACAAATTGTTTTTCGATTAATCGATCCTCGACCTATCGAATCATCGAAAATGGTGCGGCCGAGTGGATTTGAACCACCACGAGGTTGCCCCCACTAGCTCCTGAGGCTAGCGCGTCTGCCGTTCCGCCACGGCCGCATATCAATTATCAACAATCGATATTATATGATAAAATCGATATTTCGTCAAGCAAAAATATTATGGAATCTTGTTTAAATTATTTATCTTTCTTGTCATCGATAACACAATGTGTATCTTATCATAACCATAAGGCAATGTCAATAAACATAAAATGATAATTTAACACCAAGAAACTAAAAGAAATAACTTCAGATGAAGGCACCCCCATCTGAAGTTAAATTTATTATAACTATTTCGCGGCAGTAAAGCCCCATTGCCAGACATTCCAAAAACTACCTGCCGGAGTGGGACCAGGCTGATAGTTAGCTACCGAATCCTTCACAGCATCAATATTGCCTCGAAAGTAAAGCGGAATAACAGGGCAGTCTTCCCTAATCAAATCCTGGATGCGAAAATAAACATCTTTTCTAGCAGTGATATCCACCGTTTGTACTCCAAGCTCGGTTAGTTTGTCTACTTCGGGATTACGCCAGCCAGGATAATTCTGGCCTTCACCCCCATTTGTCCGACCGGGGATATTTCGTGAACTCCAAAGATTGCGATTATCCGGATCTATGCCAGCAACCCAGGCATAAAGCGCAGTCTCAAACCGACGATTTTTTAATACGTCATTGAAAAACAGTTGCGCATCTAAAGGCCTTACTTCAACAGCGATACCCACTTCTTTAAGTTGTTCTGCAATCTTTTGCGCCGTTTGTTCCCGCTGTTTATTTCCCATAGGCACAGCGAGGGTAAATGCCAGCCTTTTCTTATCTTTTACCATAATGCCATCCGGTCCGGGATTCCAACCGGCTTGTGCCAATAACTCACGGGTGGCATTAACATCTCCGGCTGGCGGCTGCTGCATCGGATTATACGCCCAGGACAGCGGCGATTGATCCCCGTAAGCCGGACTGGCAACTCCTTTAAGCACGTTGGAAACAATAGCCTGACGATCAATGGCGGCATCGATAGCCTTTCGCACTCGCGGGTCTTGAAACAGATCATTGTCAAGATTAAAATCCATATGCTCCCAAACCATCGTTGGAGCAATAACAGTCCGCACCCCGTCTATCCCTTTAACTTGTTCCAAATTTGAAAAGGCAATATTGCTGACAACATCCAGTTCGCCAGCTTTCAATTGCGTGAGCAGAAGACCTTGTTCGGGGACAATCTTATAAACAAAACTGTTTAAATAGGGCTTCCCACGGTAATAGTTTTGGTTAGCTTCAAAAACAATACTCTCAGCAACCTGCCAATCCTTGAATTTAAATGGACCCGTTCCAATAGGGGCCCGGTTAAAGGACGCTTTATTAAGATCACTCTCATTTTCCAATAAATGCTTGGGCAAAATTGTATCAAATAAAGTCAAGTAAGGCGCGTAAAAATCCCGAAACTTTATTACAACCGTATATTTGTCGGGAGTCTCTACGGAACCAATACGATCATAACCTTCTCTTGAAACAACATTTACTTTCCGGTTCATAATAAACTGCCAGGTAAATTTAACGTCATCAGCAGTAAATGGCGCACCATCCTGCCAAGTCACCCCTTGGCGCAAATGGTAAGTTACCGTACGACCATCGGGAGAAACCCCCCCATTGGCAGTGGTAGGTACGTCGACTGCCAGATCCGGAACCCACTGACCTTTATCCCCGGTAACAACTAAACCGCTAAATATCAGTTTGCCTACTTCTGCTGTCGCCAAAAGATCTGAAAGCAGGGGATTCAGTGTATTGGGTTCATTCATACTGCCAAATTTAAGCTGACCGCCCTGCTGAATCGTCAATTTTTTTTTATCCGGCGGTACCAGATCTTCTTTTGAGCTACATCCTGCGATAACGACAATGACCAGTGTCAATAAAAGAATCATCAGTTTACGCATTTGTGAAACATTCTCCTCGTTACCCTTGTTCAATTTTTAAACTATCTCCCGTACAATTCATTATACCGCTTCTTACTATGCATTACCTTTTCTACATATTCTCTGGTTTCTTTGAAGGGAATTTGCTCAATATCTTTAAAATCCTTTGTCCAACCATATCGTTCAATCCATTGCCGTACATTGCCGCGGCCGCCATTATAGGCAGCAAGAATCAAAACTTCGTTGCCGGAAAATTCTTTTTTTAAGGAAGCAAGATACCATGTGCCAAATCTTATGTTTATATCAGGATCTGTCAAATCAGCAGTCATATACTCTTTTTCGCCGAGTTGTTCAGCAATCCACCTGCCTGTTTCCGGCATAATCTGCATCAACCCCAATGCTCCTTTGGGCGAACGGGCTTCGGCAATAAATTTACTTTCCGTCCGGATAACCCCTGTCACTAAAAAAGGATCAAGCTCGCGTTCGAGCGCATAGGTATAGACAGCTTCCTGATATAAAAACGGATATATATATTTCTTTTGAAACCAGTCACTTGTGTAAACGGTATACATTCCTAAAGCAGCAAATAACAAACTCACTATCAGGACTTTCAACCAAGCCCAGACACGCAATAAAATCACTCCGTAATAAGAATCACTGTAAAAACTATGTATCCCCCTGTTAAAAAATGCCTTTTATCTCCTGCCAGGCCTTACATACATTTTTTTTAGTGTTTTCGATACCATCATTATTATCAATAACAACATCAGCATACTTCAGCTTATTTTTTAAAGCAAGCTGAGCATTCATTCTAGCTCGGGCAGCCTTCTCGTCGCTCTTGTCTCTTGCCATCAATCTGGCAAGCTGAGTTTGTTCGTTAACATAAACCACCCACACGGCGTCGACCTTAGTATGCCACCCTACTTCAATTAGAAGCGGGGCATCAAGCACAACCACGGCAAAGCCACATTCAGCAGCGGCAGCAATAGCGTCTTTTGCTGCTGCTTCAATGTATGGATGAGTAATTTTTTCTAAGTCAGCACGCGCCTGTCTGTCGGCAAAAACCAATTGCCCCAGGCGTTTGCGATCAATTTTGCCGTCCACATGGGTAATACGCAAGCCAAATCTTTTTATTATTTCCTCCCAAGCTGGCTTTCCCGGTTGAGTAATCTCCCGTGAAAGCTTATCGGCATCTACAATATACGCACCCAGCTCACTAAGCATATGACTGACAGTGCTTTTACCACTAGCAATTCCACCGGTTAATCCAATTAAAAACATGACAACTTCCTTTCAGCTACTTCTGGCAATGAGGGCAGTAGTGCGTACCGCGGCCAGCCACTTGCTTGCGGGCAATGAGGCCGCCGCAACGGCGACACGGCTGATTGGCCCGACCATAAACATTAAGATAGTGCTGATGATTGCCGTTTCGTCCGGAACCATCGCGATAATCCCGGAATGTAGTGCCTCCATGAGCAATACCATCAGCGATCACCTGGTTAACTGCCTGATATAGGTGTTTTACTTCTTGATCATTAAGGCTGCTGGCTATACGCTCAGGATCAATACAGGCAAGCGCTAAGGCTTCATCAACATAAATATTGCCAAGACCGCCAACTATTTTCTGATTAAGCAGCACCGACTTTATTGTAGCCTGTCTTTTTTCCAACCTATCAGAAAAATACCGCAAAGTGAATTCCTCTGACAAAGGTTCCGGTCCCATAGAAGACAAACCGGCTATTCTCCACAGTTCTTCTTCTGTCATTAGATAAAGCGTTCCCAGCGTACGGGTATCAGCATATAACAAAGCATCGCCATTATCAAGATTAAAAACAATATGAGTAAATCTATCCCTTTCATTACCTGGTGTAACATAATAGAGTCGTCCGGTCATCCGTAAATGAACAACCAGCACGAAGTTGTTGCTAAGATAAAAAAGCAAGTATTTGCCGCGGCGCTTTAATTTTATAATCGTTTGATTGGTAAGAACGGCCTGAAATTTAGATGCCAGCGGCCATTTTATAAGGCGGGGCAAGTCAATTTCCACACCTATGATCTTGCGCCCTTCCACTTTATCAACCAATGTCCGGCGAATCGTTTCGACTTCCGGCATTTCCGGCATAGCGCGTCCCCCTCTTATTTTGCTTCGGCCCAATTATGCCCGACTTTAACTTCCGCCAATAATGGCACGGTAAGTTCTACAGCCTGCTCCATTGCTTGTTTTACCAGCTCGGCCACCTGATCAAGCTCTCCTGCCGTCACTTCCAGCACTAATTCATCATGCACTTGTAAAAGCAACCGGCTTTTAAGCCCCTTACTTGTAAGTTCACTATAAACTCTATTCATAGCAATTTTAATAATATCAGCTGCCGCTCCCTGAATCGGCGTATTCATAGCCGTCCGCTCGGCAAATGAACGCTGATTAAAATTACTGCTATTAATATCAGGTAATTGACGGCGACGTCCAAATAAAGTTGTTACATAGCCATCCCGATGAGCACCGGCAACAACATCGTCAATATATCGCCTTACGCCCTGGTATTTGGCAAAATAACTGTCAATATAGTGAGCAGCTTCCTTCCGGCTAACGCCAATATCCCGCGACAGACCATAGTCACTAATGCCATAAACAATTCCAAAATTAACGGCTTTGGCTCTGGAACGCAGTTCCGGAGTAACCGCTGACATGGCTACCCCGAATACCTCTGACGCCGTTCGCGTGTGTATATCCTGATTATGCCGGAACGCCTCCAGCAAACTGGCATCTCCCGCCATATGAGCCAGTATACGCAATTCAATCTGTGAATAATCGGCAGACATCAGATATTGATAGCCTTCACCAGGAACAAATAATTCCCTGATTTTTCTTCCCATTTCCGAACGGACAGGGATATTTTGCAAATTAGGCTCAGAACTGCTTAGCCTGCCGGTAGCAGTAACCATTTGGTTAAAACTAGTATGGATTCGGCCTGTTTGGGGATGAATCAATACTTCCAGCCCGTCGAGATAAGTTGATTTCAGTTTTGTCAGCATCCGGTATTCTAAAAGTTTGTCGATTAGCGGATGCTGTCCTGCCAGTTTTTCCAATACCTCCGCGTCTGTAGAGTAACCTGTTTTTGTTTTTTTAATGATAGGAAGTTTCAATTTTTCGAAAAGAATAACACCCAGTTGTTTTGTAGAATTCACATTAAAATTTTCACCGGCAAGCAAATAAATCTCATGAATAAGCTGGTCTATTTTAGCGGCAATCCGGACTGCCATCTCCTTAAGGCACTTTCTGTCAACCTGAATGCCGGTAACCTCCATAGCCGCTAATGTTTCGACAAGTGGCAGCTCAATTTGCTCAAACAACTTATCCAGACCCGCATCAGCCAATTCTGAAACAATAACGGCCTGCAATTGCCCCACGACCTTACTGGCCCAGCAGGCAAATTCCGGTTTTTCCTTCATATGTTTGTCATCGGTAGGCAAAAGCCTAGTCTCTCCCAGGTACTTTTTCGCCAAAAAATCCAAAGGATATGTTGCCGCCGTTGGTTCAAGCAAGTATGCCGCTATTAGAATATCAAATATGCGAGCTTGTAATACCGCCCCCCGTGTATGGCAAATGTGATACAGTTTCTTAGCATCATACGTAGCTAAACTTATATGCTGATCTGTCAATAAATCAAAGATACCATCCCAGCCTTCAGAATCGGCAGCTATAAAATAGGTTTTGTCGGCACAGGTAATCGCCAGCCCCACTAGTTCTGCTAACGGCGAATGACCACTAGCGAGAGGGTAGCAACTAATTTTCCCCAATCTCTTTGCTTCCTCATAAATAGCGGTTACTTCTGAACGGTTGGCAGGTATAACCGGCGGAAAGCATTCGATAACTGTTATATTTTCACTTCGGGTTTCTTGTTCCCCATTTTCCGGGAAAAGTGCATCCACCCTAGTGATCAGGCTTTTAAACTCAAATTTAACAAACAATTCTCTGACTTTAGACTTCTCCGGCGTAATGCCGTATATTTCCGGCGTAAAATCAATATTCATATCCCGCACAATTGTCGCCAAACTTTTGGATAATATGGCCTGCTCCGTATATTGCCGGATGTTTTCCTGCAGCTTTTTCCCCGAAATTTTATCCGTATTCTCTAAGACATTTTCCAAAGAGCCAAATTCAGCCAATAACTTCAGAGCGGTTTTTTCACCAATGCCTGGAACGCCCGGAATATTATCGGAGGTGTCTCCCATTAACCCTTTCATATCAATCATCTGGACGGGAGTCAAGCCATATTTTTCTTTAAGTGCAGGTACATCAATTACTTCCATTTCGGATATGCCTTTTCTGGTAAGCAGCACTTTGGTCACCGGCCCGATAAGCTGCAACGCGTCGCGATCACCGGTTACAATAAAAACCTCGTACCCTGTTTTAGCAGCCTTTTCTGATAAAGTACCAATAATATCATCGGCTTCATACCCTTGTTCTTCCAGAGTAGTTATGCCAAAAGCCTGCAGCAGTTCACGCACCAAAGGAAATTGTTCAGACAGCTCACCAGGGGTAGCCTGGCGGTTCCCTTTATATTGCTGGTAGGCTTCTGTTCGAAAAGTAATCCGGCTTTTATCAAAAGCCACGGCTACCAAGTCGGGTTTATATTCTGTTAAGAGCTTAACAAGCATAGTAGTAAAGCCATACACTGCGTTTGTATACAATCCATCTGCCGTACGTAGCATAGGCAAAGCGTGAAATGCACGGTGTACTAAGCTACTACCATCAATAATCACAAATTTTTGGGACATAAGCCCACCACCTTATATGCCAGTATTGTCCAATCTATTTGTATTGGCTATTGAGATTAAAATCCCTTCCTTTATTTTTTTTATTATTGTTTAACCTTATGTACTATATAATAGTCAATAAATTTTTCTAACATTACCGCTAGGGAGCACTTTGTCAAATTGTTTACATAAAAAGCGAGATTGTTAAACAATCTCGCTTTTTTCTATAACCTTACTTTATGGATATGTCAGTTCTATTGTTTTAGCCTCTTCATTCCAATACACATAAACACCGAAATATTGATTAATATTCGTAATTTTTATATACGGGACCGAATCTACCAAAGAAACGGGAATGTTAACTTTATTTTCCTTATCCGTTGTTGTTAGGATTTGCTTATCCTGATCCCAGCTAACTTTACGCCCCAAAGCCTTAGCTAGCGGAATTGCGGGCATGGCTAACATTCCTTCTACCTTATTAAGTTCAATGTTGATTGCCTTACCATTTAAAAAGACACCCGTTCTTGCAAAAACCAGCGTGCTTTCTCCGGCATTCCAGCTTGGCTCACAACCAAATAATGCCCGCAGATTATTTACCGTTATATAAACTACATCACTGATTACAATGCCAGGCACCTTGTTGGCAGCATATTGAACGGTTTTGTTTTTTTCATCCCAGTTAATTTGCCGGTTAAATAATTCGGCAGTCGCATAGGCCGGAACATACGGAACATCTTCCAACACCAACCCCCTGACGCTGGTTAGCTTACCACTTACTTTAATTTTGAACTGCTTGGCAATAACAAACTGATCATCGCTAGGGTTGTCAATCATTTTTCGCAACATTTCATCATTAACCAGACCGTTTAAGTGGTATCCATTCAATTTATTGCGAATATCTTGTACGTCAATGCTGCCATACCCGTATATATCCGGATACACGGACAGCACCACTTGCCCCCTGGCATTAGTGCGAACTTTTATACGGTCGTAGGTTATTTTTACCGGTGTCCCGTAATTTACCAAATCAAAAAGTTCTTCCACATCAGCTTCATACATACGGATACAACCGTTGGAAACGGCACTGCCAATTGAATCCGGTGCGTTGGTACCGTGGATTCCATAATTGTTATAAATACCCAGCCAGCGATAACCCAGCGGGTTGTCCGGTCCTGACGGCACCATTCTTCCCGGTTGATCCGGCGGATACCAGTCGGGATTTATTTCTTTAACTAAAACGGAATATTTGCCAAGCGGCGTAGGGGTAGAAGGTTTACCAATGGCTATTGGAAACTCTTTTAATAAGGTATCATCCACAAATAATTCAATTGTTCGACTGGGCAAATTCACGGTAATACTTGGCCCAGCTATTGCTGCCGCTTTAGTGACATAGCCACTAAAACCGGCTAAACATATCAACACATAGAACCATAAAATAAACCGGAGTAACACGTGCATCCCTTCTTCACATTATTTTTGTAACAATAACATAATATGAAGAATAGCAGCCAGGATATTACCCCTTTGCGCAATATTTTCAGTATTTTTCTATGCTCCTTATTGAAGATTAAGTATTTGCTGGTGAACTACCCGTAAATGCCGATGCCGCTCATCAATTATCGGCAGATAAATATGAATACAAGCACCTGAGCCAATGGGATTGTCAGGATTAATATTGATAAAACCGCCGTGTTCACCAATAATTCGATGGGCTATCGGCAGACCCAGCCCCATATGTTCAAGCTTAGTTGTATAAAATGGCTCAAATATCTTGGGGAGAATTTCCGGAGATACGCCTAGGCCGGTATCACTAATAGCGATAACCAGCATACTTAATTCAGAGTTAATCCAAGTTCTTACTGACAGCACGCCTTCTCCCGGCATTGCTTCCATCGCATTTTGCATCACATTAACAATGGCTTGTTTGATTAAATTACTGTCAACACTAAGCACTGGTAAATTAGAAGCCAGTTGTTTATCGATGTCAATTTTTTCCCCGCCAAGCTGTTTAAAAGTTAGCAACAAGGCTTCTTCTATTGTACGGTTTATATCAATATTATTTTCTTTATTGACGGGCGGTTTGGCAAATAAAACAAGTTCCTTTACGACCCGATTGATCGAAGATACTTCATCAAGCAGCATTTCCAGTACATCCTTGCCCACCGTATACCGGTCATCTTCCAAACGACCTAACATTACCTGCAAATAACCACTGATAGTCGTAAGCGGAGTCCTGACGTGATGTGCTACCCCTGCTGCCAGCTCTCCCAGAGACATCAGCATCTGCGTCACTTGTATCTGTTTTATAGCAGCCCGAACTGCCGATAGATCTTGAATTATAACAATCAATCCATTGGCTTGTCCTGCATTGCCCCGAAGCTTAAGCGTATCTATATGGACATAGCTAAACTGGTCCTGTACTTTAAGTTTTAGATTAACGGTATTTAAATCTTCGTATTCTTCAAGATAAAATGCTTGCAAAAATTTATCACCATGCTGCTTAAATACATCATCCACTCTTCTGCCAATCGACCTAGCCCGTTCCACCCCGCAGATTTTCTCAGCTTCGCGATTCAGGTTTTTCACCCTGAGCTCGTTATCCAGAAAAATAATTCCTGTGGAAGTGTCAATGGCATCTTGATAGTCCTCATCTCGATGTAAATACACTATTTTACTGTTAAGCGCCTCAGCTGCAGACATTGTCGATCGCCTCCCTAGTGACCATCTTACATCTTGTGCTGTTAAACATTCTTGTAAAATATTGTAATTCCTGCTAAATTTGAATAATTACTTTTCGTAAAAAACCGACATTTTTTAAATAATACTTGTCGAATTAAACCAAGACACTCAAGAAGCCCTTTCGTTGCCTACTTTTTCCAGAGTTGCCTTTTTCGACATGTTATTTATTTCCAAAATAATATTCACTATAATCTTCAGCCATATTTAGTTATGTATTTTTAACAATTACCATTATTTGTAATTTCATATTTTAAATTTACATTTTTTACCAATATTTATCTAATAAAAAAAGCAGTGGGCTAGGTTAATTCCTATGCGCACTGCTCATTATAATCAAATATTTCACAATATCAGGCAAATAAACGCTGCCAAAATGATTTCGGTTTACTATTTTCTCTTTCTTCCATAACCTGCCGCAGCCGAGTATCTACTAGCTGAAAATGGTCAGTTAATTCCGTTTCTAACCTCTCCTCAAGCTTAGCTACTTCTTGCTTTAGATTGTAAAGTTCCTCCTGTTGTTCATTAACAACGTTTATGGTGGCGGCAATTTGCTGAAGAGCTTGGTTTTGCGATGCAATAACAGCCATTATCGCAGAACCGTCAAGCTGTTCTACTGGCGATAACGCTTGCAATTGGCCATTTTCACCTATTTGCGAATATGTTGCACTACCATCCTGCGATTCATCGATTTCGATAAAGCGGGTAAATCGTTTATTAAGATCATTAACAATATCGTCGGAACTTTTATTTTGGTGCATACCCTTGGCAATAGCTTGGAAAACTTCTACCGCTTCAGGATAAAAACGTTTCTTTTTCCCTTCGCCGGTAGCTGGTAAATACTCAATAAATAAATCACGATAATACCGCAAAGTGCTTTGAGGAATTCCCAACTCCTGTGAGATATCCTTAATACTCAGTAACTCCGTCATAAAACCACCTCTACGATTTTGTTGTTGCGATTATATTCGCTACCACAAGGTGGTTTTCCTGCTATTTTTATGAAATAATGTAAAAAAATTACAATTATTATTTTATGCTATTCTCGCGTTGAATATGAAAATTAAAAAGCCTATATGATATAAAAATCATACAGGCCAGTAGTTTGGCAAGTTCATTAGTCAAGTGGTGCCCGGGAAGGGACTTGAACCCCCACGCCGTTGCCGACTGCGGATTTTGAGTCCGCCGCGTCTGCCAGTTCCGCCACCCGGGCATTTATTTTGTTTATGTCCCGTATCGGACATTTGTTATGATACCATTTAGACATTTTATTGTCAAGTAGGTTTTTCTATATATTTTTTCTTTTTGCAATTAAAGGAGAATATGAGTTGCTGCCCAATATATATCTTGACTAAAAACTTTTTATATAAACAGTCAAAATCTCTTTATATGAGCATGCACCAGGAAGGATTGAAATAAATGCCTACATTTATCATTAACGGTCAAAGCGTTTCGTATACACTACGGTTGGACAAACGCCGGAAAACCATTCAGTTACGGGTACTTCCCTCTGCTACTGTAGAAATTGTCGCCCCAGGCAATTTGACTAAGCCTGAGCTAGAACAAATCTTTACGGCAAAAAGCAAATGGCTGAGCAATCGCCTGAATAAAATAGCTGCTTTGGCGGAGAATCCCATAAATCGGCAATTACTATCCGGATCGCAAATACTCTATCAGGGACAGACCTA
>NZ_FNAM01000082.1 GCF_900101845.1 Sporomusa acidovorans | reverse complement strand
AGTTGATTAAAGCCCTTTTCTCCGTGATTTGACTGAAAATAATTTTCCTGGTCACTTGGATTTCGTGCGATGTTCAAGTCTGTACCGTCACAGGCGAGCAATCGATATCCGCGGTATGTTTGATATTCCGCAAAAGCTTTGCTAAACTCCAAAAAAAGAAATTCCAACGCTTCCGGCAGTATCTTTTCACGCTGCTGGTTAAAGGCCGATGCCGTCGCAGTGTCAGGATTGTAATGGAAAAGTTCCAATAGTTCTTTTTTCAGGCTACCGCTTTCCATTGCAATCAGACACCGCATGGTTGTTTCAAAATCGAGTTTTCGCTTTCTTATAAAATCACTGCCTGGATTGCGTACAAACGGTTCAGGACAGGCTGCCATCTCCTGTATTTTTTTGGGATTCATGCCCTATGCGTTAACTTAATGACATTGGTTAACTAACCGGTTCTTTTAGCTTTTACATACACTAATGATTGAGGAATAAAGTTTATCCCAATATCGCTTAGCGTCAACGGATTTTCATATTTAACGACTTTTGATAATTTATAAGCAACTGCTTGGCCTTTTCCTTCAAAGTAACTGTAAAAGAACTCTTCATTGATGCCTGCAAAGTCCTGAGTTTGCTCCCATACCTTTGCAGGCTCGTCCACAATTATCTCATCGATTACAGCTTCACCAACTACCCGCATAATTGGTGAAGTCGCATACATAATTAATTTTCCAACATTGGATTGACGACAACGCGTTTTTCTAAACTCATACCTTTTTATACCTTGAAAAATGTTATTAATATGTTTAGGATTTATTGGCAATAATATCTGTTGCATTTTTACCACCCAATTTAAGTATAGTATCAATGTTTTCCGGTGCCAACTGAATATTATAGGGATGGCCTTGGAAGAAACCTGATTCGGAAAGTGTTTTATGATTTATATTATTCCCTTTACCGAAAAAACCATTATAAACCATTTCTAATAGAATAAGATTCTTCTTAGTCAAATAGAAGTCCTGCAACTGTTCTCTGGAAAAAACTGTTTTGTTTGCAGATAACTCTAAAAACTCAATCTCACTAAGTTTATGTAAATTATTTATGTTGATAGGAATTACTTTTGTTAGTGAACAGTATGATGTGGCAACTGATTTGTATGTTTTACCAGTTTCGCCTGCATAAATCCTATAAATAATAACGGGCTCTCCTGGTCTATGATGTAATTGTGATGAAGGAAAAGCAAGAAACACTTTAGTTATACCACTAGCAGCGGCCATTTCTTCGGCTTCTTGATTAGTGTTATAAAGTTCTGAATAAGGAAATAAAGTATCATGGTAATCTTGGTTAACTGGCAAATACCCTGCTTTCTCAAAATTAGGCAGAAGATATGGAAAAGCTTTAAACGGAGAGGATATATCTAGATTTTGTTTATTTTTTAAAAAGACAAGTTCTCCCCGCTTATTTTTCCTACGTTGTTAAAACCAAATTTGGTTAATAACTCAATTAGTGAAATGTGTTTAGGAAAAACGGTTACGTAAATTTGATTGAAGTTTGATTCCTGCCAACGCCACAATGCTGTACCTAATGCGCCTTCTCCGATACGTTGTCCGTGTATTGACTCACTTAGCTTTAAAGTTCCTATTTTAATTCTGGGCACTCGTGGTAGTATACCGTTAGCAAGCTGGATATCTTCTACTTCGTCTTTTAGATACATAAAAGCGTGGATTAAATTACTATTATCACGACATACATAGGCCGAATCTCCAGAAATAGCTTTACCAGTAAACCATTGAGAAAACTCAGAGTAGTCACTTTTCAGTGAGTCAAAAAAGGGATCATTTAAATTACATGAAGAAAATAGACTTAGACTAAATTTGTCAGACATCGTGTCTCCTCCCGATCATGTTAAGATCAATACTCCAGAGTGCTATGTACTCATAATCGCCGCTCATACTTAATTCGTTATCATGTAATACATATCATACAAATTTATTAGTCCTGAATTATATAAGGCTTTGTTACGGCGAAATAAGGCTAACGAATGCCGAGCCATAAAATTGGATTATACCAAATTAGGTTATACTTTTATTCTAGGGGTTGGATTGAGTAATTTCTGCTCTCTTTCATAAATTACAATCTTATATAAGGGGCCATGTACCCTTTCCTCAAGCATATCTACCTGTTTTTCCCAATTAGACTGCCAGAACTTACTGCCCTTGTTTACAAGATACCAACAAAACGAAAATATAAATCCTAAACAGTTGACAAAAAATAAATTTAGATAGTTTACGTTCGTTTCTTTTATAAGCAAAAAATACCCCGCAAAAATGACACCAATAAAAGTCCAAAAATATGTTGCCCTTTTCCAGTACATCTCTATTTCAAATTTCCTAATATCTAGTGCACATGTAAGAGCGCTTTTATATCTCTCAGATTGCTGGTCCTTATCATTACAAAACCAGCAAACCCTTACGGAATAAGGCTATTTCCGCTCTATCACCGCAACTGACTCAACGTGTGTTTTGATAGAAAATCGATACTAATACACGAAATAGAATTCCGCGTAAAGGTTGTGCACCCATTTACCCAGGGGTGTGATTTTGATTGCCGGATTAAGACTTACGCAAGATTGCTACACACTCAATGTGCATCAAGGCATGATAAAGGCTTAAAAGAAAACACAGCCAACCGAAGAGCGCACCGACGATCTAATTGGTCGTATCACTAGTACTTAAACGATCATGACAAAAAAGGAACTTCCCCTATTGTCATTTACAAATCCTTAAAGTCAATAAATCCACACTCAGGACATGTTGTGGAATACAAAATAAAGTCTTGAATTAGTTAGGATAACATTAGTGTAAGCCTAACTCAACATTTCGTAAAAACTACTCCCGATGGGGTTGAAAGGACAAAATCCCTTTCCTAATAATAAATGTAGCTTTTTACAGTATTGTTTTATTTTTGGGGTAGAAAATATTCATTTTCTCTTCTTGTCGCCAATTTTTTAGAAAAGTCTTCTGCAAATGCCAGATAGCTGCTGTCATTCATGTTTTTCGCCTGAACTGGACAGCGACGAATACAACGAAAGCAAGAGATACATCGTCCCGAATCAATCGTACTGCAATCTGAGTCAATTGCACCCGTGGGACAGTTCTTCACACACAATCCGCATTGGATACAGGTATCTGCCGTCAGCGGACGGAACATTCCGCCTTTTCCGCCTGCTTTATAGGGGTGATTTCCTTTTATCGACAGTTTCACACTGCCTTTCCTGGGATTTTTCTCTGCTTTCTCAAGAAAAGTTTTTACAAACTGTTGATTTTCTTTCAAATCATCTTCATCCGGCCTGCCTACCTGAATCTGCCCAAAAGTGTGCTGGCCGATTAAAGCTGCTGCCGCCTGTACCACAAATCCATTGGCCTGTACAAGATCCGACAGTTCCAGAAGCGCATCATCATAATCTCTGTTTCCATAAGTGACTGTTACAATACAAGGTGTCTGTTGTCCACGCATCCGGGCAAAACGCTGCGCTGCCACTTTTGGAATTCGACCACCATAAACCGGTGTTCCGAATACAACAAAATCATCTGTGGAAAATACCTTTTCGGTTTCCCTGGTGCTATAAGCCGTCAGGTCTACCCGTCCAAATTCTTTACCTTCTGCTAGTGCCTCAATCATGCTCACCGAGCTCTTTTCAGCAGTGCCCGTTGGTGAGAAATAAACCGTTATATAATTCATACTGTTCTTCCCCTTTCATCTTACTTTCATTGTTTTCTCATAGTATAATCTCTAAATTTTAGTGAACCAAGCATCATTATGCGTCACCGCAAAGCTGAGTACCAGCGCAAGAAACCCACGGATATTCATGCAAATTCAGGGACTTGGGTTCTTAGGATAAACTTGACTGATATAATTTGTTATGTGCATATACACCAATATAATATTTATTATACTCTTTCCTAGCACAGAGTAAAGACTTTCAAAACCAGCCCAATTATGAATACAAATTGCCACCGTTGAAATTGATTTAGAATGCTTAAATTTATTGGCATTGCATCGAATTTTAAAATTTACGTGAATAATTGAAGTAAAATATAGGATTTTCTAAGGCAGTTTATTTATTAATAAAACATGAAAAACGGTCGTCCCATGACAGCATGTCAAACTCTATAAATTCGTGTTCAGCCGCTTGATTTAAATAAAAGGGACTGCCTTTTATTATCTCTTGAGCTTCTTCAAGCGAGGTGTTGGCGATACATATACCACCAGTATGTGTTTTTCTTGGCCCATTAAAAATGAACTTACCTTCTTTGCATGCATTTTTTGTAAATTTTATGTGTTCAGGTAATAATTTCTTAATTTCTTCTAGTGGCTTTGTATAGTTAACTATAATAAGAACCATTTGATTTCCTCCCTTATTGTGCAGTACTACCACTTCAAATGATATCCAAAACCTATCCCTGCTTTACGATTGATTCATCCACGACACTTTTGTTGGTACCCGTATCCCATCCTGCGCGGAGCATTGTGTTAGACTGCCTTCCTGTGCCTGGATACAAATAAAATACAAATCCTGGTCATCCGCCTTCCAAGAGCGTTCCCCGCCAGGGGCGATACGTATGACACTTCCTTCCTGAACAGAAAACTCCGATCCATCAATGAAAAAGGTCCCCGTTCCCTTGATGATAATATACAGTTCCTCATTTTTCTTATGTGCGTGTACAAATGGCACACCTTGGCCTGCAGACAAACGGTTTAATGATACCTCACACCCAGTAAGTCCAAGTACATCAGCAAGGAATAATTTACCCTTCCGTCCAACGGCCTCTTTCTTACTTAAATTTTCGAATGAACCAAGTTCCAAAATAGAATAGTTATCAGTCCTATTTTCCATAATCTCCCCCCATTTCATCTCATTAGTGTATATACACACAGTTACTCATAAAGGCATTATGAGCCACGAACAACTAGGGTACCAGAGCCTCAAGTTTGGCCAGCAGGTGGGTAAGTTTTCTCAAATTTTCCTTCCCCAGGTACTCTTTCAGAGAAGCTTGCGCCTCACCCCACAACCCCCACGCTTGGCCACACAATCCCTTCCCGTCTTGCGTTAACTGAATCTGGCGGGTCCGAGAATCTTGGCCTGGATTAAGCGTAATGAACCCCGCCTTTACTAACGGCTTCATATTGCGGTTCAGCGTTGTGCGATCGATGCGCATCAGACTAGCCAGTTCACCAACCGTTGCGTTTTCCCTGCTCTCCAAAGTCCTAAGAAGTCCTAGTTGAGCAATAGTAATCCCACTAGACTTTAGAACATCGTCATAAAACTGGGTCACAGCCGAGATGCCCGGCGTATATTCATGCAGTTACAGAAGCTTGAAGATTTAGGATAGATTTCATTAATATGTGTCATACTATTCCTTTCAACATTTCTTATTATGTGCATATACACTTTTATCTTAACCATTCTAGGAATGACTGTCAAGTACTGATTGGCAGGTGATATTACCTAGCGGTGTTGATACCAACAAGTGTTCTCAACCTAGCTCAGGGCAGGTCTCGCGCAACTGCACGGCACCGAGTTTGAAGCGGTCGCTTGAGGTGCCGTTGACTCCGTTCTTTCCTTATAACTTCTTATCGTTGGGTGGTCATTTGTATCCGCTAATTGTTTGGTTAACTATTGTTTTCATTAAAGATGCTCCTTAACAAACTTCCATTTCCAGAGAGATATTCTTTCACCACTTTCGCCTTAAGTCCAGGAGAATATTTTCGATGTTTACTTGTCGGTAAAAAAGCAGTAGACCCTTCAGCTTTATATTTACATATCCACTTTTGAATAGATGAAATAGCTATTCCGGTAATTCGACTTATCTCATGTTGGCTAATTGCTCCAGCAAGATATTTTTCTACAAATTTAGCCTTTTCTTCTGGATCAATTTTTGTTTTTACTGGCATAAAAACTCCCCCCATAGTCGACAATTTATTTTTTCATTGTCTCCTATAGGGA
Source organism: Sporomusa acidovorans (assembly GCF_900101845.1). Lineage (GTDB taxonomy): Bacteria > Bacillota > Negativicutes > Sporomusales > Sporomusaceae > Sporomusa > Sporomusa acidovorans. The sequence continues at coordinate 6,688 of NZ_FNAM01000082.1, read as the reverse complement.
GAGCATATCACTTAGTGCAACAGCCCCTTCTTTCTTTTAAACAGAAATATCATGTTTTATTATCGATTATCCTTCAAATACGAATAGTATACTTCAATTGGTCGTAACCAATTGTTTCGGGCAATTCTGGAAGCAGTTTCGCTATCTTGACATTCAAAAGCTCGAAGAATAGCTTCATGTTCTTCAATTGAATCAGGGGTAAGAATAATGGACTTATGGAAAAAGAGTCTTCGTACATGAGCCTGAAGCATAGTGATTGTGTTGTTTAAGTATGGATTTCGTACTACATCGACTATAACTTCATGGAATTGTTCATCCATTTTCAATGCAGAATAGTAATTACCTTCCCCAATAGCTTGTGAAAACTCCGAGTTAATTTGACGTAGAGAATCAATGTTGTGCTGACTTAGAACTGGTGTTGCAAGTTCTGCGGCTAAAGCCTGTAATACTGCTAAAGGCGGCAAAATTTTTGATATATCTTCTTTATTTATCGACGTGACTTGAGTAGCCACTCCCGGTTGCATTTCAACAAAGCCTTGCACAGCAAGTAATTGCAAGGCTTCCCTTATTGGAGTTCTGCTTACTCCCAATGACTCTGCTAGGTCAGCATCATTCAGCTTTTCTTTAGGTTGCAGAGTACCATCAATAATCCACTCTTGTATTTGGTTAAATGCCCGCTCTTTCGCAGATATTCGATTTGGAGCAGTAAAGTTTTCAGGTATCGGCATTGTTATTCACCCTTTGTACTTTTTATCTTATATAGTATATTCCATTTTTATGTAACATACAATATATTGCATGTTACAGGCAGTAGTGCTACTATATCAATATGCAATATATTGCATATTGATATAGTAGAGGGACTTTTATGGAGAACTTATTCATGTACATCTTAATAGCGGCGGTGATGGTTATAGCACCGGGGGTAGATACAATTTTAGTAACAAAAAATACTTTATCTCTTGGAACACGAGCAGGTCAGTACACCACATTGGGAATTGCGGCAGGTCTTTCCATTTGGACAATAGTAGCAGTCCTCGGTCTAGCCGCAATTGTAGCGCATTCCATCGTGTTATTTACTACGATTAAATACTTAGGGGTAGGGTATCTAGTCTTCCTTGGGATTAAGTCTTTTATGGCTAAAAATACTTTCTCGTTTGAAATGGATTCCTCAGAAAATAATGAAGTGATGACCCCATCTATTAGGCAATATAAAAAATGTTTTTTACAGGGGTTTTTAAGTGATGCTCTTAATCCAAAAACAGTTATCGTTTACATTACACTTATGCCCCAATTTATAAATCCTAACTACAACGTAAATTTGCAGTTAGTAACATTAGGGGCTATCCTTATTTTTACAGCTATTTTATGGTTTTTAATTCTAGTCCATATTTTGGATTATGTTCGTATCTGGTTAAATAAAAAGAAAGTACAAAATATCTTTAACAAAGTGACTGGGATTATCTTAGTATTACTTGCTGTTAAACTTGCCTTAGAAAGCAATAACTAATTACCTTTAATTATCTGTAAATACCATGTTAAAAAGATAGTGAGAAGAATTGAACAAATATCAGGCAAAGCATGAAAGTAGGTTTTGCCACGGAAACAAGTGACCTCCTCAAAAAATGAGGAGGTCTTCTATTGCTGATGAAAATAGATTTTAGAAGAATTCTTACTGAGATTTGGTAATTTAGTATACTTCTTATTGTATATAAAGAACCGGGGACTTTTCTAAATTCTAGTCAAAAAAAGAAGGTTGATGAGCTGCTCTTCAAGTTAAAAGTATTGACAATAGACCCTCCATCTGAATATTTCGTCGTCGTCGCAGAGCAACGCGTACGCGCAAAGTGAGCCACTGCCACGCTGAAAAATGAGCCACCGTCACGCAAAGTGAGCTAGTAAGCAGATTCCCTAGCATAAGGTAATATAAAGTATTAACCACCATCCCTGCAATAGCCGGGACTGAAAACTCCAATAATAAATTACAACATGTTTTTGATTTCATTCTTGGACAATAAAATTTTGCGTATAGATAATTTAGAGGCTTCCCTTGCAGTCACCTGCTGCAAAGGAGGTCTTTTTACCGTACAAAACTTTCAATTAAACCCTTATCGAACCAGCCCCATTATATTACTTTCTTTTGAGAATAATTGGCCCTTTAATTGCCTCCATCACTTTCGCTGCCGGTAAATCATTTTCTATCAACTGACACATCGCTTTCATATAGGGATGAATATGCCTAAAGTACTTTTTATACCCCGCGCATAAGTAATTTAGGCTTGGTTCATTGTCTTGCGTTTTTATAAAACGGTGTTTAGGACATTCGCCATGGCAAGCAAATTCCGCAGGACAATTGTGGCAATAGTTCGGTAGTTTTTCCCGTTTATCCGCCCCAAAGCGCTTTTGTTTTGCTGATTGAGCGAGGTTTTCGGGGGCTGAAGTTATTAAACTTCCTAGCCGGTATTCGGGATAGACATAATGATCGCAGGAGTACACAGATCCATCATGCTCGATAACTAGCGCCGCACCACACTCTTTAGCAAAAAAGCACACGGTTGACGCTAACCCAAGCCAAGCAGAAAGAGCCCATTCGAAATTCATTACATGAATATTGCCGACATCATTTCTAATCCATTTATCAAAAATCTGAATAAGGAAATTGCCGTATGCCTCAGGCTCCACCGACCATTCGGCAACTTCAGCATTAGCCATTTCAGCTGGGCTTCCCAGCCGAAGTCCCAGCTGTCTTGCCTCCGCATTGGGCTTTCGCTCGACAATCGGTATAAACTGAATAAATCCTACGTTGGCGTTCTTAAAAAAAGAATATATAGCCTCTCCATGATAAGCGGATTCCCTCGTTACACAACAAAGCACATTAAACGGAATTTCATAACGCTGTAAATACCAAAGTCCTGTCATAACCTTTGTAAAAGTCCCTTTTCCGCCTTTGTCATGCCGGTAACGGTCATGAATTTCTTTCGGACCGTCCAGACTAAGACCTACTAAAAAATCATTTTCTTTAAGAAATTCACACCATGTCTCATCTAGCAACGTACCATTGGTTTGCAAAGAGTTAACAATTCTTTTTCCGCCAGCATACCTTTTTTGCAGCGAAACAGCCTTACGAAAAAATTCAAGTCCCAGCAGCGTCGGTTCCCCCCCCTGCCACACAAAAGGCACTTCCGGCGCCTTAGAAGCCGCAATATATTTTTTTATATACGCTTCCAGTACATTATCTGGCATCTGATAATCTTTTGCTTGGGAAAATAATGCTGCCTTCTCGGTATAGAAGCAATAGGTACAGTCTAAATTGCATGTAGGACCAATCGGCTTTGCTAAAATATGGGCGATATTACGAATTTGCTGCATAGCTAACCTCCCTCATATAAATAGCCTTGAGCTTTACGTTCAAGGCTATTTTGCATATTTCTATTGATTTTTAATTCTTAGTGCCAGCTTTTTGATCATTTTGCAATTCAAAATCAACATACTTGAGTTCGCCAGCAAACGGAAATTCATTCATATTCTTGTATGCCTTGCTCACTGCCGAATAGCGGTCTCGTCCAATATCCAAACTTTCCATTGGCAGCATTCCCCGCAACGTTTTCGGCATGACTACTTCGCCGCTCAAAACATCATTTATATATAAACGTCCAATTCCGGCAAACAGGCCGGTTTTGATAAACTCAAATTTTAAAGTAGCATCTCCGACCGGCACTTCGCGATCTGACTCAATTTTATAGGAAGTGCCAAACAGATTATACTCATACACAAAGTGATTATTTCTTATATACAAAGTATACCCGGCCGTATCACCGCCCATAGCCGCCAAAACGCCGCTTTGGCTTTTATCTGCGCGTGTTACTGGCACAGTAATCGTATAAGAGCGGTTTTTTATACTAGGTGCTGCCGTGGAATTAATCGGGCCAACGCCTTGATAATAGGTAAAGCTATTTCTGTTATTCACTGCGTCCGATGGCTTAGCCGCTCCTAGTTCATTAGCAGATAGTAGTGTTGCATGATGCTTTTTAGCTTCCGCCGCCCAAAGCTCCTTTAATTCTTTAAGTTTCTCTGGATATTCTTCGGCTACATTATGATTCTCAGCGAAATCAACATTGAGGTTATACAATTCCCATATGTCGTTTTCAAAAGGTTGTCCAGCTTTATGGATAGCAACTGCTTTCCAGCCATTTTGATAGATAGAGCGGCTCGCACCTAAAGCATAGTACTGCGTATCGTGCTTAGTAGCTGCCTCCTTATTATCAAAGGTATCGGTAATACTTTTTCCGTCTATCGGCAATTGATTAATTCCTTGGAAATTCTCAGGCGCCGCTATCTTTAATACATCAAAAACAGTTGGCGTAATGTCAGTAACATGCACGTATTGGCTGCGAAGCTCTCCTTTGGCTTTTATATTTGTAGGCCATTGTATAATAAGCGGATCTCTTACCCCACCATTATACAGGCCCCCTTTATATCCTTTAAAAGGCGTATTGCTAACCATTCCCCAACCACTAGGATACACAGCCCCAAAATCAGGCCCGCCGATTTCATCAATACGTTTTAAGAGCTCTTTGACAGATGGCTTTATACCATTAAGGGTCTTAACAAAATCATCTGATCCATTTTCTCCGCCGGAATTAGTTCCGCCATTATCCGATATCAGGACAAGCATGGTATTATCATACTGACCAATATCCTGTAAATGCTTAATCAGGCGCCCGATTTGCGCATCAGCATAGCTAAGATACCCGGCATAAGTCTCTTCAAAACGGGCAAATAAGCGTTTTTCATCAGACGATAAACTGTCCCAGACCTTTACATTCGGATCGCGCGGCGTAAGCTCGGCATCAGTTGGAATAATACCTAGCTTTTTTTGACGTTCAAACCGTTCCTCGCGTATTTTATCCCAGCCCTGATCATAAACGCCTTTATACATGTCTATATACTTTTTAGGCGCCTGGAGCGGTGAGTGCACGGCACTAAACGCCACATAAAGAAAGTACGGCTTATCCGGAGTAATGGACACCTGATCTGTTACAAACTGGATTGCATGATCAACAAGATCCTGCGAAAATTGATAGCCCGGTGTTTTGGGTGTTTCAATCAGATGATTGTCATAAAATAGCTGCGGCTTATATTGATCGGTTTCTCCGTCAAGATAGCCGTAAAACCGTTCAAATCCTTTCGCAAGCGGCCAGTAATCATACGGCCCTGCGGGCGTAACTTGATGAACAGGTGCTAAATGCCATTTTCCTACCCCCATCGTACTATAATCATGGGATTTGAGAATTTGCGCTACTGTGGCCGCTGAATCCTTGACACGTCCACGATAATCCGGACTAGCTGAGCCCATATCGTAGTTGGCTACACTGCCCATACCCACAGCATGGTTATCCCGGCCTGTCAAAAGCGAAGCTCTGGTAGGAGAACAAAGCGGACAGGTATTAAAATTGTTGTAGATTAAGCCATTAGCCGCTAGTTTATCAATATTAGGAGTTTTTATTTCTGAGCCATAGCAGCCAAAATCAGAATATCCCATATCATCAATGACAATATAGACTATATTGGTCTTCGGCGCTTTAGCTTCACTTTCCTTTACAGGTTGCTTGTCCTGACTAGTGGGCTCCGCGGCAAGCGCCGGCAGAGTCAGCGATGCCGCTACTGCCAGCCCCAAAGCTGACACTTGAAGCAACCGGCAATCTTTTCTATTTGCATCCATATACTTCACCTCTTAAATAATTTTCTGCTTCGTTATAAGTATACTTGATTTAAGTGTCACTACTGTGTCATATCAGAAAATAATTGCAGGAATTTTCCCGAAGGCAGCGAATAGAGAGCCTAATTTGTATTATTTTTTAAATTACAAACAATAAAAGGTAATCTAATGGCCAAAATATTAATTGTTGATGACGAAGCTACGACACGAAATACAATTTCATGGTATCTGCAAAAAGAAGGCTTTACTGTTGTTTGCGCCGAAAATGGCGAAGTTGCTTTACAAGTCGAAGCCTCGTGCCAGCCTGATTTAATTGTGCTTGATATCATGCTACCTGATATATCCGGTTGGGAGATAGCCAGAAGAATTCTCCGGCAAGTACCTATTATTTTTCTTACCGCCCTAGGCCAAGAAGATGATATACTAACAGGCTTCAATATTGGCGCTGATGACTACATTACCAAGCCATTTAGTCCACGCGAACTAGTCGCTCGCATAAAGGTCAGTCTACGAAATCACGGAAAGCTTCCGCCGGACGGCTGCATTAGCTGCCCGCCCTTTAAAATCAATCTCCACACGCAAGTTATTACTACAGCGCAAAATCAGCTTAATCTATCTAGCAAAGAATTCAATATATTGGCGTTTTTAGCTCGACATCCCAATATTATTTTTTCGCGTGAAAACTTGATTTTAAATATTTGGGGCTATGATTACGATGGCGATAGCCGAGTTATTGATACCACCATCAAAAGACTGCGCCATAAATTGGGTACATACCGAACTTTATTAAAAACAGTACGCGGTGTTGGATACATGTTGGAGATTACCAATGAACAAAAATCGTCGCTTAATTCTTAAGTACTTGGCCAGCCACATCATTGCCGTTTTGCTGCTGGCCTTACTTTTCATATTGGTAAATGTATATTATGATTCTACTGCGAAAACTCCCCCTGCACAGGGGTATCAGTT
>NZ_FNAM01000091.1 GCF_900101845.1 Sporomusa acidovorans | reverse complement strand
ACAAATTCCGTGATTTTGGATAAATCGCTGCACCAGACACTGGCTAGGGCTTTTTGCTGGAGCAAAACCGGCTCTAAAAAACCGCGTTTTAAGTAGTGGATTTGCAACTGCTCTTTTAGAAAGTCCTGAAATTGTCGATGAGAACGGGTCGTTTTCAACAAAAAAATCACCACCATCAGCGAAGGTAGACAAAAAGATGTCTTCATCGCGATTATGGGGGCGTTTCAAAAAAGTCAAGTCCCAAATTTTCGACACGTCTATTTTGGAGGAAAACTGCAAAAAGACCAAGGCTAAATGCCTTGATCCATATAATATCTCGGGTTTCCGAGAGAGTACAAGAATTAACAGGGAGGGAGATTAGTTCTACAACAATGCCGTATTGATGAATTTGGACAAATTAAGAAAATTGGGGATATGAGACGGTCAATACAAATTGTTTAGGGGGGTTTATATGAAGAACTTCAGAAATATTTGGAAACATTCGATGATGGTAGGCTTGGCCGCTATAACATTGGCGTCGGGAAGCAGCATGATACGTATCGATAATGTTCAAGCCAAGGCAATACCCCAAATTTTTGATTTGGAGTCCCATCGCGGCGGGCGGGATGCTCGTCCGGAAAATACACTGGTTTCTTTCGCTTATGCGCTGGAGCTAGGCGTAACGACGCTGGAAATGGATATGCAGATGACTAAGGACGGCCACATTGTCATTAGCCATAATCCTTATATGAATCATAATTTGGCCAAGGACGCTAATGGAACGTATGTAAAAAATGGCATGTATGATATCCGTACAATGACGCTGGCGCAAGTAAAACAATTTGATGTGGGAACAATGAATCCTGAAGCCGGCGACTATTACGCGGGACATGGAAAGACTCAATTGTCTGTTCCCGGGACGAAAATGCCTACGTTAGAAGAAGTGTTTGAACTGGTGAACGACTATGGAAACGATAAAGTGTTGTTTAATATTGAGACAAAGTCCTATCCAGACCCCGCATTTCCGGAGGCTAAGAACTCTCCTGACCCGGCTGCGTTTGTCGCCAAATTCTATGAAATCGTAAAAAAATACCATATGGAAGAGCGGGTAATGTTACAGTCCTTTGACTGGAGAACTTTACAGGAAATGAAAAAATTGGATCCTAATATTACGCGGGTAGCCTTAACGTGCGAACAGCCGACCTGGGGGCGTGACAGCGTATGCCGCCAGGTAGGTGAACCTGGTGCTTCTCCCTGGATGGCCGGTCTTGATATCGATGTCTACAAAGGAGATTATATCAAAGCGGCTAAAGCCATTGGGGCGGATGTGGTATCGCCCTATTGGGAAGAGCTATCCAATGAAATGGTCAGTGAAGCTCATGAGTTAGGGATGAAGGTAGTCCCCTGGACAGTTAATAACCCGGATAAAATGAATATGCTGATTGATATGGGAGTAGACGGAATTATTACTGATAAACCCTGGGTGCTGCGTGAACTACTGATCAAAAGGGGAATTGCAGTCGCCGAACCGACAATAAATATCAACAGCCCTTATCATACTGGCATTGGGATAGCAGGGGTAGAGACGGAAAAATTGTGTAAAGGCGGCGATTCTGCCGAGTAATTATTTTGCCATCAACTACTGTATAATAATGGTTGGCGTAGACAGAAAAAGCACTTTCTAGTAAAGTGCTTTTTCTGTCTTGTAAAACTATTCAAAAAGATCTACCGTATTGAATACAAGCTTGCAAACTTAGTTTTTGAATTCATTTAATTGGATGAGCGGCAGCCTTTTGTTTACTTAGTTACCATATTTATATATTGGACAAAGACATAAAGATTTGCTATCTTATTATGTAAATACAAATATCTATTATACAAGGATATATGATAACAAAAATGAAGATTGTTTAGAAGAAAAAATCTTGAAAATGTAACAGACTCTCGCAGGATCCAAGAACTAATGTAAGAGGAGGCTGAGCGATGGCAATCAATTTTAAGGATCTTATTCAAAAAGACAGGGAGGAAAGAAAACACGAACGATTCTCCGGTACCTTGCTTGATTACCTTGAGATTGTAAAAGACAACCCCCAAGTTGCCATGCTTTCTCACCAACGGATGTATGGACTGCTTAGTTCGCCTGGTGTAGAGGTAATGCAAACGGAAGAGATCCCTCGCCTGAAACGAATTTATGGTAATGAAACCATAAAAAAATACGTTTTCTTTAAAGACGACTTCTTTGGTATTGACCAAAGCATTATGAAATTGATGCGTTATTTCCACTCGGCCGCAATGAAAGGAGAAGAATCCAGGCAGGTTCTCTATCTTGTCGGTCCTGTTGGCGCCGGCAAATCTTCTCTCATGGAAGCACTCAAACGGGCGCTGGAAATGGCTCCGCCGATATATGCGATTAAAGACTGCCCCATGCGCGAAGAACCGCTGCATTTAATACCTAAACATCTCCGGAAAGATTTTGAGAAGATACTGGGCGTAAAAATTGAAGGGGACCTCTGTCCTGTTTGCCGGCATCGGTTAAAGAACGAATACGGGGGTGAATTTGAACGTTATCCGGTAACCGTGTCGGAATACTCGATCCGCTCCCGCAAGGGTGTTGGCGTGGTGCCGCCGGTTGACCCTAACAATCAAGATACCTCAGTCCTTTCCGGTTCTATCGATATTAGTAAAATGGACCTGTATCCGGAGGATGATCCCCGCGTATTGTCGCTTAACGGTGCTTTCAACGTAGGCAACCGGGGTATTGTGGAGTTTATTGAGGTATTTAAGAATGACGTTGAGTATCTCCACACGATGATTACCGCGACCCAGGAAAAATCAATTCCTTCCCCCGGTAAGGGATCAATGATCTATTTTGATGGTATTATCCTGGCCCACTCCAATGAATCCGAATGGAACAAGTTTAAATCCGACCATACCAATGAAGCTATCTTAGACCGTATTGTAAAAGTTGAAGTTCCTTACTGTTTGGAACTCGATGAGGAAGTAAAAATTTATCGCAAAATTCTTGGCAACAGTTCCTTTAACGCCCATATTGCTCCCCATACGATTGAAATGGCCTCCATGTTTGCTATCCTCTCCCGCCTTGCTCCGTCCAATAAGGTTGACCCCCTGACGAAGCTGAAGCTGTATAACGGCGAGGAAATCGTCGAAAAAGGTTCGGCCAAGAAAGTGGACATCCTGGAGATTAAGGAAGAAGTAAGCCGGGAAGGTATGACCGGTATTTCTACCCGCTTTATTACCAAAGCACTGGACACCGCCTTATCGGAGTCCGAACATAACTGCATTAATCCGATCGCGGTTATCGATACGTTGATCAAAGCTGTCAAAGAGATGGCGATAGCGGATGACGATCGCAAACGCTATCTTGGCTTTCTGCAAGACACGGTTAAGAAGGAGTACAATAAAATACTGGAAAAAGAAGTCACTAAAGCATTTATCCATGGGTATCAGGAACAAGCCGAAAGCCTGTTCAACAATTACCTTGACCATGCGGAAGCCTTCGTAAACTCCACTAAGCTAAAAGACCGTAACACAGGCGAAGAACTCTCGCCCGATGTAAAGTTTCTTCAGTCTATCGAAGAACAAATCGGCATTGCCGGAACCGCAGCCAATGGCTTCCGCCAGGATGTAACTTCCTACATGTTCTCTGTTATGCGCAGCGGCGGTACAATCAACTATCATAGTTATGAACCGCTCCGGGAAGCAATCGAAAAGAAGCTTACTGCCTCGGTAAAAGAAATTTCCCGGGTTGTAACCAAGGCCCGGGTACGGGATAAAGAGCAAGATTCCAAATTTAACGCTATGGTGGAGGAAATGAAGAAAAACGGTTACTGCGCTCATTGCTGTAATGTTATCTTGAAATACGCGGCCAATAATCTATGGAGGGATTAGGCGGGGAGGGTTACTATGGCACTCTTTAAGGACAAATCAAACACTCCATCCGACCGGTCCCGCTGGGACCGGCAAAGACACCGTCAGCTTGTCGAAGACGCCATTAAAAAAAATATCGGCGGTATTATCGCTGATGAAAGCATTATCGGTCAAAGTAAAGACAAAAAAGTTAAAGTTCCCGTTAAAGGGATTAAGGAATATCAATTCGTTTACGGCAATAATAACACGGGTACAGGGTCCGGTAACGGCGGTGAACAGCGCGGACAGGTTGTCGGCAAGAACAATCCCCAGCAGGGGCAAGGCGCTGGGAACGGGCGAGCCGGTAATGAGCCGGGGGAAGATATTTATGAAACGGAAATTTCTCTTGAGGAACTGGTTCACTATCTGTTCGAGGATCTGCAGCTTCCTGACATGGAGCAAAAGAAATACTCCCTGCTTGAAACCGAACGAAACTATAAAAAGTCCGGTTATCAAAAGAAGGGTATTCCGCCCCGGCTCGCCAAGAAACGCTCTGTTGCTGAGAAGATCAAACGGCACAAGAGTGCGCTGCGCGACGCGGCAGAAAGTACCGTTCCGGAGCGGTTTCCCTTCCGGGAAGACGACCTGCGTTATTTCCGGGTTAAAACTGATACAGATTATCGTTCTAACGCCGTTGTCATTTGCATCATGGATACTTCGGGCTCCATGGACCAGACCCGCAAATATCTGGCTAGATCTTTCTACTTTCTGTTGTACCAGTTCGTAAAATACAAGTACGAGAACGTCGAAGTCGTGTTTGTTGCTCACACTACGGAAGCGCAAGAAGTTAATGAAGACGAGTTTTTCCATAAAGGGGAATCCGGTGGTACCCTTATTTCCAGCGGGTATGAAAAAGCACTCGAAATTATTGAGCAGCGCTATAGCCCTTCGCTCTGGAATGTCTATGCGTTCCATTGCTCTGATGGCGACAACTGGGGTTCGGATAATCAGAAGGCCGTCGAATTGGCTGAGCAGCTCTGCCATGTTTGCAATCTTTTCGGCTATGGTGAAATTTGCCTGAACTCCGGCTGGAGTACGATCCGTAAGGACTATGAGGAACAGATTCATGCCCCCAACTTCGTAATGGCCCGTATTAACTCCAAAGAAGACGTTTGGCCGGCCTTTAAGAGTATCCTCGAAAAAGACGGGTATGGGGGTGAGGAAGAGTGACCGAGTATACAATGGCTGAGCTGGATCAATGGAATACGCTTATCGAGGAATTGGTGCAGGCGGCAGGTCTGGATTGCTATGAACAGCATTTTGAAATTTGTAATTATGAAGATATGCTTTGCTATGAAGCTTATGTAGGGATGCCTTCCCATTATCCGCATTGGAGTTTCGGCAAGTCCTACGAACGTCAGAAAATGTATTATCAGTACAACCTAGCCGGGCTTCCGTACGAAATGGTCATCAATTCCGATCCATGTTTGGCTTATTTAATGAAGGATAACACCCTTTTGCTGCAAATACTCACCATGGCTCATGTTTATGGTCATAACGATTTCTTTAAAAACAACCGCTTATTTACGCGTGACACCCGTGCCGACTTAACGCTGGAAATGTTCAAATGTCATGCTGATCGCGTCCGCAGCTTTATCCAGGACCCTAGTATCGGTCCGGAAAAGGTGGAACGCATTATTGACGCAGCACACGCGTTAAGGTACCAGATCCCCCGCAATGGCGTCAATAGCGCGCCTGCTACCCGCGGGGAGCAGGCTAAGGAAGAATTAATCGGCATGCCCGAACGCTTTAAGAATGATTTACTCGGATTTTTGGCTGAACGTGGTAAGCTTGCTGACTGGGAACGGCACCTGGTCAATATCGTGCGGGAGGAAACCATGTATTTTATTCCCCAGATAGAGACCAAAATTATGAATGAGGGGTGGGCCAGTTACTGGCACTATAACGTTCTTAATGACCTAAAAATGCCGCAGGCCCTCCACCTCGAATTTCTCCAGTGCCACAACAATGTGATTCGCCCTCACCTGGGACGGATAAATCCTTATTTCGTAGGCTTCAAAATGTTTGAGTATCTGGACAAGCAGCATGGCCGGGATTTTATCCTGGCGGTTCGTGCCAGCGAACGTGATCAATCGTTTATTCGCCGGTATCTCAATCAGGAACTATGCAGCGAGCTTCATTTATTTAATTACAAACCGGAAGACGACAATATTGTTATCTCTGCGGTAGCGGATGAGGAAGGCTGGAAAGAAATCCGGGATGAATTGGCCAATTCAGTCGGGCTCGGCAATATTCCCGCTATCTGTCCCAAGGACATCGATAAGGGTACGTTAATACTTGAGCATCTTTATGACGGTCGTGAGTTGGAAATGACGTACGCCAATGAGACACTCAAGTATGCGGTTGACCTCTGGGCCGGACCGGTTAAATTACTAACTATGCTGCAAGACAGAGAAAAAATAATTTATTGTGATGAGAATAAAAAAATTAGTCATATTCTCTAGCTTTTATACCCATATCTTTAAGCAGGCTATCCGGCCTGCTTTTTTTGCCAATAAGGTTCCAATGTAAATGTTGGTAAATGCGGTTGAAGCCTTATCAATGCCGGTATTTCAGGATAATTGTAAAAATATGTTCATTGAGAACAGAAGAGCGATTTGATAGACTAAAATAGTGATCAAACCGAAAGTTACATGGTGCTATTTACCGCCTGTCTAGGGTCGGCTTTTTTTATTATAAAGACGTATGTAGACTATTCAGAAAAATACATATAGCTACAAGCAGGAAAGGGGACGCTTCGTTTGTGGGGAACGCAAGAAAATAGTCGTCTTAAGGTAATGGCTGTCATTCTTTTTATGATCGTTACAGCCATTATAAGCCGTTTGGTATGGCTCCAAATTTTGCACGGAGAAGATTTCCGTGCACAGTCAGATAATAATAGAATTCGCCTTTTGTCTATTACCGCTCCCCGTGGAACCTTCTATGACCGCAATGGCGTTCCCCTTGTTACCAGCCGGCCGGGTTTTTCCGTTTCGCTTGTACCGATATCAGGTCCGATATCGGACGAGGTTATTAATCGGCTGGCGCCGCTTGTGAATATGACGGCAGAGAATATAAAAAAGAAAATAAAAAGTCAGGACAACCCGTTGGCGCCAATCCGGATTAAAGATGATGTGAGTCAGGATATCTTAGCAAAAATCACCGAACGGCAAAGTGAGCTTCCGGGTGTCGTCGTAGAAGTACAGGCAGTTAGAAACTATATAAATCAAGAATTGGCGGCACACCTATTCGGTTATGTCGGCGAAATCAGCGATACAGAGCTGGAAAAGAAAAAGTCCGAAGGCTATCATAACGGCGACTTGGTCGGTAAGTCTGGCCTGGAAAAAGTTTATGACAAGGAAATCCGCGGAGTAAA
>NZ_FNAM01000076.1 GCF_900101845.1 Sporomusa acidovorans | reverse complement strand
TGGCGATACGGTTGAAATCGTTGGTATGACCGACAAGCCGAAATCCACGGTAGTAACGGGTGTAGAAATGTTCCGCAAACTCTTGGATCAGGCAGTAGCCGGCGACAACATCGGCGCACTTTTACGCGGTATTGAGCGTAAAGAGATCGAGCGCGGACAAGTACTGGCCAAACCCGGCAGCATTAAACCGCATACCAAATTCAAATCCGAAGTATACGTACTGTCCAAAGAAGAAGGCGGCCGTCATACCCCGTTCTTTAACGGCTATCGTCCGCAATTCTATTTCCGGACAACCGACGTAACCGGCGTGGTTAAGCTGCCGGAAGGTGTGGAAATGGTAATGCCTGGCGACAACATTCGCATGGACATTGAACTGATCACGCCGATCGCTATCGAAGAAGGCCTGCGTTTCGCAATTCGTGAAGGTGGCCGTACAGTAGGCGCCGGTGTTGTAACTGCGGTTGAAGGATAAGCGGCAAAATACTTTTACAAAAATTGTATAAATCGATAATGATCTGATATAATAATAAAGCGGGGGGCAACCCTGCTTTATTTATTGACATACCCGAGCCTGTGGGCTATTGACATGCTGATATAATTATGATAAATTGTATTAGTGACATTTAAAAAAAGTGTTATCAATAAATAGACCCAAAGTGCTATATTTACTGGTAAGAGAGGTGTACAGGATGCGCAACGCGGTAACATTGGCCTGCACAGAATGCAAACAACGCAATTATCAGACCAATAAAAACAAAAAGAATGATCCCGATAGATTGGAATTCAACAAGTACTGCAAATTCTGCAAAAAGCAGACGCTGCACAAAGAAACAAAGTAATCATAACATGGTTTTGCCATATGCTAGTAGGGGTATAGCTCAATTGGTAGAGTAGCGGTCTCCAAAACCGTTGGTTGAGGGTTCAAGTCCTTCTGCCCCTGCCAAAATGTACGCACAGGATGTGAGAAAATGGCCGCTCAGGAAACAGCTATCCAGACGAATGCATCGCGCTGGAAAAAATTTTTGCGGGAAGTAAAAGCTGAACTTAAAAAGGTTACATGGCCAGGCAAGCAAGAGCTTATTTCCTTCACTGGTGTTGTATTTGTGACGGTTACTGTTGTCGCGGCTCTAATTTGGGCGATTGATACATCTTTCAACCAGATTTTAAAAGCTATCATCAAGTAGACTAGGGGGTGGGGGGCGCATCGCCCCTTGGCTATGGAATCCGAAAAACTCGAAAAAAATTGGTATGTTATCCATACATATTCCGGTTACGAAAACAAGGTAAAAGCCAATCTGGAAAAAAAAGTTCATTCCATGGGAATGGAAGATGAGGTTTTCCGGGTACTTGTGCCGATGGAAGATGAAGTGGAAATAAAAGATGGCAAGAAAAAAATTGCCAAGAAAAAAGTTTTCCCCGGATATGTTTTGGTAGAAATGATTGTTACTGACCGTTCTTGGTATGTTGTCCGTAACACTCCGGGCGTAACTGGTTTTGTCGGGTCGGGAACCAAGCCTATTCCACTGAGTGAAAGTGAAGTAAAACACATCCTCAAGTCAATGGGTATAGAAGATGCGAAGCCTAAGATTGATATTGATTTAGGCCAGTTGGTTCGTATCACTTCAGGTGCTTTCGAGAATTGGACAGCCACTGTAACTGATATTAATCCCGATCGTGGCAAGATTAAGGTGCTTGTCAATATGTTTGGACGCGAAACACCAGTAGAGCTTGATTTTACGCAAATTGTAAAAGTTGATTAAGGAGGTGTAATATAAATGGCTAAGAAAGTTGTAAAACTTGTCAAACTGCAAGTGCCAGCTGGTAAAGCTACTCCGGCTCCTCCCGTAGGCCCGGCGCTAGGTCAGGCTGGTGTCAATATCATGGCTTTTGTTAAGGAGTTTAACGAAAGAACGGCCAAACAAGCCGGTCTTATTATTCCGGTGGAAATTACGGTATTTGAAGATAGATCATTTACCTTTGTTACCAAAACTCCTCCGGCCGCAATTCTTCTTAAAAAGGCTGCCGGTATTGAAACTGCTTCCGGTGAACCCAACAAAAAGAAAGTTGCCAAGGTAAAACGCGATAAAGTTAAGGAAATTGCCGAATCCAAAATGCAGGATTTAAACGCCGCCAGCGTAGAAGCCGCTATGCGGATGATTGAGGGTACGGCCCGCAGCATGGGTATTGAGATTGTAGACTAATTTTGTCACAATCTTGCGTGGGAGGACTAATTACTTCCGTTATTACCACAAAGGAGGATAACTGTATGCCGAAACATGGAAAAAAATATGTGGAAGCCGCTAAGCTTATTGACGCTGATAAGCTATATGATCCAGAAGAAGCGGTTGAGCTAATTAAGAAAACTGCTAACGCTAAATTTGATCAAACGGTAGAGATTGCCGTTAAATTGGGTGTTGACCCGAAACATGCCGATCAGCAAGTACGTGGTGCTGTTGTACTTCCTTACGGCACTGGTAAGACCAAACGAGTTTTGGTTTTTGCTAAAGGTGAAAAAGCCAAAGAAGCGGAAGCCGCAGGCGCTGATTTTGTAGGTGCCGAAGATATGGTGGGAAAAATCCAGGGTGGCTGGGCTGATTTTGATGTAGCAGTTGCCACGCCGGATATGATGGGGATGGTAGGCCGCCTTGGTAAAATCCTTGGCCCTAAAGGCTTAATGCCTAACCCTAAAGTTGGTACTGTTACTCTTGATGTAACACGGGCTATTAATGAAATTAAAGCCGGTAAGATTGAATACCGTACTGATAAAGCAGGCAACATTCATGCACCTATTGGTAAGGTATCTTTCGATAACGAAAAGCTGCTCAAAAACTTCCACACCCTGATTGATACATTAATTAAAGTTAAGCCCGCTGCTGCTAAAGGCCAATACATGAAGAACATCTCCTTAAGCGCAACAATGGGCCCTGGCGTTAGAATTAACCCGCTCAAAGCTCCCGGCAAAAAAGAATAACATTAATTTAGAATAATATTATGAGGCTGTAGACAGTAGGTTGAAAAGTAAAAGCTTGCCTAAGCTTTCCTACCGAGGCCGGGGATTTGCAGCATGTAACTGATCTTGCTATCATGCGGCCTCCGGTGTTTACGCCGTGAGGCTGCTTTTTGATTTGTTTGACACTTGTTTAAGGAGGTGTAATATAAATGGCTGTAACCCAAGAAAAACTGCAGACAGTTGCTGAGATTAAAGAAAAGCTTAGCGCTACCAAAGGTGCAGTTCTGACAAACTATCGTGGCTTGACAGTAGCTCAGGATACTAAACTTCGTCGCAAACTGCGGGAAGCGGGCGTGGAATATCGTGTATTTAAGAATACAATGACCCGTATTGCTGCCAAAGAAGCTGGTATCGAGGGCCTTGATTCTTATCTTGAAGGTCCGACTGCTATTGCGATGTCCAGTACTGATCCTGTAGCTCCCGCTAAAATTATTTCTGACTTTATCAAAGAAAACAAACTGCAGGCTTTGGAAGTAAAAGCTGGTTTAGTTGAAGGTAAAGTAATCGATGTTGCAGGTGTTAAGGCGCTCTCCAGTCTGCCGCCGAAAGAAGTACTTGTTGCCCGGGTACTGGCCGGCATGCAGTCGCCGATTGCCGGTTTTGTCAACGTTCTTGCCGGAAATCTGCGCAATCTGGTCTATGCGCTTGAAGCAGTTCGTAAGCAAAAAGAATCCGCATAAGACAAGGGTACGTCCTTGCAGCAAATTTATTTCATGTATAAAAATAATTTAATGAAAGTTTATGGAGGTATTGTAAAATGACTAAAGAACAAATCATGGAAGCCATTGAGCAAATGACTGTGCTCGAACTTTCCGAGCTGGTAAAAGCCTTAGAAGAAAAATTCGGCGTATCTGCTGCTGCTCCTGTAGCCGTAGCTGCTGCTCCTGCCGTTGGTGCTGGTGGTGCTGCTGCTGCTGAAGAACAAACTGAATTTGACGTAATTCTAACTAGCGCTGGCGGTGCTAAAATCAACGTGATTAAAGTTGTCCGCGAAGTTACCGGCCTTGGCTTGAAAGAAGCTAAAGAACTGGTTGACGGTGCTCCTAAGCCTGTTAAAGAAAAAGTGGCCAAAGCTGATGCCGAGGCTATTAAAGCTAAACTTGTTGAAGCTGGCGCATCTGTCGAAGTTAAGTAATATAAGCTTCCAAATAAAGAAGGAGCACCTTCCATGGTGCTCCTTTTATTTTAAAAAATAAAAATTGGTTCATTTTATAATGAACCCTAATAAAAAAATATACAGAACACGATATTTTTTTTCTTGACGAATTGAACAATATATGATACCATTATATATCGCCGTACATATTTATATTGCTATTTTTTTTGGCGGACTTTTTGCCCAAAACCTGTATAAATTATGAAATGGCAGGAAATAGTAATATAATGGAGGATGAATCGTTTTTCATCGAAAAAAAGCAAGGTACTTAACTATGACGAAAGAGCCTTGCTTGTTTTGTATTTATTTAATCATTCATTTACTGGCTTAGTATTTGCGGAATACCGCCAGCTTATGTGAAAGCTGCGAATGTCGCAATGTGTCAGGCAAAATGGCTAAGGGGTGAAGGGGTTAATGTTTAATCCTGTTCCGGTGGGCAAAAGGTTCAGGTATAGTTATGCGAAAATTAAAGAAGTGCTGGACATGCCCAATCTTATTGAAATCCAGAAAAATTCATACAACTGGTTTCTTAAAGAAGGGTTACAGGAGATATTTCACGATATCTCTCCGATCCAGGACTTTACCGGCAACCTGATCCTATCTTTTGAGAACTTTACACTGGGCGAACCTAAATACGATGTTGAAGAGTGCAAAGAGCGGGATGTTACCTACGCCGCTCCGCTTCGTGTCAGTGTTCGGCTGTACAACAAAGAAACACAGGAAATAAAAGAACAAGAAGTATTTATGGGCGATTTTCCGCTTATGACGGATACGGGCACCTTTATTATAAACGGTGCCGAGCGGGTTATTGTCAGTCAACTGGTGCGTTCACCTGGCGTATATTATGGTGAAACGATTGATACTACCGGCAAAAAACTTTATAATGCGACTGTAATCCCGAACCGTGGGGCATGGCTTGAGCTGGAAACTGACGCCAATGACGTCATTTCCGTGCGCGTTGACCGCACACGGAAACTGCCTGTAACGATACTGATCCGGGCCTTGGGTTTTGTATCGAATGGTGTAATTTCCGAACTCTTTAATGAGGATGTTCGTATCCGGGCAACGTTAGAAAGAGATAATACTGATTCCCGGGAAGAGGCGCTTGTTGAGATTTATAAACGGCTGCGCCCGGGCGAACCGCCAACCGTAGAAAATGCCGCTCAACTGCTTGAATCTTTATTTTTTGATCCAAAACGTTATGACTTGGCAACTGTTGGCAGGTATAAACTTGGCAAAAAGCTGGGGTGGCGCCGCCGGTTGCTGGGAAAAATTCTTGCTCAGCCACTGGTTGATAAAGAGACCGGTGAAATTGCAGCAGAGGAAAATACCTTGCTTGATGAGGATGTTCTTGACAAGATTGCTGCTGCCAAAGTCTTTGACGGTGAAGGGATGCATGAAGCCTGGATCAAGCAAAAAGACGGAACACCGGTAAAATTGATTCTTAACTCAATCTTGCCATTTACGCATCGAACCATCACCAAGGAAGATATTATTGCTTCTATTAGTTATCTTCTAAATCTAATGGACGGTCATGGTACTACTGATGACATTGACCATCTGGGTAACCGGCGGCTGCGTTCGGTTGGAGAGCTTTTGCAGAACCAATTCCGTATCGGTTTAGCCCGCATGGAACGCGTGGTTAAAGAGCGTATGACCATCCAGGATATTGATGTGATTACGCCGCAAGCTCTCATCAATATAAGACCAGTGGTAGCCGCCATAAAAGAATTTTTTGGATCCAGCCAGTTATCCCAATTTATGGATCAGACGAACCCGCTGGCTGAACTTACACATAAAAGGCGTCTCAGTGCTCTGGGGCCGGGCGGACTCAGCCGAGAGCGCGCCGGTTTCGAAGTGCGTGACGTTCACCATTCTCACTATGGCCGCATGTGTCCAATCGAGACGCCGGAAGGTCCGAACATTGGTCTGATTGGTTCATTGTCGACCTATGGCCGCATCAACGAGTTTGGTTTTATTGAGACACCATACCGGAAAGTCAACAAACATGATCGCCGGGTAACAGACGAGGTATTTTATTTAACGGCTGACGAAGAGGACGAGATGATTGTCGCTCAGGCCAATGAAGCCCTCGATGAAAATGGCTGGTTCAAGGAACCGCGTGTTACCTGCCGTTACAAGCACGAAACCTTAGTTGTTCCGGCTGAAAAAGTCGACTATATGGACGTATCCCCGAAACAGGTGGTATCAATCGCTACGGCGATGATTCCCTTCCTGGAAAACGACGATGCTAACCGGGCATTGATGGGGGCCAACATGCAGCGTCAGGCTGTGCCGCTTCTTAAAACGCAAGCGCCGCTGGTTGGTACCGGTATGGAATACAAAGCCGCACGTGATTCCGGAGTTTGTATTCTGGCGAAAAACGCGGGCGTCGTAGAAAAAGTATCTGCTACACAAATCCAGATTCGTACCGAAACAGGTGCACTGGATACTTATAAGATGCTCAAATATCTCCGCTCAAATCAGGGAACTTGTATAAATCAAAAACCTATTGTCTATAAAGGTGAGAAAATCGTAAAAGGCCAGGTTTTGGCTGACGGCCCATCCACCGATAAAGGCGAACTGGCTTTGGGGTACAACGTACTGGTCGCTTTTATGCCTTGGGAAGGCTACAACTACGAAGACGCCATTCTTTTAAGCCAAGACTTAGTCAAGGAAGACGTCTTTACCTCCATTCATATTGAAGAATACGAATGCGATGCCCGTGATACCAAACTGGGGCCGGAGGAAATAACCCGCGATATTCCGAATGTTGCCGAAGATGTACTTAGGGACCTTGACGATCGCGGCATTATCCGCGTTGGCGCGGAAGTCCGGCCGGGTGATATTCTGGTTGGCAAGGTTACCCCAAAAGGCGAGACCGAACTGACGGCAGAAGAACGCCTGTTACGTGCTATTTTTGGTGAAAAAGCGCGTGAAGTCCGGGATACTTCTTTAAGAGTGCCGCACGGTGAGGCCGGTAAAATTGTTGACGTAAAAGTCTTTACCCGTGAAAATGGCGACGAATTGCCGCCTGGCGTAAATCAACTAGTACGTTGCTATATTGCGCAAAAACGAAAAATCTCGGAAGGCGACAAAATGGCCGGCCGCCATGGTAACAAAGGGGTAGTTTCCCGCATCATGCCTAAGGAAGATATGCCTTTCCTGCCTGATGGCACTCCGGTTCAGATTGTATTAAACCCTCTGGGCGTACCTTCGCGTATGAATATCGGTCAGGTACTTGAGACTCACTTAGGGCGGGCCGCCGCCGCCATTGGCATGCAGGTCAGGATGGGCGATCGGACTTTGGTTGATCGACTAAAAGCCGTTAATTATAACTTTGAAAAGAATGATATGCCAGTACCGGATGTTGCCGGTATTCACCTGGCTACCCCGGTGTTCGATGGTGCTACCGAGAATGATGTTATTAATACGTTAAAGGTGGCTGGTTTATCCGAAGATGGCAAAACACAACTATTTGACGGCAGAACAGGTGAACCGTTTGACAATCATGTAACTGTTGGCTATGTTTATATGCTTAAACTCGCCCATTTGGTTGACGACAAAATTCACGCCCGTTCCACTGGACCGTACTCACTTGTTACGCAGCAGCCTCTGGGTGGTAAAGCCCAGTTTGGCGGCCAGCGTTTCGGTGAAATGGAAGTTTGGGCATTGGAGGCTTATGGTGCCGCCTATACCCTGCAGGAGCTTCTGACCGTAAAATCTGACGACGTTGTTGGCCGCGTAAAAACCTATGAGGCCATAGTCAAGGGTGAAAATGTACCGGAGCCGGGTGTGCCGGAATCCTTCAAGGTATTGATTAAGGAACTCCAAAGCATTGGTCTGGATGTCAAGATATTGACGGAAGATGCTCAGGAGATTATGATTCGTGAATCAGACGAGGATATTAATGAGACGGCCAAAGAACTGGAACTTAATATCGGCGACGATGTGTCACAAGCCCCGGTTGAAAGGAAAAAATCCGATATTGAGGGCGATATGGTTGACGAACTAGAAGCCAATGATGATATTGAACCTCTGGAGGAAGAACTTGATATCATTGCCGAAATTGGCGAAATGGAGCCCGATATAGGTCACAAAGCTGCTGATGATGATGACGATCTTGATTTTCCACCTCTCAAAGGTAATTCCAAAAAGCTCAAGGAAAATGCTAAAAAGTCTAATCCCCGTTCCTATCTGGATGAAACTCTGGACGACGAGGACCTAGACTAGTTAGAAGGGAGCGATAACCCCTTGTTGGACGTAAATAACTTTGATTCAATGCGAATTGGCCTGGCGTCGCCGGAACAAATCCGCAAATGGTCGCATGGCGAAGTAAAAAAGCCGGAAACTATTAACTACCGTACATTAAAACCGGAGCGCGAAGGTCTGTTTTGCGAAAAAATATTCGGACCAACCCGTGACTGGGAATGTCATTGCGGTAAGTATAAACGGATCCGCTATAAAGGTATCATTTGTGATCGCTGTGGTGTAGAAGTAACCCGTTCCAAAGTCCGGCGTGACCGGATGGGGCATATTGAACTGGCCGCCCCGGTATCACACATCTGGTATTTTAAAGGGATTCCCAGCCGGATGGGACTTATTTTGGACATTTCTCCCCGCTCCCTGGAAAAGGTTTTATATTTTGCTTCCTATATTGTGCTTGATCCCGGCGATACGCCGCTGATGAAAAAACAACTCTTAAATGAAAATGAGTATAGGGAACACAGGGATAAGTATGGCAATGCGTTTAAAATCGGTATGGGCGCGGAGGCTATCAAAAAGCTGCTGGAAGAGCTGGATTTAGAAAAAATGAGCCGTGAACTGCGGCAAGAGCTTAAGGAAGTAAGCGGCCAGCGCAAAATCCGGGCCATAAGACGCCTGGAGGTTGTGGAGGCTTTCCGCAAATCAGGGAATAATCCGGCTTGGATGATTCTGGACGTTGTTCCCGTTATTCCACCAGAATTACGGCCAATGGTTCAACTCGATGGCGGACGTTTTGCCACTTCTGATTTGAATGATCTCTACCGCCGGGTAATCAACCGCAATAACCGGTTAAAGCGCCTGCTGGATTTGGGTGCACCGGATATTATTGTACGCAACGAGAAACGCATGCTGCAGGAAGCCGTGGATGCTCTTATTGATAACGGCCGCCGTGGCCGTCCTGTAACCGGGCCGGGTAACCGTCCGTTAAAGTCGTTAAGCGATATGCTTAAAGGAAAACAAGGCCGGTTCCGGCAAAACCTGTTGGGCAAACGTGTCGACTACTCAGGCCGCTCTGTTATCGTTGTCGGTCCTGAACTCAAACTGCATCAGTGTGGCCTGCCCAAAGAAATGGCTTTGGAATTGTTCAAACCTTTTGTCATGAAAAAGCTGGTCAACGCCGGCCATGCCCATAATATCAAAAGTGCCAAACGGATGGTGGAACGTGTGCGTCCGGAAGTTTGGGACGTACTGGAAGAGGTAATCAAAGAACACCCGGTACTTTTAAACCGTGCTCCGACATTGCACCGCTTAGGTATTCAGGCGTTTGAGCCGGTGTTGTCCGAAGGCCGGGCAATTAAAATTCATCCTCTTGTTTGTACTGCCTACAATGCTGACTTTGACGGCGACCAAATGGCAGTGCATGTGCCGCTTTCAGCAGAAGCACAGGCGGAAGCCAGAATGCTTATGCTGTCAGCTCACAATATCTTATCGACAAAAGATGGCAGACCGGTAACTACGCCTACTCAGGACATGGTGCTTGGCGCTTATTATCTCACGATTGTAAAAGAGCCTAAAGACGGAAAGATCAGAGCTTTCGTCAACCTTAATGAAGCCTTGCTGGCTTATCAGCATAAAGAACTCGAATTGCAAGAAAAAATCCGGATGCGTATAAAAGGATATGGCTTAGTTCATACGACATTAGGACGAATGATTTTCAATGAAGTGCTGCCGCCGGAACTCAGGCCGTTTGTCAAAGAGGACGATGGTTGGCATTTGGGCAAGGTAATGGACAAAAAGCAGCTTGGTAAATTAGTGGCTGACTCCTATCAAACCTTTGGCAATGCCAAAACGGCCGATGTAGTAGATAGTGTAAAACGTCTGGGCTTCTCCTTTGCTTGTCGTGCAGGGATAACCATTGCCATTTCAGATATTAAGATTCCCGAGGCCAAGAAGGAAATTATCGCTACGGCCGAGGCCAAGGTTAATACCATTGATAAGCAGTATCGCCGCGGCTTGATTACCGATGACGAACGCTATAAAAAGACCATTGACCTGTGGACAAAAGCAACTGATGATGTTACTACGGCTCTTATGAATAGCTTGGACCGTTTTAACAATGTATACATGATGGCCAACTCCGGTGCTCGTGGTAATATCCAGCAGATTCGTCAGTTAGCCGGTATGCGCGGTCTTATGGCCGATCCTTCCGGTCGAATCATTGACTTGCCGATTAAGGCTAACTTCCGTGAAGGCTTAACCGTATTAGAGTACTTTATCTCCACACACGGTGCCCGTAAAGGCTTGGCCGATACCGCGCTGCGGACAGCCGACTCCGGTTATCTGACCCGCCGGTTGGTTGACGTTGCTCAAGACGTTATCGTGCGGGAAGAAGACTGTGACGTAGTTGGCATCAATCTGGTGCGCGAACGGGCACGTTTAGCCCAGTCAAGTGCCGGCGCTATTGATATGCTGAAGGATTCTTTACAGGGGAGAATACTGGCTCAGGATGTTATGAATCCCAAAACAGCCGATATGCTTTTATCGCAGGGCAAAGTGCTTGACGAAGACGCATTGCGCCTGATCGGCGAAAATGGTGTACCCGAAATTATGATCGAAGGCGAAGCCAGCGAAGTGGAAGAGGATGTCGGCCGTGTAGCTGCCGAGACCATTGTGCTTGGTGCACCGGAAGAAAAAGTGCGTGCTGCTCTTAAAGAAGCTATGATCCGGGAAATGCTTGGCAAAAACACGACTGAAGCGATTAAAACCAGCGATGGCGTCGAACTTGTCCCTGCTGATACGCCGCTTACCGAAGAACACATTGAGGCCGTGCTGGCCAGTTCGGTAAAAGAGGTAAAAGTGCGCAATAACAATATCAGAGGCATTGAAGTTGAGGCAATAAAAGAGGGTTCAGGCATTATCGAATCCCTCAGAGACCGCATTGTCGGCAGAGTTGCCGCCGAAGATATTGTAGATCCGGCTACCGGGGAAACCATTGTTAAGCTGAACGAATTAATTACGGAAGAGTTAGCTGAAAAGGTAGTTAAAGTACGGGAAAAGGTATCCATCCGTTCTGTACTCACCTGTCGTTCACGCTATGGTGTATGCATAAAATGCTACGGTCGTAACCTTGGCACAAGCCACATGGTTGATGTCGGTGAGGCTGTGGGAATTATTGCCGCCCAGTCAATTGGTGAGCCTGGCACTCAGCTTACGATGAGAACATTCCATACCGGTGGTGTTGCCGGTGACGATATTACGCAGGGTCTGCCGCGGGTAGAGGAATTGTTTGAAGCCCGCAAACCTAAACGTCAGGCAATCATTACTGAGGTTGAGGGGACTGTCGAGATAAAAGAAATTAAGGGCATGCGCCGGGTTACGATTTATCCGCTAGATGCTTCCCTGGGTGAAGAACGTGTATACCCCGTTCCCTATGGTGCGCGACTCATTGTCAGCGACGGCCAGCGGGTTGAGCCGGGTGACCGTCTGACAGAAGGTGCGGTTAATCCGCACGACATTCTTCGGGTTAGCGGACTTAAAGCCACGCAACGCTACCTGGTGTACGAAGTCCAAAAAGTGTATAAATCCCAAGGTGTTGAAATTAATGACAAGCACATTGAAGTTATGGTTCGCCAAATGCTGCATAAAGTCAAAGTGGAAGAAGCCGGGGACACAGAACTCCTGCCGGGAGAATATATTGACCTGAATACCTTTGAGGAAGAGAATGCGAAAGCGATTGAAGCTGGTGGCGATCCGGCTGTTGCCAGGCCGATTCTGCTGGGGATTACCAAGGCGTCGCTGGCTACCGATTCCTTCCTTTCAGCCGCTTCCTTCCAGGAAACCACGCGGGTGCTTACGGAAGCCGCGATTAAAGGTAAAATCGATCCGCTTCTGGGACTTAAAGAGAACGTCATTATCGGTAAGCTTGTTCCGGCCGGTACGGGTATGAGCCGCTACCGTAACGTGAAGTTGAAAACACCGGTTATCGAACAGACGCTAACAGAAATACCCGTTGAATAAGTAATAATGATTAATTGCAGAACACTGGGGACGGCATATACCGTTCCCAGTGCTTTTTTTGAACATTTCCCAAAAGATAAATGTATATAACCCCAGTATTTATGGGCATTAATAAGCAATGGAAAATAGTGCTTTTGAAACACCCGGTTTAGTGTATTTAAATATGCGCAGAAAATCTAATAGTTTATTGACATTTAGAAAGTGAAATGATAATATATTAGAGTGCCTTGAAAATTGCACATTTTCCCGAAGGAGTTGGAAGTATGAACAGTGAGGATCTTGAAGGGTTTAAGACTACCAAGAAGGCTATTGGCGCTAAACAAGCGGCGCGGGCTGTGGAAAAAGGTCTGGCCGCCAGAGTATACCTTGCTGATGATGCCGACAGACGGGTTGTGGCTCCGCTTGCTGGGCTGTGTAGCCAGAAGGGGATTCAGGTTAAAACTGGATTAACGATGGCCGAACTTGGGAAGGCCTGCGGCATTGAAGTTGCTGCCGCTGCGGTTGCTTTATTGAAATGAATAAGTATTGGGTCAAGTCGTTAATAATTTTGCCCGCTTTTATTTTGCTGGCGAAATTTTTAATAATAAATAACGAAATTGGGGAAGGAGGTGCGCTGAATAAATGCCAACAATTAGTCAGTTAGTGCGCAAAAGCCGGGAGCAGTTAACACAAAAATCGACCGCTCCTGCATTGAAAGAATGCCCGCAAAAACGTGGTGTATGCACGAGAGTATATACAACAACTCCTAAAAAGCCTAACTCTGCGTTGCGTAAAGTTGCTCGTGTGCGCTTAACCAACGGCATTGAAGTAACTGCCTATATTCCGGGAATTGGTCACAATCTGCAGGAACACTCGGTTGTACTGATTCGTGGCGGCAGGGTAAAAGACTTGCCAGGCGTACGTTATCACATTGTTCGAGGCGCTCTTGACACCGCTGGTGTCGCAAAGCGTAACCAGAGCCGTTCAAAATACGGTGCTAAAAAGGCTACTGCTGCTAAGAAATAATGCTTAGCCTGCTGCAGAGTTTTGGAAGAAGGAGGGATACTGATGCCAAGAAAAGGTGCTGTTCCCAAGCGGGATGTATTACCGGATCCGGTATATAACTCCAAGCTTGTAACAAGATTTATTAATAAAATTATGTTAGACGGCAAAAAAGGCGTTGCCGAAAACATTGTATATGATGCGTTTGAAACCATCCGTGCGAAGACGGGTAAAGATCCGATGGAAGTTTTTGACGTTGCGCTGAAAAATGTGATGCCGGTTCTTGAGGTTCGCGCTCGCCGTGTAGGTGGTGCAAACTATCAGGTGCCTGTAGAAGTGCGGCCTGACCGCAGACAAGCGCTCGGCATTCGCTGGCTGGTTAACTACTCACGTCTGCGCGGCGAGAAAACCATGCAGGAAAGACTTGCTTCAGAACTGATGGATGCTGCTAATAGTACCGGCGCATCTGTGAAAAAACGTGAAGATACCCATAAAATGGCTGAAGCCAACAAGGCTTTTGCACATTATCGGTGGTAAACTAGAGATTCGAAGTTCGAGGTTCGGACATCGAAAAGAAGGGGTGCATGAGGCAACCCGATTCCAAATCGAATATTCGAACGTCGAACATACGAATCTGCGAAATTAAGGAGTGAAAATAGTGGCCCGAAAGTTTCCTCTCGAAAAGACACGGAACATCGGCATCATGGCGCATATAGACGCCGGCAAGACCACTACCACTGAACGCATTCTATTTTATACCGGTAGAGTACACAAAATTGGCGAAGTGCATGATGGTGCTGCGACTATGGACTGGATGGTGCAGGAACAAGAAAGAGGTATTACTATTACCTCTGCGGCCACTACAGCCCAGTGGAAGGGACATCGTATTAACATCATTGACACACCTGGACACGTGGACTTTACAGTTGAAGTAGAACGTTCATTGCGTGTGCTTGACGGATCAGTTGCGGTTTTTTGTGCTAAAGGCGGCGTAGAACCGCAGTCTGAGACTGTATGGCGTCAGGCTGATAAATATAACGTTCCCCGTATGGCTTATGTAAATAAAATGGACATCACCGGTGCTGATTTTTACCGGGTTGTTGATATGATGAAAAGTCGTCTTGGTGCTAACGCAGTACCAATCCAATTGCCAATTGGATTTGAAGACACTTTTAAAGGTTTTGTTGACCTGATTGAAATGAAAGCCGTTGTTTATACGGATGATTTGGGTAAGGTAAGCGAAGCTACCGAGATACCGGAAGACATGGTTGAAAATGCTGAGCTTTATCACCAAAACCTGTTAGATGCTGTTGCGGAAAGCGACGATGAACTCATGATGAAATATCTTGAGGGCGAAGAACTAAGCATTGAAGAAATTAAAGCGGCTATCCGCACAGCCACAATTGCCTGTAAAATGACACCGGTATTGTGCGGTTCCTCTTATAAAAACAAAGGCGTTCAGCCGCTGCTGGATGCAGTTGTTGATTATATGCCTGCTCCGACTGACATTCCGGCAATTAAAGGCGTTCATCCTGAAACTGGAGAAGAAGATGAGCGCAAAGCGGATGACAGCCTGCCATTCTCGGCATTGGCCTTTAAAATTATGGCTGACCCTTATGTCGGCAAGCTGGCCTTTTTCAGAGTATACTCCGGCCAGCTAGCCTCCGGTTCCTACGTGTATAACTCCACTAAAGGCAAGCGGGAACGTATTGGCCGGATCCTGCAAATGCACGCTAACCACCGCGAGGAAATCGAGACGGTTTATACCGGTGATATTGCTGCCGCAGTTGGCCTGAAGGATACTACTACCGGTGACACCCTTTGTGATGAAAAAAATGCCATCATTCTTGAGTCCATGGTCTTCCCCGATCCGGTTATCTCCATCGCTGTTGAACCCAAGACTAAGGCCGATCAGGAAAAAATGGGTGTGGCTCTCAACCGCTTGGCGGAAGAAGATCCGACCTTCCGGATGCGTACAGATCAAGAAACCGGCCAGACGATCATTTCCGGTATGGGCGAATTGCATCTTGACATTATCGTTGACCGGATGCTGCGGGAATTCAAGGTTGAATGTAATGTAGGCAAACCGCAGGTTGCTTATCGCGAAACCATCCGCAAGACTGTTAAAGCCGAAGGCAAATTTGTCCGTCAGTCCGGTGGCCGTGGTCAGTATGGTCATTGCTGGCTGGAAATTCAGCCGCTTGAACCCGGTCAAGGCTTCATCTTTGAAAATAAGGTTGTCGGCGGCGCTATTCCTAGAGAATACATCGGCCCGGTTGAAGCCGGTGTTAAAGAGGCTATGGAAACCGGTGTATCGGCCGGTTATCCGATGGTTGATATCAAAGTAACCGTATATGACGGTTCTTACCATGATGTCGACTCCTCGGAAATGGCATTCAAAATTGCTGGTTCCATGGGCTTCAAAGCCGGTGCTGCCAAAGCCAATCCGGTTATCCTCGAACCTTATATGAAGGTCGAAGTTATTGTACCTGAGGACTACATGGGCGATGTCATCGGCGACTTGAATTCGCGCCGCGGACGTATTGAAGGTATGGAAGCCCGTGCCGGTGCTCAATCGATTAAAGCTTTTGTACCGCTTTCCGAAATGTTCGGTTATGCAACCGACCTGCGGTCGCGTACCCAAGGTCGCGGCAACTATTCCATGGAATTTGACCATTACGAAGAAGTGCCGAAAAACATTGCCGAAGCTATTTCAACCAAAAATAAAGGCTAATCCACTACAATTGCTTACCTAAATTTGTAAAGTAATAAACTTAGGAGGTAACACTTAAATGGCTAAGAAAAAGTATGAAAGAACCAAACCGCATGTTAACATTGGTACCATCGGACACGTTGACCATGGTAAAACTTCACTAACTGCTGCCATTACCCTGACACTGTCGAAAACCGGCGGCGCCGAATTTATGGCCTATGACATGATCGACAAAGCTCCGGAAGAAAGAGAACGTGG
>NZ_FNAM01000074.1 GCF_900101845.1 Sporomusa acidovorans | reverse complement strand
CATGCAATTGGTATTTCCGGGCTTATTCCACTGCCATGTGTTCACATATGGATGCCTGGATAAAACACCTTGCCATCAATATGCGTCCCCTCATTTTGGAGTGGTCGGCGGAAGTCTTTCCTGCAATTTCTTAGTTCTTAAGCGTTTAACTCTACACTTCTACACCTTGGGCCTAGTTTTTTTAGGATTTGGCTAGGTCTGCTTGCTATGCTCTCTTTTTACGTATCCTTTCCTCATCCCTTGTTTTTGCTAATTTACTTCTGATTTTGCTACTCAATACCCTCAAAATCCTACTATATGGTACTAAGTTTCCGAGAGCCTACATAATTTTTAAATAAACTGTAATTGCATTATTCATGCCAATTACAATAAACTACAAAACCTACCATTTATCTACCATTTCAGGCTGTCATTATTTCTATTTCAAGAATTACTTATCGCAAAACTAGGAAATTTCCCAATTTTGATTTTGCCGCATACTCCTATTCCTCAAATTAGGAAAAAAAAGAAGGGCTGTAGAAAAACTTAATGCTAAGTTATTCTATAGCCCTTCTCGATTTATGCATTTTTAACTCTTAGTTGATTACCTCTTCGCTCTACATTCTAAACCGGTTAACAGCGTTTTGCAATTGTTCGGCCATCTGGGCCAAATGTTGACTGGATGCTGAAATTTCTTCCATTGATGCCAATTGCTCTTCTGTCGCAGCAGAGATACTTTGTGTTTGACTGGAAATTTCCCGGCTAAAGGTTTCAACTTCTTTCATGGAAGCCAGAACTTGCTGACTGAATGCCGCCAGCTCTCGCATGCCGTTTGCGGCTTCCTGGGAAATGGCTGCAACCTTTTTGATATGAGCGTCAATATCGCTAAATGATTTACCGGCCTGGTCAACCACTTCAGAACCCTTTTTAACTTCTTGGGTGCCGTTAGTCATGGCTGCCACAGCCTTATCTGTTTTACCCTGAATATCGCCAATTAGCGTTGCAATTTGCTTTGCCGCCTCCTGCGATTGCTCTGCCAGTTTTCTCACTTCTTCTGCTACCACGGCAAAGCCCCGGCCTTGCTCTCCAGCCCGCGCCGCTTCGATGGCGGCGTTTAATGCCAGTAAATTAGTCTGCCCGGCAATGCCGGCAATTGTTTCCACAATCTGTCCGATTTCTTTGGACTGTTGTCCCAATTCGGCAACAACTTGCGCGGAATTATCCACTGTCTGCCGGATACTGTCCATTTGACTGATGGCACTCGCAACCGCCATATTTCCTGTTGTCGCCGCATTCACTGCCTGATTGGTAATCTGGGTTACATTTTCCGTTTTTGCTGCTTCATTCTGGGCTCCGGCCGCGATTTTCTCCACAAGCAGCAGTGCCTTATCTGCAACAGCTACCTGGTTCCCAACTTGCTGCGCCGTACTTGTAACGGATGTACTTACCTGGCCGGCTACCTGTGTTAATTGCTCGGCATTGGCCGTCAGTTCCTGGGAGGCTGCGGCCAGTTGTTCGGAAGACCCGTTAATATGTTGTACTAAAGTACGCAAGTTAGCTACCATCGTTTCAAAAGCATGAGCTAACTGCCCCGTTTCGTCCTGGGAGGAAATTCCTACGCTGGTCACAGAAAGATCTCCGTCGGCAATGCCTGCGGCTGTATCCTTAAGTTTTCCCAGCGGTCTAGCGAGCCTGATTGCCGTTATCAGGGCAATAACAGTGGCGATAATCAATACCAATAAACTAGTGGTCAGTGATGTCCAGGTAAAGGTGTTGAGTTTTGCCCGTACTTCACTCACCGGTACGTTGACGCCAATTGACCAGTTCCTGCCCGGAACAGGTGCATAAGCAAGATATTTGCCGGTTCCTTGATATTGGTAACTCGCAATCCCCTGCTCACCCTTAGTCATCTTTTCCGTAGCTGTTTTTAATTCCACGGGGGCATTGGGGTCATTCATACTACTGAATTTGTTGACCAATTCAGTATTGGGATGCGCTATGATTACACCGTCTCCCCGTATCATATAAGCATAACCTGTTTGGCCGACTTTAATTTCCATAACTCTTTTTTCTATATCTTCAATATGAATGAGTGCGACAAGTACACCGCTTATTTGGTCGCCGTTACGAATGGGAGACGAAACAGCAACTACCGATTGATTGGTCCTTTTAGAACTTACAGGGTCAGAAATATAGGTTTCGCCTTTAATAGAACGTTTAAAATACTCGCGTTCTGCCAAAGTCCCTGTTTCTCCGTTATAATCAAAGTAGTCTCCATTGCCGTCGATCCAAATCAGGCTTTCATACATCCCGTTATGGTTACGTTCTGCCTTCAAAAAAGGAACAACCGTCTCACGGCTGCCACTAGTAATAATCGGCGAACGGGCAAGCGTCGCAATGTCTCGCAAATTGCTATCCAGCCAGGCGCCGATTTGATCAGCGCTAGTCTGCGCTTTATCGGCAAGTTCCAGTTCCACATCCTGTGTTATAATTTTATGGGCTTGCCAATAATTTAGCCCCGTCACCAAACCTAACGCAAACAGGAAAAGTGTAATAACAGTGGCAACCAGCTTTGCTTTTATACTCTTCATGCTAACTCCTTATAGAATTGTGAATTAGGAAATCCCATAATTAATCCACTTATAAAAGGCAGGCCTTTCTGTTCTATCCGGCCTGCCTTTACCACACTATAGTACCCGCTGAAATGCGGTTACTACATTGTAAAACACTTATTTTTTTTCCTCTTTTGGTAATTCAGTCCCGCAAAACGGGCATTTTTTTTGTCTTATACCGGCCATAGCCGAAATTTTCTTTTTGCAATTAGGGCACTCAACCGGTTTAGATAAAGATGCTGGTCGAAAACACATAACCTATAACCTCCTTCTTGATTAGTGATGAACTGTTTAACTCGCCTTCAGAATGTACCGTTCACCTCCTTTTTAGTGCTTGCTAAACAAAATACATTAAGAGTGCAGGCTGCAAGGTTATGGCGAGTTAATTTTGTAAGCTACAGCAAAATGACATACAAAGAATCGCTATACATCCGATGTGTAGAAACAGGGGTCCCGCACAAGTCGGGACTCCTTTTCTACTTGGCCTTTCGTAAATCACGAAAAAACCTTAGCCGTTGGTCTGTCCAAAGAATACCTAAACACTTATCTTTTCCTGGGCAAGTTGGTCAAGAGATTTTCCTTTTGTCTCTCTTTTAACAAATAGATAAGCTGCCAATCCACCAACTACTGCCGGAATAATATAAAACAGAAATGACATTTGCGGTCCTAGCTGCATTGCCATTATTATTCCAGCTACGATGGGCGCTAACGCCCCGCCAAACCGGCCAAAGGCCTGGCACCAGGATACCCCTGTATTTCTAAATTCCGTCGGGTAGCTCTCTGCCATTAGCGGCTGAACCGCGGTAATGGCATAATTAATAGCAAAGCCCATAAAGACATTAGCGGCCAGAATAGCGGCAAAATATCCCGGAACAAAGGCCATGATAAGAATAGAAGCGCCACCAATCAGATAACTGAAAATAAGGTTTTTCCTCCGCCCGATTATTTCCGCGACAAAACCTGTTGAGCAGTTGGCAAGCACGGCAGCCGCGTTATTAGCAATTGCCAGTCCATAAGCAGATGTTAGCTTTAAACCTTTCTCCAGCATAAGGGAAGGCAGCCAGGCATTGATGCCATAAACAATAAAACAGCCACAGAAATACGTAATCCAGACACCGGCAGTTGCCGACCGGTATTCTTTGGAAAAAAGGGCTTTCGGGCCAACCACCTTGGATGTTGGCGGAACAATCATGTCATTAGGATCGCGCTCTGTAATTTTTCCGGTAGCAATCCGTTCAATATCCTGAAGAACTTTAACAGCTTCCGCTTTCCGTCCTTTATTAGCCAGCCAATAAGCAGACTCATGCATTTTAAAGTACAGGAAAATAGCGTATAATAATGGTATTCCGCCGATAAGATAACAAAGTCTCCAGCCATACAGCGGTACAATTATCGTAGGTACAAGCCCCCCCAGAACCCAGCCGACGATCATCCACGCCATGCCAAATGTTATGAACAGCGCCCGGCGATTAGTCGGTGTAGTCTCTGAGAACATCGTAGTAACAACCGGAATACAAGCACCTAGCCCCACGCCTGTCAATACACGGAAAAAGGCATATGCTTCAAAACTTTGAACAAAATAGATAGGAATCGTTAATATCGAATAGGCAGCAATTGAATATATTAACGTTTTCCTTCTGCCAATTTTATCCGAAATAATGCCGGCAAGTGCCCCGCCAATGATCAAGCCGAAAAGGCTCCACGAAGAAAGGCTGCCTGTTTGGACCTTGTTTAAAGCCCATTCAGCAGATATTTGCGGCATTGTGTAAGATACGACCATGTAGTCATAGCCGTCAAAAACCATCGACATACCGAGGAAGAAAAATACAGACCAGGTAAACTTGTTGACCCCGAATGAATCTACGACTTCAGAAATGGTAAAGCTCTTCACCTTTCATTCCCCTTTCACTAACTTCATACGGTCATACAAGAATCCTATGCAATTTTCGCAATAACTTGTCTGCAGTTCCGGTCAGTATAGTCAATATTCTTTAACCCTTTTTTCAATATTTATATTTATGTCGTTTCAATTGCAGAGGGTTCCGTTTATACATATAACCAATAACATAAGTGACCAGCTTATGTTGAACATACTCTCCACTTGTCTTGTTGGAATTGACGGCGTACCCCACACTGGATTGTTATTCTTTTAAGCTAACTCG
Source organism: Sporomusa acidovorans (assembly GCF_900101845.1). GTDB lineage: Bacteria > Bacillota > Negativicutes > Sporomusales > Sporomusaceae > Sporomusa > Sporomusa acidovorans. The sequence goes on along the minus strand of NZ_FNAM01000074.1, from coordinate 12,529 downwards.
TCACCAGTTTATCAGCTTAAAAGAATAATGCCATAACGGTCCCATACCGCAAAAGGGGACACGTTATGGCACTCCACACCCCAAATTTCATATAATTAGGCACTGTTTTTCTGCGTAAGCGCAGATCAGGGGACAAACATGGCTACTTTCTTACCTTTTGCTGCCATCTTTTTAGCCAGTTCTTCCACAGGTCCTACTTCCATACATTGACCTAAGCAGTGAAGAACGCAGGCCGGTTTTTCACCCTTGGCAATCCGGTCTTCACACAAGTCGCACAGCTCCGTCGGTACAGGAACATAATTCCATTCCCATTTATCACCCTCGACATTCCAGGGGCCGACTTCTGTCATTTTGATTCCCCATTTTTCATGAGGAATATTTTTTTCGTTCCTGCAAGCAACCTCGCAGCTATGGCAGCCTGTGCAATATTCATAATCGATCATTATTCCGTTACGCGACATTCCTTTTCCCTCCATTCCATCCTTATTTTTTAGTCGTTCGCTTTGTAAACCTTGCACAGGATGCTCTTGAACGGAGCCCCAAAGCCAAGTTTACCAATTGTTTTATGAGGGATTAACGTATTAATGTTTGATTCCCATACTCCAAATAAGCTCGGTGCTTCTGCTTCTTTTTCCGGATACCACCAGCCGTGCGCAGCATGGACAACATTGGGTTTCATTGTAGGTACAAGCTGTGCTCTTTCTTTGCATTTACCAAATTGGTTCTCAATAACTACCCAGTCACCGTCTTTGATTCCAAGTTTAGCGGCAGTTTCCGGGTTAATCTCCATAATCGGGTCCGGAGTAATGTCCCGACAGCTCTTTACTTGTCTATGCTCTGAATGGAAGGAAGTAAAGGTTCTGGCACCGGTTGTCAATACCAATGGATATTCCTTCGCCAGTTCCGGAGTGCTTACCGGGCTGAACGGCGGTTCTTTGTAGTAAGGAAGCGGATCTTCGCCCCATTCTTCAAACAGCGTTGAGCACAATTCCACTTTACCTGTTACGGTATTAAATCCGGGTTCACCATCATACCGTAATAGGCCTTTTTCATATTTTCTATACTCGTAGTTTGGCTGATACAAGCCTTCATGCCTGAGATCATCGAAATTAATTCCTAATTCCGGTTTCAGTTGATCATCAAAGAATTCTTCGGCATTATTCCAGGGCCATGCACTCGGATTGAGCCGTTTGCCAAGTTCAATCATCATTTCCACATCAGATTTGCATTCGCCGACCTGTAAGGCTTTGTTCATGCCGCCAAGGAAGATGGCATTCCGGCCATAGTGAGTCAATACAACACCGTCATGTTCAGCAAAACTGCTAAGCGGCAGGAACAAATCGGCCAGGCCCATGGCAGTCGGAGTCATGAAAAGATCCTGTACTACGTTGAACTCTAATTTAAGCAGGGCTTTATACCATCTGTCAGGCGCGGCAGAACAGGTAGGAGTGATAAAGTTACTGCTGTTAAACCAGCCCATTCTCAATTTATAGGGCTTGTCTGTTTCCAAAGTATCCAAAGTTTCGTCCGGATGAGTTGTTGCCAATGCTGTACTCAAAGCAGGCCATTCCTTGGCGCCAATCCGTTTGTCCCACAGCTCTTCGGTCAGTTCGCCACGGGTTTCAACACGCCATTTGCCCATCAGTGCCGCCGGCATGCCGAGAGTAATACCGCCCGGTACGTCGATATTACCGGTGATGGCCATTATTGACAGCAAAGCATGACCCAGTTGGACACCATTCGGGTTCTGGTCGATTGCTAGTCCCCAGCCAAGGCTGGCAGGTTTTGCCTTTGCAAAGACTCTGGAAACTTCGATAATCTTTTCCGCAGGTACACCGGTAATTTCCGCAACCTTATCAGGCGGGTATTGTTGTACCCTTTCTTTCAGTTGCTCAAAGCCATAGCACCATTTTTCAACAAATTCATGATCATAAAGATCTTCGTTAATGATTACATTCAGCATGGCCAGTGCAAGAGCGGTATCCGTACCAGGTCTTAATTGTAATAAATACTCTGACCGGGAACCAAGCCAGCTCATTCTCGGGTCAACGCTAATAATCTTAGTGCCTCTCTTCATCATATCAATGATGGAGTGGCCATAGAAGCCGTCCGGATTGGATTTCAACGGTTCTTTGCCCCACAGCATGATATATTCCGGCAGTTTCCAGCCCGGATGATCATAACGGTCAGGGAAGTAACCGGCGAAGTCGATTTCCGGATAGCCAGCGCCTAAAATATAATCAGTAATTGCACAGCGAGGGCCATAGCAAGACCAGCCGCTCTGCGGGTAGCAAACATTTGGCGTTCCAAGTGCGGCAAAACCTAACGGATAATAGTACAAGCAAGCTTCTCTACCGGTTCCGCCAAATACCACAATCGATTCTGCCCCGTAATTCTTCTTGAAACCGTTAACTTTTTCGACTATGAGATCCCAGGCTTCATCCCAGGTAATTCTTTGCCACTTATCTTTCCCGCGATCCTTCGGATCACGTTTCATCGGATAGATAATGCGGTCAGGATGATGTACATATTCCGGCAAAGAAAGGCATCTTACACACAACCGGCCCTGGCTGATAGGATGCTCCGGATCGCCTTCGACTTTTACCAGTTTGCCATCTTTAATATGGAGTTTCATACCGCAGCCGGCAGGATGATCTCCGGGAGGGGACCAACCACAAGTCCGAACAGTATAACTACCATCTTTACATTGTTTTTTCCATTCTTTTTCCACGATCTCACCAACCCTCTCAAAAACAATTTTTTGCGTAAACTGTCACATTTTCTTGTTCTCTGAGCACCTCCTCCGTATGCAAACCGGAATAATAGTTCGCAGCAGCATAATAAGCGACAAGCAGCTCAAACCATTAATCCCCAATGTGCCGCCGGTAGTATGATTCGCATTAAGCATGCCAACTTCGAAGAAAATCCTGGAAAGTCATGTAACAATTGGGATTGTTCAACATTTTCCATGTATTGCGAAAATGACGGTAGATCTTATTTTGAGATCCGGCTTTCCAGGCTTAAAGCGATACAAAGCAAGAAATTCAGCAATATTGGGTCAATCCTTTTTTGCAACGCAATGTCATTCTGGGATGACGTCAAATCGGGGATACTTGCCAAACAGAGATTAAAAATACTATCTAGCTAGTGTCAAATGCCTTGCTTTTTTACCGGTCAAAGCGCATGTTAGCCTGCTCTGCCTCACTTACGGCAGGTGCTGATATGTGTTCAGTTACTTTTTAAATTTTGTTGTAGAATAATTTTGCCCAGGTTTGCGTGCTGACGCAGGTAACGGCGATTTAGCCGCAGGCTGTTCCTTCCCTGTTTGACCAGTCTGTGGCGCTTTTTCAGTATCTTTAGTATCTGCCATAACTATCACCTCCCTTTGACTTATACATTGTATATGCAAAATCCATGCCAGTTACCGTTTTAATCCCGTCAATAGCGCGTACGACCTGGATTATCACAGTTTTTTTTGATCATCAACTACCTTGGCAATATCCTTTTTTGAGATAAAATATGCTTTTCTCCCCCCTTAACAAGCAGTCAAAACGGCCAAAAGCGTCGCAATCTATTTTTGAGAACATTGTGTCATTTTAAGATGCTGGGCTGATATTGATTTTCTTTTGGTGTGGAAAAGCATAAATTTTAAAATCAACTACGCAAATTTTGCAAAAAAAAAGACCCTGATTTATCAGCGGTCTCGCTAATTGCTTCGAGTTAAGTCGAAGCAATTAGTAGTCAATATCATAATCTTTTAATTTCCGGTATAAGGTGGAGCGGCTTATTCCTAGGATTTCCGCTGCATCCGGCACATAATTGTGAGCATATGTCATCGCTGTTTCTATAGCATCTTTCTCAAGCTTTTCCAGGCACAACATATCTATCGGTTTTTCGTTACTAGCAGCACTCTCATTCGTCTTGATGGGACAGGTTTCCATAAGAATATAATTTGGCAGGTTTTCCGGCCTGATGGGGCCGTCGACAACCGTATTAACTGCATAAATCATAGCATTTTGCAGTTGACGGACATTTCCAGGCCATTGATATTTGCGAATTTTTTCCTGAGCCGCCGGGCCTATTTGCGGAATTTTCCAACCTTGCTTTTGGCAATAGTTGCGAATGAAAAATTCACTAAGATAAGTTACATCATTTCCCCTTGCCCGTAAAGGCGGAATAGTAACAGAAAGTACAGACAAACGGAAATAAAGATCTTCCCGGAATTGTTTTTCCTTCACCATATTATAAAGATCTTTATTCGTAGCGGCGATTAGTCTAAAATCAATCTTTTTCGCCCGGGTACCGCCAACACGCATGATTTGCTTATCTTCCAGTGCCCGCAGTAAAACAGCCTGCAGTTCAAGCGGCATATCACCAATTTCATCCAGAAAAAGTGTGCCTCCCTGCGCCAATTCAATTTTACCGGGTTTGCCGCTCCGTTCAGCGCCGGTAAAACTACCACCCTCATAGCCGAAAAGTTCGCTTTCTATCAATTCGCGCGGCATAGCCGCGCAGTTGACGGCCATAAACGGTCCTTGCGGCGAATACTCATTATGAATGGCTTGGGCAAAAAGTTCCTTACCTGTGCCGCTTTCACCAATTATTAGAATGTTTTCCGGCGACTTGGCAAAGCGTTTTGCCAAGTCAATATTTCTTTTGAAGTCTCTGTCTTCCGTGATAATATCGGCGAAAGAATATCTAGCAATACTGCCGGATTTATTATTGTTATGAACAGACGATTTTTCAGAATAGCTAAATTTTAGCACCGCACCGTCCACATCTTTAGAATATTTATTAAGCAACGGATGAATGGCTATTTGGTAAGAATTTCGTATTCCCCCCACGCACAATCGCTCTTCAATAATAGAGTTTTCATGCTTACCGGCCAAGGCTGTTAAGTGTGAGCTATTCTCGAAAAATTCATTAATATTTCTATGAATAGCTTCTTCCTGTCTGAGTTTAAGAATACGCAAAGCGGCCGGATTAATATGGGTAATATCACCGATTTTATCAACTGTTATAATACCTTCGTCGATAAAAGCCGAAGTTGCCAGATAGGCATTATCAACAGTAATAAGCTTTTCTTTCGCAGTTTGCAGCTGTTTGTTAAAGATTTCCGACTTTTTGTTTAAGCTGTATATTCTTCTGTTGGAATGTAAAAGTTTTAGCTGCGTTTCAATAGCAACCGCCATAGTTGTTGTCAGAATTAGGCTGTGTGGTCCTAAATTTCTCAGAGTATCCTCCTCAGGCAACTTTAATAATGGCTTACTAACTAATACGAGCGCGGCTTGAACCTGCCCATTCTCATTCCGGACCGGAGCCGCCGAGGCAATGCTGTTTTGAAAAGCCACGCAATAATGTTCCGGTCCCAGTAATTGTATGGGACGCCTTAGCCGAAAACACAAAGCATGAGCTGTCGTGCCTTCGGAGTTTTCACTGGCAATAATACCAGTCCGAGAGCGATAATTAGCAAAGGGTGGGAAATTACCCCAATCCCCCTCATTGAGTAAAATCACACCGCTTTTATCAAACAAATAAAAGATATAGCCACAGGTCACGATTAACTCTTTAAATGACTCTACTAGTGAATTAGTAACTTGGATTATGGCACTATAATTACCGTAAACCTTGGACAGTTGCTCCGGACTCAGATTAGGATCCTTAACGATCGAATAAGGATTAACGCCTAACTCCCGTGACCGAATCCAGGATGCGGCTACTTCTTTATCCATATAAGGCTCTTGCCGCGGATCTTCCGTATTATTCTCCAGAAACTCCTGTTTACAGCGGAGTATAGCCTGCCACCTTTTTAGAGAAAGTAGTTCCTTACTAATGGTAAAGCAATTAGCTTGCAAATCAGAAAGGCTCTGCTTGTACATAGTAATATCCACCTACAGTCCCCCTTTTTGCAACTTCCCCAAACTAAGTAACAAGTTACTTAATTTGGGGAAGTTGCCTCAATTCTCTTAATGGTATTCTCGCAAACCAATTATAATCCTCTAATAATTATGAAGATTATCGAATTTTATATAAGAATAATATCCAAGACAGGTACGATTGTCAAAGAAAATCAACAGATTTTTTTGAATATTTTTTATTGGTAATTAAAAGGCACTTTGCCGTGTGCAAAAAGTGCCTTTTGTCTATGGGTAGAAATCGACTGGAGAACCGGTCGCCATATTTTTCTTGTTGCCAGCTACCCTTTTCACTGAAACAGCCACATTTACTATGGTATCAGATAACTCAAATGCTCCATATTGATTTCTTTTAGCTTTTGTCTGGCTTCTTCTGGCGATCTCCCTAAGACGGTATTGGTCTTATTTACCTCATCGAATAGTATATAGTTGCCATTGGAAATTATAACCGACTCACAGCCATAGCCGGAGTATGTAAAAGTAGAATATTCAAATTCCACGCTACTCCCCCCTTTATTTGCCACATAGAGATAAAATTGATATCCCGTTACGTCACTGCTTGCTTATAGTCTCGCCTTGAGCCGGCGTATGCCACCTGCAAGTTTTAAGTTTTCCATCTTGAGGAGGTTTTTTATGCCGATTACACGGATTTGCGCAAAGTTCGCCGATGTATAAACACATGACAGTAGGCCGCTTGGGCGTAGGCGGTAAATCGGCCCCACATTTTTTACATGTAGTTAATTGCGGAGAATTATATAACCCGCAAGATTCACATTTCTTGGGTTTATCTTTCGGCGGCTTGCATCCCCCGCAATACGGATTGCATGACCAGCACATAATACATCCTCCCTGAAACCTACCTGATCTAAACACAAAATGCTTTCAGCTATTTATTTATACCTTTAGTATTTCATTTCTCTATTGCAGCGTCAAGAAATAAAAGAGGAATAAAATCCTCTTTCTGTCCCATTTTGAGATTAATTATGTTTTTATACAGTTACGAATAAGCTGTAGCGGGGGTTTCCAGGAATACTTTTCTTATCGTTCCCGTCTCAAAATAAGATTTTCATTATTAAGTTAATGCTAATGTTTCGACTTGTCTATAAATATTTACTGCGCATACCGGCGGTTCTTACTGCCGAAGTTATGCACACCGGCGCAGAGAAAAGAGCGAGGTTGCTAACATTCCAAAGCACCCTCGCTCTTTTCCAGTTTCCTTTATTTCAGTCCCAATTCCCTGCGTTTTTTCTCAATATGGTCTACGTAGATTTGAACGGTCTTATCCGCACTGGTTTCTACCGTAAGTTTGCCTAATCCCAAAGTTTCAGTAGTCTCAGTCAAAGTCTTAACAACAAGTTCACTGCCGGTGACAGACGGTACCGGGGCGACATGCACCAGCCATCCCAGAGCGATAGCGGTACAGGCATCGGCAACCGCTTTTTGTTCCAGGTATTCAGGCGCGCCAATAACCAACGGCAGCTTATTGGTGTCAACATCAAGGGCATCGGCAAGTTCTTTGGCAGTTTGCGTCATTTTGCCAATATCGACACAGGCGCCGTAGGAAAGTACCGGTGGAATCCCAAGCGCTTTGCAGACTTCTTTCAGACCTGCTCCACATTCTTCGGCAGCCTGCGGATTCGTCAGCCCGGTGTACTGCATAACGGAAGACGTACAGCCGCCTGACAATACCAGAATATCCTTTTCGATTAGGCCTTTGGCGATGCGGAATACATTACTGCCGCCTTGACCATAACGGGCAGTCGTGCAGCCGACAATCGTGGCAATACCCCGGATTTTCCCGGCAGCAATGGCATCAATTAACGGTTTCCAGGAGCCGCCTAACGCTTCTTTGACAGACTCCGTGCTAAAGCCAATGACACAGCCCTCGGAAATATGGGGGGGAATATAAATTTCCCGGTTTTCAGCTTTGCGCTGGGCGTAAGCCTCAATGGCCATATCCAGAATTTTTTCCGCTTGCTTTTTCATTTCCTCAGGCTTAAATTCAACAACTTCCGTGCCAGGCATGCGGATAACTTCATGGGTGCTGACCATTTTTGTACCAAACCGTTTGGCGTATAACGGCAAGGTCGGAATCGTACAGTTATAGTCAAACATAAATAAATCAACAGCACCTGTGGCCAATAAATACTCTTCACTCAGCCATTCGCCCTCCTGGCCGCCATAAGCGCTCATTTCCCCGCTGTCTTTATAATTTAATAATTGTTGTCCCTCGCACACATGACCAAGCACTTGCAACCCGCTGGCCCCGGCTTTTTTCGCTTTTTCCTGCCATTCCGGGGTAGATGCCAGTTCAATCACTATATGAGCCGTCAACGGCATATGACCGTTGGTAATAATATTCACCATATCTTTTTTAAGGAGGCCCATATTTTGCTTGGCTGTACGGATTTTCTGGGTGCCTATAAGAATTTCCTGCAGAATATCCAGCGCAAACAGGCCTTGATATTCGTTTATAATCCCCAACCGGACGGAGGTGAGTAAAAAGTCAACAGGATCGGCACTCAGGTTAGTCATGCATTTGGTTTGGGCAAACCCCACCTCACTGAAGCCGCCACCGGGAAAAATGTTAAGCTTGCGCCACAATTCCTGCCGTTTGGGCGGAGCAAATGTCTGCACCATCGCCGATTCTTCCCAATAGGGCTTGCCCATATCCTCGAGAACCCAGTTGGCAAAGTTGACCGCCACTTGATTGACATCCTCATGACTGTTTAAACCGGCCATTTCCGCATATTTTAACAGTTTTTGCTGATCGCGGATCTTAAGACCGCTTTCCGGTTTTTCAGCAGCCGCCTTGAGTGTGCGGGCTGCCTGTTGCGCATGAAAAATATTAGCTGACGAACCTATTGTAACATGCCGGTAAACGAAATTTCGGGCTACCATCACATCGGCATCTACCCCACAGTTGCCGCGCGGCGCTTTAGGGCTAATCCGGCAAGGACCGTTGGCACACAACTGACAGGACAGGCCTGAGGAGCAGAAACTGCAACGGATTTTTTCCTGCTGCTCAAAACGGTCAAAAACATTGGTAAGCCCCTGGGCATGCACATGCTGGTACATCTCCCGCATAGCCGGATCAATAATAATATTTAGCGGAAATCCGTCTTTGCCTTGATCATGAACATGAATATGTTCGCGCTGCCATTTATGAACTTCCGGCATAGAGGCAGGCGCTTTTTCAATCTCATAGTACTTTTTAGCATTTGTATGCACATCAAAATGCTCGTCCGGGTTATTGGTGCCGCTGGCATCACCTTTATTGAGAACTGATTCGACATCACCGCGACTCGTTGTATCCTCATCCTTAATCAGAGTATTCGTTGACATGAACTAACCTCCTTAGGCTTTCAGATTTCACTGTTAGTTTGATACCAAAGGAGGAAATTTATCACTGTAGTTAATGAACTTTTTAATTACCCTTGCTCCTGTCAGGCCAATCTGATAGAATTTTACTATTAGGGGGAATTTGATAATGAAACTAATTAAAGAAATTGCCGACTGGACATACAGCTTGGTCATCGCCTTGGCTTTAGCCATTGTGATTAACGCTTTCGTATTTCAACCCACAAGAGTAGTAGGAAGTTCTATGGAACCTAATCTTCATAACAATGATTATGTTTTTGTGTCAAAATTATCCCACACCTTTGTCGGCACACCTGATTATAACGATATTGTCATTATTGACAGTCGCGTATTCAGGGAGCGTAGTGTAAAAGACGATCTGGCCGACCCCGTCTCTACTTACCTGAGTGTGGCCAAATTAGCTGAAGTGGACAATCACATTTGGATTAAGCGAGTAATCGGCAAGCCCGGTGATACGATTGAAATTAAGGACGGTCAGCTATATCGCAACGGTACGCTGATTGAGGAATCCTATATTAGAGAACCCATGCACGCTGCCACCCCCAAAAAAGTCACCATACCGTCAGGTCAGGTTTATGTATTAGGCGACAACCGCAATAACTCCAGCGACAGCCGCTATATCGGCCCTGTACCGATTAGTCATGTGCTGGGAAAAGTCGTTATGGTATTATAATGTTGGAAAAAAGAACGGGTAAGAAGCAATTGCCTCTTACCCGTTCTTTTCATTTGATGGTGCTAATCCCGCACGCGAATCATCGTCCACACGCCAATAGCAAGCAATATAACAGTATACGCCGCTAAAACTATAACCGACAACCAGGGTGTCTCCGCACCAGCGCCAATCGCTCTCAGGGCATATGTTGCATGCGTCAGGGGCAATAGCTCAATAAACCATTTAACAACCACCGGCAAGCGGTCTGGCGTGAAAAAGGTAGCACATAAAAATGACATGGGCAAAAGTACATAAGTATTAAAGCTGGCCATATCCTCGTGCGAATTGATGAGCATGGCAGCTACAAGCCCCAAGGCCGCAAACAATAAGCAAGTCAAAGAAAGTGTCAGAATAAATCCGGTCGTGATTATCAGCTTAGCGCCGAATAGATAAGCTAAAACAAAAATCACGGTGCAGGAAATCAGCCCGCGGAGCGCTCCGGCTAATACCTTCCCGGCGACAAAGGAAGCCGGACTGACAGGCGCAATCAAGTACTCTTCCAGTGTTTTATGGTACAGACGACTCATATTAAGCGGTGAGCCTACAGCACTAAAACTGATGTTCATCGCATTGAGTGCCATAATGCCGGGCAAAATAAAATCAAGATAACTGCCGCCACTCATCGATAAGTTCCGTCCCAAGCCCCAGCCAAAAGCCACTAAATATAATACCGGACTGATCATGCGGGATAAAATAAATTTGGCCAGTCGCCGGTTTAAAACCACCCAATCCCGCCAAAATACTGTATAAACATCTTCAAACCGCACCTTCTCCAACCCCTTCTTGGTTCGCCATTCAATAAGGAAGATACGGCCGTTTATTTGCTGCTGGCTGCCAGTGCCTGTGCCAAATCGTCGATCAAATCGGCAGCATCTTCAATGCCAATAGAGAGACGCACCATATCGTCAGATACGCCGGCACTGGCCCGCTGTTCACTGGTTAATTGCGAATGCGTGGTGCTGGCCGGATGAATAACCAGTGATTTTGCATCACCAACATTGGCTAAGAGCGAAAATAGTCGCAATGAATTAATGAATGTACGTCCGGCTGCCAGCCCGCCTTTGATTCCAAAGGTCAGTATTGCCCCGGCCCCTTGGGGAAGGTATTTACGAGCCAGTTTATAATCGGCATGGCTGGCTAACCCGGGATAACTGACCCAAGAAACCAGGCCGTGATTTTCCAGATACTGAGCGACTGCCAAAGCGTTGTGGCTATGCCGTTCCATCCGCAAATGCAATGTTTCCAATCCCTGCAGAAGCATAAAGCTATTGAACGGACTTTGACAGGCACCCATATCTCTTAATACCTGCACTCTGAGTCTAACGATGAAGGCAAGGTTGCCAAGGGCTGCCGCATACTTAATATCATGATAACTGGGATCAGGTTCGGATAATAACGGAAATTTGCCGCTATTCCAATCAAACTTGCCGCCGTCAACGACAACTCCTCCCATAACAGTACCATGTCCGCCAATAAACTTAGTCGCTGAATGGACAACGATATCGGCTCCGAAATCAATCGGCTTACACAGATAAGGAGTGGCGAAAGTGCTGTCAATGATAAGCGGCAACCCGTGATTATGCGCAATGGCCGCCACACTCTCCAAATCGAGTACGTCAATTTTGGGATTACCGATAATTTCCGCATAAAGCGCCTTGGTATTGGGCGTTATCGCGGCAGCAAAATTTTCCGGATTGCCGGCGTCGACAAACTTCACGGTAATTCCCAGCCGCGGCAAAGTATGAGCAAACAAATTGTATGTGCCGCCATATAACGTAGAGGAACTTACAATTTCATCACCGGCTTGAACAATATTAAGGATGGCGGCCGTAATCGCCGCATGGCCTGATGAAAAGGCCAGCGCCCCGACGCCGCCTTCCAGAGCGGCAATACGCTGCTCAAAGACGTCATTCGTCGGATTCATAATCCGGGTATAAATGTTACCTGGCTCCTTCAAACTAAATAAATCGGCAGCATGGTCGGCGTCACGGAAATTATAGGCTGTTGTCAGATATAAAGGCACAGCCCGCGAGCCGGTTGTCGGATCAGGTTGTTGTCCGGCGTGTACGGCTAAGGTATCAAACCGCAATTTTTCTGGCAATGTCATTTCTTTAACCCCCCAATATATAGATTTAACAAATGCCCCCTCAATACGAGGAGGCATCTACTTTGCTATAAAGTTAAGTTCGTATTTATGATAGCCAACAAGGAAACATTTGTCAAGTCTATCCTGTTTTTCATTTACAACTTACGCCATCATTTCCAGAAATGCTTGTACTCTTGTTTTAATCTGCTCCACATCACCCTGCGAATAATCGGTCTCGATCTGCAGGAACGGCGTATCGCCATTTTGCTTTAAAAAGTCCTTAACCACCCGGCTTTCTACATTATAAGTATGGCAGCCCTGCCAGGTAATATCCACCACACCATCGATACGATACTCTTTAAGCAGCTTCGCAAGATTCTCAAGGCGGATTGGGTTAGGACTCATACAGGAACAGGGAGTAGCCAGATACTTTTC
>NZ_FNAM01000072.1 GCF_900101845.1 Sporomusa acidovorans | reverse complement strand
GACGACCATGGTTGGTTTGTTGCTTATGGGCCCTATGAGAATCCCACGCTGGCAGTTGCCGTTGTGGTTGAGCAAGGGGGGTACGGCTCCGATTCGGCAGCTCCCATTGCCCGTAAAATTTTTGAAGCGGCCTTTAACTTGCCACCGCAGAAAGATGCGGCAGATGACTATGCCGAAGAATTAGCCGCAAAAGCAGCCACAGCGGCACCAACCGTAAAATAATAACCATAGTTCAGATAGGAAACGTCATTTAGCAGAAGCCTCTAATTATAGAATTAAAACTATAAATAGAGGCTCTTTCTATTGGTATGCTATTCCAACAGTTAAAGAAGAATTATGGTTTGGTACATAATAAGTTTCATAGAAGAGAATTTATGCAGCGTATTTCAACAAAATGCAACAAAGCGCACAAATATTTGCATCGTTTATAAAAATATCGATTAGGTGATGTACATTCTACATTATTTTTACTAATGCGAACACAAAAAAAGCAGTAAAATCAACGTTTGCAGAAAAGTTGATACATTGCCAATACTTTTATTTAATTTGGCATGAAATATGCAATACAATTGTATATAGCAAGAAAATTTGCAATTAAGCTTGGTTGGATAGTCAATTGATTGCAATACAACATAAAGATGATTGCCTTATATACTTGGTTTTGACAAAAACTTACATGTAAGTATACCTAAAAATACAGTAGATAATTGAGGAGGAAAAATGGGAAAAAACCTATTTGAAAAGATTATCAATTCACACCTTGTCAGTGGCAGTATAAAACCAGGTTCAGAGGTAGGAATCCGCATTGATCACACCCTTACGCAGGACTCGCTGGGGGCAATGGCCTATTTGCAATTTGAGTCATTGGGTATTGCGAAAGTTAAAACAGAATTATCGGTTTCCTATGTGGATCACTTGCTGTTTCAGCCAGGATCGGAAAATGCAGACGTTCATCGCTATTTGGAAAGTGTTGCCGATAAATATGGAATTGTATTTTCTAAGCCCGGCAACGGTATTTGCCATCAAGTTCATTTGGAAAGGTTTAGTCAACCTGGCAAAACATTAATCGGTGGTGACAGCCACACCGTGACATGTGGGGCCGCCGGCATGTTGGCGATCGGTGTTGGGGGGCTCGATGTCGCTTTGGCCATGGGGGGATCTCCCCTATATATTCTCGCGCCGAAAGTGACAAAAGTTAATTTAATAGGATCGCTTACAGCATGGTCGTCCGCTAAGGATATAATTTTAGAAATCTTAAAATTGCTTACTTCCAAGGGGAATGTCGGTACGGCGCTCGAATACGGCGGACCAGGCATTCAAAACTTAACGGTTCCGGAAAGGGCGACCATTTGTAACATGGGGGCCGAACTCGGGGTGACGACGTCAATTTTCCCCAGCGATGCCATGACAAAACGTTTTTTCATTGCTCAGGATAGAGAAAAAGATTGGCAGGAGTTATTACCTGATCCGGATGCAAGTTACGCTAAAGAAATCACGATTGATCTTTCACAAATAGAACCTAATATTGCGTTGCCGCATTCGCCGGATCATGTGTGTGCCGTCAAAGAAGTGGCAGGCAAGCCGGTAAACCAGGTCTTGATTGGCAGTTGTACCAATTCTTCTTATCAAGATTTGATGACCGTAGCTGCTATGCTTACAGGCAAAAAAATTCACCCCAGCGTGAGTTTGGGTATCGTGCCGGGTTCGCGTCAGGTTTTGTCAATGATTACCCAAAACGGGGCTTTGTATGACATGATCGCCTCAGGCGCCAGGATATTAGAGGCTGGTTGCGGGTTTTGTGTCGGGCAGGGGCAGGCTCCCCAAACAGGCGGGGTTTCTGTTCGTACGAATAATCGTAATTTCGCGGGTAGGAGCGGTACGAAGGATGCCCAGGTCTTTTTGGTCAGTCCCGCGACCGCAGCTGCAACTGCCTTAGCCGGAAAAATTACGGATCCGCGTGAGTTGTCTGTAAGCTACCCTCAAATCAGCCTGCCGGAAAAATATGATAGTGACGATAGTATGATACGCTATCCTTCTCATACGGCGACGATATTTCGCAGTGCCGCTATCGGCACGCCGCCGTTTAACACCCCCATGCCGGCTAAGTTAAAGTCACGGGTTGCTATTAAGGTTGCGGATATGATTAATACCGATGATATTATTCCGGGTGGGACCGCTATGAATTATCGATCCAACATACCTAAGTCCTGCGAATTTATTTTCAAATTTATTGATCCTCTGTTTCCGCAATATTGTAAAGAAAATAAGGCAGCCGGCATAGCCTCGGTTATTGTTGCGGGAATTAGTTATGGACAGGGATCGTCCCGGGAACATGCGGCTCTCTGTCCAATGTACATGGGTGTTCGGGCAGTTATTGCGAAAAGTATTGAGCGGATTCACCGGGACAACCTTATTAACTTTGGCATATTACCACTGATTTTTGCCGACGCCGCAGAATATGACCGGATTAAGAAGGATGATGAGCTGCTGATTGACGACATATATAAATTTATTCATGAGCCCAAGATTCAAGTTTTTAACCTAACGCAGAACTATTCTTTTAGCACAGTGAATGATCTTACCATGCGTCAGCGCGAGGTAATTTTAGCGGGTGGCAAACTGAACTATGCTACACAAAAATAGGGAAATACCATTTATTCCTCAAATAACAAGGCCATCGAATTGGCCCGGGATTGGAGTGCTGAATATTGGAGATCGTCAAATCTGATGTGTTGATTATTGGCGGCGGCCTAGCCGGTATGATGGCGGCTCTTGCCGCTCGCAGCTGCGGTAAAGCAGTTACCATTGTAAGTAAGCGTCCCATAGGTAAAGCGGGAAACACACTAGTATCCGGTGGGGGCATATCATCAGCCACAGGCGAAGAGCAAAACAATGCAGAGAATTTTTTGCAGGATATCATGCGGTCAGGCAAAGGGTTAAACAACGGAACCCTTGCCCACAAGCTGGCCGCAGAATCACCCTCCATCCTGCGGCAGCTTGAAGAGTACGGAGTTAAACTGGTGCGAAAAGATGGCTCTTATAAAAAACGCAGACCTCCCGGACATAGCGTTCCGCGAAATATTCCAACTGATTGGACAGGGTTAGCGTATCAAAACAGGGGCTTATCCTTTATGCTGCCGCTGTTAGACAGGATACGGGAACAGAATATTGCAACCATATCGGGTGTGAGAATTTTTCAATTAATAAAAAGCGATTCCCGGGTCGTGGGGGCAATCGGTGTTGACAAGGAAAACAATGCTTATCAGTTTTTGGCAGACGGCGTTGTTTTAGCAACCGGCGGTGAAGGTTATCTCTTTGCGAAAACCAACAATACCAGTGATATTACCGGTGATGGATTGGCGTTAGCGCTGGCAGCAGGTTGCCGGCTGCAGGACATGGAACAGGTCCAGTTTTATCCCACGATGATGTTTGATCCGGTTAAGGTGCCGATATCCAACCCGCTTTTTGGTGCCGGGGCTGTGCTGCGCAATGCAGCCGGGGAAAGATTTATGAAACGTTATGATTCTGCCGGTGATATGGCAACAAGAGATAACATGGCGCGGGCCATTTTTATGGAAATTCAAGCAGGCAGAGGAATCGATAACTGTATATATGTAGATTGTACAGGCATACCTTCGGCTCAATTGAAAGAACAGTATAAAGATTTTTATCAATTTCTGCTTGCAGCTAAAATCGATCCGACTAAAGATTTCATCAAAGTATCTCCCTGTGTGCATTATTCTTTGGGGGGAGTTGTGATTGATGAGTTTGCCGCCACCGGCGTACCCGGGTTATATGCCGCCGGTGAAATATGCGGCGGTATCCACGGGGCAAACAGGTTGTCCGGAGCCGCTCTGATGGAGGCTTGCGTATTTGGGCGGCAAGCCGGAATTAGTGCCGCATCTCAGCCTGCGCAACAGAAGTCTGAGCGAACATTTGAAAGTAAATATTCCCCAAATTTTACTATTGGCGATTGTTCCGCTACATTTAATACGGTAAGAAGGAAAATGTGGGAAGATGTTTCTCTTATACGTTCAGAACAGAGTCTGCAACGGATGAACGATTATATTGACAGAATGGCGCAAGAAACGGCCAGTGGTAGTTTGCAGAGTGTTTACCTGCGGGATCTGCTGCGTGTTGCTAAAACTATCGTTCAGTCGGCGCTTGTGCGTAAAGAAAGTAGAGGCGCTCACTTCCGCCGTGATTACCCGCAAATAAATCCTGCGTTTGCAGGCAATGTTCAATGCTGGTTGGAAGAAGATGAACTTTTGTTCAAATTTATGCCAATAAATACAATGAGTAGCTAAAGAAATAAAACTTATAAACATGTGGGGGATGACAATGAGTGAGTCTAAAGCTGGTCAGATAAAAAGCAACAAAAGAAAAATAATGTTTTTAGGATTAGCCGTTCTACTGGGGATCATTACATTATTCATTGCGCCTGTAACAGGATTGTCGGTTGCAGGGCAGCGCGCTTTGGCTATTTTAGTTTTTATTGTGGTGACATGGGCTACTGAGGCTGTTCCTTATCCTGTTTCCGCACTCATGTTGATCGTTTTAATTACTTGGGCGGGTGCCGCCGATCCTAAAATGAGTTTGAAAGCCTCGTTTGCGAAATCACTTACAGGTTTTGCGGGAACCGTACCGGCAGGAGTACTGGCAGCTACAGCCTTTGCGGCAGTTGTTAAGTCCTCCGGTTTAAGCGAACGTATCATTTATAAAATTATGGCTGTTTTTGCAGGTAAAGAAGGTAAAACCAAGGTAGATCGTATCCTTAGCGCTATGTTTTTTGCGGAAGTTCCCTTATCGTTCCTGGCGCCGACTGCCACAGGCAGAACGGCGTTGTATGTCTCATTTGCCGAAGGGTTGGTCAAACCGTTCAATTTTACCAAAGAGCTTATCGGCTCTAAGGTGAATCCCTTTCAGAAGGCGGTGTATATGGCAGCGGGGATGATGCCTTCTACTATGGGGGCCGCTTTTCTTACCGGCGCGGAGGCAACGCTGCTGGCAGGCAGACTGATTGAAGAAGGAACGCATTCTCCTCAATATTGGGTAAACACGGCTGAATATTTGCTGCTGCCGGCACTCTTCATGTTAGCTTTTCAATGGTTTACTTTGCGAAAGATGTTTCCCTCCAGCCAGGAAACTGTGTCTGTGGACTTCGTGCATGAACAGCTTGAAAAGCTTGGGGCTATGCGGTATGAAGAAAAATATGTATTAGTAACCCTGGTTGCGGCAGTTGCGCTGTGGGTAACCGATAAGATTCATCATATACCGGCGGAAGTTGTCTTAATTATGGTTGCAATTGCATTATTTTTGCCGGGTGTCGGTCCTGGTAACTGGAAACGGGACAGTAAATCCATTGCCTGGGGTTCCATTATGGTTATTGCCGCAGCCACAAGTTTTGCCTCGTTGCTGACAAGCACCGGCGTAATTAAGATGATTGCCAACTGGGTAGGCGGCTTAGGTGTCACGTCGTTTGTAGGAGTAATGCTGCTTGTCGGTATAATTACACTTGTTTTACGGTTAGGCGTTGCTTCGGTAACGGCTGCGGCCGCCTTGTTTATTCCGTTAGCGATTATGATTGGCAGCAATGCCGGTTTTTCGCAAGGACAATTGGTTGCCCTTGGCTGGATTACTTACGTTTTTTGCCGGGCGGGCTACTTCCTGCCATCGCAGACCGCTTCACTGATGATGACTTTCGATTATGGTTATTTTGGTCAAAACGATCTATTTAAAGCCGGCATTAGGCTTACCCTGGCAACAGCGGTGATATATGGACTGTGGGCTTCCTTTGCCATTCCCGCTTTAGTTAAATAACTGTTTTTCGGGTCCTTGCGGCCCCAAAATATTTGGTGTGGCTGGATGTAAGTGTTCGCGGATATAAATTTCGTAAATGAAATTTATATCCGCTGTTTGACTATAAGCATGCTTTATTGACAGAGGGAAAAAACGTAATCAGGAGATGGTATTTTTGAGTTTAAAAAAAAAGCTGGTATTCATTATGTTGGCAATAAGCCTTATGCCGCTTGTAGTAATGTCGGTGATAGCAACACGCTATCTGAGTCAGTCACTGGAACAAGAAACCATTACCCAATGCGGGGAATTGACCGGTAAAGTGCAACTCAAAATCAATGAATATTTGGATAACCCTTTTACCATTCTTGCGGTTGTCGCCAGCAATCCGGCCGTAAGAGCTTATGATCTGCCGCAGGTAAAAACTTTTCTCGTACAGATACAAAAGAACCATCCGGAAATGTCTTTTACGCTTGACGATGCTAAAGGCAATCAAGTGGTACGGGGAGATGATACTCCCTTGATTAAAGTTGGAACGCGTTCTTATTATCAGTCTGCTTTAAAAGGGAATGCGGAAACGATATCAGAAGTCATTTTTTCTAAAAACACCAATAAGTCGGTCATAACGTTAACAACTCCTGTGCGCGACATAGCTACTGACGCGGTAACCGGGGTCATGCAAGGATCGATTGCCCTGACAAAAATAAGTGAATTTGTAGCAGAACTGTCCACCAACGGGGCAAGCGCCTACGTAATTGACAGCGAAGGCAAGCTGTTAGCCCATCCGGATGAAACTCTCGTCAAAGACCGCACCAATATGAATGATCGGGGGTTTGTCAAAGAGGGTTTGGCAGAAAAGAAAAATGGTTCAGCCGTTATATACGATGAATCGGCAGGGAAGAAGCTGGTAACCTACAACTATGATGCGAGAACCGGGTGGCTGATTTGTTTGGAAACGCCGTATACGGTCATTACCGATAAAACCCATTCCTTAATGCTGATGCTGGGAATTGTAACGCTGGCAGTACTTGGCATTGTTAGCTGCATAGTTCCTTTAATAGCCAAGCGCCTTTCCGGACCAATTTTAAAAATGCAAAAAATGGCTGGTGAAGTTGCTCAGGGGGATTTAACGCAGAAAGTTGACATGACTTCCCGCGATGAAATTGGTCTTTTAGCTAACTCGTTGGATACGATGGTCGATAATCTAAGAGGTTTAGTCGGCCAAGTACATAACAATGCCGAACAGGTTGCAGCCTCATCGGAAGAACTTACTGCCAACGCCGAGCAGTCCGCGGCGGCGGCCAGTCAAATCGCAGCGTCTATAACGGAAGTGGTGCGGGCAGGCGATCAGGAGAGCCGTCTGGTGGTTAAAACGGTCGCCATCGTAGAACAAATGCTAAGCAGTATTCAACAAGTAGCAGGACATGCTAACGCGGTTTCGGAGCAATCTTCTAAAACCGCCGAAACCGCGAACAGCGGCTGCAAAACGGTAGAAAGTGCTGTTTTACAGATGGAGAAAATGGAACAGATTGTTGGCGCATCGGCTCAGGTCGTTGGTCAGTTGGGCGAACGGTCCAAAGAAATAGGGCAGATTGTTGATGTTATTTCTGGTATAGCCGGCCAAACAAACCTTTTGGCGCTTAATGCGGCCATTGAGGCGGCACGAGCGGGTGAACAAGGCCGCGGCTTTGCCGTTGTTGCCGAAGAGGTTCGTAAGCTGGCGGAACAGTCGCAGCAGGCAGCTAAACAAATTGCTTATCTTATTGGTGAAATTCAGGCCGAAACGGGCAAAGCCGTGTCGGCAATGAATGAAGGTACCTTGGGGGTGAAGACTAGCGCCGGGGTTGTAAATGAGTCTGGCAATGCCTTTCGGGAGATTGCTCTGCAAGTTACACTGCTTGCCAAGCAGGTTCTGGAAATTTCCGAAGCGATTAAAGAATTATCTAACGGCAGTCAGGAAATTGTATCGTCTGTTCAGGAAATTGAGCAGTTGGCAAAAACCACGGCAGGTGAGGCTCATACAGTATCGGCAACGACACAACAGCAATCGGCTGCTATGGAAGAAATTGCCTCCTCAAGCAATAACCTTGCCACTATGGCGCAGGAATTGCAAGCGGCTATCAGTAAATTTCGTCTCTAAGGAAAGCGGAAACTAGTAATCTATTCTGAGCCTTTGCATTCGCCGGTATAAAGTCGTGCGGTTGATTCCTAATATGTCAGCAGCAACCGTATAGTTTCCGTGGGCTTCGTGCAAAGCTTTGGTAATTTCATCGATAAGGCGTTTTTCTTTGGGGGTACGTGAAGGCAGGGTAGTTTGTTTTGGGGTTAGCATTGGCGCTAATAGAGAACGATTGAGGGTGTCGGTTTTGGCCGTTGCGGCTATTCTTTCCATAAGATTGCGGCATTCGCGAATGTTGCCGGGCCAAGAGTAAGCTTCAAGTAGTTTTAGCGCATCATTTGTCAGGCTAAAACGTTTGCCTGTATTTGTTGCGAATTCATCCACAAAAACTTTGGCGAATAAAGGAATATCCTGCTGCCTCATCCTCAGAGGAGGAAGTTCCAATCGTAAAACGTTAAGGCGGTAATATAAATCATCGCGGAACTTACGCTCAGAAATTAGAACTTCTAAATCTTTGTTGGTGGCAGCAATGATGCGTACATCAACAGGGGTAACTTTATAGCTGCCCAGCCGGGTGACGCTTTTTTCCTGGAGAACACGCAACAGCCGGCCCTGATTGACATAGTCCATTTCGGCTAGTTCGTCCAGAAAAATGGTTCCGCCGTGGGCAACCTCGAATAATCCGGGCTTGCCTTCTTTATTCGCGCCGGTGAAGGCGCCGCCTACATAACCAAATAATTCACTTTCCAAGAGCTGGGCAGGCAGTGAGGCGCAGTTTATCGCCACAAACGGTCCCTGGGCGCGGCTGCTTTCATTATGGATGCTTTGGGCAAATACTTCTTTGCCTGTCCCGGTTTCACCTAAAATTAATATGCTGGAATTAGTAGCGGCGAAGTCTTTGGCCATTTCAATTGTATTCAAGATGGCCGGACTTTGGCCGATGATATTTTCAAAGTGAAATTTGGCTACATGGCCGCGGGCGTAGATCTCTTTACGGATCATAGCCTCCATTTGTTGAATTTTATCTATTTCCTGCAGGGATATGACAGCTCCGAATGATTTTTTGTTAATTATGATGGGAACGCTGTTATACATGACCTTATTGCCACTCACATTAATAATGCTGTGAGTGGCAATTTCTTTTTGGGAAGAGGTTTGCAGCAAAGTAAACTGCGGCAGGATTTTTTCTAGCGGTTGACCCAAGGCATTTGTTTTATTGGTCTTCGTCAGTTTTTGGGCAATGGGATTGAATGCGGTAATGTGATGATCGACATCAATGGTGATGATCCCCTGGTTGGTATGATCTAAGACGGTATTGAAGAAACCGCGTTTCGCCGATTCATTTTCCAGGGCTGTTTGAATTTGCATAGCTTCTTGCGCTGCCTGAAAAATACTTTCGTCGCCAATTTTTATGAGTGACGAAGGGATATTGTGACGTTTGGCGGCGGTAACAGCTAATACGCCGCCGAGAATTACCTCAGCCCCGTTTGCTACTGCTTCTAAGATCGGGGCTTCATAGTCCTGCCCGCATTCGGTGCAATAATGCTGTATTTCAACACCTAACTCTTTTGCCAGGAAATCAATTCCTAATACCATCGCCGAATGGGCGACAACGGCAATTTTTTTCCCTTGCAGTTTAGCCGTGTTTATGGCACGAATAATATCAAAACTTGTGATGGGAATTGTTACAACATTTATGCCTAAATTAGCTTGCCGAATGGCCGTTGCGGTGACCGGCCTGGCTGCTACGATTTCAACTCCCTGCGCAATGTATTGTTGTACAAGGGGCACCGCGGTACGGGGGTTGACCAGAACGACTTCAATATCGGGATATTTGGGGGCTAATATCTCTGTGGTGTAAGCCACTAAACCTTTATAAGGAATTAAAAACACTATTTTGGACATAAAGCATCACTCCGCAACAAATTGCAACGATTTGCAGTTTTTTCTTGCACAAGTATACCAAAAGCTACGCGATTATTCAATGTTTTTTCC
The DNA here is from genome assembly GCF_900101845.1 of Sporomusa acidovorans. Lineage (GTDB taxonomy): Bacteria > Bacillota > Negativicutes > Sporomusales > Sporomusaceae > Sporomusa > Sporomusa acidovorans. The sequence continues at coordinate 8,338 of NZ_FNAM01000072.1, read as the reverse complement.
ATTTTGAATTTGAAATGTCACGAAATATCCTGCAAAATCAGCCTATTTGCATGTTTAAAAATAATTATCTACTTAAAACCGTATTTTGGCACAGCTAATGCATTAGTAACAAAATTGGTTGCCGTAATCGTTCATTATGTGCTGCTGCTTGTTGGTGTCGGTTAGGCATTTAATAATCTTAGATAAAGCAGGGAGTGATAGTTAATGTCAGGTGCATTAGAAGGTATTCGCGTGCTTGATGCTTCGACTGTAATAGCAGGACCTTTCGGAGCGGCCTTACTTGGTGATTTTGGTGCAGATGTTATTAAGGTGGAAATGCCGGGAAAAGGGGATTCCGGCCGCAATATGGGACCGCTCTATGAAGGAAAATCATTGCGGTGGGCGACATTTTCCAGAAACAAGAAAAGTATTACGCTTGATCTTAGAAAAGAGGAAGGAAAGAAGCTTTTCCTCAAACTGGTTGAAAAGAGCGATATTATTATTGAAAATTTTCGGACCGGCACGTTTGATAAATGGGGGCTAGACAGTGAAACCCTGAAAAAAGCCAATCCTCGAATTATCGTTATTCGTATTACCGGATATGGTCAAACAGGCCCCTATGCTCATTTAGCCGGCTTCGGCACGCCTGCCACCGCTTTTTCCGGTTTAACCTATATGACCGGCTATCCTGACCGGCCTCCGGTAAATCCGCCGATCTCACTGTGTGATTATCTTGCCGGACTCTATGGTGCTTTTGCTGCAATGGTTTGCATATACTACCGGGAAGTTAAACATGGAACCGGACAGGAAGTGGACTTAAGTCTTTACGAAAGTATTTTCCGCATGCTGGAAGGCGCCGTTGCCAATTATGACATAGCAGGCAAAATTACGGAAAGACGGCCCAGTATCAGCGGTTCGGCCAGCCCGTCCGGTACATTTAAAACCAAAGACGGCAAATGGGTGGTTTTGGTATGCAGTACGGACCGCACTTTTGAATATTTTGCTCATGGCATTGGCAGAAGCGATTTGCTGGAAGACAGCCGCTTTAATACCAATGGTGCCCGCGTTAAAAATAATGCGCTTGTAGAAGAGATTGTTATTGATTGGATGAGCAAGCACGATTATCAGGAAATCAAGGCTATCTTAGATGAGGCTGGTGCGCCGGTAAGTTTGGTTTATAGTATGGCCGATATTTTTGCCGATCCGCACTATGCCGCCCGTGAGAATATCATTGAAGTGGATCATCCTGATTTTGGCACCATAAAAATGCCTGGTATTGTGCCAAAACTCAGCGCCACACCGGGTGAAGTAAAATGGGGTGGACCTAAAATCGGCGCGCATAACGAAGATATATACGGCAGTCTTTTGGGATTGAGCCCGGAAGAAGTAAGCGATTTGAAAGAAAAAGGGATTATATAAGCGTTTGCCTATAGGTAAACAAGAGCAGCGTTGGTGTGCGGAAAGGAAGATTACCCATGGAAAAAGCAAATAACCTATGGCCGGATAAAGTAACGATCTGTGAAGTCGGTTTGCGCGACGGACTGCAAAATGAGAAAAAAATAGTTAGCCTGGAGGAAAAACTGCAATTGCTGCATGCAGTAGTTGCAGCCGGTATCAAGGTCATAGAAGTTGGCTCATTTGTGCATCCCAAAGCGGTGCCGGCAATGGCCGACACTGATAAATTGGTACAGGCTATGGAAAAGGTGGACGGCGTTGAATATCGCGTTTTAGTGCCAAACCTCAAAGGTGTTGAACGGGCCTTTGCAGCTGGCCTTAGCAAGGTTAAACTCACCGTGTCTGCCAGTGAGGCCCATTGCATTAATAACTTTAATAAAAAGCCCCTGGAAATGATGGAAGCATTTACTAGCTGCGTGGATTTTGTCGCCCAGCACAATATGGAAGTATCGGGGGCGATTTCCACCAGCTTCGGTTGTCCTTTCCAGGGAAAAGTGCCGGTGGAACAGGTGGAAAACGTTGTCCGCGGCTTCTTGAAACTGGGGATTACGGAATTGTCTTTGTCGGATACCACCGGTATGGCTAATCCTCGCCAGGTGTTTGAATTGGGCAGCCATATGAAAAAAACATTTCCGCAGGTGAAGTGGGTCATGCATTTCCATAATACACGGGATATGGCGTTAGCCAATATTGTCGCCGGTATGCAGGCGGGGATCACCGTATTTGACGGTGCTTTTGCCGGACTTGGCGGCTGTCCGTTTGCTCCCGGTGCGTCAGGCAATGTGGCTACCGAAGATGTGATTCATATGCTTCACGAAATGGGCATTGATACTGGTATTGATTTGGAAAAGGCGATAGTGACGGCTCGTCTGGCAGAGCAAATGGTCGGTCATCAGACTGGCGGTGCTGTTTTGAAAGCCGGACGCTGTGAAGATTTGACGAAACAACAGGCGCAACGGCAAAACAATAAATAGCTCACGTTGCATTTTAGGCGTTCTTAGATATATAAATGCATAGTTCTGCCAACTGGTGTGGACATACTCTGCTCTGATAGTCAGTCCAGAGTCTCTTGCGGGACCTGTATTAGGCAGATAGGAGAAAAAGCAATGACAGACATACAAGGCAGAGTGCGCAATAAAGCCCTGCGCAGCAAAATAGCGACGGCGGCGGAAGCAGTATCAATCATAAAACCGGGAATGAATATTGGTGCCAGCGGGTTTACCTTCGCCGGCTATCCCAAAGCGGTGCCGCTTGCCCTGGCGGAGAGAATCCGCCAGGAAAAATTTCAGATTAATCTGTGGACCGGTGCCTCTGTAGGACCGGAGCTGGATGGTATATTGGCTGAGGTTAATGGGATTGCCAGGCGCATGCCGTATCAGACGGATGATCGTTTGCGCAAGAGCATCAACAGCGGCAAAGTAGCCTACTCAGATGTCCATCTTAGCCACATGGCGCAGATGGCCGGTTACGGTTTCTTGGGCGGAAAAGTGGATGTGGCCATTATCGAGGCTTGTGCGATTACTGAAGAGGGACACATCATACCGACTACCTCAGTCGGCAATTCGGCCTCCTATGTGCAGAACGCCGATACTGTGATTGTGGAAATCAATACTACCCAGCCGGCTGAACTCGAGGGAATGCACGATGTCTTTCTGCATCAGCTGCTGCCGAAACGTCAGCCCATTCCTATTGTCAAAGCCAATGACCGCATTGGGACAACCTATATTCCCTGTGGTCTTGATAAGATTGTATATATTGTTCCCTGTGATATTCCCGATGCCGTACGGGAATTGGCGGCTGTTAATGAGAACTGCCGGGCCATGACCGCCCATCTGATCGAATTTCTGAAATTTGAAATACGTGCCGGCCGGCTGCCCCCAAACCTGCTGCCCTTGCAATCCGGCGTTGGCTCGGTGGCCAATGCCGTCATCGCCGGGTTGGCAGACTCTGATTTTGAAGACTTAACGGTATATACGGAAGTGATTCAAGACGGCATGTTTGACTTAATTGATGCCGGTAAACTTACCTTCGCGTCCGGAACCTCACTTACGCCGTCGCCGGCAGGGATTAAACACTTTTATGCCAATTTGCCTAACTATCGGCAGAAGATTATATTCAGGCCGCAGGAAATTTCCAACAGCCCGGAGGTAATCCGCCGGCTGGGAGTCATTGCGATGAACACCGCCATCGAGTTTGACATTTATGGACATGTTAATTCGACGCATATTGCCGGCAGCAAAATCATGAACGGTATTGGCGGTTCGGGAGACTTTGCCAGGAATGCCTATTTGACGTTCTTCTTTACCAATTCTGTTGCCAAAGACGGTAAAATTTCCTCGGTTGTCCCCATGTGCTCCCATATTGATCATACAGAGCACGATGTCGATGTGTTTATTACCGAACGGGGAGTCGCCGATGTCCGGGGGTTAAGTCCAAGAGAGCGGGCCCGGGTGATTATTGATCGATGTGCTCATCCGGATTACCAGCCGTTATTGCTCGATTATTTGGTACGGGCTGAAAAAATCACCAATCAGGCTCACACTCCCGTGCTTTTGGACGAAGCTTTATCGTGGCATTCGCGCTACGTGTCATCAGGGAGCATGAAAGTCTGACAGATATTTTAACTAAAAAGAAAGGGGAATTGTAAATGAGCTTAAAATTACACATTAATCGTTGCAAGGGTTGTGGTATTTGTGTGGAGTTTTGCCCCAAGAAGGTATTGGGTATTAACCAGCTTGAAAAGGTAGAAGTTGTTAATGAACAAGACTGCATTCTGTGCCGCCAGTGCGAGATGCGCTGCCCGGATTATGCAATTTTCGTAAAGAAATACAAGGGAGATGAATATAGTGTCCAAAGTTAGTCTTATGCAAGGCAATCAGGCAGTGGCGGAAGGCGCTATCGCCGCTGGGGTAACGTTTTTTGGCGGTTACCCGATTACGCCTTCTACAGAAGTGGCTGAATCTCTGGCAAAAATGCTGCCGGCTGTTGGCGGCAAATTTATTCAAATGGAAGATGAAATCGCCGGGATCGGCGTTATTATAGGGGCAGCTCTTACAGGGAAGAAAGTTATGACAGCTACTAGCGGCCCAGGCTTTTCGTTAAAACAGGAATTGATTGGTTATACTTGTATCGCTGAAATTCCTATGGTCATTGTCAACGTCCAGCGCGTGGGTCCTTCGACAGGACAACCCACTTCACCGGCCCAGGGCGATGTGATGCAGGCACGCTGGGGAACGCATGGCGATCATCCGATGATTGCGCTTACGCCTGGCAGTGTACCGGAGTGTTTTGATCTGACCATTAAGGCTTATGAATTATCGGAAAAATACCGTACACCGGTGATTTTGCTCCTCGACGAAGTCATTGGCCATATGCGCGAAAAAATAGAGCTTCCTGATTCTTATGACGAAATCGTCAAACCACAGCGGAAACTGCCTAAAGTAAGCCCGGAGGAGTACAAAGCTTATAAGGCCGATGACGATTTGGTACCGGCAATGGCTCCCTTCGGTACCGGCTATCGCTGGCATGTGACCGGGCTTGTGCATGATGAATACGGTTTCCCTGACGGTTCGCCGGCGGCGACAAAACAATGCCTTGACCGTCTGCATGCCAAAATAAATGATAACCTGGAGGATATCATTCTGTATGAAACCTATCGTATGGACGATGCCGAGATTGCCGTTGTCGCCTACGGCGGTACGGCCCGGACAGCCTATGACGCCGTCGATGCCGCTCGTGTCAGAGGCATCAAGGCAGGCATGTTCCGGCCGATCACCCTGTGGCCTTTCCCGGAAAAACAAATAAAAGAAATGGCAGGCAAAGTTAAGCATATCCTTGTTGCCGAGATGAACTGCGGGCAATATGTCAGGGAAGTGGAACGGGTAGTTGCCGGAAAGGTTCCAGTAACTTTGCATGCAAAATACAATAACGAAGCCATTACCCCCAATGAGCTGCTGGCGGCAATCGAAAACTTAAAATAAGGGACAGTAAGGAGGATGCAAAATGGAAATGGAACAACTAATTGACAAATATTTTCGTGCCGGCCGCCTGCCCCATATCTGGTGCCCCGGCTGCGGCAACGGCATTGTGACTGGTGCTTTGGTAAAAGCCATTGATAAACTGTCCTTGGCCAAAGACGATGTGGCAGTCGTATCCGGTATTGGCTGTTCAAGCAGAGCGTCAGGCTATCTCGATTTTAATACGGTTCATTCGGCCCATGGACGGGGTCTGCCGGTAGCGACAGGTGTTAAGCTTGCCGAGCCGCGTCTTAAAGTAATCGTAGTAAGCGGTGACGGCGATGCCACCGCCATCGGCGGCAATCACTTCATCCATGCCGCCAGACGTAATATCGATCTTACTGTGATTCTGTATAACAACAATATTTATGGCATGACAGGCGGTCAATATTCGCCGCTAACGCCAACCAACTCCAAAGCCACAACCGCACCATATGGAACAGTAGACCGCCCGTTTGACGTCTATGATCTGGCTAGAGGAACAGGGGCAACCTTTATTGCCCGGGCGACAACATACCATACGCAACTGTTGACCGATGTCATCGCCCAGGGGATTGAACATGTAGGCTTTAGCGTGATCGAAGCGATAACGGCCTGTCCGATTTCTTTTGGCCGTCAGAACAAGAAAGGTTCTGCGCCGAATATGATGAAATGGCAAAAAGACCATGGCGTTATGCTGGCGGCTTATGAGAAATTAACCGCAGAAGAACAGACCGATAAATTCCCCATTGGTGTTTTGTATAAAGCCCAAGCGCCGGAATATACGGCAGAATATGATAAGGTTATCGCTAAAGCCCAGAAAGGAGCGAAATAACATGCAGCAATTGCGTTTATCCGGAACCGGCGGACAAGGACTCATACTAGCAGGCATTATTCTGGCTGAAGCCGCATTATTGGACGGAAAAAATGCCATACAGTCTCAATCGTATGGACCGGAAGCCCGTGGCGGTTCCAGCAAGTCGGAAGTGCTGATTTCCGGTTCAGTGATCCATTATCCGAAAATAACCGTACCGGATGTGGTATTGGCTATGAGTCAGGAAGCATGTAAGAAATATACCTCCGATCTTCAGGAAGACGGCATATTAATTACCGACAGTCAATTTGTAGAAAAGCTGCTTGAAAAGAAGTATAAAAAAATCTATGAACTGCCGATTACCCATACTGCGCAGGCGGGATTGGGTAAAGCGTTATTTGCCAATATTATAGCTTTGGGCGCAATCGCTAAAATTACTGGTGTGGTATCTATAGAATCGCTCACTAGGGCCGTACTGAACCGGGTTCCCAAAGGAACTGAAGAACTTAATGAAAAAGCCATTAAATTGGGTATGAAATTAGTTAAGTAACTTTTACCCCGATACCACGCGTACTCTTTAAATACTCAAACCGAGCTAGCCCTTCCGTAAAGGTTTTTGCTTCGGAATAGGACACAAACGTCAAAAGCGGCTGCCTGTCTATTTTAAGATAAACAGTCGCTTCCCTATTATTATAGGTTGTACATCTACAACGCTTTACTTTTTTGTGTGAATAGATCCCGTTTGTTCAGCACACTGTGAGAATATCCGATAGGCCCAGTAAACGACAAGGCCGATCACCGTCCAGACAATAAACCGTACCCAAGTTGCATAAGCCCGGTTACACATGATATAAATACAGGAAAGTATGGCAAGGGCAGCAACTATTTTAATTGCCGGACATCGAAACGGAGGCTCGGCGTCAGGTCTGGTTCTGCGCAAAACAATAACGCCAACCGTCGCGACAAGGAAAGCAAGCAGCGTACCGACACTGCACATTTCGGCCACAACCGTGCAAATTATGGTTGCAGAAATTGGGGAGGTATATTACTATAATGCATAGATTTACTATACATCGAAGCACGATGCTTAATAAAGGAAGAATTCAAGAAATACAAAAGGGGGACAGGTTCCTTGTTTCATAGTAGATTTAATACTTTTGAAACAATGTGCCTGTCCCCAAGTTTTTGTCCCCAAGTTTTTGATAAACCGCAGGATCTATCATGTATTTTGGTCTATACCCTTCTAAAATAAAGATATCATTTATGGAAAACGGAGGGTAAAAGTCTGAAATCCTTGGTTAACATGCTTAATAAGGGAAAAGAGCATGCCAAACAGGCCGTCCGTAGGACGACATAATGGTAAATAATGTATTTTAATTAAGAATTAGGGTGTAGGTGCCAGAATTTGATAACCCTGTGCTTGTATCAGCAGAATGGCTTCTTTTATCGTAAATTCATGATGAACGACAGGACGAACATCAGATTGTTTATATAAACTAGGGTTATAGGGTTCTTTGGTTTTTAAAATGTGATAGATGGCTGTTAACAGCATACGAGCAATGGCAATGATGGCTCGTTTATGGCCTCTGCGCCGCTTCAGTTGCAGATAGCGGTTTCGGATTTCGGGATGCTTTTCGCTTTTGATTACGGCGGTAGCACACTGTACCAAGAGAGGCTTGATGTAGCAGCCGGCTCTCGAAATCCCGTTGAGACCTTTAGTAAAGGTAGAAAAGCGATGGCGTTTGTAAGCAGTGATGCCTTTGCTGTTGGAAGAAGCGATACAGGCTACGACGAAGGTTTTGTGAACGTCAATGCCACAACAGATGGGATAGACGATTTTTAAAGCCACAGGAAAAACTCCTTTCCCAAATATACAGGGATTAGCAGCAGGGACTGATTGCCTAGCAATAAACGAGTTGTTTATACAAAGATAAGTCTGCGTGCTCGAAGCAACACTTATTTGTGGTACGCCAAGCCAAGCTTGGTAGTTTCTGGCGCGGTGAGAGTCCGCGCAGGATAAGGCCTAACCAGCCATCCGTATCGAGTGTTGCGCCTATATTGGTAACAACATAGGTGAAGTGTACACAGAGCAAGA
>NZ_FNAM01000042.1 GCF_900101845.1 Sporomusa acidovorans | reverse complement strand
ATGTCAGGTAGCTTGGGCATCTGTACGAGTACGCAATAGTCCGTTTGCACTTTGGTTTTGGTCACATCAGGGAAAATTGGGCAAAAAGAAAGCTATTATTGCGGTGGCGAGAAAGATTCTAACGCTTATTTATAAGCTGTTACAATCTGGCGAGTTCTACGACCCAATTATTGCCTTAAAGGCATACTCATCGCCACCACTACATAATAGCTAACTCTACTATACAATACGTATTTGTAATTATTCAATAGTTAATATAAGTACCCTACAAATTTGCCTAAGACTGTAGGCCTATTTTGTTATACCTTTTTTTAGCTTCGGGGACTCTGTTGTTTTCACAATAACCGTCCCCGCGAGTCCTAAATTAAATCTATAATCGTAATGCCATTGAGGCAAAATTGCCGGCAGTGGCTAACGTTTTTTGTTTTTGGAGGAAAAATTGGATCATACTTTTGTTCAAAATCATATTTTAAATTATTGTTATTCGGCTATCTACATAGTTGTTATTATAGCTTCACTTTTACTTATTCATACAAAAAATATTTCGATTTACAAAGTAACTTTTCTCTCAATTAAGTTCATAATTAATTTTTCGTTCATATATTTTGTGACTACATTAAATCCTGAAAGTGGTGAATATATGGGGATAAACCCCAAAATTTTAACATTAGGTCAATTTTACGCCTATTTTATCACTTTTTCTGATCTGCTATGTACTATGACTGATCTCTTAGAAATTATGTTTAAGAATAAACAAAAAACATCATTTTTACTAGAAACCAAAAATGTAGTTAGCAATATAAAGATATTTAAAAAGCTTTAATTTGTAAGGTGAACATATGGAAGATGCTAATGAAATTTGATAACACAAAACGTCTTACTAGTGCCTAAATTGGTTTACGGTAAACTACCTTGGAGGTGTACAATTGAAGGTGTTAGGGAGACAGTTAGGGACGTTCCTTATTTGACACGATAAAGTTGTCAAATAAGGAACGTCCCTTGTATTTTTTCCCAATAAGGAACGTCCCTTGTATTTTTTCCCAGCGAAAGGGAGATAGATAAACACTACTGCCTATGCTTTCTCAAGTGAATCAAGGAACAAGTCCCTTGATTCACTTTGCTCTTATCCCCTCATTGGCTTGTCCGATCTGCCAACAAGATAATCCAGTGAAACATCGAAATAGTCAGCCAGAGCGATGAGAACGTCAAAACTTGGCTTGGACTCGTTTTTTTCATACATGAAAATAATCCGGCGTTTAACGCCAACGATATCGGCTAAGTCTTCAGCTTTTAAATTCTTGGATTTACGCAATTGGTTTAATCGTTCACCAAAGGAAGTCATAAAATCACACACCAATACAAAAAAATATGTTGACTGTGCAGTTTCATTGCACTATAATAAGTTGTAGTGCAATGAAACTGCACAAATAAGGTATAAAAGAAAGCATTCGCTACTCTTTTTTATAAGACCAGAAAGGGAGGAGATACAGAGAAGCAGCAGTATCGGCAGAACTGCTGCTATCGATAATCGATACCGGCTTATTCGTTTGAGCCGCCCCAACAGGGAAAAATCTGCCCTTGATAGTGTTAGTTGACACTTTGGTAAAAAAATGCCACAAAACTATCGAAGACACTCAAAAAGACAGCAGGGGATGTGTCTCCGCCAATGCTGTTTATTTGCCATGCCTGTAATGCGTTGGCGCGCAGTCAGGCCTAGTGGTCAATTCCAAAATTAAGTAATTTTATTATACTGTATCTGCCGTAAAAGGTAAACCGACCAGGCGGAAAAGCGCTGTCTACAATGCTCATACTTAATTTATCCATGGAGGTGAAAAATTGAGACACTGTTGGTATGAGGGTAGACGGCACTTTATAAATAAAAGGAGAGTGAACATTATGAAAATTACCAGTGTGGATATCTTTTATTTAACTACAGGCAAGCCCTCGGTTGACAATACGCCGTGGAATCCTACGGTTGTCCGTATTAACACCGACGAGGGAATTTCCGGTTACGGTGAAATCGGGTTGGCGTATGGACAGGCCGGGAAAGCGGCCTATGGTATGGTGCAGGATTTTGCCGAATTAATTATCGGTATGGACCCGATGAACAATGAGGAAATCTGGGAGAAAATTTTCCGGACGACATTTTGGGGTATGGGTGGCGGCACCGTAATTTTTGCCGGGATCAGCGCCATTGATATTGCGCTTTGGGATATTAAAGGGAAAGCATTAGGCGTACCTTGTTATCAGTTGTTAGGCGGCAAAACAAATCGTAAATTACGTGCTTACGCCAGCCAAATCCAATTTGACTGGGGACCGAAGTGCGCACCGCTTGTCAAGCCGGAACAGTATGCGGAGGCGGCAAGAAAAGCGATGGCCGAAGGCTACACTTGTATAAAGGTCGATCCCGTTGGTTTCAACCTGAAGGGGCAATGGATGGGGTGGTCCAATTACGGCATTTTGGAATACGATCAATTGAAAATAGCGGTTGACCGGGTGCAAGCGATCCGGGAAGCCGGCGGGCCGAAACTGGATATTATCATCGAACTTCACTCCTTAACCGATACCAACTCCGCGATTCAACTGGGAAGAGAACTGGAAAGCCTGCGCTGCTTCTATTATGAAGAGCCCACGCTGCCGCTTAACGCCGGTTCCATGAAAGAAATCGCCCGGAATATCAAAATCCCGGTGGCCAGTGGCGAGAGAATTTACTCCCGCTGGGGCTATCGCCCGTTTTTCGAAGACCGGTCCTTACAGGTCATCCAGCCGGACCTTGGCAATTGCGGCGGCATCAGCGAAGGCAAGAAAATTTGCGATATGGCTCATATCTATGATATCGGCGTTCAACTGCATATTTGCGGCGGACCGATTGCTACGGCGGCCGCGCTCCAACTGGAAGCGGTGATTCCTAATTTCCTGATTCATGAGCATCACGCCGCGGCGCTGCTGCCGGAAAACATTGGTTTGTGCAAATATGATTATCAGCCCAAAGATGGATACTTCGAAATTCCCGACCTTCCCGGCATCGGTCAGGAATTGAGTGAAGAAGCCATGAAAAAGGCGATTACTGCTGTTGTAAAATAAAAAAGTTTGAACAAAAATACCAACATCTCCATTTCCGTCTTTATAGCACCCACCCAAGATGCTTGGTGAAATGGAGATGCTGGTATTCAAACATGAAGCATAAGGGCTTCGCGTTATTTATCTTACTGATGTTATAGGTTCCTGTCAACCGATACTGTCGCTAGGCAGCGGTTGATACCGGTAATGAGTTCTTTGACAAATCAATAGCGAAAAGGAGCGCGTTATATGAATCATTCTGTAGCCGTACCGGAGCTAGGGGTACGCACGCTGCGAAAAGTCAGATGGCATATTGTTTCCTTTGCCTTTTTGCTGTATTTCTTTAATGTTGTCGATCGGTTAAATGTCGGCTTTGCCGCTTTGCAGATGAATAAGGATTTAGACATAACCGCCGTTGATTTTGGTTTTGTATCCGCTATGTTTTTCGTATCGTATTTTTTCTTTCAGGTTCCCAGCAACATGATCTTACAGCGTACCAAGGCCAATCGCTGGATCGCCTTTATCCTTTGCGGCTGGGGTGTTGTTACGGCGGCAACCTTTTTTGTGCAGAATGTTACCCAAATGTTACTTTGCCGCTTTTTGCTGGGCATATTCGAGGCCGGATTTTTTCCCGGGATGATCTTTTACTTTTCCCGCTGGTTTCCATCCAGGGAGATGGCAAAGGTTACGGCCTTTTTTATGCTGGCAGGCTCCCTGTCTTCGGCGATCGCGTCCCCGATATCCGGCTGGATCATCGAGCATTTACGCTGGTTTGATTATGCCGGGTGGCGGTGGCTGTTCGCCGTAGAGGGCATTCCTACCGCGCTTTTGGGGATTATGACAGTTTTCTTTTTGACGAACACGCCGCAGGACGCCAAGTGGCTTAGTAAGGAAGAAAAAGAATGGCTGACTAGTGAGCTGGCAAAAGAACAGAGCGGGAAGGAGAAGGCCGGGTCATTACGCCTTGCCCGAATTTTTTCCAACCCAACGTTGTGGCGGCTGGCCGGCATCTATGGGTTTGTGCAGGGCGCGGCGCAAGCGGCTGCCTTTTGGCTGCCCGGTATTATCAAACAGTTTTCCGGTTCGTTTTCGGATACGGAAGTAGGGATTGTGATGGCGTTGCCGTTCCTCTGCGCAACCATCACCATGCCGCTGTGGGGAGCGCATTCGGATAAGACGAATGAAAGAAGATATCATACCGGCTTGCCAATATTGCTGTTTGGCCTTGCCTTTTTAGTTTTGGCGCTGGTGGATTCGCTGCCGGTAAAAATGCTGGCGTTAGCCTTCTATGGAATCGGAACATACTGCTATTACGGACCCTTCTGGGCTTTGCCGGGAATGCTCTTATCACCGTCGGCGCTGGCGGTAAGCGTTGCCGTCATTAATTCCTGCTCCAGTCTCGGCGGCTTTGGCACGAATTATATAAACGGGTATGTGGCAACGCTTTTTGGCACTACTGGTGTGCTTGTTTTCTCGGTATTGTTGTGTTTGATATCGTTCTTATTGGTGGTTACCATGCCGATTGCTGACGATAAGGCAACAGAGACGAAAGCGTCTGCCACAATGTAAGAATTTTAGCAAGTGAAGAGTTCAAGCGAAAGTTTGGCAAAAAGGCTTAACTGGCAGTTGCTGACTGCCAGTTAAGCCAAACTATCTGCGTGCAAAATTTCGTTCAGGATTATCTGTTAAGCCTAGTAGCCAATCAGTAGATACACCATAGAAATTAGCCATTTTCATAAGTGTTTCGATACTTATCGGTCTTCTTCCGTGTTCTAATGAACCGACTGCACTTGGTGTAATACCAACAGCCTCAGCTACTTCTTTCAGCTTAAGGTTACGCTGTTCGCGTAAATAGGTAAGTCTTTCCGCTAATATTGGTAAAATCATACCATCATCCCTTAGAAATGAGTTGACTTTGTGCTAATGGCACATTATAATATAAATATAAAAGTGTGCTATTAGCACAAAAAATATAATTGCCCTGCAAGATAGCAAGTCTCAGACAACTGGAAGAGGGTAAATCCAACAAACATAATAAGTAAACTTCCACACACGTCGAGGTATGGAAGTAGTGCGGGATGTGCGCGATAACAGGCAGCGCGGCGCATTCCAACTTGGTTATAAAAATACTATTTTATTATAGCGCAGCAACGCTATAACTTCAATGGACTGCCTTTATTTGTGCTGCACTTTAGGAATATAAAGTGCGATTAGAACGGTGCCACAATCAAAATGAAACAAGGGATAGTGATCAGCTATGGCTCCGAACGTTGTAAAGAGGGGATAAGATGCGGGTCTTTTACAAGTATGCTCCATTGTTGTTTGCTCTATTGGGAATATTAGCAGGCCTAACAGGCTATTATTTGGACAGGTTCTTACAACAGAAAAACTTAGTCCTTGCGGCGGTTGATGTTCCATGTTAATCCGGCGAATGTCAGCAGAGTACTGCCAAAGAGAAAGCGAGATATACGATAAAATTCGCGAAGCATCGGACGAGTTAGCTCGGCGTAGTAAAGCAGGCGCGGACACCACCGAGGCTCTCCGGCGGCTGGAGGCGGCGTTAGCCGAATTTATGTTATTTAGATGCAGACGAACATAAGATGTTTTATGGTTATATAAGTAAAAATTACTCACGTCTTAATAACGTGGGTAATTTTTTTATTTTTTTACACACGTTATATTGATATAGGAAGAAATTACCCATAGTGTCCTGAGCACTATCCCTCTCGTGCGTTGGCAACAAAGGAATGGTCCGCTTTCCTTACACCTTATCTATTAAGCCAATGGTGGCATATTTCTTTTAAATTCTTCGATAATACCATGGCTGTTATCAGTAAGCAGGTTTTTTAACATTATCTTCATCGTCGCCAGCGGCGTAGATTCATCTGTGCCCATCACCACTTCCACATGGGGGTACATTGTATTAATTACACTTTTGTACTTTTGGACGAATGGACAAAGTTTAACCATGCAGCTTGAAAAATGAATGGTGTCCGCTTTACTGATTTCGACCAGGGGTTTTACTTTAGTTAAAATCTTTTCCATAGCATAGAGTGTTGGACAACCAGCGCAAGTGCTGAAACCTACGATCTGCGATTTCTGATCATCACCATAACACGCAAACATTCCCTTTCGCTCATTGAATGATTTGAAACAGCCAGTCGCTGCACAACTAAGTTCATTCTTTACATTTCCACAACTTATAATTGCTATTCTAGCCATAAACTGTACCTCCATTTTTACATTGATCATGTTAAAAAATTTATCAACTGTCAGCTTGAAATAGTAATGTAGTACCAACATTATTTGGTACAAATGCCTTAGGCATTGCCTGGGCAATTTGGTGAATGGCAGACCATCCAGTGCAGTGGCCCGGCATCAAATAGGCTGGATTAATTTTTTGCAATTCAGTAATGGTAGCAGGAATAATTTTTTCAAATATCCCACCTGTTAAGTGAAAACCTCCTAATACCGCATAAATTTGTTGACAATTAGTCAATGTTTGAGCGTAGTTAATCGTATTGATAAGTCCGGAATGACAACACCCGGTAATCACAACCAGGCCCTTTCCCCGGACATTTACAATGACACATTGATCATCCTTTACTGCCGGATCGTTTTCCCACTTACCTTTACGTTTTGTATAGTGAATAGGAAATCCCGTTTCAAAATCTGTAGTTCGATCAATTTCGCCGGAGACGAGAATCATGTTTTCAGCCAGAAGGGTTGGATCAGTTTTTTTAACAACAGCAATTTTTTCCTGTTGCGAAACCGTTAATTGGGGGGACGAAACATTCACTTCATACCCGCCTGGCATTATCACTTTTCTGTTTAAAAAAGCATCGGGATGAAATATAAGAGGTACTTGATGTGATCCTAACTTCTCAATCAGACTAGGTAACCCCATAGTATGGTCAATATGACCATGACTGAGTATAATCGCTTGTATATCGTTACTATTTATTCCCAAGGCACTCATGTTATGTAAAATGCCGTTGGGACTTATACCTGCATCCAGTAACACAGTTTCTTGTTTACTTCCGCGTTTAACCTGGATCATCGCTGAAAAACCATGCTCTGCTATAAGTGGTGAAAAACCATCATCTGCAATAATTGAGGATTGAGAACAATCAAATCTATGTACGAATTCATTACCTGTCATAAATGCGTCAATGGTATTATCCATGACTATCGTTATTTTTACTTCATCAACCTCTAACAACGGAATATTTTTTATCATAAAAATGTTCACCTTCCCTTGATTTTAATGATTAAAAATAAGGAACCATGAAAAAGTCTTACAAACACATACCTGTTGTTACAAATTTTAAGTACGGTAATTACGCATCAGTTTACACCTGCTTTCATTATAAGACAATAAGCAAATACTTATAGTCTGACCATACTTTTATTGACACTTGTTATTATAAGAACATTGGTCACAAGAGAAATTATGCTGGCATTTCTCAAAGGCTTTCCTAAACAATTCATTTATGTCTTTCCTGTATTCTGCCAAAACTTCAGAATTAATCGTATAGAAGACCCTAAAACCCCTTCGGTTCTCTTCAAGAATACCAATATTCTTTAAAACCTTTATGTGCTGAGATACGGCAGGCTGAGAGATACCGAGTTGCAGAGCCACATCAGAAACGCAAAAACTTTCATTAGTATTTGAAGCAAGCATTTTGATTATTTTTAGTCGTTTCTCATCGCCGAGAGCTTTAAGAACGACAGCCATGTTTTTGAGATGATCTTTCATGAATATTCCTCTCGTATATAAGTATATAAGTATTATCTTATAATCATGCTTTCTTTGTCAAGCCTTTTTATATTGGCATTATCCGGTATGGGATCCAAATGAATAGCTAGGACGCCTATTTACCTCACTAGGAAGTTACGGAAGACCAGAGCAGCATATTAGGAAGTTTTACCTCTGGAGCCATGATTAAAAATGATATGGCTGCCGTTTATCGCTTCCTATGTTGCCTTTGCTATCTGCCAAGCAACCGGACTAATTTAGTTTCAATCTTTTATGGTTTTTAAAATCTGACAATAATTTATATGTTACCGCAATGGCCTGATTTTTAACTAATTCTTTTTTCTGCTTTATTGGTGGTTCACCGGGTTCAAGTTCGGTGAGCCACTTTTCTACCAGATCAGCTATTAACTCTGTTTCTAATTCTAATGAGCGAGCCACAATTCGAAACTTCGGGGTTGGCCAAGAAATGAGAACGTTCATACCATGCATGAGATATGTCTTCTTGAAGAAGATCTAATTTTGGTTTGGAATAATGATCATTAAGAACTCCGTCTTTCCATAGAAGCTGTTCATTTTTACTTCCAAACCGGAAAAGACCAAAAGATAGTAAACGTCCTGGCGTTTTGCCGATAGAAAAATAATCCGCATAGCAGTTGGCAATCAGTTCCGTATCTGGCATCAGGCAACGACCGATAAACTTACGTATATCACGGATTAACGTAAGTGCTTGATTGATTTTATCGACGGTCGGGGCTACCGCTGCGCCCCCATGGACAAAACTATGTTGATGAGGCGCTTTTCCGCCGAAGAGAGTCAACAGTTGATGGCATTTTTCGGATATTTGCACCGCTTCCATATAATGAGAGGCTACACGACGGTTATCTTCAACGTTTAACCGGCAATCGTTACAGTTTTGCTCTAAAAATGGGGGATAATTTGGCATAGCTGACATCAGCTTCCTGAATCACTTCGTTGTCGAAAGTTAATTCCACTGAGAGCAATCCGCTCAGCCGGGTGACTGGACTAAACAGGATTTTTTTTGGACTCATTAGAATCTCCCTTCACTGTTGAATCTGATTTCAGCCCATTTGCTTGGGCATTTTTATTTTTTGTGGCAGCGGCACAAAAAAAGGAGTGGAGCCGTCTGGAAAATCCTGATTGGTACAGCCGATACAAGGTGTATTTACTTTAACGGGCCAACTTACATGGTTGACCCATTGTCGGTATGGGCAATCTGCGCCGGTTTTTGGTCCAACGCAGCCTAAAGAAAACATACACTCAATATCGCCTAGTTTTTCAGCAAAATCTTTTTTATCAAAATAAGAACGACGTTGGCAGTGGCGGTGAATCGTATTGCCGTAAAATAAAGAGGGGCGTCCCAGTGGGTCAAGTTCCGGCATGCCGTACATGAGTAAATGAGCGAGTGTACCCACGAACCAATCGGGATTGACAGGGCAGCCGCTTACATTTATGACTTCACGGTTTAATACTTTATTTACCCCCATAGACCCAGTTAGATTGGGGGCGGCTGACGAGGCACCGCCGAAGCTTGCACAAGTTCCGAGAGCTATAAGCAGCCGGCCATATCTCCCAGCGTTGTAACTGCTTCCAAAGCTGTAATTACTCTTCTTTTTGTCCGGGCCACTACGTTGTAAACGCCATTATCTTTAGTTAGAATAGCCCCTTCCACTACAAGGATAAAGTCTCCCTTGTATTTTTTAGCTGAGCTAAACAACAGTTCAAGAGCGTCCGTACCCTGGGCGGCCATAAAGGTATTACTATATAAGAGGTTAATCATATAAGAAATTCCATTTTACAGAATGTTTAAGCTCATCGGTAATAATCTCGAATAGCATGTCCCGATGTTGCTGGGTACAGAGCCCAAACATAATTTTCCTATACGTTTCTACTGCGCCGAGCTCACCGAAAATCGCTTTTTGGATAGCAGCGCAATTATTGCTAAGGCATAATGACTATTACACCTTATGGCATCCGCGTCGGTTATACCGAGTAAAAACCTTTGATTGGGGACTATGCTAGAAGATTTAACTAACCGTATTGATTAAATAGTTTTCCGCTAAATCCTATTTATACCATAAGTATGACTCCTATAAATTGTCACGAAATTATCATATTGACAAGATAATGGCCGTGTATTACAATTTGGTTAACGATCGTTAACCAAATTAAGGAGGCTACTATGGTACATAAGTTAAAAATTACGTGTATTGGGTTTAGCGTAGTATTGGCTATTGGGTTAGTCGCAAGTTTACCGCCGATTCCGCAGGATATGGCCTACCATGCTTTTGCCGATGATAGGCTGTTATGGGGGATGGCAAACGCGAAGAATGTTCTTTCTAACATTGCGTTTGTTATAGCCGGCATAATAGGACTTATAAAAATCAGGAGTTTGCCACAAGCGAAGATTATACGAATGTGGAGATTTTTTTATCGTGCGGTTGTGCTTGTTGGGTTAGGATCAGCTTATTATCATTGGTTTCCTGCCAATGAAACCCTGGTTTGGGACCGGCTGCCCATGACCTTATGTTTTGCCGCTTTGACGGCTTGTGTATGTGCGGAGCGTTTAGGAGCTAAGGTTGGCCGGCTGCTGTTTGTACCTCTGATTGTAAGTGGTGTTCTGAGTGTATTGTATTGGTGGGTTACTGAGAAGTACGGTGTTGGCGATTTGCGCCCGTATATATTCATCCAATTTTTTCCCATGATTTTGCTACCGCTGCTGCTGTTGCTTTTTCCGAAGCCTGCAAAGCCGAATCACTCCTATTGGGTGTTGTTGGCCAGTTATATCATCGCGAAGGTTTTTGAATTGCAGGATTATCAGGTATATAGCCTTACAAACCATATTGTCAGCGGGCATACAGTAAAGCATTTGCTGGCTACAGCGGGAATTATGCTGTTGTCGCCTGACAGTCTTGCTGAAATAAGTAATAATACCGCCAAAATATCGGCTGCCAAACATTACTTGACAAGAAAAGGCATAGTATAATATGCTTAAGTTAACAAATGTTAACTTAAGTGGGTGAGGAATATGCAACAATTATTTGCTAACCATGGAAAAAAGGGAGACATTCTAAAAGCAAGTCTGATGTTATTTGCCGAGAAGGGTTATGATGCCGTTTCGGTGCGGGATATTGCCAAAGCAGCCGGCGTATCAGAGGCTGCCCTTTATAAGCATTATAAAGGAAAAAGCGAGATGGCTTTATACATTTTTACCGAGATTTTACACGACTATACAGAACGGCTGAGATACATCGATAATAACATAGAGGGGGCTATTGCCAAGCTTTGCCGCATTGTGGAAATAACCTATGATTTATACCGGGAATATCCTGCGGAAATCCGCTTCGCGCTGTTATCGCAATACTCGTTTTGGGGTGAGGTAGAAGAGGATTGTAAGCCTCATTTCATAATCCGGAAGATATTAGAGGAGGGAATGGCTGCCGGCGAAATACCGCACCAACAAGTGTACTTATGGATAACGGTTTATACCGGCGTTATGCTGCAGCCTTTGGCGCAGTACCCCTATTTTCAGGATGTACTGCCGGAGTTTGCTGCATTAAAAGCAAAGGTTGCTTTCATGGTAAAAAAACTTTTTACAGGCGAGGAGAAAATACATGGCAAGTAAAGGAGGCATTATGAAAATAGTGCTCCGTCTTATTCTTCAATTGTTATACCGGACTAAGTTAATCGGTGAAGCAAAATTTCAGTATAGTTGTCCAGCGATCATACTGCCCAATCACGTATCGTTTCTTGACGCTATTTTTCTATATGCTTATTTACCCGAGGATGCGTATTTTGTCGTCAATACGGCAATTGCCGCAAAAATTCAGTTTGTCCTGCGGTGGGTCAATCATATCGTGGTTGATCCCCTCAATCCTTATTCACTTAAAAAACTTGTCGGGGTAATAAAGAAAGGGAAAACAGTGGTGATTTTCCCCGAAGGGCGTTTAACCACTACCGGTAATTTGATGAAAGTATATAGTGGTGTTGCCTTTATTGCCTTGAAAACAGGCGCCGCATTGCATCCTGTTATTTTTCGCGGGCTTGAGTTCTCACCATTATCCCGACTTAAAGGCAAGGTGAAATCCAGGTGGTTTCCTAAGGTACATATTTACATCGGTAAGCCTGTAGTTCTTCCGGCTGCTGCCGCCACCAGTTTCCGTTTACAGAAAAAAGAGTATAGCGACCGCATTCTGGCGTTATTGCAGCAGGCTAAGTTCCAAGCCCGGCAGCAGGCAGAACCAGGCGCCAACTTATTTGACAAACTGCTGGCTGCCGGGAGATTACACGGTCATAATAAGATAATAGCCGAAGATGTCACCGGCCGCTTGAACTACCGGCAATTAACCATTGCCGGCTATATATTCGGGGGGAGACTTAAGCCTGTGTTAGTCGGGGAAGACAATGTGGGCGTAATGCTGCCCAATTCCCTCGGACATTTGGTATGCTTGTTCGCGTTGTTTTATCTCGGAAAAACTCCTGCTATTCTAAACTTTAGTGCCGGTACGGAAAATAACCTCACTTGCAGTGAAACAGCAGGGATTAAAACAATTATTACCTCCCGCACTTTTATCGAAAAGGGCAAGCTGCAGAATTTGGCGGCAAGCTTAGCGGCCCGATTCCGGCTTATCTATCTGGAAGATATAAAAGAAAAGGTAGGAGCAGGGGATAAGCTTACCGGCCTGTATCAATTTTTAACGGGTAAAAAGGCTCTTGGGACGGCAAGCGTCATCCTATTTACCAGCGGCAGTGAAAGCAAACCCAAGGGCGTGGTACTGCGCCATGCCAACATTATCGCTAATATCTATCAGATTTCCAGCGTGATTGACTATACACACCGGGATAAGATGTTAAATGCGCTGCCGATGTTCCATTCCTTCGGGTTGACGGCAGGCACCTTATTGCCGGTCATTGATGGGGTGGAAGTATTCCTGTATCCCACGCCGCTGCATTATAAGGTTATTCCTGAGCTTGCTTATGACCGGAATGTTACCCTGTTGCTGGGAACACCTACCTTTCTTAACGGTTACGCTAAAAAGGCTCATCCTTATGATTTTTACAGCCTGCGCTATGTTTTGGCAGGCGGAGAAAAGCTCAAGGAGGAAGTGCGTCAGGTTTGGCTGGAGAAGTTCGGTATCCGCATTTTTGAAGGCTATGGCACCACAGAAACAGCGCCTGTGCTTAGCCTCAATACCCCGCTGTTTAATCGCGCGGGAACGGTCGGACGATTTTTGCCGGGCATCGAGTGGCGTATTGAGGACGTTCCGGGTATTGAACAGGGGGGTAACCTTTTCGTCCACGGCCCGAATGTCATGGCCGGATATCTGCTGCACGGGCGGGGGTTTGTACCCGCTTCAGACTGGTATGACTGCGGCGATGTTGTAAGTATTGACCGGGATGGGTTTATAAGCATTCGTTCCCGGCTCAAACGTTTTGCCAAAATTTCCGGTGAGA
The DNA here is from genome assembly GCF_900101845.1 of Sporomusa acidovorans. Classification (GTDB taxonomy): domain Bacteria; phylum Bacillota; class Negativicutes; order Sporomusales; family Sporomusaceae; genus Sporomusa; species Sporomusa acidovorans. The sequence continues at coordinate 39,175 of NZ_FNAM01000042.1, read as the reverse complement.
TGGTCAGCTTGGATGCGGTTGAAAAAGCAGCCGAGCAGTGTTTTGGCACTGACCGTAATGCCGCGATAAACCTTCCCGATGTGAAAAAAGGGGAAAAAATCATACTCTATACCATGTTTAAAGGCGCTTCCAAACAGTCTATGCGGGAATTTATGAGCCAAACGAGGCAGAGCATGCTGGCGATGCCTGCGGAAATTATCGTAATTGACAAACTGCCGCTCCTTGGCAGTGGAAAAACTGATTATGTTACATTAAAAGCGCTTGCTGTACAGGAGGACGAAAAAGATGCCTAGATTGTCTCCGTTAGGCGCGCTCTTTACTGCCCAGTTTTTATCGGCATTTGTCGATAACATGATTTTATTTGTTGTATTAGCCATCATTAAACGGGATGGATATCCGGACTATTATTTACCTTTTATCCAGAGTATTTTTCTTGCTTCGTATGTTGTATTATCCCCCTGGGTTGGACGGTTTGCGGACAGGAACCCGAAAGCCCGGGTACTGGTCATCGGCAATATGATTAAAACAGCAGGCGTGGTAATGCTGTTTGCTGGTTGTGGACCGGCACTCAGCTATGCGGCGGTAGGGGTTGGGGCGGTTATCTATAGTCCGGCCAAATACGGCATACTGCCCTCACTTACCCGCGGTGAGGATGAATTGTTACGGGCCAATTCCGGTTTGGAGAGCTATACCATTTTGGCAATTTTAACCGGCTCCATGGCAGGCGGCTTTCTTGCCGATTTCTCGATCGCGCTGGCGCTGGGGGTATGCGTTCTCTTATATGTTGCTTCGATTGGTATTAATACTGTTATTCCCAAGTTTCCGGGGAATAGAGCGATTGGGTATAACAATGCTATTGGTGAGTTTTATACTGATACCATGAGTTTGCTGCGCAATGCGCAGAGTCACTATTCGCTGATTGGAACAGGCTCATTTTGGATGGCTGCGGCGGTACTGCGGATGATTGTATTTGCCTGGGTGCCGTTAACCTTAGGTATCACAAGCGGCACTTCGATCAGTATGATTATCGCGGCGACGGGAGTAGGCATTGCTGTTGGTGCGGCCATTACTCCGCTGCTAATAAGCATTAAAACCTATCAACGTACCCTTTGGTTCGGTCTGGCCATGGCGATAACCATCTTTTCCTTTTTGGCAATTCATAATCTGACGGTTGCGGTGATATCCCTATTATTGGTGGGCATACTTGGCGGGCTGTATATTGTACCGATGAATGCCTGTCTCCAGCAGGTAGGGCATTTAACAGTGGGCGCCGGCAAAACCATTGCGGTACAGAATTTCATGGAAAATGTTTTTATGTTTTTAGGGGTAGGTGCGTACACCGTGGCTGCCCGGTCAGGCGTGGCAGTAAACACCTCGCTTGCCGCTACCGGGATTAGCCTGCTGTTATTGGTGGGATATCTGTTTTACTTAACCATCAGGGAAAATAGAGACGGTTGTTCTGGAAAAGATTGCTCTCGTCCGTAGGTCAAAAAACTGGGGGAACACAAAAAAATAACCGCCCCTGCTCAAAAAGCGGCGGTTATTTTAATCCCGTAGACCTGGGCTAACCGTTTTCCGGTTAGGCAGTCTGGAGGACTGGCGTGCGACCAACACGTCAGTCCTTTTCTTATATTATACCCATAGAATGTAAAATATGCAACTGATCAGAGAAAATTGCTGTCTTATATAACGGCAGCAAAGCACGTCTTTGGCCCTTTGCCAAAGGTGTTCCTACTCCGGGAGGCTGTTGGTGATGTTAACCAATTTCCCAAATAAGTCTTTGTTCTCCAGGAGTTTTTGCTCATTGCCCACCACGCATAAATAATTCTGGCTGTTTAGCGCCGAAAACATCTCGGCAAATTGTCTGATATCCGCCGGCGTGGTGGACAGAATTTCGGTCCGTTCTTTTTGCAGATCGGGATAAGAGAGACCGGTCAGATATCCCATAGCCGCGAGCTGGCCTTTGCTGTACGGAGTCCGCGGCGCGTCAAGTTTGCCAATGGTTGCGATAATATAATTGGTCATTTCCCGGTCGGTAGGATTAAAGCTGCGCAAATACCCGGCAACCTCCTGAAACACAGCCAGTGTTTCTTTTAAGTTCGGGTCACGCCAGGATAAAAACAGAATATCCCCGTCACGATCCATGATTACCCTCGAGCCGTACGCTCCGCCCAATACTCTGACCCGATTCCATAAGTAGTCGGTATTAAGGATAGTCTGCAAAACTTTCATTTTACCGCTGTATTCATATCCCGGCTGCCGGAAGTTGTAAGCCTTGGCGACAAATTGCACCTTGCCGGCGGTAGTCATGCCTTCATTGTCCGGCCCCAGTTGGAAAGCATACGTATTCTGCAGGTAGTGCCGGTTGCCGATGCGGTCCAGGAATTTATGAAAGCTCCGCTGAAATTGGGGATAATCTTCTTTGCCCGCGACGACGCTAACCAGCAGGCCCTCTTTATTAAATACCCGTTTGGCCACGTCGGCTAAGTTTTGATTGATCTCCGGCCACTTGTCCGGGAAGTTTCTTTCCAGGTCGTCAACGAACCGGTAGAAAGAATACGCATCCAGTTCGCGGTACTTGGCAGCCGGGGATATGTATCCCAATGCGCGGCTGGCGGCAAGCCCTGTTTGGTCATTCAAAAGGGTGGCCTGGCGTTCGGCTTTTATTTTGCCGATTAATTCTTTCAAGCGTTGTTGATCGTTAAAGTTGCTTGTGGCGATTATTTCACCCGTCAGTTCCATGAGCTCAGGCAGTTTGTTTATGAGCGCCTTGGTATTTACCCGGAATTTGGGGTAGTAAACTTCATTATTGCCTTTTTGCGCATAAGCGCTTGCATAAAACTGGACGCCGCCGGTTTTTGTCTGCAGTTCGGTTGACAGTTCTAAATAATTGTGTTTGTCGGTGTTGACCTTGCCCAGTACTTCCGCAAGCAAAAACAAATAGGGCAGTTGCTGCTCAGGTACAACGGAAGAGTCAAAGTACAGGTCCACATAAGCAATCTTGCCGGTAAACTGCGGATGGGACAGTATTTTAACACCGGCCTCGCTTTTTTCTTCCAAGGGCAGCTTTTCCGTCCGGGGTTCTAGATCTGTTAGCGACAAAGCCGGCAGTTTTGCCAGTGTCTCGGGTGAATCGGGCGTTGCCTGCAGATCTTTCAGTTTTTTGGTTTGTTCCAGAAGGTTTTCGATTTCCGTTGGCGAAAGGCTGGCTTTATATTTGGCGAGTTTGGCCTCTGTGGCTTTGGTGTTTTGCTGTTCCAGGCCGGGCTCTGGCTTGAGAACCAGCGTGGCCGCGTGGGGATTGTCAAGTAAATATTTCTGAATCATTTTTTCCAAATAGGGGCCGGCGAAGGCTTTTTTTCTTATGTCCGGTTTATTTTCCAACGGTAAAACCGGATCGCCGCCATACGGCCACAGCGCAAGACTTTGCTGGTTGTAAAGCAGACCTTTGTTGGTGGAACCGATCATGGATTCCTTCCTGTGAATTTCAGACCTGTTGAATGTCGCTGTTAATAATGATTTGTCAATTCCCTTGGCGACCATATCTTGCAAGGTCTGACGCACGGTTTTTTCGAAGCGTTCCTTATCTTCCGGGTTGGCATTGGTTACAATGATGCTGAATACCGGCTGCAGATTGTTGTCAATATAGCCGTAAACGTTTTTACCGATCCCGGCGTCGGTAAGTGCCTTTTTCAACGGAGCGTCAGGCGATTCTAACAGCAATTTTTCCACTTCACTCAAGGCCTGATAAGCTTCCCAGTTGGTAATTGGTTCAAGCACGAAATTCATAGCCAGATAGGTCTTAGCAGTGGTGTCATCGGTGGGCAAAACCGAATATTCCTTTACTACATCCCGCTTGTGGTCAAACGGCGGCCGCAGCGCAATGGCCGCGTCAACTTCCTTTTTGTCAAAGGCGCTTAAATAGTTCTCATCCAGAAATTTCAGCGTATCCAGGATATTCAGATTGCCGTACAGATAAATATAAGCATTGGCAGGATGATAATACTTATGGTGAAAGGCCAAAAACTGCTCCCGGGTCAAAGCGGGAATCCGGTCCGGGTCACCGCCGGAATCATGGCTGTAGATAGTATCCGGAAGAGCAGAACCGGAAATCTGTTGCTCCAGGACCCTTTCCGGTGAAGAATAGGCGCCTCTCATCTCGTTGTATACCACGCCCTTGTAGGTTAGGGGGCTGTTTTTATCATTGAGCTCGTAATGCCAGCCTTCCTGCAGAAATATCTCCGGCTTTTCATAGATATTGGGATAAAATACTGCATCCAGGTAAACATCCATCAGGTTGCGAAAATCCTGATCGTTGCGGCTGGCAACCGGATACGTGGTTTTATCCGGTGAAGTAAAGGCATTCAAAAAGGTGTTCAGTGAAGATTTCATTATCTGCAGAAAAGGATCTTTGGCAGGATATTTGCGTGAGCCGCACAAGACCGAATGTTCGATGATGTGGGCAACACCGGTGCTGTCGGACGGCGGTGTACGAAATGTGATAGAAAACGTTTTGTCGTCGTCGTCATTCTGGAGATACAACAATTGAGCGCCGCTCTTTGTGTGTTTAAATACCCGGGCAATAGACTGAATCTCCGGCACAGGCCGTTCCTCTACCAGTTCAAAAACATAATAGGTAGCATGGAGGTTAAAACCCGGGCGGCGCTGCTAAAACCTTGGCAGGAACTGCCGTAAACAGCGAAACTATAAAACACAGAAGCAGGATGCTGCTTGTTGCCAACTGCCTCTTTACACGAAATTTCATGTAAAATTCCTCCTTTGAGTGTGGATAGGTACTGAATAGCGCAGATGTATTCCAAATTCTACCTTAACTGACAATACCCTTCAACTTTACTCAAAGTTTTTAAAGAGGACAGTACACGTTGCTTCCCGCTAATTTAATTTATTTAGAGAATTACTGCAAGTCCATTTCATATTCAAGCATTCCCATCCATTAGCGTTACCGGAGTCATGCGGGCGTCTGCTGCGGTTTGACTCAGTTGATTTTTAAGTAGACGAGAAAATTGGTACTTCCAATTTTCTTGAATTTATGCTATGCTGGCATTAAATAAAGCGAATATTGCTATAAATTACCTAAAAGATATTTATTTACCCAAAATTGGTACTACCAATCTATTTAGTAATAGATATTTAGGTTTAGCTGTGGGGTTGAGACAATTTTTTACTAAAGAAAGGAGGATAAAACAAAATTTTTTAAGAGGGGAGGATGTACTTTTTTCTTCCATGTAGAAATATTGCATGGTTATGATTATCAACCAATTCCTAGTGCTAGGGAATGAGTTTGAAGGTTATCCAAAATAAATGTCTAAATTTTTGCTGAGGTGATAAAGTCATGAGTAAATATGTAGAATTAGGATATCCCATTTATGAAGGAATGCCCGTATACCCAGGGCTGCCGGAAGTGAAACTGACGCCTAGAGAGCAGCTCGCTAAGGAGGATTACTGGAATGGCACAATATTGACAATTTATCTTCATGCCGGTACGCATGTGGACGCGCCCTGGCATTATTGCCCCGCTGGCGTAGGCATTGATCAGGTTCCCATTGAAAACTTTGTCTATAAAAGGCCGCTGGTCATCAATTCCAAGTGGGAGCCCAATCATTTGGTTTCCATGGATGAACTCAAAGCCGCGGGTCAAGCCCTTTACGAAGCGGATATACTTTTCTTCAACACTGGCCATGCCAGGTATAGAGAAAGTGATTTCGACACCTATAAAGATAACTTTCCCAGCGTTTCCCCCGAAGTCGCCGAATTTATCCGCCAGGAATTACCGAATGTCAAGGCGGTCGCTATTGATACGCTGAGTATTGAGAACATCCAGAACGGAATTAAGGACGGTTTCAGAACGCATAACGCGTTTCTCAACCCAGTCAAATTCCCTCAGCGAACCATCCTCATTTATGAAGACTACAATCCGGCCCCCATTGTTGGTAAAAAGATTATTTCCGCTTTTAGCGCTCCGCTCAGAATAAAAGACAAGGATGCCTCTGTTGTAAACATTATCGCTGAAATTGAATAGTGGTAAGTAAAAATAAAAAACGGAGGAAAAATAATATGAAGGTCACGATTGTTGGTACCGGGGCAATAGGTTCTATATTTGGAACAGTCTTAACCAATTCTGGACAAGATGTGACATTTGTTGAAGTGAAAGAAGAGTACATCAAAGCAATAAAAGAAAACGGATTACATATTGATTATGGTCAAGGGGAAAAAATTCTTCATGTAAAAATTACGGATAACATTGAAGAGGGCGGAGTACCCGACTTAATTATCATGGCTGTCAAAGCCTACGATAATGTACAGGCGGCAAAAGACTGTCTTACAGTTATGGGGCCGAACACCTTAATTTTGACGATGCAAAACGGAGTGGGAAACATTGAGACAATTTCAGAAATTGTCGGCAAAAAGCAAGTCCTGGCAGGTACTACTACATTTGGCAGCACTGTTGTTAAACCCGGATATGTTAAGTCAGCGATAGGCGAAATTCATATTGGTGAAATTGACGGAGGGATTACAGAGCGTGTAAAAAAAATGGCCGAAGATCTAAAAAATGGCGGCTTTACCGTTGAGACCTCCAGTAATGTAACGAGTCTTATATGGACGAAACTCCTTGTTAATGTAGGCATTAATGCCATTGGCGCGCTGACCTTGAGAAGAAATGGGGAAATACCGGAATTTGCTCCGGCAGCAGCGGTTCAGAAAATGCTGGTGGATGAAGGCGCGGCAGTCGCCAAGGCATTAGGAATAAAATTTGATGTTGCCGACATCCATGAATATGTAAAGAAGGTTTGTTATGGTACGGCCCAAAACAAGGCTTCCATGTATCAGGACATCGAACGTGGGTCGATTACGGAGATTCAGGCCATAAATGGCGCAATTGTAAGGGAAGGTAAAAAAATCGGTATTCCGACTCCGGCGAATGAAGTTATTACTAACCTGATAGTAACAAGACAGGGAAGATAACAGATTGCGGAGATTTGCTAAAATGAAATAATAAAAATGATTGCTGAAGAAAATTCTCAAGGAGGTAATAGTATGACAAAAAAGAAAATGACGATTTCAGATTTTCAGACCTACAAGGAAGAAGGCCGTAAGTTTACCTATGTAACTGCTTATGACTATACCATGGCATCCATTGTTGATGAAAGTGAGTGCGAAGTGATTCTGGTCGGTGATTCCCTGGCAATGGTTATGTTGGGGTATAAAAGTACGGTTGGCGTTACCATGGAAGATATGATTCATCATATCAAGCCCGTAGTAAAAGGAGCTCCCAATACATTTATCGCCGGGGATATGCCATTTGGTTCATACAATGTCAGTGCGGAACAGGCTATTGCCAATGCAAGTCGTATGCTCATGGAAACAAATTGCGATTGTATCAAACTAGAAGGCGGTGTCGACCTGGCTCCCACCATTGCCAGGATGGTAAAGGCCGGAATCCCGGTAATGGGCCATATCGGTCTGACTCCTCAGACGTCCACATCGCTTGGTGGATTTAGGGTCCAGGGCGGAACCCCGGAGAGCGCTCGCAAACTTATAGAAGATGCCAAAGCTATCGAAGCAGCCGGCGCGTTTTCGATTGTGGTTGAATGTGTTCCGAGCGTTGTCGCTAAGGAATTAACCCAGGCACTTAGAATTCCGGTCCTGGGCATTGGGGCAGGTCCCGATGTTGACTGTCAAGTACTGGTAACACAAGACTTACTAGGCATGTACGGAGATTTTAAACCTAAATTTGTAAAACAATTTGCCCAGATCCGTAAAGCGATGGTCGATGGGTTAAACTTATTCCATGAGGAAACTTTGAATGGAAGTTTCCCGTCTCCTGAATATAGCTTTAATAAGGCTGTTGATATTCCCAAATTATATTAAAATTACTAACCCAAAACTGTCTGCTCAGGCTGCAAGGTAAGACAGCAATTGAGGCCATACCGCATCAAGCAATTCATTGCTTGATGCGGTATGGCCTCAATTGTTTTCTTTTAAATATTTACATATTGAATTATAGATTATTAACTTCCCGAATAAACTTTTGGTTTATTTCTAAATGAATGCGCATAGCGGAATAGGCACCCATTTCATCACGCGCTGCGATAAATTTGGCTATGGCCATATGCCCCTCACGGGCATTATTACTGGAAATCTGAACACCGCCGTTAGCATTGGAAATAAGGATACCACTCACTACAAACGACATAATTAAAGGAACTAGTTCTATAATCACGTCGTTATGGGTAGCTTTCGCAATTAGACTATGAAATTCCTCATCCTTTTTATAATAAGGCTCATTGGCATCCACTAAAGTAACAATTTCTTCGGCGCATTGTATAATTTGTTGAATTTCCTCATTTGTTGCTCTTTGGGTAGCCAATCTGGCAATTTCAGGCTCATATATAATTCTAAATTCATAGATATTGTTTAATTCTAGGGATTTTTTTCTCAAGCTATCAAAACCGTTTTGGAAATTTACATCATGAACATAGATCCCGGAGCCATGTCTTACCGTCACAATGCCCTTTGTGGCTAATATTTTAATTGCTTCACGCACAGAGTTTCGACTTACATTAAATTCATCAACTAAATCCCTCTCAGTAGGAAGCTTTTCGCCTATACTGTATTTATTTTCATCATGAATTTGCTTATATAATTTAGCAGCTATTTGCTGAGCGATAGTTTTCCTTTGCTTCATAGCAATCTCCAATCCGAATTATTTAGTTTGAGCGATACCGTATCGTAATTTTTTAATATTCCAATTCTTCCACATAGTTGTTACCTTACTATCACTTGTCGTACAAATTATTATACACTAAATTTTTATTTATTTCATGATATTCCACCTATTGCCGGTCAATGGGGGAAACGGGGCGCCGGTTTTGTCTTTTGTGCTCACAGGGCTTGCGGAGGTCGCTGCCCCAATACACAATCTTTAAGTTAATAACTAAGGCTGAAAAAAGTAAACATTGAAATAATATATAAAATAATATATCATAATATATATAATTAAAAACCATATGCTACGCAAATCGCGAAGTTACCAAGCGAAAGGGAGAAAAGATTTAACAAAAACACGTAATGCATTACTATAAGCCGAGAAATGCTGGTATAAAAGGTGGGGAAGTTTTTTACGCTTACTGTAGTGATGATAGGGTGAATCACTGTCATAAATGCTTGTTTAGCATAATTTTATACGATCTGGGAGGAATGATAATTGAGCATTAAGAAGAAATTAATCCTGATGATGCTGTTATTGACGGTCGTTCCGCTGATTCTTCTGTCTGTAATTTCCAGCTGGTTTTTGAGTAAGTCCATGGAAGAAGAGGCAGTAGCAACCTGCCAGGAACTGACCAAGGAGATTAAACTGCAAATCGACGCCTATTTGGATACTCCATTTACTGTGATAAAAACTGCGGCGCAGCAGCAGTCAATCCAGGCGATGGATCCGGCTCAGACAAGAGAATTTTTAATACAAGTCCAAAAGGGATATCCCGACTATACGTTTACATTGATTGACCAGCAGGGCAATATGCTTGCACGGGGCGATGATTTTCCCTTGATCAGTGTTAAGGCGCGGGAGTTTTTTCGTGATGCGATTGTCGGAAAGGATATAATATCAGAGGTTATTTTTAGCAAAAACGGCAGTCGTTTAGTCGTCAATCTGGAGACTCCGGTTCGCACTGGCGGAGATGGGAAAGTTGTCGGACTGATGCAGGCAACGATCGTTTTGTCGAAGCTGAGTGAATTCGTGACTACGTTTTCCACCGACGGCAGTACGGCGTATGTCATTGACAGCACCGGCAAGATCTTGGCTCACCCGGATGCCCAGATCGTAGCAGAGCGTACCGATATGAGTCAGCTTACTTATGTGAAAACAGCGTTGGCCGAGAAGAAAGACGGCATTGCAACCATTGAGGATAAAGCCGGCGGCAAGAAATTGGTTGCCTATATTTTTGACAAGCGGACCGGGTGGCTGATTTGCATGGAGAAGCCGTATTCGGTGATTACCGCCAAAACGAATTCGTTATTACTGGTTCTGGGTATAGTTTCTGCTGTTGTGCTAATCATTGTCGGGTTATTTGTAATGTTTAGCGCTTCACGCTTTACTGCCCCGATTCTCCGGATTCATCAGTTGGCAAGCAAGGTAGCGGAGGGTGATCTTACCCAGAAGTCCAACTTTACGTCCAAGGATGAAATCGGGCTTATGGCGAAGGCTTTTGACGCGATGGTGGATAATTTGCGAACGTTGATAAGCCTGGTACAAGGAAACGCCGAGAAGGTAGCGGCAGCTTCCGAACAACTGACTGCCACCGCCGAACAGTCGGCTCAGGCTGTTAACCAGGTAGCCGGAGCCATTAGCAATGTGGCCGAGGGTGCAGAAAAGCAATTAAAGGCCGTAAATGAAACATCCTCTGTGGTAGCACAGATGTCAGCCGGTATTCAGCAAGCAGCAGCTAGTTCCAATCAGGTAGCCGAGCATTCAGCGAAAGCTGCCGACACAGCAAAAGAAGGGAATGCAGCGGTAGAAAAAGCCGTTAATCAGATGACTCACATCGAACAAACGGTTAACAATTCCGCACAGGTCGTTGCTAGATTGGGCGAAAGATCTAAAGAAATTGGGCAGATTGTGGACACAATATCAGGTATCGCCGGACAGACAAATTTATTGGCGCTTAACGCCGCGATTGAAGCAGCCAGAGCAGGGGAACAGGGAAGAGGTTTTGCTGTAGTAGCGGAAGAAGTTCGTAAGCTGGCGGAGCAATCCCAAGAGGCGGCAAAGCAAATTGCTACCCTGATTAGTGAAATTCAGGGGGATACAGATAAAGCAGTTGTTGTCATGGACGCAGGAACACATGATGTCAAGGTTGGAACAGAGGTTGTTACCGCCGCAGGCAAAGCATTTGAAGAAATTACAACGCTAGTAATGCAAGTATCTGAACAGGTAAAAGAGGCTTCTGCTGTTATGCAACAGATAGCTAGTGGCAGTCAGCAGATTGTAGCATCAGTGAGGGAAATCGACGGACACAGTAAAACAGCGGTTGGACAAGCTCAGACAGTGTCGGCTGCTACAGAAGAACAATCAGCCTCTATGGAAGAAATTGCATCATCCAGCCAGAGTCTCGCCAGACTGGCGCAGGATCTTCAAGCAGCCGTTAGCCGGTTTCGGGTTTAGTATATGATGGAAAAGGGCTGAAATCCGTTATTTTTTAAGGATCTCAGCCCTTGTTTCTTTCTAATAATCGATGGATGAAACAGCGCAAATCATCTTATGGAATAAACTGATAGATGACTTTTTAGACAAATCCCGTTTCAGGCGGAAAGCCAGAAAGCGGGATTTTGTTCGTAGTTATGAGGCTAACATATCTAATACGTTTATTTATTACATCCTATTTTGCCTGAATTTTAAAATAATACATTGACATAATATATTAAAACATATAAAATAAAATATATAAAATCATATATGATTTTAAAAGAGCTCAAAAAGTTGGATATGGGAGGTAGAAAAGTGCAGGAAAATGTCTTAGAAGAAAAACCGACTAGGCGACGGTTTTTAATGATCTTTGTACTGTTTATTGGTATTGCAGTTGCCTTCGTTGATAGGGTAAATGTTTCTGTTTTAGCAGCAAATGACCCATTTCTTATGGAAATGGGAATAAAAGGTCAACCCGTTCAGATTGGTTTAATGATGTCGGCATTTTTAGCTGTTTATGGTCTTGCTAATATAACATTAGCCCCATTAGGCGATTTGATCGGTCCGCGAAAGATGATGTGTATTTGTATTGTTTTAATGCTGATATCTATTTTTTTGAGTGGTATTGCTACGACATTTATGGTTTTGATCATAGGGCGAATGATATTGGGAATAGGCGAAGGCATGTATTATCCGCAGCAAAGCGTGTATGTACGGCATTGGATCCCTGTTCAGGAACGGGGACGTGCCAATGCCAGCTGGATTATTGGACAATCAGTTGCTCCGGCTATTGCCATGCCATTGTTGACCGCTATTATTGCTCATTACGGCTGGCGCGCTAATTTTTATCTTTGTTTTGTGCTTACATTGATACCATTATGGCTGTTTTGGTTTCATACAACGGATAAACCACAACAAAGCAAGAAAGTCAATAAAGCGGAATTGACATATATCGAAGCAGGTATGGAAGAAAAGCAAGATAACACCAATGACAAAGAGAAGCTTTCCCTGATTCATCGTTTAAAAATAATATCAAAAAATCCGCATTATTGGTTCTTGGTTGTCTGGTATATGTGTTTGCAATTCAATTATTGGGGTTTAGTTTCTTGGATACCGGCTTACTTAAAGGTCGCTAAGGGATTTTCCTGGGCTGAAATGGGATGGATTGCATCATTGCCTTTTATTGTAAATATTTTTACTAAAGCGATAAACGGTTTTATTAACGATAAAATTGGTCGCTGTGCACCATTACTGCTAGTTAGTATGATTTTGGGGACCTTTTTTATGTACACTACAACCGCGATAGCCGGAAAATATCCGTCTGCTATTTGTTTAGCCTTGGCGGTTGGCTTTAATTCTATGGCTACATCTTCGGCATGGACTTTGCTGCAGGGACTTGTTCCTTCTAAAGTTTTATCAACCGCAGGTGGTACAATGAACGGTATTTCTACAGGATTCTCTGCTTTATCACCAGTTATAATCGGCTTTTTTATCAGCTTATTTGGAAGTTACGATAGTGGCTTGTATTGTTTAGTCGCCGCTGGTTTATTAGCCATATGCGTGTCATCATTCTTGACAATTAAAAAGTATTAAATTGTGTTAATACAGCCTGTTAGTGAATTATATATTTTAAGTTAAAAAAGGAGAGATTTATATGAAGATTACTAATGTTGACATTATTGATGTAGCGAATGATTTTGCGTCAGCAACAAGCAAGTGGCGCCCGGTGGTAGTAAAAATCAATACAGATGAAGGTATTTCCGGATTCGGGGAAGTTGGGTTAGCCTATGGTGTAGGTGCTTCGGCTGGTTTTGGTATGGCAAAAGATTTAGCAAACATAATTATCGGAATGGACCCACGCAATAATGAAGAAATATGGAACAAGATGCAGAAGAAAACTTTCTGGGGCCAAGGTGGCGGAACAGTGGTCACTGCTGCCATGAGCGGTATTGATATTGCGTTGTGGGATATTAAAGGTAAGGTTTTGCAAACACCGGTATATCAACTTTTAGGCGGTAAGACTCGTAGTAAAATTCGGGCTTATGCCAGCCAATTACAATTTGGCTGGGGAAAGGGAAGTCAAAAATCAATGTTAGTTAAGCCGGAAGAATATGCAGAAACAGCCGCGATTGCAGTTGCCGACGGTTATGATGCGATTAAAATTGACGTACTGGCCATGGATGATAAAGGAAATTGGAATCAGCGTAATTTAAACGGGGTATTGTCCGACAGTGTATTGCGACTCGGATATGATCGTTTGAAGGCTGTCCGGGAAAGAATAGGGAATAAAATCGATGTTATTGTGGAAATGCATTCTTTTACCGACACCACAGCCGCTATCCAATTCGGTAAAATGATTGAGGAGTTAGGTGTATACTACTATGAAGAACCGGTAATGCCTCTGAATCCTAAACAAATGAAAAAAGTTGCCGATCATGTAAACATACCGATAGCAGCGGGAGAACGGATTTATACACGTTGGGGATATCGGCCGTTTTTTGAAAATGGTTCACTTGATGTTATTCAACCGGATATTTGTACTTGTGGCGGTATTACAGAAATTAAAAAAGTATGTGACATGGCGCATGTATACGACGTGTCCGTACAAATCCATGTGTGCGGCGGCCCGATTTCTACGGCGGTAGCCTTGCAAATGGAAGCAGCTATTCCGAATTTTCAGATTCATGAATTGCATCGATATGCATTGTTAGATGCTAATACTAAGTCTTGTAAGTATAATTACCAACCCCAAAATGGCTATTATGACGTACCGGAATTGCCAGGTATTGGTCAAGAATTAACGGAAGAAACGATACAAGCTTCTGTCGTAGCAACTGTAGAATAATCAGTATGTAAAAAATCAAAGGTGAGCTTCTCTGCAGGCAACATAAACATGTTATCAACCAGAGGAGCTTGCCTGTCTACTTTACAAGGAAGAGGAAATTATAGTGAATAGTATTGATCGATTATTGGCTTTAATTCCGATACCAAAGGTTATAAAAGTTCGGCAACATTTTTCGCGACCAGTAGTAGAAAATATTGCCGGAGTCGGTGTACCCCAATTTAAGCGTATGGCTATTCTTGATATTACTAAAGAATCCCATGGTGGAGCTAATGGATTAGGCTTGGGTGATTATACAACCAAACGGGCTTTCCGCAAATTTAACTTTGAACAGACTTATGCCAATTCTTTAACGACCACGGTAACAAGTACTGCGAAAATGCCAATCATATTAAAAAATGATAAACAAGCGATTCAAGCATGCATTAAATGCAGCAATCAAGAGGATAAGGCAAATATTACGATAGTAAGAATTAAAAATATGTTATCAATGGAAGAAATTGAAATATCGGAAAATTTAAGATATTATGTCATGGAGCATCCCCAACTGGAAGTTTTAAGCGAACCATATACGTGGTGCTTTAATGACGATGGAAATTTTGTTTAGTTAGCATACGAATTTTCCGTAGCCTTTTAAATTTTACATAAAATAGTTGTAAGAAAGTTTTTATTATGCTGAAAAAACCAGCGATTGATTACTTATACAGAACAATCTATGTAAAAAATCAGGAAATAAAGTACTTGACATAATATTAATTGCCAAATAATATATCATATTGTATAATAACGCTATGGAAAAAAATATCAATAATACAAAAAACAAGAGAATAAGTAAAAAAGAACAGGCTTATGAGTATATTCGTACTAACATTTTGAATGGTACTTTTGGACCAGGATATCGGATTGTCATTGATAATATAAAGAAAGAATTGGCGTTAAGCAGTATCCCTGTGAGAGAGGCAATCCAACAATTAGAAGCAGAAAATTTGATTCAAGTGATTCCGTATAGCGGGGCTGTTGTTAAAATGGTTGACGAAAAGGATTATGAGGAGAATCAAACTCTTTTGGCCATTTTGGATGGAGCTGCTACTGCCATGGCATCGGAACATTTAACGCAAGCGGATTTTCAAAGGTTGGAACAGTTAAATTCTGATATGGCTGTGGCTTTGGATGAGTTGCAGTTGGAAGAATTTGGAGAGCTTAATGCTGAGTTTCACAAAATGATTTATCATCGCTGTGGCAATAGTTATCTAATTAATACTTTGGCAAATGTATGGCAACGTATGATGCAGATAAGAAAATCTATATATACTTTGGTCCCCTATAGAGGGAAGGAGTCTATACATGAGCATGCAGCCTTAATAGAAATGTTTAAGGCACATGAACCATTAGAAAAAATTGAAAAATTTAGTCGGAAACATAAAATGGAAATGTTAGAAGCAGTAAAAAAAGTAATACAGAATAAAAAGAAGAAGAACAAAATATTGTGATTGGATAAAAAGAGGGAACAGGTAAGCAAGATTTACAGGACGAAATTACCAATGAGGGTTAGCTTATAATAGTGGAAAACAACGGGTTTGCCGCATTAATGCCAAGTAAGCATTTAAACTCTTACTTGGCATTTTAATTAATTTGTCATAGTAGTTCAGCGTTAATAAATGATTCTGAACTCATTTATTATAGAGTTAAATAACTGGACCGTGCATGAAAATATCCATTGAATTTGTATAGCCGGAGATTTCAGCTTTGGTCATACCGCCGGCGGCGACACGTAGTAATGCATCGAATACCTTTTTTCCGGCATCAGGTATTGTGTCCGTTCCGTCAATAACTCCGCTTAAATTTATATCAATATGATCACTCATTTTTTCTGCGGCAGTCCGGCTGCCGGTAATTTTTAATACTGGTACAAAAGGAAACCCTTGAGGTGCTCCCCGGCCTGTGGCAAAGGCGATTATATTACAGCCTGCGGCGGCAAGACCTGTTAGTATCTCTGGCTCTCGACCGGGAGAATCCATTACCACAAGGCCGTGCACGGTTGGACGTGTTCCATACTCATAAACTGCTTGAATTGGTGCTGAACCGGCCTTCGCGATTGATCCAAGTGATTTTTCTTCAATTGTGGATAATCCGCCCTTAATATTTCCTCCAGTAGGTTGTCCGCCGCGTATATCTTCACCTACTGACATCGCTCGTTTTTCCATTCGATCAACTAACTCCAAGATTTTTTTGGCAACGGTTTTGTTAGCTGCATGGCTGGCTATAATATGCTCAGCCCCAATAAATTCCGTAATTTCGCCGATAACAGATGTTCCGCCAGCAGCGATAATTAAGTCGGAAGCTACACCGATTGCGGGGTTTGGTACTAAACCGGAAGTTGTATCTGAACTGCCGCACTTCATTCCTAAAACTAATTCGCTGATGGGAAATGCTTCACGTTGTTGGAGTGATGCTTCGCGTACCATTTCTTGTGCCAATAATACGCCGGCGGCAGTTGTTTTGGCGGCGCCGCCAGTCTCTTGAATTACGAGATATTCCACTCGCTTGCCGGCTTCGCGGATTCCCTTTACTACTTCCTGTAAATTTGTGCTTTCGCAGCCCAAACTAACAATAATCACGGAATGTAAATTAGGATTTTTTCCTAGAGCAATTAAAATGCGGTTTACTTGTCGAATATCAATTGGGGTTTGGCAACAACCCTGGTGATGAGTAAACCGGACTGTCCCTTGTACTTTTTGAGCAATTGCTTCTACTACTTCATTAGCACATACTACTGCTGATAAAATGCCAACATAGTTACGAGTGCCTACTGTACCGTCAGCACGACGGTAACCCATAAAGTTTTCCATATTATCTCTCCTTCTGAAGGTCACCACGGCCGCGTAAACTTTCAATATTTTGTACATGGGCATGGTAACCGGATAAAATATTTGCTGTCGCCCGGCCTATGACCTCTCCATACTTTACTATTTCCTCGCCACACGCAACATCCCGCAGAGTAAATTTGTGACCATACGGTATATCTTCATTGATTATAATTTTGCAGAGTTCGCGATCAAGTCTTGCTAGTGCTTCTTGGCCGGCCTTAAGGTCTTGTACTGCTGTGGCTACGTTATCCTTGCCACGTAAGATAATCGCATCAATAGACATTCTGGTTTCTCCTTTTTATAATTAATTTACAATAACGGCGACTCCATCCGGGATTATGGTAACTTTCGCCTGAGAGCCCACTTTGGCTTCCGCCATGCGCATTGCCTGTTCTAACGTATAGGCCGCTTCAAACCCCATAGTTTTTAATATATGGTGATCACATTGATCGGTAACAAAAATAATTGTATGCTTGAGTTGAATTCGTGCCATGATTTGAGCAGCCCATTGGTCAGGTATGGTAGAATTTCTATCCGTTCTCATAATCTTTTTCATCACAGCCTGCGCTCCATTACGAAGCCAATTATACATATCTTCACTGCCATGACCATCGTTGCAAGCCGCACAGGCAATAATTACACCACCCTCCTTGCAGGTTGCTTCTGCGGAAGATAAAGATTTAACATGTTGATAGATATTCTGATCAAGTGGGTAGCCCCCATTGGATGTTATTACTATATCGGCGGGCATGGACTTTACGCTGGCCAATTTGCCGATAAAATTGCACCCTGCCACATGCGCCTGTTCTAAATCACCGGCAAAGGCTTGGATGATTTTTTTATTTGAATCAAGTACCACGTTTACTATAAATGCAAGATTAGCCTTTTGGGCGGCATATAGCATGTCGGTATGAATCGGATTATCTTCTAAAATGCCGGCTCGGGCTTTTTCATGAGCAATAAACTCAGCGCAATGATTGGCTAATACGGTTATGCGACTGGCGATTCCCGGCAAAACGCTTTTGCGGCCGCCGGAAAAACCAGCGAAAAGATGCGGTTCAATGAACCCTTCTGCAATTAGCAAGTCTGTTTCTACGGCAAGCTTGTTAATGATCAAATCTCCTCCGGAAGGAAGCTTGCCTATATTCACTAAAGAATTTTTATCTTGACCGTCATGAATAACAATTCTTTCATTTTTAAATAAATCTTCGCCAAACTTATTCAGTAATTCATTCCTCGTACTAGCTCGATGAAACCCTGTAGCAACTAAAAAAGTAATTTCAGCTTGCGGGTTAACGCTGCGAATTTCTTCAAGCAATAAAGGCGTGATTATTTTAGTCGGCACAGGTCGGGTGTGATCACTAGTAATAATAGTAATTTTCTTTTTTCCTTTTGCTAAATCACGTAATCGTAACGATTTGATGGGATGTTCCAAAGCCATTTTCACTAATTGCCGTTCTTCGGCCTCTGGTTGAAACTGATGGGCACGCGATTCTAAAATACCTTCGATTCGGTGTTCTGGTATATTGAGTGTAAGCTGCGTGCGGCCATATGGAATATTGATAGTTGCCAAGTAGAATTTCCCCCTTGTTTGTTATTGATTGTTGGAAATAACGCTTTTATCAACAATATACTATTTCAAACAAATTTGTTTTTTTTCCTTGAAACAATAAGACAGGAATATTTTAAAAATTGGCTTTTCATTGTCCATTATGGACAATGAAAAGCCAAACTGTAAGGGGTACAATTTATTTATAACAGCAAGGATGGTAAAGCCGATGATTATTTCTCAGGAAATCGCCCAGACTATTGTTAATCATCTTATGTCAATTATAAAACGGAATGTAAATATTATGGATTGTGACGGTATTATTATCGCGTCAGGGGAAAAAGCCCGCATCCATACTTTCCATCAAGGCGGTAAGTTCGCAGTTTCTCAACAGACTGTTATTGAAATTTCACCAAATGAAACTATGAATTTTGCAGGAGCATTACCGGGAGTAATGTGGCCAATAGAATTAAAAGGTAAAATTGTAGGTGTTGTGGGAGTAACAGGAGAACCTCAAGAGGTTCGCAGTACCGCAAGACTGGTAAAAACAGTCACCGAACTGATTTTGGAACGTGATATGTTGTTATCAGATTATAGTTCAGAAAATAGATTAAAAGAGCAATTGATTTCACTTCTTTTCTCAGTTGATTTGGAAACTGTTCAAGAAGATATTCAGACCTTGGCGGAAATGTTGAACTTTAAACTGGAAATTCCGCGAATCGTTATTTTAGTTGATATAGAAACTCCTTCTCCTAAGGGATTTGTTGGCTTACAGAATTTAATGTTTGATCGCGTGCGGGAATCTGTTATTAGAGCGATTAAGAATTCCCACATATTTTCTCAGGATGATCTCGTATTATTCTATAAAAGATATTTTTGCATTTTAAGAACAGTTTCTGAAAAACAAAACGCGAAATTCTTTTTAAAAAATCTTGTTGATTTGTTTCATTCACTACCACTGCAAATTCGAGTAGGCGTTGGTGGTGATGCCCAAAATCAATGGCAATTAAGACAATCTTACCTGGAAGCGATATTTTCAATTGAATATAAATGCTTACATATAATACGAAATATTAAACAACACCAAATAATGCTTGATTTCGTAATGTCGCCAGATAATAAAAATTATAGTTCTTGTTTGGCGTTATTAGAATTAAGCAATAAAGTAGCTAATTTACAGCCGAAGTATGACATTTATAATACATTGTCTTGTCTTTTGACTAATAATTTGAATATTTCTGCAACTTCTTCGGAATTATTTATTCATCGCAATACACTTAAATTTAGACTGGAAAAATTAGAGCAGTTTACGGGGTTGTCTCCCTGCCATTCCTTTGCAGATTCTGTTTTATGTAAATTAATACTGGAAATACAAGCCCATTCCTAATTCCAGGAACTCGACTCTTTAGGATTCAAGGAGACGGTTCGAGCCCACTGAAAAAATCTTAGACCGCAGCCAGGAAGGCGGCAGGCAAATTACCCGGCAATTTAAAAGTTGCCGGGTAATTTTTAGCAGTTGTAATGATTGTGTGATTTTAGGATTCAGGCTGGGCAGAGGGTAGGTTTTTGGGTATTTATGTAGTATAATAAATGATAATAATTTTCATTTACGGAGGCAGATACATGGAATTTATAAAATCAATGGGCTATTTTGTGCTTGCCGGCTTGTTTGAAATTGGCGGAGGCTATCTGATTTGGCTATGGCTGCGGGAGGGGAAGGGAATTTCGTATGCCATTTTGGGGGCGATTATTCTTGCCATATATGGTGTGATTCCCACATTACAGCCCGCTAATTTTGGCAGAGTATATGCCGCTTATGGCGGGGTATTTATCGCCTTATCTATTTTATGGGGATGGGGCGTGGATAAGATTGTTCCTGACCGGTTTGACATTATTGGCGGTATTATCTCATTAATCGGTGTGTTTGTTATTATGTATTGGCCCAGATAGTTTGCGCATAGAAGTTTTACCATAGTTGCCCTTACCGCCCGACTACTGAAACAGAATGAAAGAGAACTCCAGGTGCAAATACTATAATACAACATAAAAGGAGTGGAGTGATACCATGAGCAATCAAGTTATATTATGGGGTACATTTATTGTACCTTGGTTAAGTCTCTTTCTCATGCCTAGAGAAGATATAAAACGTTTTATTGGCGCCGGCCTACTGGGTGGCTTTCTAAGTATCCTTGTCAGTGAGGCAGGCGTCGCAAACGGTTGGTGGTATTTCAGGGAAACTACTTATCCACTCGCGATGATGTCCTCCTATACGTATGGACTATTCCCGGTAATTCCCATCTGGATATTAAAATTTACTTACGGACATTGGCAACTCTATATGGTAGTGGAAGCTATCGCTAATTTGATTTTTTCATTCTTTATCTTACCCTGGTTTGGCAGCAGAGGTTTTTTAGATTTTAATGCCAGTATCATAGCGCTTATTCTGGCGTCAGTACTGGCCTTGATCATTTATGGGTTCCAAATGTGGCAGGATGATATTTTTGTGCAATCAGCCCAAACGAACCTTTCCCTGCCCTTACAACCCGCCGCAGCAAAACCAAGTCAAGATGATGATCCCGATAAGTAACTCCTTTGAAATTTAAAGGGAATGACTTTTACTTTGCGGAATTAATTACAAAAGAACTATTGTACCTTACAGGGCATGGGTATTAGGGAGCAAGACAACACTGGCTGATGTAGTCGACAAAGGCCTTAACGACCGATAATTCCAGTGAGGAATGCTGGTACAGCAGCCGGGTTTTTCGGCGGAGCGGTTTGCCGTTTTTCCAGTATAGCGCTCGTGTATACAGATTGTCATGCTTTTGGAGACCGATTTCCGGTAAAATTGCCCAGCCCAGCCCTTTGAGCACCATTTGCCGGCAGGTGTCCATGTTGTCAACTTCCATGGGGTTTAAAGGCGGGTGGGAAAAGGATTGGCGCAGCCATTCCTGAATAATGTCGTATAATGGCCCGTCTGTTTTATAAGAAATTTGGGGTTGGTTGGGCAGGTCATTTAGCTCGATGGGCGAGGAAGAAACCAGGCAAATCGGTTCGTTGCGCAATAGCAATTGCCCTTCGTTCCAGATGTAATCCCCGCGGAGGATGGCAACTGAGATCTCCCCTCGCAAGAGGGCGCGGTTGATCGTATGGCTGAGCCCGGTCTTAAGGAATACCTCGACTTGCGGATATTGCTCACGAAAGCCTCTTAAGATATCCGGCAGTTCGTAATGGGCAAAAATTGAAGACGTACCAAGGCGGAGCGTTCCTTGAACGGTGTTTTCCATGTTCAAGATACGCTCCTTTACGTCTCTGTACTGCGTGAGCATGACTTTTGCATAGTCCAGCAGGTATTCACCCTGAGAAGTAAAGGATACACCGCCTGCGTTCCGGTGCAAGATTTTGATTCCGAACTCTCTTTCCAGGTTCTTTAACCGCTGGCTTATCGCCGGCTGCGATAAATAAAGACGCTCAGCCGTTTTAGTGATATTTTTTTCTTCAGAAATTACCTGCAGCATTAGCCAGTCTTTATCATCCATTTCGTTAGTCCTTCTTTGATTTATCAATTAAGTAAAAACCGTTAGACGTTGTAGATACTTATGGAAGATTCTTTATTATTGAACTATTATATATACAATGTAGATATAATTCAAGCGAAGTTTTTCACAAGTAATACGGGTTGCCACAAGGGAGAGAGAAAAAAATGAAGTTACTAAGAGGTGCCGTTTGTATAGGAATACCTTGTATTATTCTGTTATTCCCGGTTCCCGCAGGGTTAACGCAGTTAGCCTGGCAGTTATTCGCCATCTATCTGGGGGCGGTTCTCGGAATTGTGCTAAAGCCGGTTGCCGAGCCGGTGGTCTTGCTTACGGCCTTAGCGGTCGTCGCCATATGTTTTAAACATATCCACATTGCCTTGGGTGCGTTTGGTGAAACTACACCTTGGCTGGTGTTTACGGCCTTTATTATTGGTCAGTGTTTTGTAGAAACAGGTTTGGGGAAACGGATTGCCTATTTTTTAATTGACCAGTTCGGCAAGTCGAGTTTGCGTCTGGGATATATCTCGACTGTGACCGACCTCATTTTGTCGCCGGCCATACCGTCTAATACCGCTAGAACGGGGGGGCTGGTTTATCCGATTTTTCAGAGTCTGGCCATTACCCTCGATTCCCGTCCTGATTGCAATCCGCGGCGAATTGGCGCGTTTCTCATGGTGCTGTTGTATCAAAATAGTTTGATAACCGGTACGATGTTTATAACGGCCGGTGCCATTATGCCGATGATGATCAAGCTGACGAATACGATTATGCATGCCGATATCTCCTGGATAGATTGGGCGCTGGCCATGTCCGTGCCCGGGGCGATCTGTTTGCTGTTGGTTCCCTATCTGGTTTACAGGATTTTTCCGCCGGAGCTTACAGCGGTAAACAGTAAAGCGATTGCAGAGGCGGGCTATAAGGAACTGGGGCCCATGAGCCGGCGTGAAAAAATCTTGTCGGTATTGTTTGTGCTGGCGGTTATTGGCTGGGCGACAGGCACCATCACAAAGATTGAGTCGACTACAGTGGCGCTTAGCCTGCTTTCGTTAAGTTTATTGACCGGAGTGATTTCCTGGGAAAAGGTACTAGCGTGCAGGAATGCCTGGAGTACGTTTATCTGGTATGGAGGGATTATTTCGTTAGCCAATGGGCTCAACCATACGAAATTTTTTGTGTGGCTGGGCGACGTACTAGAGCAGCATTTACACTTTGCCGGGATGAACAGCTTAGGTTTACTCGCCGGTCTGCTGGTGATGAGTGTTGTTGTCCGCTATTTTTTTGCCTCGACAATTGCCTATGTCATTACTTTCATTCCGGTAATCTTTACGACCGGGGCTGCGGCTAATTTACCGGCCCTGCCGCTGCTGCTGCTGTGTGCTGCTTCCGCCCAGATTGCCAGCTTGATGACCCATTACGGCAACGCAGTGGGAACCGTATTGTTTGGGGCGGGCTATGTGGATCAGGAAACCTGGTGGAAGATCGGCCATATTGTAACGGCTGTTTCTTTGACCATTTATTTTGTAGTGGGGCTTTCCTGGTGGAAAATCCTCGGGCTTTGGTAGCTTTGCGCGGGGTACAAAGAAATTTGACAGATTATAGCAGGCATGCTACACTCAAATTAAACAAACGATTGTTTGAATTTTGAGTAGGACTTACTACATTTTGTCAAGAGGATGTTGATATGGGAAATCAGACGCGAATGAAATTGATCGAAGTTGCAACAGAATTATTTGCGGTTAAAGGATTTGCCGCCGTATCGGTTCGCGAACTGACCGAGACCGCTCAAGTCAACGTATCCGCCATCTCTTACCATTTTAACGGCAAGGAGGGGCTTTATGAGGCTGTGCTGTTGGAGCAGCTTTCGCCAATTCTGGAGATACTTAGGGGAGTAGACAAAACGGATTCTTCCTCGCCAGTTGACCGGCTTACCTTTTACGCCGACCAGGTTGCGCATATCCATGCGCAGCGGCCCTTTTTATCCCGCTTTATATACAGTGAGGCGACGAATCCTACCGAATATGGCAGGCCGATTATTGAGAAACATTTATTGCAGGCGTATCAGTTTATCAATTCCACATTGCAGGAAGGTATTGCCGAAGGGTACTTTAGGGACGATTTGAATGTGATACACGCAGCGGTTGCGCTGGT
Source organism: Sporomusa acidovorans (assembly GCF_900101845.1). Lineage (GTDB taxonomy): Bacteria > Bacillota > Negativicutes > Sporomusales > Sporomusaceae > Sporomusa > Sporomusa acidovorans. The sequence goes on along the minus strand of NZ_FNAM01000042.1, from coordinate 15,027 downwards.
TGGGATTTTAAACTTTTATTTTATTGCCAAACCGCTGGTTTTAGAACTTTTTCCTTTCGTAAAACAGGAGAATAGTGAAACCGAGTATGTGGCACAGGCTTTTCGAGTCTATTTGCATGGGGTGATAAAGGAAACGGCGGTTCAGAAACCGGAGTAGTGACAAGTTAAGCCGCTATGGCTATGTAAGCCAACTAAAACAAACGTTTGTTTTATAGTATAAAAAAAACAGCTCATTTGGACTGATAAGTAGAGGTTATGGCCGTTCTCGCTTATATATGCAGGGAGGCCTAGAAAGCTTTTGGGGAAAGGGAGATTGTATGAAAATACCACCGAAATTCATCAAGCTTATTACTGTTCTGTTAGTCATCGCTGCCGGCTGCGGGGGCTATTATTTTTGGCACCGCGGCGAAGTATCGACAGATGATGCCGCCATTGAGGGGCGGACCGTTGTTTTAAGCCCGAAGGTACAAGGGTATGTAAAAACCTTACATATACAAGACAATCAAATGGTCAAAGCGGGTGATGTCCTAATGGAAATTGATCCGACCGACTACATAATCCGCCGCGACCGGGCCAAGGCGGCCCTGGCCGCGGCTAAAGCGGCGGTCAACGCTTCCCGCAACAATCTGGAAACAACCACTGTTTCCGCGTCATCCAATATTGACGCGTCGGCGGCGCAAGTGGCATCGGCGCGGGCCACCTGGGAGAAATCACTGGCCGATAAGCAGCGCATGGAAAGCCTGTTTAGCGCGGGCGCCTGTTCCCGGCAGCAGTTGGATCAGGCGATAGCCACGGAAAAAGCGGATCGTTCGGCGCTGGATAAATTGCAGGCCGATCTCCGTTCGGCTCAAACGGCGCCTACTGTCATTGCGGCAGCCAAAGACAGCGGCGAACAGCTTTTGGCTCAGGTACAGCAGGCGGAAGCGGATTTGGCGCAGGCTGAAACGGACTTGGCCAATACGAAGGTGCTTGCGCCTATGGATGGGCGCATTACCAAGCGCAGCGTGGAGCTCGGCAACTATGTCCAGACCGGCCAGCAACTGGCTACGCTGGTCGGAACGGAATTGTGGGTTGTTGCCAATTTCAAAGAAACGCAACTGGACCGTATGCGCCCCGGCCAGCCTGTCGATATTCGCATTGATGCTTTTCCCAGTACGATGCTGCACGGCAAGGTCGAGAGCTTTCAGGCAGGCACCGGATCATATTTTTCTCTCTTCCCGGCGGAAAATGCGACAGGCAATTTTGTTAAGACCGTACAACGCGTTCCTGTAAAAATTGTATTCGATAATCCGCCGGATGCGACTCTTCCTCTGGGGCCGGGGATGTCGGTTATTCCCACCGTATATACCGGGGGCGCGGGAGTAAGAATATGAGCGAAACGGCTCTTAAGCCAGTAAGCCCGATTCTGGTGTCTCTGGTCGTCAGTCTGGCCGCTTTTATGGAAGTGTTGGACACAACGATTGCCAATGTCGCGCTTTCCCATATTGCGGGTTCGCTGGGGGCAGGTTCAGAGGAAAGCACCTGGGTTTTAACGTCGTATCTTGTGTCCAACGGTATTGTTTTACCGTTATCCGGCTGGTTGTCCGGCCTTATGGGGCGTAAAAATTTCTTTATTCTTTGTATTGTAGGCTTTACCGTTACCTCCTTTATGTGCGGGATTTCGACTTCCCTGCCGATGCTGATTGTGTTTCGCTTGCTGCAGGGACTGGCCGGCGGCGGTTTGCAACCGGCCCAGCAGGCCATCATCAAGGACAGTTTTCCGCCGGAAAAACTGGGGATGGCCTTTGCGATTACCGGGATAACGACGGTTTTGGCGCCGATTCTGGGGCCGACTCTCGGCGGTTATATTACCGATAATTACAGCTGGCGCTGGATTTTTTTCATGAATGTGCCTGTCGGCCTGTTAGCCGCCTTCTTGGTCAAGATTCTTGTCCAGGATCCACCCAGCGCGCAAAAACAGAATGTCGGTTCCATCGACTATATTGGCCTTGGTCTGATTGCTGTCGGCCTTGGGGCGCTGCAGATCGTATTGGATAAGGGTCAGCAGGAAGACTGGTTTGACAGCTCGTTCATTGTATTTTTTGCCACAATCTCCGTTATCAGCCTGATCGTTGCGATTTATTGGCTATTACAGCAAGAGCGGCCTGTAGTAGAACTGAAACTCTTTAAGATACCCAGTTTTGGGATGCCTTGTGTGATGATGTTTTTTGTCGGTTTTGCGTTATACGGCAGTACCACCCTGTTGCCGATGATGGTCCAGTCCAACTTTGGCTATGATGCCACCTTGTCCGGCCTGCTGCTGTCGCCGGCCGGGGTCGTGGTTCTCTTTATGATGCCGGTCGTCGGCAGGCTTGTTAACCGGGTTCCGGCAAAATACTTAATTTCGCTGGGGATGCTGATTAACGCTCTGGGCATGTGGGCTACCGGCCTTGTGACCCCGCAGACGGATTATGCTACCTTTGTCTTTGTCCGCATCCTGCAAACGCTGGGACTGCCCTTTCTGTTTGTACCGGCCAGTACGCTCGCTTTTTCAAAGATCTCGCCGCAGCATAGCAGCAATGCGTCGGCAATTATTTCGCTTACGCGCAACTTAGGGGGAAGTATTGGCATTGCCCTGGTCACCAATAAACTGATTCACAGCCAGCAAATTGAGCAGTCCTACCTGGTGCAGCATTTGACAATGGCGGATGCCGGTTACCGTTACGCACTTGAAACCTACACACAGGCAATGACGAATTTGGGAGTACCGGCGGCTCTGGCTTCCACACAGGCTATGGGCAAAATCTATCAGGAATTGCTTCATCAGGCGAGTATTCTTGCCTACCGGGACGCCTACAATTTTGTCGCTTCGTTGTTAGTCGTTCTGGGGATTGCCGCTTTGTTTATGCCGGATAACAAACCGCAAAAGCAGGAAGCTCCCGCAGCGTCGCATTAGAAATCTAGACAATAATTTATGGATATTTTGCTAGAATACTATAAAAATAGACTGCCCGAGAGGAATGTTCTTTCGGAGAGGTCTATTTTTTTTTAGCATTTTTAAAAAATCTATTGACGTTTTTCCTAAAAAAGAATATCATTTACATATGAATACATATTCATATGATGCGGAGGTTAAAATGAAAGAGATAGCATGTGATGTGTGCGAAGAATTATGCGAGCATCCCCAAAATATATGTCTTGCCAGGGCAGAGGCATTACCGGATGAGGAGGTGCAGCAAATTGCCGAGGTTTTTAAAATACTTGGCGATATGACGCGGCTTAAAATTTTGCACGCTCTTTCTAAACGGGAATTGTGTGTATGTGATATTGCCGCTGTTGTCAACATGGGGCAATCGGCTGTATCGCACCAACTCAGACTATTGCGTGGCGCTCGTTTGGTTAAATACCGTAAAGAGGGAAAAATGGTATGGTACTCGGTTGATGATGACCATGTTGCGACACTTTTAGCGCAAGGGATTGAACATATTCAACACCGATAGGAGGTGGCGGCTTGAAGAACCGGCCGGCAATCAAAAAAATTACTGAAAAAAAACGACCAAACCAGGTGGCTGCCGCTACCTGTGCCTGCGGGTGTGGTGCCGCTGAGGCGCTGACGCCGGAGGTTACCACATTTCAGGTAGACGGTATTTGCTGCCTGGACTGCGCGGCAAAATTTGAAAAGGCGGTAGCTGCCCTCCCGGGGATAAAGAGCGTCAGCCTCAATAAAGTTACAGGCAAGTTGGCGCTGGAGGGAATTGTTGATATAGCGGCGATTCGCCGTCTGGGGGCAGAAGAAAATTATACGATAACCCCGCTTGGTCAGCAGGTATCCGCTGAGCAGCATAGTGCCCAGGCAGTACGTCAAAAAAACTGGGAATTGCACCGGGCTATCGGGTCAGCCATTACGCTGGCTGTTGCCTATGGCCTTGAAAAGTACGGCGGCCCGGCAACGGTGTTCATTCCTTTTTATATAGTCGCCATAGTTCTTGGCGGCTGGGGTAATTTTAAAAAGGCCGCGCGCGCCTTGCCCCGCATGAATTTTAATATGAGTGTCCTGATGAGTATTGCTATTATCGGGGCATTGGCCATTGGTCAATATGAGGAAGGAGCAACTGTCGCTTTTCTCTATTCCATCTCGGAAATGCTGGAAGCCTGGACTATGGATAAGGCCCGCCGCTCAATCCGGGATTTGATGGACATCGCCCCCAAGACGGCGCGCATCTGGCGCGGCGGCACTGAAACCGAGGTGCCCGTTGAACAAATCGAAATCGGCGATATCATGCTGATCCGGCCGGGGGAAAAGATCGCCATAGACGGCATGATCAGCAAAGGGGAATCGGCCATTAATCAGGCGGCGATTACCGGCGAATCCATTCCGGTGGAAAAAGGCGCCGGCGATGAAGTCTACGCCGGGACACTGAATACGCATGGTTCGCTTGAAGTACGGGTAACCAAACTGGTGCACGACACTACGATTGCCAAGATTATTCATATGGTAGAAGAGGCACAGGGCAAACGCGCGCCGTCGCAGGCGTTTGTCGAGAAGTTTGCCGCTGTTTATACGCCGATTGTAATGGCTTTGGCTGTGGGGATTGTTTTGATTCCCCCCTTAATTTTGGGTCAGGAATGGGCGCCCTGGATTTACAGGGGCTTGGCTCTGTTGGTGGTTTCCTGCCCGTGCGCTTTGGTGGTTTCGACACCGGTTGCTATTGTCAGCGCCATTAGCACCGCCGCTAAGAATGGTGTCTTAATAAAAGGCGGCGTATATCTGGAAGAAATGGGATTGCTTTCGGCGATTGCCTTTGACAAAACCGGTACTCTCACCAAGGGAGAACCGGTCGTAACCGATATCGTGCCGGTAGGTGAAACCGGTAAGACAGAACTGCTGCAAATGGCCGCCAGCCTGGAAGCGCGTTCTGAGCATCCGCTGGCGATAGCGGTCGGCAAGGCCGCCCGGTCTCAACATATCGCGATTACCCCTGTAGAAGATTTTCGCGCCATTACCGGACGCGGGGCCCAGGGGACCGTCAACGGACAAACCGTGTTTATTGGCAATCCCCGGCTGCTTTGTGAACGTAAGGTGTCATTAGCTGCCGCAGCGGAGCAAATTGAGCGGCTGCAAGGCGAAGGCAAGACGGTCATGGTTGCCGGCACCGGGGAAAAACTGCTGGGCCTTATTGCCGTAGCCGACGAAATGCGCCATAACAGCGCAGCGGCAGTCGCTTCCCTAAAAACAGCCGGCATTCGGCACACGATCATGCTGACAGGCGACAATGCGGCGACAGCCAAAGCGATGGCCGCGCGGGTAGGTGTTGACGGGTACCGGGCTGAGCTTCTGCCTGAGGACAAAGTGAGTGCCGTTCAGGAACTGCTTGATCAATATGGCAAGGTAGCCATGGTTGGCGACGGGATCAATGACGCTCCTGCTTTGGCGGTTTCCACAATCGGTATTGCCATGGGCAGCGCCGGCACCGATACAGCCCTTGAAACAGCCGATATTGCTTTAATGGCTGACGATTTAAGCAAGCTAAACTTTGCGATCCGGCTTAGCAAGAAGACACTGAGCATTATCCGGCAAAATATTGGATTTTCGCTGTTTATTAAAACAGTAGCCGTACTTGCCGTATTCCCGGGCTGGCTTACTCTATGGCTGGCAATTCTGGCCGATATGGGGGCAACGATCCTGGTTACGTTAAACAGTTTGCGCCTAATTCGGGTAAACAGCGGGAAAGAAACAGTCTGAGAAAAAGACGGATCTCCCTGAGCGGTTGGGGCTATGAAGCCTCACTTGTTCAGGGAGTTTTGTCTGTCAGGGTAAGCTGCAGAAGAGTTATCATTACTGAGTTTCTTCATACATATATTCATTTTAATGTATATTGTATACTTTCGAAAATCGAATTTACATGGCGAAGAAAACGTATTACAGTGAAAACATGAAAAATATTGATCAGAAATACCAAACCATGATACCGAACCGGACTTTGCCGGCAAGAATTGCCCATATTCTGCGGGAACAAATTTTGAGTGGTGAATTGAGCGGGGGGGCGCAGTTAAAACAAGAAGAATTAGCTGCAAAGTTTGGAGTAAGTATGAGTGCTTTGCGGGAAGCCTTAAAAAGTTTAGAAGCGGAAGGATTGGTTTGTTTTTATCCTAACCGCGGCGCTGTCGTCAGTGCGTTATCCGGGGAAGAAGCACAAGAGATCTTTGATATACGGCTGTTTTTGGAATTAGGCGCACTGGAACTGGCGGTTCCGGGCCTGACGGCGACGGAACTATCCGAGGCGGCCCGGATATTGAAAGCAGCGGATGATACTACCGATGCCCGTCGCTGGGGGGAGTTAAACTGGCAGTTTCATGAAACCTTGTACCGGTGTGCCAAACGGCCGAAGCTGCTTGCTTTAATCCGCAGCATGCATAACAATGTGGAACGCTACATGCGCCTTTATTTGGCAGCCATGAACTATCAGGCCAAATCACAGGCGGAGCACCGACAGTTGCTGGCGGCTTGTGCCCGGCAAGATATTCAGGCTGCCCGGAACGTATTGCGGCGGCATATGGCGGCAGCCAGTGACGCTTTGGCTGAGTATTTAGCCGGGCAGAAGCAAGAAACAGGGAGGTAAGCGAGTATGATTAACGAACGGATCAAGAGTTTTAAGGAGTCCTACATTAATTCCACACCGTCCATTAGTATTGAGCGGGCGGCAGCTTTTACCGCGTCCCATAAAAAGACGGAAGGGGAAGCGGTCATTATTCGCCGGGCCAAAGCTTTTCTAGAAGTATGCCGGACGCTGCCAACGACTATTTTTGCCGATGAACTTATCGTTGGGTCTATTGGCGAATTCCGCAGACCGGGTATTATCTGTCCGGAGTATTCCTGGAAATGGGTTAAGGATGAGATGGATTCGTTTGAGAACAGGAAGCAGGACCCGTACTGCATTGCCGCAACTGCCAAAAAAATATTGCGGGATGAAATTTTCCCTTATTGGCAGGGTAAATCACTGGAAGAAACTTTTTTAGCCCGCATTAACCAGGAAACTGCCAAGCTGCTGATTGATACCGGTATCATTGATAATGACTCGAAATGGCGCAGCGCGGTGGGAGAGGTTACGGCCGATTATCAGGACGTAGTTTTTAAAAAAGGCTTTGGCGGCTTACGGACAGAGGCCTTGGATCATCTGAAAAATTTAGAGCCTGTTACGCCGGCGGCTTTGGAGCAGATTGATTTTTACCGGGCAGCGAGCTTAGCCTGTGAGGGTATTATCACGCTGGCCCGGCGTTATGCGGATAAAGCCGCTGAATTAGCGCAAACAGAAACTGACGCTGACCGGAAAGCCGAATTACTGCAAATCGCGGCAACTTGCCGCCGGGTACCGGAACATCCTCCGGAAAGCTTTTATGAAGCCATGCAAACCGTATGGTTTACGCAACTGGGGTCCATCCTGTCCGAAAATTCGCTGGCGCTTAACCTTGGCCGGTTTGACCAGTATATGTATCCCTATTATGCCGCCGACCAGGCAAAAGCGGCGATTACCCGGGAGAAGGCCCAGGAACTGATTGAGGCACTTTGGATCAAGCTGTCAGAATGGGTATGGGCAATTTCCAGCAACACGGCTAAGTTCTTTGCCGGCTACAATTCGTTTCAGAATTTGACTGTGGGCGGCAGAACACGGGAAGGCCGTGATGCCACCAACGAACTGTCTTATATGTGCCTTAAGGCGACGGAAAATGTCAAGACTCATCAGCCGGGGCTGAGCGTGCGGATTCATCCGGACAGCCCGCCTGAATTTTTGCTGGCGGTATGTAAATTAGTCCGTGCCGGAACTGGATTCCCAGCTATACATAATGACAGGGTTGGGTCGGAGATGCTGTTAGCCGCCGGCTTATCGCCGGCGGATGCCCGTGACTGGAGCAACTGCGGCTGTGTTGTGCCGCATTTTAGAAAAGTTGGCGAGTGGACTTCGGCGGTTAATATCAATTTTGCCGCGGCGATCGAATACGCACTGAATGACGGTAAAAGCCGCATTACCGGCCAGGATATGGGACTAAGACAAGCCGGCGAGTTTTCCAGCTATGAACAAGTGAAAAACGAATTTTTGCGCCAACTGGCTTATTTAGTCAAGCATGCGGTAAGCGGCTCTATTACTGCACAGCAAATTCATGCCGAGATTGTGCCGCGACCGTATTTATCGCTGCTTGTCGATGGCTGCATGGAAAAAGGTAAAGATCTGAGCCGAGGCGGCGCTGCGTATAATATTGGGCCGGTGCTTACCGGCATCGGGGTCGCTGACGCGGCTAATTCGCTGGCAGTCATTAAGAAGCTGGTTTTCGAAGAAAGAAAATATACGCTGGCTGAACTTAGAAAGGCCCTGGCCGCTAACTGGGAAGGGTACGAAAGGCTGCGGCAGGAGGCGCTTGCCTGTCCCAAATACGGCAATGACGATGACTATGTGGATTCTATTGCTGTGGAAATTACCGATTTTTATCATAAAGAAGTGAGAGCCTACCGGGATTATTTCGGCTCGCCGTTTAATTCAGCCTTTATGGGGATTTCCAACTATATACCCGCCGGCAGTGTGATCGGGGCGACGCCGGATGGACGCAAAGCCAAAAGCCCTTTGACCGAAGGCGTTTCGCCGCATGCCGGCACAGATTTAACCAGTCCCACCGCCGCCATGCGTTCGGCGGCTAAAATCAATCATGATGTTCACGCCGGCGGCACATTGTTAAACATCAAATTTGCCCCGGAATTGCTGCAATCAGAGCGGAATCTGAAGAATTTGGCTGCGATTATCAGAGCGTATTTTGCGCTGGGGGCCTTCCATGTTCAATTTAACGTTATTTCCAGTGAGATATTGAAGAAGGCGCAGGAACGGCCGGAAGATTATAAAGACCTATTGGTTAGGGTGGCTGGGTATAGCACCCAGTTTGTTAACCTGTCCCGGGAAGCTCAGGACGCAATTATTGCCCGGACGACTTATGAGACGATGTAAGGCCGTATAGGTGATTAGAATGAACTCTGTTTTAGGAACGATATTTCAGATACAACGCTGGTCAATCAATGATGGTGAGGGGATTCGGAGCACTGTTTTTCTAAAGAGCTGTCCGCTGCGGTGCCGGTGGTGCGCCAATCCCGAGTCCTGGAATCCCCTGCCGGAAATTTTATTCTTGCGCGAGAAGTGCATTGGCTGCGGGCGATGTAGTCAGGTATGTGCGGCCGCCGCTATGGAAGGCAAACGGCAAGCGGTTTCCCTACCGGTGCGGGAGAAATGTGTTGCCTGCGGCAAGTGCTGTGAAGTCTGCCCGGCGGGTGCCCGCAAGAAAATGGGTGAGCAGGTTACGGTTGATGAGGTAATGCAGGTCATCAAGCGAGATGCTATTTTCTATCAGGAGTCGGGCGGAGGCGTCACCTTTTCCGGCGGCGAGCCCCTCGCCCAGCCGGCATTCTTGCGGCAGCTTGTTCTTGCCTGCCGGCGACTGGGGATTGATACTGCCGTGGAAACCGCCGGCTATTATGATTGGGAACCGGTGCAAGATATCTTTGCGAATGTGGATTTCGTCTTTTTTGATTGCAAGCATATGAATCATGACGTTCATAAGAAAATGACCGGCGCCGGCAATGCGAAAATCTTAGATAATCTTGTAAAGATCAGCGGGGTTCAGCCAACAGTAGTTCGTGTTCCTCTTATGGAGGAGGTAAACGCCAGTGAGCACAATATCCGGGCATTGTGCAAATTTCTCCGGGAGTATACACGGGTCGAAGGGATAGAGTTGTTGCCGTATCATGACTTTGGCGAAGCAAAATATCGTGCGGTAGGGGCGACCTGCCCCGCTTTTTCCGCCCCCGGTGAAGCCAAATTGGAAAGAATAAAGAAAATCATAGTGGACCATGGCATAACGGTTTGGGAATTCAAATGAAGACTCCAACAAAGAGGCTTAATTCCCGGTTATTTAAGTGACTATAGGAATTTTTTGATTTATACTTTTGAGTGTGTTATAATAAAAAGAATACTCTTTTCTAAAGAAGGTTTTTTTATGTCTCTTTTAAAGCGTTGGCTTTTATTTTTTTGCGGTCTTTTCTTTGTGGCTCTGGGTATTTCCTGTATTGTAAAAAGCATGCTTGGTACGGCACCGATTTCCAGCACACCGTATATTTTAAGTTTGCGGTATCCTGTTTCTCTCGGAAGCTTTACCTTTATCGTCAATATGATGTTCTTACTGGTACAAATTCTGATCTTACGCCGGCAATTTCCCTATATTCAATTGTTGCAAATACCCATGACCGCCATTTTTGGCTGTTTTATCGATCTTACGATGTATATGCTTAGTATAGTGACACCGGCATTGTATATCAGCAAATTTATCACATTACTGATAGGAACTACGATATTAGCCCTGGGTGTTACTTTAGAAATCATCGGCAATGTTGTTGTTCTTCCCGGTGAAGGTATTGTCAATGCGATTTCCTGCCATTGGAATTTTGACTTTGGTAATACAAAGACTTGTGTGGACACAGGTATTGTCCTTATTGCCGCCTGCCTATCCTGGATGTACTTCGGCGAAATTTACGGCATCCGCGAAGGCACTTTGATTTCGGCCTTTTTCACTGGTTCTTTCTCCAGATTTTTCATCAGACATTTAAGTTATATTGACAAAAACGGCAATCGCATCTTTCATTTGCCGTTCACATCTTTTGAGGATACTGCAGAGGAAAAGCCGAGCTATCAGTACCATTAAATACATGACACCGGCATTCTTTTGAAGGAGTCTGCTGGTGTTTTATAGGAAGATGAAAGGTTTTTCTTTTTCTCAAAAAAATGTTTAACCACTTGATAACAAGCTAAAATTGGCGTATACTTACTTAAGTAAGAGCGCATGATTATCTGTGCAGTAGTAAGAAAAAAAATATATACAGATTTTAAATGGGGGCGTAGCTCAGTTGGGAGAGCGCTTGGTTCGCATTCAAGAGGTCATGGGTTCGAATCCCACCGTCTCCACCAAAAAACATAGATAACTCAAGGCGGGTGGCTTTGGGTTATTTTCATTGGGGTTATAATGTAATTTTATTTAAATAAATAGGGGTTATAATTCATTGTAAAATTCGGGGTGGTGAAAATGATGATAAGGGCATCACATTTTTTTACAATGCAGTACAAAACTTTGGATGTAAAAACAAACGCCATTCAACTTAAGGACAAATTAGACAAAAAATTTACGATACTAAATGATCAAACACTGAATAAGCAAACGTCGGTTATAGTGCCAACCGTAGATTCCAATAAAAATAGAGAGTTATTAATGCAAATGTTAGCGGCTAATTCGCAAGTTCCTATAGCTTCTGACCGGTTCGCGGCAGCAGTTAAAAACAATGATCGAAAAAATGTTAACAGAAGAGAGAGCGCTATGTCAGAACTGGCACCGCCGGTTAAACTGACTGCTACAGCAGAAAATTCACAGATCGTTCTTTTTTGGGATTCTGTTAGTATGGCTTTGGGTTATAACGTTAAGCGATCGACTACGTCCGGCGGCCCTTATACTATGATTGCAAATCAGATACTGAAAAATAATTATACGGATACTACAGTCAAAAAGGGAATAACCTACTATTATGTCGTAACATCACTTAATGAATGCGCAGAAAGTATGAATTCCAATGAAGCTTTTGCAGCAGTGTAGAGAGAATTTATGCTGATTGCGACAGGATAATCATGTATCTTATAAATATACATGGTAAATGAAGTTTAACTACTAAACTGGTTCTAAATCGGTTATAATATGCATAGAAACATAATGAACGCCCCTATTGGCGTAGGGGCGTTCAGGGAATAGGGAGGCTAACCGATGAGCTGCTTAATAATCCAAAAGGTTATTAAAGCAAACTCGCTTGAGATTGTAAGCTCTAAACTATAAATCTTCAAGCGCATGGAGATCACCTCCTTATTCGGTTTAGGACGGGCCGTGACCCCGTCCTATTTTAATTATACGAGGAAAGTTACAATAATTCAGTCGCTAGAAGGGGGATTCTCACGATTAAGATGCTTTAATTTAGGTGATTTTCCGACAAGCTATTGCGGGTATTCCGCAAGGCTTTTTATTTTTGGCCTGATAGTTTTGCAGGAGCAGGAGAGGATTCTCCGGTGGCTTTTCCTGTCAAATCTGTCATATAACTGTCATATTCTCATGGTAAGCTGACAATTGGCTAGACGTTCTGATGATAGCTAGGAGGGGCTTACTATGATTCCTAAAATTGCATCTGTACAACATAGTTTTGATTATCAAAAGCAAAATCAGCGATATAAAGCAAAGAAAGAACTATCTACGAGAAAATCAACTGCATTTGCCAATATTTTGGACAATATCATAAAATCCAAAAACAGTGTTAATAAATAAGGCATTTTAGTTTGTCATGCTTTTGTCACATTTCCATATTATGCTTTAATTAGTAAATATAAGGGGGATATTCAAGATGTCAACTTTATTTTTTCAAAAAAACGAGGCTCATTATTTTGCGGTATGGAGATAAAACAATGACAGAAGATGAAATTTGCGAACGAATCTGGGAAATTTGCACTGCCTTGCAATATTTTCCTGAAAAAATTGCAGAGAAAGAACTGATGCAAGAACTCGACGCTCTTTGCAATCTTATGATACAAAGACACAATAGTATTGTCCGTACGGCTCCCTAAAGGGAAAATACCGATTTCCAAAGTTTTCTAAAGAAATTCTAAAAATATGAAAATATAATAATCTGTGTAGAAATTTCGTAGAAGGCAGAGCTTTCTATGGATTTTCCAATATTCCTCTCAAATGTAGGTACTCATAAAATGGCCATGTATGAGTACCTACATTTTGTGTTATATATTCCGTCTTAAAGAATACTGCAGGCGCAGGTGGGCGGTGCATTGACAACGCTCCACCACTGGCGTTTGACTTCCGCTTTTGCCAACACACCACCCGCCTGCACAAATCTTTAACACGTTGTATATAGATTGACATTTTTATGGTATTTCTAAAGAATTTCTAAAAATAAGGAGTTATACTGAAGCATGTTCAATAGAAGAGTCTTCTATTGGGCGCCTATCTTTTTCATATTCCTCTACCATGTAAAAAGTACCCAGCCATCATGTGCTCGGTACTTTTTATTGTGTAAGACCGGTTAACTATTTTTTATGTTGCATCAATGGAAAATAGTTAGCTTTAAGGGTTGATTATTACATACGAAAAATGTATAGTTAAAATATGAGGTAAGTATTGTAAATAGACGTAACACGGAGGTAATGATATATGTATTCAGAACGAGCCTTTGTTGTATTAACTCCTTATGAATCCAGGCGGCTGATTGCCAAAGCCATTGTGCGGCTGCCGTCCGTGGAAGAAGCCTTACAGAACGGTTGGATTGTTGTGGCTACAGGCAGTACGACCTGCTATGTGGCAGAAGAACTGCTTGGCCAGCCGATGGTAAAAGAAAATTTTATTTCCGGACATATAACGCTGGGGGAAACCTGGAGTACGCTGGATAATCCCGACTTTATTTTCCCCATTGTATTACATAAGGGGATCCGCCAGGATATTCATGCCAAGCAGGCTTTAGAGAAATTTTCGGCTAAGGATGTTTTTATAAAAGGGGCTAATGCTGTTGACAACAACTATCATGCGGCCATTTTTATGGCAAACGATGAAGGTGGAACGATTGGTTCTTCGCTTGGAACCTTATATGCGCGAGGTGCACAGTTAGTTATGCCGGTTGGCCTGGAAAAAATGATTCCCAGTGTTGAGGAGGCTGTAAAACATACAGGCAATAAGAGTTATCGCTACAGCACCGGCAGTCCGGCGGGGTTGATGCCGATTGTTCAGGCGACGGTGGTTACGGAAATTCAGGCCTTATCCGCAATGTTTGACGTACAGGTCTATCATGTCGGTTCAGGCGGTATTGCCGGTTCTGAGGGAGCGGTTGTTCTTGTTATTGAAGGGAAAGAGTCCAATGTTACACAGGCTTTTGAATTTGTCCAATCCCTAAAAGGCGAAAAAAACTTATTGCGTCCCCATGGTACGCCCAAACAGTAAGAAGCTGATTGGCTAAGGCCTGCTGCATAACCGCAATCTTACCCAGGATTGCGGTTATTTTTTATTTTTCGGAAAAATGGCGATGTTGCCTGAATTCAGGAGGAGATACACTCATATATATTCATAGTAGCCTAAATAAAAGGCAAAGGAGTGGGGATTTTTGGGAGATAGAAAAATGTTTTGTGGTTTGCTGGGTGCGGGGTTGCTGTTTTGGGGGGCTTTTGCGCCGCTGTTTAGGTTCTCACTTCCTGGGCTTAGTGAAAATCTTAGTGTAAGCTACTTTACTTTGCGCAATATTGACCTCATTCGCTACGGCGGGACAGATGGCATTCTTTTGCTGGTCGTAGCTCTATTATCAGGAGTGTTAGTTTTATACCGCAAGTATCGAATGCTCTACATTGCCGGGATCGTAGCCCTTGGTACTATATGCTCAACATGTGTTGCCGTTTATACTCAGCTTTTAAAATTAGGGTTAGCCGGAAGGTTGATTGGCTCTACTATCGAATTGCAATGGGGATGCGGGCTGCTTGTTCTTGCTCCTATGCTGTTGTTTACTTGTGCCTATCTTGCAACAGACCAGCCAATCGACGAGTAGTATTTGTTGAACGCACAAAGATTTTCATGAAACGGACAAAAACCTGAGTTTTGCAGCAAAACAAGTAAAAAAAGCTCTACTAGTCCAGTAAATACGCGGGCTAGAGAGCTTTGTTTTTTTGGCAAAATAGTGTTGTGAAATTAGGCCTTACTTTTGGTATTGCAAAATTTTTTTGATTTCAGATGTGCTCATAATCTTATTGCCCAAGTCCATATCGAAAATCGATTCCATCAACTGCAGAATTTCATCTCTGTAATCAAACAGATAGTAATTCTGATCAAGATGAGAGCAGGAATAACGGATTAATGATTCGCGAATCTGGCTAACTGGATATTTTTTATTTAACTTGTATTCCAGAACACGCAGGATAAGGAGTGAAACAAAACAAATCA
>NZ_FNAM01000105.1 GCF_900101845.1 Sporomusa acidovorans | reverse complement strand
TAGGAACGATTCATGCCGGTGCCCAAAAGATAATGGCTGGTGAAGTGGATGAAATTGCTATTACTGTTGATGAAGCGAAGAACATGCAGGGAGTAAAAGCGGGTTATAATGGCGTAATCCAATATCATAAGAAACGTATCGGCTGTATTGGAATATCTGGAGATCCGGAACAGGTTCGACCTTTACAAAAAATGGCAGCTATCATAGTGACAGAAGAAATAAAGAAAATACAGGCCTACCGGGAAAGGGAAGCCCTTATAAAAAGTGCGGCTTTGGATATAGAGGGTATCCTCGTTGCTATTCAGGATATGGCTACTGCTTCGGGGAACATTGCTGTCAGATATCAGCAAATGGAGGAACAACTGAGCAAAACTGAGGAAAATCTAAAGGAATTAAATAATATTCTTGATTTCATTCAGACTATTTCGGGAGAAACCAATTTGCTAGGTTTAAATGCAGCTATTGAAGCAGCCAGAGTTGGCGATAATGGACGAGGGTTTGCCGTTGTAGCTAATGAAATCCGCAAATTGGCTACTTACTCAGCAGATTCGGTAAATAAAATTACTAGGACGCTTCAACTAGCACAAACAGCAATGAATGATATTGGGCAGGCGGTTAGAGAAACTATTTCGATATCTCAGCAAGAGTCGTCCGCGTTACAAAATGTGTCGAATAATACTTATACAATTCAAGAGAAAATGCGCAAGATCACATAAACATCATTGCTTTTTACTTATAAATAAATATTGCGCAGCAAAAATGTCAAGGCTCACCTAACACTTACTAAAAAATAAGTGTTGGGTGTTTTTCATTAATAGTATTTTGGTACAATTCATTGAAAAATAATTCCGTGGATTATATTGACTATCCTATATTATGACTGTATACTGTTTATAACACTATAATGTTATAAACAGTATACAGTTAGGAAAGTTCTAACTAATAGAATTGAGGGAAATCATATGAATAAGAAATATGGGAGACATACCCCGGCCTTTTTATTACTTTTTTTGGCACAGAAGCCTTCTTATGGAGCAGCGCTTTTGGCTAAGATGAAGGGCGAGCTACCATACTGCTTTGCCGATAGTGCCATCGTTTATCGAAGTTTACAAGACATGGAGAAACAGGGCTTATTAGAAACAAAATGGAAAATAATCGAGGGGGGCCAGCCTCAGAAGTGGTATAAAATTACACCTAAAGGTATTTCAGCACTTGCTGATTTTGCAATAGATATTAAACAACGCCGTGAAAATTTAGATTTTTTTCTAGCACGTTATAATGAAGTAATAAAGGAGGAACAAAATTAAAACTGATCTGGGGCAATATATCATTCTGAAAGGAGAGTGATTTTTTTGAATCGAAATCAATCTGTTCAATATTCAAAGATAGGAATATTATCAATTTCTCACATGCTAAATGATTTTTACAGTAATTATTTACCCCAAATGCTTCCGTTTCTTGTAGTATTACATCCCGAATTCACAGCTACTCGTGCCGCTATACTAATATCAGCTTTTACAATAACATCTTCCTTTTTTCAGCCGCTGTTCGGCTTTTTTTTGGACCGGGCAGGCAAGCGGTGGTTTGTTTATGTAGGAACATTATGGATGGCAGTTATGTTGAGTTTGACAGGACTCATCCAGAATTATTGGCTACTAGTTACTTTTTCGGCTTTAGCCGGACTCGGAACAGCTGCATTTCATCCACAGGCGTCTACTATGGTTAACGTCTTAAGCGGTGACCATAAAGCGGTTTTACTTTCTGGGTTTGTAGCTTTTGGAAATTTCGGTTTTGCGCTGGGGCCGCTTATTCTCATTCCGCTATTTCAGGCATACGGATTAGAAGCTACGGTCATAACCGTAATTCCCGGCCTACTAGTCGCAATCATATTAGCATTCTTTGCCCCCAAAAATAACATATTATCAGGTTCAACTCCGCCACTTTCCGTCGTTATACGATCGTTGCAATCAGCAAGTCGGGAACTTGTAGCCATTATTGGCGTAATAGCAATTCGGTCTTTAGCCTATACCGGGCTATTAACAATGCTGCCACTCTATTTTAAATCAGAGAATGTATCAAACATTGTAGCAGGACATTTGTTGACGATTATGCTGGCAGCAGGTGCCATTGGTGGCATTATTGGCGGTTTCATTTCTGATTACTATGGACGCAAACGGCTTATTGTCGGTTCTCTAGTTCTTTCTACACCGATGTTTTTTGGATTTTTCTATACCCAAGGCTTGCTAAGTACAATTTTTTTGGCTCTAGCTGGAGCTGCATTGTTATCTAGCTTTTCAGTAACTGTGATAGCAGCCCAAGAGGCTATTCCTAATAATAAAGCACTTGCCGCAGGTCTGACTATGGGATTTGCAGGTGGAATCGGCGGTCTTGCTGTAGTATTAATTGGCCGTATCGCTGATACTTGGGGTCTTTCAGCAGCAATTTTTGTTCTATTTCTGCTTCCAATCGTTGCCGGATTGATTGCGTTAGGAATGAAGAGCCGTCCGGCAGCACGTTTTCAGCGCAGTCTAGCCGTAAAAACGAATTAGTTTAGCGATCAAGTATTGTGGATTTTTAGATCTATTCAGTAAGGAAGCACTTTAAATGAAGTTAAATTAAGCGATATGACGCTAGAACAGTTAAAGGCGGCATTAGTGGGAAGAAGTCCTGGAGGAAAGAAGAGTTTTGGCTTTGCAATACAACCGTTCATGTTCCAGGATATAAAGTACGCCAATATGAAGCTGACATAAAGAAAATCACTGATAATATTGAAGAAATTGAGCAGGAGATAAAAAAGGAAATTCTAACAATATCTGCCCAACGAGCGTGCTCGCGTTAAGCTCTGCATACTCGATATGGATACCACAGCGGATTTGGCCGATATTATCTGAATTTAAGTCGGTTACATGCAGGTCAAAGCCTGGATAAGGCCGGGTTGCAGCCCGATTAGTCCATTAAACCAAGGCGCTTGTTGCGCCAATAGCCAGCATAAATAGCTCCCAAGGGATTGTGGGACAGCAAACGGTCTTTGGCTACAAGTGTAGATACCGGAGCCGTGGAGTGACGTGTAAAAATCATGTCATGTCCTACGCAAAGACCGACAGCAAAGTTTAATTCCGTTTTTTCGTCGTTTAAAATTTTGGCCTGTATGGCCGGATTGCACATCGCTTCATAGCGGTCCGCTTTGATTTGTTCCAGATCAAGCTGGTGTTTATCGAACCCGCAGACTTTGCAGCATACAGAATGCACGGTAAAAAACTTTTGGAAGTATTGCACGATATATTTGGCTTCATTGGCTAAACCGATGCAAAAAGCTACGCCGATGGTGGTACAGCCTATCTCTTGGGCAAACTTTACGCTTTCTTCCAGGCGCGACAACTGCATATAATAACGTCCTTCAATTTTGGCCGCTGCCATCATGAGTTGCTGATCGGTTGTGTCATACACTGCTTCGATTTCGGCTGGCTGCAGCCCAGGGCAGTTTTGTCCGGTGGAACAATTTTTTACTTTGCATAATCCGCATTGCATAATATCCTCTCCCATTGTGAATAGTCATGTATAATTAAGTTTAGTATAGGCAATTAGGCAACGAAAGCGAGACGGGATCCGGCAATACCAACCAGGCGTTTGGGGGTGACGGAAATGCTTAATTGCCTTTTCGTAAATACATGGGAAACCTCCTTTTTAGTCATTATATGAGATATATTTCATAATTAGATTAAAATTTTTTATTCTACGTCCCGGCATACATTGGATGCCGGGCACGCAGGACATCTTAATCGTGGCAGCGCTGCCCGGTCCCGCGGGGTAGGGTCTATTTATGACCATCGGTCTGACAGGTAAGTGGTGTAGGCGGGCCATAGGTACTCTTTTTAAATTATGAACTATATTTCATAATTAATATATAATACTGTGCGGTGTATGTCAAGAGAATGTAGAACTCCTGCAGGTAAGGGAACATGATTTTGTATTGGGCGCCAAACGGTGCGGTATGCTTTTGACTGCATACATTACAATACGGCGATAAACAATATTATTCTGCAAAGTTCCTAGTTTGTTCCGAATTTAGACTCATTTTAGCCATAACGATCGTCTATACTAAAATTACTACCT
>NZ_FNAM01000071.1 GCF_900101845.1 Sporomusa acidovorans | reverse complement strand
GGCAGGAAGAAGTGGTCGGCGCGGTGGCGGTTGTCCGGGATATTCGCGAAGTACGGGAGTTAGTCCACAAAATCACAGCTTCCAGGCCGGTGACTTTTGCCGATATCCCTTTTACCAGTACGGCAATGGCCAGGGTAATGGAGCAGGCCCGCCTGTATGCCCGCAGTGATTCTACCGTGCTGCTATGCGGTGAGACCGGCACAGGCAAAGAACTGTTTGCCCGGGCGCTCCACAGTGGATCGTCCCGGGCTCAAGCGGCTTTTGTACCGGTCAATTGCGCGGCCATTCCCGAAACCCTGCTGGAAAGCGAGCTGTTTGGTTATGAAGAGGGAGCGTTTACCGGTGCGGTGAAAGGCGGCAAACCCGGCTTGTTTGAATTAGCCAACGAAGGCACGCTGTTTTTGGATGAAATCGGGGAAATGTCGGTTCATTTACAGGCCAAGCTGCTGCGTACCCTGCAGGACCGGCGGGTGCGCCGTGTGGGCAGCAGCCGTGAGATCGCAATAAATGTGCGGATAATTTCGGCAACCAACCGCGATCTCGAAAAACAAGTGGCCTGCGGTTTGTTCCGGGAAGATTTATATTATCGTTTGAACGTGATTCCCTTGTTTTTTACCGCCGCTGCGGGAGCGGCAGGAAGATATTCGGTTATTGGCCGAATATTTTTTAAAACGCTTTGCCGGCAAACTGCAGCGGCCGGTACAGGGCTTTACCCCGGCGGCGCTGGAACGTCTGCAGTATTACGACTGGCCGGGCAATGTGCGAGAATTGGAAAATGTAGTGGAACGGGCCGTCAACTTGGTGGGAGGAACGGCAGTAGAAGAACGGCACATTTTATTGGGACGCCGGCCTCCGTCGCGCCAAATTCAAGTACCGGACGTCCGTTTTGAAACCTATCAGACCCTGCACGAGCGGTTAGCCCAAGTGGAAAAAATCATTCTGCGGGAAACGGTTAAACGGTTTGGCTCAGCGCGGCGGGTAGGCTCGGTATTAGGATTGTCGCATACGGCGGTGTTAAAAAAACTCAGAAAATATAACTTGAATCAGCCGCATCAAGCGAATGATGGCTGAGAACGGGCAGGCAACTTTTGAGAGTAGAATTGACAGGATTTTTTTGAGCTTATTAAATATGATTATGTTTATCTGCCGATTTGGTCATAAATGGCTAACGACATATTGGACATATCATAGAATACCTGCGGTTCATCTTTGACATTTTCCGCCATCATGCAAAGGATATAGGTACGGCTTTGCCCATAAACAATGCCGCAGTCATAATTCATACCATCCAATTCACCGGTTTTGTGAGCAATTTTGATATGATGCGGCAATTGTGCCGGAATAATCGTATTGTCTTCCTGGCGGGCCATAATCTCCAGCATAGCCTTGTCGCTCTTAGGGTCAAGGCATTTTCCGTAATATAATTTCTCCAGAATATTAGCCATGTCTGTTACGTTTGTATAATTCTGCCGGCCCTGTTTAACCGCTGCAAAATCCATCATTTTTCTTTGCAGGCTGGTATCACTCGAACATCCCAGTTTTTTAATCATCGCATTGACGTTGTCCATCTTCAGCTTGTCAATTAAAATATTGCAGGCGCTATTATCGCTTTGAACAATCATAAGTTCAACCAGTTGAGCGATTGTCAGTACGGTGCCGTCAGCAAGGTTATAGACAGAGCCACCCTCTACTGTTTCTGCACGACGAATTGTAACCTGTTCGTTAAAATCCAGTTTCCCTTGATTTTTTTGATTAAAGGCTTCAATCATAATCGGAATCTTAATCAAACTGGCCGAAGCCATTTTATGGGAATTAAGAACCACATCATGACCTTTTTCTCCCAACGGCCTTACATAAATAGCATATTTAGCTTCCTTTTGCGTCGAAAAATTTTTGACTTGCTCACTCAGCCATGTTTCAGTGATGGGCGCGGCACTTGCCGCATTAGGACGAATAATGCCCATACAGAATCCCCCCATTTATTTAATTTCCTGCCATCCTTCTATGTCGGTAATGCCCAGTCCGGGAGCCTCCGCTATCCATAATTCATTTTTAGCAAAATTTACGCCGCCTGCGACAGGATCTGCAGCCAGCAAAACTGCCGCATCCAAGTCTGACCTTGTGATAATTTGCCTGCCGGCAGCCAAACTTGCGGCCGCCGTTATGCCGACTTTGCTTTCCAGCATACAGCCCATCATGCATTGTACCCCGACGGTTTCAGCCAAATTGGCGATTTTCACGGCATTGTGCAAACCGCCTGCTTTCATCAGTTTTATATTAATTAAATCACAGGCCCGCATCGCCAAGAGTTGAAATACCTCATAAGGTCCAAAAGCCGATTCATCAGCCATAATGTCTGTGTCCACGTGGTCGGTAACATACTTGAGCCCTGCAAAATCATGAGCCCTTACCGGTTGCTCAATCAATTCGATATTCAGTCCCATGTCCTCAAACCGGCGGATAATCCTTACGGCCTCTTTGGGCTTCCAACCTTGATTGGCATCCAGCCGCAGCTTCACATCCTGGCCAAGAGCCTGCCGGATGGCTTTCACCCGCTCAATGTCCATCGCCACGTCAGTCCCGACTTTGAGTTTTAGGTCCGTAAAACCAGCCTGGACAGCCTCCAAAGAGTCCCGCACCATCTCGTCCGGCGCGTTCACACTGATTGTCAAGTCCGTAGTCAGCTTATTACAATAGCCCCCAAATAACTTATACAGGGGAATATTATGTAATTTGCCAAACAAATCGTAAACCGCCATGTCAACCGCCGCTTTCGCTGAATGGTTATGAAGCATGGCCGTATCAAGCGTGGCCATGATTGCCTCCATATTGTCGATCTCCATCCCGATCAGCTTTGGCCCGATTGTGTCACGGATTGCCGCAATCACCGAATCCTGGCTGTCGCCGGTGATTACCGCGGTAGGCGGAGCGTTGCCATAGCCAATTTCATCTGTATCGGATATTATCTTTATGATAATATCCTCGGCGGAGTTGACTTGCCGTAAAGCCGTTTTAAACGGTTTTTTTAACGGAATACTTACTTTACCAATTTTAATCTCGCGAATTTTCATAGCCAAACCCTCTCTATCTTATTTTTCATTATGATTAAAAAGCCCAGCCAAAATGCCCTTCGTGGAAAGGTTCATTTCGCTGGGTTTTACTTACGTATATGCCTGTTTATAAGCAAGGCACTTAATAAATAAAGCAGCCATATTCCATATTTTATTTCCGTATTGTCAATTCGTCACAAAATTGATAATTCCTTCCAGGCACAATCATTTTCTATAAGAAAATAGCAGTGATTATTTGCTATTGTCACTTTGCTGAATCGTACAAAATTGTTTTTGCGCATCTTTATAGGCAACTAAGATTGCGTTTCTCCCCTTATGCAAAGGCATTCCCTTCGGCATGATTTGCTATTCGACGACAGGAGAAATTTTCCTTCCGGCGTTTAAAAAAACAGTGACATATACCTAACCCTCAAGGTACTAAAGATTTTTACAGGCAACACAGTTCACTTTTGTGTTGCCGCCAGTTTTTTCACCAGTGCCGCCGCACTTTTACAGGTCATGGCTGCCGACATGATGCAGAATCCCCTTGCCCCACTCGCCAGGACTTGCCCTACATTCCCGCTGTTAATGCCGCCGATGGCAAAAACCGGCAAACAGGTTGCCTGACAAACCTGCCGTAAAAAAGACACCCCTCTGGGGGCAATTCCTTTTTTGCAATCTGTGGCAAAAATGTGCCCGGCAATGACATAGGCAGCCCCCAGCGCCTGGGCTTCTTTGGCTTCGGCAACCGAGTGGACAGATGCGCCGACCACCAGCGAATGCTGCTCTCTGTGGTAAGTGCGCAAGTCCGGCATGGAAAGCTGCAGATGGGTAAGTCCAAGTTTTTCCGCAACGGTAACATTGCGGTGAATGATCAATTCCACTCCATACTGCCCGCAGATTTCTTGCACTTTGACGGCTAACGACTCATAAGCCGGTACATCCAGATCTTTTTCCCGCAGCAACACGGCATAAGGCTGCGCCTGGGCCAACTGCCGCACGCGGGTTAAGAAATCCTCCCGGCACAGCGTACGGTTTGTCACACAAATCATCATTGGCGCTATACCCTGATATAATCGTTATATACCGGTTGCAGCCCTTTGCCGACAATCATTTGATGGACTTCGTCCACACTGCGCGGATCGGCGATTTCAAATTGTTCGTCGCCTTTTTCTTCTGCCTGGTGTCCCCCAACGCCAACGCTGACGCCGGCAGAAATTTTAGTAGCTGCCATACCGATTACATGGTCCCGGAACCAGGCCCGCTCCCGGGTAGAAATCGTAATGCCCGCAAACGGCATTAACAGGCGGTAAGAGAGCATCACTTGCAATAACTGTCTTTCGTGAACATCCCTGGGATTGTTTTTTGCATTGTTGATATAGGGCCGTAACCGGGGGACAGAAAAAGAAATTTCGGCATGGGGATATTTCTGTTGCAAAAACCAGGCATGCAAGCCAACCGCCAAAGCGTCTTTCCGGAAATCATCCAACCCTAAGAGAGCACCAAAAGCTACCCCGCGCATACCGCCCCGCAAAGCCCGTTCCTGGGCATGAAACCGATAAGGAAATATCCGTTTGGGGCCACGCAAATGAACTTGCTCATATTTGTCGGTATTATAGGTCTCCTGATACACACAAACAAAGTCGGTGCCGCATTGATGCAAATACGCATATTCGTCGGTATTTAAGGGATAGATCTCAATACCAATTGTTGAAAAATATTGTGCCGCCAACTTCACGGCCTCGCCAATATATTCCACTCCCGACTGGTAACGGGACTCACCGGTAAGCAGCAAAATTTCCTGCAGCCCGGTGGCGGCAATTGCGTTCATTTCCGCTTCCATTTCTTCTAAGGATAACTTTCCCCGCTGGATGTGGTTATGGCAGTTAAAACCGCAATAAACGCAATGATTTTCGCAGTAATTGGCAATATATAGCGGCGTAAACAGCTGAACCGAATTGCCAAAATGCTTCCTGGTTTCCGCCTGGGCTTTCGCGGCCATTATTTCCAAATAATCCATGGCGGCCGGCGACAAAAGTGCGCCATAGTCGCTGAGGGAAAGCTGCTCTTTGCCCAGCGCCCGTTTTACATCGTCGCCGGTAATCCGCTCATAATCATAGTCGTCCATCAGCGCTGTAACCCTTGCCAGCAAGTCTGAATCAATCGCCTCCATCCCTGCCAGATATTCCATGTGATTTTGCTGACCTGTCATGATCTCACTCCTCCAAAAATCCTGTTAGCGGACTGGATGCTTCCGCCTTTTTATCCAAAACACGCCCCATACCTGCCAGATAAGCCCCCCGGCCAGCCTCAACAGCCTGTTTAAAGGCTCTTGCCATTTGGGCTACATTGCCTGAGGTGGCAATGGCGGTATTGCACATTACGGCATCCACTCCCATCTCCATCGCTTCACAGGCCTGCGACGGCCGGCCGATACCCGCATCGACAATAATGGGTAAATCGATTTCATCTACGAGAATCCGGATAAACTCTTTGGTGCACAGGCCTTTATTGCTGCCAATCGGTGCCCCAAGCGGCATGACGGAAGCCGCGCCGGCATTGACTAAAGCCCGGGCCGCATTGAGGTCCGGATACATATAGGGCATGACGCTAAAGCCCTCTTTAGCCAGAATTTCCGTGGCTTTAACGGTTTCATAGTTGTCTGGCAGCAGGTATTTTGTGTCATGAATGACTTCCAGTTTAATAAAGTCCCCACAGCCGATTTCCCGGGCCAGACGGGCAATCCGGACAGCCTCTTCGGCGTTTCTGGCACCTGAGGTGTTAGGCAAAAGGGTAATCCCCTGCGGAATATACTCTAAAATGTTCTCCTGCCCGCCGACATTGGCACGGCGCAAAGCAAGGGTCACTATTTCCACTTCCCCATGCTCAATGACCGCCCGCGTCATCTCCAGCGAAAACTTACCCGATCCCAGGATTAATCTTGACTTGAATGTATGCCCCCCGATTACTAACTGATCATTCATACTAAGTACCTCCTTATATCTCTTCCATTCCCACTAAAAGGCGCAATACCATATTGGCCTGATGACCGGCACAAATCTGCACTCTTGGCGCCATCAGTCCTCTGCCGATTGCCGCCCCGTTTTCCAGATCCCCGCACACAAACAGCCGCGCAAGCGGTTTTGCTGTTTTAATCAAATTAGAGCTGGCATAGCCGGCCATGCCGGAAGCGGCCACAATTTTTATATCCGGGAGTTTGTCCAAAGCCGTATTCACCAGCATAGCTTTGGCATCCGGCTTGTCAAAAGCCTCACACAGAACTTCGTAATCCCCGAACAATTCAGGCACATTTTCCGCATCCACCCGTACCGTACGGGTTTCAACCTGAATAAATGGATTAATTTCTGCTAGCTGACTCTGTAGTGCCTGGGTTTTGGGCATACCCAAATGGCGAATGTAATAGCTTTGCCGGTTCAAATTACTGGGTTCAACAATGTCAAAATCGACTAACAACAATTTGCCAACGCCGATCCGCGCCAGCATAACGGCTATATTCGAGCCCAGTCCTCCCAAGCCCGCAATGGCGACACGGCCTTGTTTTACTTTTTTATGTACTGTGGGAGTATGCCGGGCCATCATCATGCTTTCCAATTCCTCCCGGCTAGGCATGGCGCCTTTACGAATCAGCGTTAGTGTGTCGCCCTCGGCCAGCGGATGATCGCTGTCAATCTGAAAGCCATTTAAGATGACAACATCAGTCGCGCCGCCGAACTGTGACCTTGCTTCAAAGACGGTATGGCAGGCAAGTGCCTGCCGCCGGCCATTGATCTCTACCTGCATGTCCTCAACCTCCACCCACGAAACGAACAATTTCCAATGTATCCGCATCGGTAAGCTGCACATTTTCATAATCTTCTTTAGGAACAATCGCGCCGTTACGTTCCACGGCAATAGTCTGGCAATTAAATTGCTCTGACGTTAAAAACGCCAGTAAAGTTTGGTCTTGTTCCAGCCGAACGGTCTTACCGTTTACCTGCATTGTCTTCATCTCCTTTATTTAAAATAAAAAAGCACAAAATGGAAGTTGACACCCTTTTGGTGGTGTTCCCCATTTTGTGCTTTTTCTTTTTTTTTCAGTATACCATATTCCTGATAGCGAGACAAGATTTTCCTTGTTGTCTGTGCGGAAATTTCCGGTACACGGCACCGGCATTAATTATAGATAATTAAGCAGCAGCAAGGAAAACATCGCTAAAACAATGGCGTTGCATTCCAGCAGCGTTCTGACCGGCGACTTGTTTTCCGATTTCGAACGATCTTCCATCAGTTCGGTAAGGCCAAGTTTTTTTTCAGCACTGATACTATTATCCATTTACAACACCTCCAAAATTTTACATGATTCTGCAAAATTCATTGTTGTATATTGTTGAAATATAATTGCTGCAACTGTAGCTAACTTTCAACTCTAGTATAATAGCTTTTACTATAGATGAAAAGTATTTGCTATCTTTTATTTTATTGCCAAGACGGCATCAGCCTGGACTTTTTCCGCCGGCTTATTCCCCCAATAGCTGGCTAACAGACTGCCGGTGACATATTCCCAGACCGTCATGACGGCAGCGGGTAAGGCCGCCATCGGATCTAAATGGGCTAACGCCAAAGCTACCGCCAGTCCTGAGTTTTCCATACCGATTTCAAAAGTAATGGCTCTTGACTTTTTCTTCGACATGCCGACCGCCCTGCCGGAAAAATACCCCAGCAGCAATCCGGCCGTATTATGAAGCGCTACCGCTAAACATAGAATAAGTGCCATTGTCGCCATTTTTGACGCATTCAAAGCTACGACGGAAGCCATAATGGCAATAATGAATATAACGGATACGGCCGGCACAACCTTGGTGAGTTTTTCTACCAGGTTAGGCGCCACCGTATGGAGCATAACCCCAATAGCAACGGGAATCAGCACAATTTTTACAATATCCACAAGCAAGGCAACAATATCAATAGGAATCATCGAACCGGCCAGCAGTTGAAATATATAGGTTGTAAGCACAGGGGCCAAAATAGTATTAATGCTCGAAACTGTTACCGATAAAGCCGTATCCCCTTTGGCAATATAGGTCATAACATTGGAGCCGGTACCGCTGGGGCAGGCCCCCAAAAGAACCATACCGGCTGCCAGCGCCGGCGGCAGGCCGAGCATTTTCGCCACGCCAAACCCCACCAGGGGCATAATGAGATAACGGAAAAAGACCCCATAAAAAACATCCTTAGGCCGGGTAAAAACAAGGCGAAAATCTTCAACCGACATGGTAAGCCCCATTCCCAGCATAATAATCCCTAAAAGATACGAAATATACTTACCAATCGGCTTGAACGGCTCCGGATTAAAGAAGGCAATAACAGAACAAATCACCACCCATAGTGTCATATTCCGGCAAATAAACTGGGCCACCTTTTCCAAATACTTCATTCTCCAATAACCTCCTGAAAAATAAAATAAAAAAACTCTTGCCCTTCAAGTCATAGACTTAAAGGGGCAAGAGGCAATTCTCGCGGTACCACCCTTTTTACAGATAAAAAAATATCTGCATCTCATCAGGTCTAACAACCCTAGCAGTATAACGGCTACACTCCTTACTGGAGCTGAGACCGGCGCAGCTTACTTTGCAGTTCGGCTTTGCTGTTCAGGAGTGATTTTTGTACCTTCCGCTGTTACCGGTTCGCACCTGCCACCGGCTCTCTGAAACAACATTGAAAATACAACGTTCTCCCTCATCACATTTCTTATATGCAATTAAATTGTTAACACGTAATTACTATACCCTGTTATTTTTCTTCTGTCAATACATTTTTACAACATTCTGTCCACTGCAACAGGAAACATGTTCTTCAGGTGCTAGTGTCACCCACTCATTGATCCGGCCTGCTTACTTTAACAAACTTAAAGCAAGATTAGTATGCAAATAAATGATTTTCTCGTCTGTCGTAACATTGGATACCATAAGCTGATCGCCAATAGCCTGCCCAATGCCGGTGCTGAACAGCGACTGGGCAAACGGTTTCAAATTTATATCCACCGTATTCCCGTGCACCTTACTGTCTATATTGGCCTGAGCAAGCGGGTTACCGTAGATATCAGCCAGAAATCCCAGGCTCATTTGATTCATGAACCAGGACGCGATCGAATGGCCCAGAAGTTCTTTTTTATCAATATGCAAGGTTAAGAAAGCATTATCTTTGTCAAAATGAAATTGTTTAACGGTGCAATGAACACGTATGGTGCCGGCATTGGCGACGGTTGTTGTCAGAACAATCTTATTGTTGGCCTGTATGGCTAGATTTGATGCCTTTATCTTCGGATTATCGGCAATATAGGTATTGAAATAAGAATTGATAGTCTCTTCCGGTATCGCATAGATTCCTGTCTGCATATTGGAAATAGTTTGCGCTCTGAATAGTTCACCTGTCATATCGGTTGTTTCTGCCGAAACAACCATAGCAAAAGAAAAAAGCAGTAAAAAGCATAGCCAAGCTATACGTTTCAATCGAATCATCTCCAAAATAATATTGATAATTTCCCAATTCGATTTTTACGCGATTGTCAAATTGTCCAGCAAGTTTCCTATAGAATCTTTTGTTAATAGGGCATGCACTAATGTGTAGTATTCCGGCAAACTATGCTTTGCCCATTTTAAATCGATGTGCAGCAACTCAGACGTAATAGCTGTAAGATCAAAGCCAAAAGAATCCAGCGAATACCGCATCGTCTCCGGGTAGCGGCAAGGCAACTCATCGAACCGGCTGCAGCGCTCACATAAATGACACCCGCCTGAGGCCAAACCAACACTGCCGGGAATTTTGCGTTCCAAAGCCAAAACCGTTTCCGATAATTTGTCCTTTACTTCACGCAGCGTACAGCGGGTGATTTCTTTGACCTTGTCCGCCGTATCGGCCGCTTTAATGGTTTCTGGGTCATAGATTACCTGTACGCCGATTAGATAGATATAACGGAAAGGCAGCAAAAACTGGTTAGCGTCAAATTGCAGGGGCGGACAAGACCAACGGGTCTGATAATTATGACATTCTCGGCAAAAGGCCATAAATTTGTCCTGGTCCTGATATTTTTTAATAAATTCCGGGATGGGGACTGAGTTGACCTTTATTGCGGTATGATACACGTCAATTACCTCGCTTTTATTTTTTAGCATGGAAAAAATGGTTATCAGGCGATTTGAGGTTCTATCACAATAAATTTACCATAAAACGGCAAGTTCCTGCAAACATTCAGAGATTTGCAGGAACTTGCCTGTTGCTTAACCGCTGCAATCAGGCACAACAGATAAGTAAAAATCCCGTTTTTGTATTTCTACAAAAACGGGATTTGGGGATATTAGTATTATCTGATATACTCCAGCCTAAGTGCCCCTATTTTAGGGATTCTGCCGCCGCTTCCTTCTTAGGAATTAACAGCACGGAAATTGTGCCCAAAATTGCGAATGAAGCCAGGAAATACATGCCAGCGTTGGTTGAGCCGGTCACGTCTTTCAGGAAGCCGACCATATAGGGGCCGAAGAATCCGCCCAAGTTACCGAACGAGTTGATGATCGCAATCCCTACGGCAGCCGTAGCCTCCGACAGGTACATATTCGGCAGGGTCCAGTATGTGCCGACAAAGGAATAGATAGCGGCCTGACTTACGCAGAGCAGCAACATCGACAGCATCAAATTATCAGTCATGGTTAACCCTATCAGGCCAAAAAAGGCAAAGCCGATGGGAATAGCCGTATGATACCGGCGTTCCTGTTTGGCATCAGAACGTTTAGCAACATAAACCATGGCGGCAATCGCGCACATATACGGAATGGTGGAGATTAACCCGATATTGGATAAGCTCATTGCCTTAGCCAGATTTTTTAGTATCTGCGGCATCCACATGCCAAGTCCGTACAACGCCAGAACGTAGCAGAGGTAACAGAAGGCCAGATGCCACACGCGGCCGTTTTTAAATACTTCCCATTTGTTGGCCACTTTCACTTTTAACTGTTTGGCTACATGTTCGCGCTCAAGCTCGGCAATCAGCCATTTCTTTTCTTCTGCTGTCAGGAACTTAGCCTGATCCGGTCTGTCTACCATCACAAACAGCGTAACGATTCCCAAAAGAATTGCCGGAACTCCCTCGAGGATAAACATCCAGCGCCAGCCGGCCAGACCCAGCCAGACTACGTTTTCCATTATCCAGGACGATATGGGGCCAACGATGATATTTGCCAACGCCATGCCGCACATAAACAGCGACATTGTTTTGGCAAAATGCTTGGTCGGAAACCAAAACGTAAAATACAGGACAATGCACGGATAAAAACCGGCTTCGGCGGCACCGAGCAGAGCCCGCAAAATGGCAACATGGGTAACATTTTGCGCAAATGCCAGAATGACCGTCACCAGTCCCCAACTGACAAGAATCCGGGCAATCCATTTCCGGGCGCCAACTTTATGCATGATAACATTACTGGGAACTTCAAAAAAGAAATACGTTATAAAAAAGATACCGGCCAGCATCCCAAACGTACTGGCACTAATTCCTAAATCCTTGTTCATTTGCAATGCGGCAAAACCAATATTCACCCGGTCGAGCATAGCAACGATATATAACAGCATAACATAGGGCACAAGTTTCCAGCGGATTTTGGTCATGAGTTGATCTTCTTGTTGTTCAGTAAAGCTTATGTTTGTCAATGAATACACCTCCGTTAGTTTGCTTATACTCTTTTCTTACTAAACTGCGACTAGCGGATCGGCTGCTTTAGTCCCCACCTCCTCATAGACTTAATTTCTATCAGCAGGTCCTGCATCAATGGAAAAACGTATAGTGACAAATCAGCTTAGCACTATAACAATAATTTCCATGGCAGTATCCATACCTGATTCAGCGAAGTATATTAACATAAGTTATATTTCAGAATTTTCAATTATATATAAAACCATTTTGGCAAAATTTTAGCTGTTTGATCTCCTAAAACTTTGCTGCGCAACCGTTTCACTACCCTGATGAACCGTGATATAGCCTATATAACGGAAGTTTTGAGATTTTTGTTCTATATTGTCGAATATTGTTTTTATTTTTCCATACTCATACTTTATCCTAACTACCGGCTTGTTGTCAACAAATATATTTAATATTCATATTGCTTCAAGTTTTATGATAACCGCCTTCCTGGGCGAGTCCAAAAAACAAAGAAACAAGGGCGCTAACTGTCCTTGTTTCTAGTATCGACAGACATATAGATGAGGTCTACCAGGCAGCCGCCGTGCCGTCGGTGCGGGGTTCTGTCCCCCCGGCTAAAACACCGTGCTCATCCCGCCAAATTATTTGCCCTCTGCCCATGGAAATATTGCCTACTGTCCGCCCTATATCATGCCCACGCCGTACGAGAGCCTCGGCAATAGCTTCCGGGAACTGATTTTCTACCAGAATAGTTTTTCCTGAAGTCCATTGCCAGCGTGGCGCATCAAGCGCCGCTTGCGGATTAAGCTGAAAATCAATCGTATTCATCACCATCTGCAGGTGTCCCTGCGGCTGAACAAACGCCCCCATAACGCCGAAGGGTCCGACGGCCCGGCCGTTTTGAGTCATAAAGCCCGGAATAATGGTATGATAAGGCTTTTTCCCGGGTTCCAGGCAATTAGGATGGCTGGGATCAAGCGAAAAATTACAGCCACGGTTATGAAGGGCAATACCGGTATTAGGCACCACCAGTCCGGAGCCAAACCCCATATAATTGCTCTGAATGTAAGACACCATATTGCCTTCCGCGTCGGCTGTTGCTAAATAAACCGTCCCGCCCTTAGGCGGCGTGACGGGCATTGGCTGCAAAGCCTGACTGCCGATAAGCTTTCGCCGTTCAGCGGCAAAGCTATCAGACAACAAATCTTCCACACTAACCCGCATCTTACGGGGGTCCGCAATATGGGCCAAGCCATCGGCAAAAGCCAGCTTCATAGCCTCAAACTGTTTGTGATATGTTTCAACAGACTCTTTATTGGTAAAGGTAAAGCCTTTAAGAATATTTAACGCCATCAATGTAATCAGGCCGTGACCGTTAGGGGGAATTTCCCAAATGTCATAGCCACGGTAATTAATGTGAATAGGTTCAACCCATTCCGGCCGGAACCCGGCTAAATCGCTCTCCCGGATAAAACCGCCAGATTTTTGGGCAAAAGAAACAATTTTATCAGCAAGTTCGCCTTGATAAAAAGCTGCGGTTTTTGACTCTGCAAGTAACTGCAAGGTTGCGGCATGATCGCTTGAGCTCCATATTTCCCCGGCCCTGGGCGCATGCCCCTGGGGTGCAAACGTGTCAAACCAGTACTTAAATTCTGCGCCGTCGGCATTGCTGAACCGTTTAAACCCTTCTTCCCATTGCAGGCTATGGATTGGCGATACCGGGAACCCTTTGGCGGCATACTCAATAGCCGGTGCCATAATTTCCGGCAAAGTTAACCTGCCAAAACGCTCAACCAGTGCTCCCCAGGCCGCCGGTGCTCCGGGTACGGTTACCGGCAGCCAGCCGTTGTTGGGCATAACTTTATGTCCCTGCCTCCTTACGGTTTCCGGTGAAAGCGCCGTCGGGGCCGGCCCGCTGGCATTCAGACCATACAACTTGTCTTTGACCCAAACCAGCGCAAAGGCATCCCCGCCAATACCATTCG
Organism: Sporomusa acidovorans; assembly: GCF_900101845.1. Taxonomy (GTDB): domain Bacteria; phylum Bacillota; class Negativicutes; order Sporomusales; family Sporomusaceae; genus Sporomusa; species Sporomusa acidovorans. Next base: position 6,922 of record NZ_FNAM01000071.1, on the reverse strand, counting down.
ATGTCGGTTCAACCACTGTCAGACAAACAGCCGTTGCAACCGCCGCATCAACGGCATTGCCGCCCTTGCGCAGAATTGCCAGTCCGGCCTGTGCGGCCAGCGCTTGCGACGTTGCCACCATGCCATTTCTGGCATACACAACGCTCCGTCTGGACGGATAGGGGTTATAAAGTGCGTCGAATTTCATTTTTCTCCCTCCACCAAAAGACTCATTCTCGACTTAGGTATATCTAACCAGTTCGCAAAAGCCACTTCATTTCCCTTCAATATATTACCATTTTATGCAAATATTATTGTCTATCCTTCACAATGATACTTAAATCCGCATAGCTGCCTAGTGGTCAGCGTGGGAAAGGCAGAAATCAAAAAAGCGATGGCTGCTGGTCTTACATTGAGTAAGACCAGCGGCCATCGCCTATTGGAAAAGCCCGAAGGGGCAATTTACAAAGTTCTAAGGGACGACACCTTTTTAGAAGCGTTTGTATATCTACCCCTGCACTATCATTATAATCTAAATATTATGTGAAGTTAAGCGGAAATTTATGGAATACTTCCTTCTTGCTAAAAAGTCCCTTATTCTTTATAATTTTACTGGTTGTTCATTTATCCGGTCTTGTTGAGTATTTGATCATTTATGTGGTCTGACAAGAAAAGAGGAATCATATTTTGCCTGATCTAACCAACCAATGCGAGACAATCCTGCCAGTCGAAAATCCCGCATTACGCGATTATTTAAAAATCTATCAAGCAATTGACCTGGATTTTCTGGAACAAATACAAGCGGCCGGCCTGGCGGTGGATGTTCCGGCAGGCCGGCCGGCAGCAGATAAAATTAAGCGTCTCAAATCGTTAGGAGCGATTGGCCGTAATGCCGACAAAAGCCTTTATTCCAACTGGCTTTCTCCGGCCTGCGCCGCCTGCCGGCAAGGGATAGACAGCATCTCTCTCTACCTGTCGCTCATGTGCCCGCGCCATTGCTACTATTGCTTCAATCCCAACCAGGAAGCCTATTCCTACTACCTGGCCAATCAGCGCGACTGTATCCGGGAACTTGCCGCTCTTTACAAGGCTAATCAAAAGCTCAAATATATTGCCCTTACCGGGGGCGAGCCCTTATTGCACCACCGGGAAACAATCGAGTTCTTCCGTTATGCCAAAAGCAATTTCAAACGAGTTCACACCAGACTCTACACGGCCGGCGACTTGCTTGACCGCCCCTTGCTGCAGCAGTTGCAAGAAACGCAGCTTGATGAAATTCGCTTCAGTATCAAATTAGAAGACAGTGCTGCAACGATACGTCAAATTTATGAACACATCTGCTGGGCCAAAGAATATATTCCTCATGTGTTGGTGGAAATGCCGGTTATACCCGGCAGCTTACAAAAAATGCGGCACCTGCTAAGGGATCTTGACGAGTTAGGGGTTACCGGGATTAATTTGTTAGAATTTTGCTTTCCGTTCCATAATGCCGCTGAATTTCGCAAACGCTCCTTTACAATAAAAAATCCGCCATTCCAGGTTCTGTACAATTACCGCTATGCCGGCGGCCTGCCGGTATCACAGAGCGAAACGGCCTGTCTGGAGCTTATAGAATTCGCCATACGGGAAAAGTTGCGGCTTGGCGTACATTATTGCTCGCTGGAAAATAAATTTACCGAACAAATATATCAGCAAAACAGCCGTCACTATAAACTCTTTCCATTAACCTATTTTTCCCCCCATGATTTTTTTCTGAAAACCGCCAAAGTATTTGGCGACGATATTCCGACTGCGCTGCGAGAGCTAAAAAGCCATAAAACCTCCCCTTACCGACTGGACAAAAAATACGGCTACCTCGAAATCCCCGTGCAGGCTGTGCCCAGACTAAAAAAGCTGGACCTTGCGATCGGCCTTTGTTCCCATATAATTGAAAATCGAGAAGGTAAACCATGCCTGCGCGAACTAAAAGTTGATGTAATACGGACAGGCGGCTTTGATATACGGCAATTATAATGGCAACATCATGTTGAATTACCTAACTAATAGATAAAAGCAGATTCTTACATGAATCTGCTTTTATCTATTAAAGAATTACTTTCCTGCTCCCCTTTTGGGGACCGAAGCTTAAAGTCACTTTAATTATAAACCAATCGCTACGCCGATACCATAAAAGATCGTTCGGTTTACGATTTCACCAACCATCACTAAGGCTGTCAGGACATAAATCAGCTTACTCATTTCTTTCTTATAGGCAATTTTGCCAAGTCCCAGTAAGGCGATAACCAGACAAACCCACATGAGTAGTAAAGTGCCTGTCTTGCTCGCCAATACATGTAAAGACGCTAACCCCGCTGTTCCCGCTTCAGCCAGTTGCCCGGCGAAAAAGGCATAAAAGCCTGCCTGCGCCACAATACCGGCAAAAGTCAGGAACAAGGCCACAGCTAAATACGCTTTTGCCTGCGGGTGTTCGAAAATTTCTACCCCATTCAATAAAAAGGAAACTCCTAAAAATGCCCCCATGGCACAGGTCGCGCCAATGAAAGTAATGTAAGAATGTCCCATTCCCCAGGCGGGAATTACTGTATTAGCATAGATGGCGGCTTGACACAACACACAGACAATGCCCACACCACTGGCGATTGCCGCTGCGCCGGCAAAGTTTTTGCCTTTCCGCGCCAAAAGATAAGCCCCACCTACGGAAACAAAGAATAACCCGTTCAGCACAATTTCCCGGCTTAGCCAGGAACTCCCGAGGTTCAGCATCGCATTCATCGCCTTGACCGGGCTTCCCAAATGGGATGCCGATACCAGCATGGCCACGACTGTCAAAATTGTTGCCGTTAGCAATCCTAACCGGTATTTATCGGTATTTTCCTGATTGACTCCCAGTATTTTACTTCCCACACTCAACATGACCACTAAGCCGACTGCCGCCTGGGAAAGAATCGTATACGTAACCAAATAAAATTCTCCGCTCACCATTAAAGTTGCCTCCTTTGCAAAGTTTTCTTGCTTACAGACTGTCCTTATGCGGTACAAGTACCAGTGATGGCTTGGTAATATTGGGGTCAGGCATGACTTTGCAGGTACCAACCCCGCTGTATTTTGACCGCAATTCTTCGATTTCCCCATAATGGAGCAGCCGCAACGGACAAGCAGCAACACACGCCGGTTCCTCATTTTTCGCGAGCAAGTCCCGGCAGAAATCGCATTTTCCCATGACTCCCGACTTTACATTCATTTGCGGCGCACCGTACGGGCAGGACCAGGCGCAATAACCGCAGCCGATGCATATATCCTGGTTTACGGATACAATTCCCGTCTGCGGGTCTTTTCTCATGGCGCCGGACGGACAGTTTTTTACACATTTGGGTTCGGCACAATGGTTGCAGCTAATACTCAGACTGTAGGCAAATACATTATTCGTAAAACTATTTCCCGCTTGGGTGTAACCACCGCCCTCGTAAGTCGTTACCCGGCGGAAATTTTGACCCACTTCGTTATTTTGTTTATCTTTGCAAGCAATTTGACAGGCTTTGCAGCCTGTACAATATTGGCTCTCATGCACAAATCCTAATTGCATCACTACCCGCTCCCTTCTATAGTGCCTTAACTTCTACCAAATTTGTGTGCTGGGCGTTGCCTTTTGCCAGCGGTGTCGGCTTCAGGTTGGTCAAAATATTGATTGCCCCCCGGGTATCTGTACCCTTTCCATCCGGGGTATACCAGCCGCCCTGGGGCACGGCAACCACACCCGGCATAATCCGCGGGGTGAGCTTCACAAAAATCTGCATTTTACCGCGGTCATTAAAGACTTCTACCCGGTCTCCGTTTTTGATATGACGTTTTTGGGCATCTACAGGATTCATCCACATTTCTTGCCTGCCCACTTCTTCCATCCAGGGGTTATTGTCATGGGTGGAATGGGAACGTCTTCCATAATGCCAGCCAATTAGCTGCAGCGAATATTTTTCTATCAGCGGATCTTCCGGTCCTTCCCAGGACTTAATATATTTGGGTATTGCCGGAATCTCCGCCGGCTGATTCAAATCATACAGCCTGCGGGAGAAAATTTCGATTTTCCCCGACGGTGTAGGAAACGGATTGTGTTCAAAATCCTTAATCTGTTTTTCAAATGCAACTTGTGGTTCGCTATGCGCCCACTTAAAAATTCCCCGTTTGCGAAACTCCTCATAGCCCGGCAGTTCGGGCTTTTTGGCTTTCATTCCGGCATAAACCGCCTTGCACCAGTCGTACATGGTCTCATGACCTTCGGTAAACTTATCTTTAATGCCTAGTTTGTCAGCAACTTCCATCATCCAGTAATATTCAAAACGGCACTCGAACGGCGGTTCAATAGCCTTGCTCATACTACAGATATAATCGCCGGAATTCCAGGGACTGCGCATATTGTCCTCTTCAAATACAGTCGTACCGGGAAGTAAAATATCCGCAAATTTAGCGCTGGGTGTCATGAAAATATCGGAACAGACAATAAACTCACATTTGCCGGTGTCTTTTAAAATTTCGATTGTTTTATTAATGTCGCCATGTTGGTTTAACAAGCATTGCCCTGACATATTCCAGATCATCTTAATATTGCTGGTAAGCTTGGCTACACCGGTCAAGCCATGATCCCTTTTATTCATTCCCACACCGTTTTGCACTGCTTCCGTCCAGAGAAAACAAGGAATTTTTCCATTGAACGGATTTTTTCCGATCGGCACACTGCCTACGCCGTGGCGGTCCGTATATCCTGCTCCGGAAGCAGAGCCACCCTTAATGCCAACGTTCCCGGTAAGGGCGGCAAGTACCGTCCCGCCGCGAACAGGCTGTTCGCCGTAAGCATGGCGCTGCGGTCCGAAACCTTGCAGTAAGGCGGCGGGCTTCATCGTGGCATACTCCCGGCCCAACTGTCTAATTCTGTTAGCCGGCACACCGGTAATTTTTGCCGCCCATTCCGGGGTTTTGGCAATGCCGTCTTTTTCGCCTAAAATATAGGCCTTATAGCTTTCTTTGCCATCAATCCCTTCGGGCATATGCGCTTCATCAAAGCCAACGCAGAACTTGTCCAAAAAGGCCTGGTCATGTAAATTTTCCGTAATGATGGTATACGCCATAGCGTCCATTAACGCATTATCGGTAGTCGGCCTGAGTGCAATCCAGTCATCCGCTAAAGCGGCAGCCGTTGCGCTATAGCGCGGATCGACGACAATAATTTTCGTGCCGGCTTCTTTAGCCCGTTTAAGATAATACATCATTAAACTGCCGAAAATCGTTTCCGCCGGATTATGCCCCCAGAGAATGATTAATTTCGAATTGACAAAATCATCCGGTGTATTGCCGGTTGCCGTCGTGCCGTACGTATACGGCGTAGCATAGGTAGTGGCCGCCGAACTGTAAGAATTGTAAAAATCCAGATAGCCGCCGTCCAAAGCCAGCAGCCTTTTGGCTAAATTCATCGGGTGGATAGCCCCGCTGTAGCCCCAAGCGTAATTTACATACCGTGAACCCGGACCGTAAGTTTCCTTGATTCGTTTCGTCTCGCGGGCAATTGTTTCTACCGCCTCGTCCCAGGTAATGCGCTCAAACTTACCTTCGCCCCGTTCCCCAACCCGCTTCAGGGGGTATTTCAAGCGGTCAGGACTGAGAAAAGTTTTACGGTAGCCCCGTCCTCTGACACAGGCGCGGACTTGTGGACTTTCCGGAGCATCCGGTTCACTGTCAGTACTTAATTTTACAATGGTACCATCCTTGACATGCGCCTTGATCACACAACAACCGCCGCAGTTATTCCGTCCGGCCGTCGGTACAACAGTGATACCATCATCCTGCGCCTGTACCGCTTCCACAGACTTTAAACCAATAGTGGCTGTCCCGGTAATCGCTAAACTCCCGCCAACCGCGCCGCATAGCTTCAAAAAATTTCTTCTCGACAGACTGAACTTTTTTGTACTCATATAACTTCCTCCTCCACTGCTGTCTGCTATTTATTCATCGTTAGCTAAGATATGCGCTAACTCTGCTGCGTCAGTTTCTATGTAAGCTCGCAGAAACAGCGCTAACCCTTTATAAAACTCCATTGTCGTCTGCTCCTGCAAGCTTTGGCAAAAAGCATCCACGAAAAGTAACAAATGATTTTCTAAAAATTCTTTTTGGCCGGCAATATTATCTCTGAAAGATTTATTGTCTTGCTTCGTAAAGCTGTCTACCGCCCGTTTTGTTAACAGCGCCATAAAACTGCACTCTAACCCAATATGGTCAACAGGGCCTTGGGCTGTATCCGCCCTTTCCACACCCCACTTTCGATAAAACTCCTGCACAGCCAACGTATGTTCATCATAGATGATATGCTCCGTACTGGTATACACCGATTCCCACGGATAAACCAGAATGGGACCTGAATTGGCAAATAAAGCAACAAAATGCTCCTGCATGAACTTCCAGTCTTGATCGGTATAATTTTTCATCGCCGTCAGACCTTTGGCCAAAAGCCGAACGCCTGCGTTTTCCTCACCATTTTCGATCATTTGGCAAAACAGATTGCTTTTTATATAATCGGCCATTTTTTCTTTTTGCGGGATTTCAAACAAACACTGCGCAAAAAATTGATAAAACCAGTGCCTGATCTCCATAAACTGCGGAATAGGTAAGTCTTCCACACTTTCACGTCCTTACATGCTATTCTTTACCTTTAGGCAAATAATAGCAGAGTTTCGCGTTGGCCAAAACTCTGCTATCTTGATTCTTTACACTTACTATAACACTTGCAACATAAATTGACAATAATATGTAAAAAGCATATTAAAAATCATTAAAATCTGTTTATTCGTCAAATTGCATCAATTATTCCGTAGTTTTGCAATTGAATAGCTAAAAAGCACCTCTCTAGCCCAGATATTTCGGGCTATTTTTGTGTCAATATTTTTGGATTTTAATGTTG
>NZ_FNAM01000026.1 GCF_900101845.1 Sporomusa acidovorans | reverse complement strand
GCACATCTCCTTTAGTGATCAAATGCTATAATGTATGCTATAATTTTATACCTGTTGGTATATTTTTTCAATAATTATTTTTTCTTAATAATTAATTTTATAATCAAAAATAATATTGACAGAAATCCAATGACTATGGTACTATTACTATTAATTGAATACAGTATTTTTCATCAAGAGTTGGCTGAGGGACTGGCCCTATGAAGCCGCGGCAACCACGCATACGCGAACGGTGCCAATTCCTGCAGAAGCCCGACAGGGCCTGGCAGATGAAGAATAGCATAGTTAAGCAATTATGCCTCTTCTTCTGAAGAGGCTTTTCTTATTGCTTGGACGTAAAGGAGGAAGACAAAAATAATGATAACGTTAACTGGACTGCAGAAGGTGTACCAAGGAGAGTCTGGTATCGTAACGGCTCTCGACAATGTGTCCCTTGCTATAGAGCAAGGGGAGATTTTTGGTATTATCGGCAAAAGCGGTGCTGGCAAAAGTACGCTTATTCGTTGTATTAACCTGCTGGAACGGCCTACCGCAGGTCGCGTGATAGTCGATGGTCAAGACATGACGGCATTATCGGAAAGAGAATTGAGAGAAGCACGCAAGAGTATGGGGATGATTTTTCAGCACTTTAACTTGCTTTCCTCTAGGACTGTTTTGGAGAACGTTTCTTTTCCTTTGGAAATTGCCGGTGTCAGTCGCAATGAACGGGAAAAAAAAGTAATTCCTTTATTAGAACTGGTTGGCTTGGCGGATAAACGGGATGTTTATCCTGCTCAACTAAGTGGCGGACAAAAGCAACGGGTCGGTATTGCCAGGGCATTAGCCAGTCAGCCGAAAGTGCTCCTGTGTGACGAGGCAACTTCGGCCTTGGACCCGCAAACCACGGAATCCATTTTAGCACTGTTAAAGGATATCAATAAAAAACTGAGGCTGACAATCATCTTAATCACGCATGAGATGCATGTTATCAAGGCGATATGTGACAGGGTTGCCGTAATTGAAGGCGGGCATTTAGTTGAGACAGGCAAGGTATTTGACGTATTTACTAATCCACAGTCACTGACTGCTCAGGATTTCATAAAAACAGTAGTAAATAACAAAGTGCCGGAGGCGTTGTCGGCTGTGTTGTCCAAGACACCGACAGCTGGCGGAAATCTTGTTGTGAGACTGTCCTTTTTCGGTGAGGCAACGAATGAACCGGTTATTGCCGGACTTATCCGCAAGTTTGCTATTGATGTAAATATTATATCCGGCAATATTGATCATCTGCAGGATATTCCTTATGGTACACTTTTAATGGAATTATCAGGTAACGAAAAGGATACAGAAGCCGCGCTCCATTATTTGCAGGATTTAGATTTAAGAACAGAGGTGATTGGCTATGTCGCAAGACATGCTCATGCTGCTAGTTGAGGGATTAGGGGAAACGCTGTATATGGTGGTTGTTTCTTCATTGGTTTCGGCACTGTTAGGTATTCCTCTGGGAGTGATACTGGTGGTGACTGGCAAGAATCATATTAAGGAGAATCTGGCATTTAATCAAACCCTGGGAGCCATTGTAAATGCTACCCGGTCCACGCCGTTTATTATTTTAATGGTTGCTATTATTCCCTTTACCCGGATTATTGTTGGTACATCAATTGGCACCAATGCTGCCATTGTACCACTTAGTATTGCCGCTATACCATTTGTTGCCCGCGTAGTTGAGTCCGCACTAAAGGAAGTGGATGCAGGATTAATAGAAGCTGCACAATCAATGGGAGCATCACCGAATCAGATTATTTTTAAAGTGCTAATTCCGGAAGCCATGCCTTCCATTATATTAGGCTTGACATTGACGGTAATTAGCCTGATTGGCTATTCTGCAATGGCTGGCGCTATCGGTGGCGGTGGCTTGGGCGATCTGGCTATTCGCTATGGCTACCAGCGGTTCCGCGCTGATGTGATGTTGGCTACCGTGGTCATTTTGATTGCCATGGTGCAGCTTGTACAATCAAGTGGGGACTATTTTGCCCACAAGCTTAATAAAAGATAATTGGGAGGAGTGTTCATGCAAAATGTCATACAGCGCTTTTGTGAGGAGGGCTATGCTTCTAATAAAGCCAGGCAGTTTACCGAGTCGGTTATTCGGGAGATGAGCCGGATTGCGGCTGAGCATAACGCTATCAATTTGGCACAGGGCTATCCTGACTTTCCGGCGCCGGAAGCGATCAAACAAGCGGCTGTCAGAGCTATTACGGAAGATCATAATCAATATGCAATTACCTGGGGAACGAAAGGATTGCGGGATGCGATTGCCGTCAAAGTAAAGCGAGATTACGGAGTCAGTATTGATCCTGAGTGCCAGCTTACCGTTTGTTGCGGGGCTACGGAAGGTATGGTTGCCACCTTGCTGGCTACGGTTAACCCTGGCGATGAGGTTATTATCTTTGAGCCCTTCTACGAAAATTACGGGGCGGATGTTATCCTCTGCGGTGCGGTGCCCAAATATGTTAGTCTAAAGCCGCCGGCCTTTAACTTTTGTCGTGAGGAACTAATCGCGGCATTTTCTGATAAAACCAAGGCTATCATCATAAATACGCCCAACAATCCTACAGGCAAGGTTTTTAGTCGTGAAGAACTGGACTTGATCGCTGAACTGTGTATAAAATACGATGTTCTGGCAATTAATGACGAGATTTATGAGCATATCCTTTATGACAATACCCGGCATATTCCCCTGTGGACATTGCCTGGTATGGCTGACCGCACAATAGCGGTGAACAGTGTTTCCAAAACTTTTAGTGTTACCGGCTGGCGGATAGGTTACGTACAGGCTTCACCTGAGATTACGGCCTCGGTTCGTAAAGTGCATGACTTTCTGACTGTAGGGGCGGCGGCCCCTTTGCAGGTGGCGGCTGCGGAAGCGTTTAATTTCGGGGCGGAATATTATGCGGAATTGGCCGGCTTCTACAAGGAACGTCGCGATTATTTGCTTTGTGTTTTAGAAAAAGCCGGTTTTATTTGTATGAGGCCGCATGGTGCTTACTATATTATGGCTGACATTACCCCATTTGGCTGGGATGACGATATTGCTTTTGCCAAATATATGGCCAGTGAAATTGGGGTAGCTGTTGTACCGGGTTCAAGCTTTTTCCGGACGGAAAGCACGGCTGGCAATCATCTGATAAGGTTCTGCTTCTGCAAGAAGTTTGAGACCTTAAAAGCTGCGGCTGATCGCTTGGAAAAACTCAAAATAAAACAAAGATGAGAGTAAGGAGGAAGTAAAGATGAGATACGCAAAATGGTATGCAGTTATTTTAGTTTTAGCAGTAGCGGCTTTTTCTCTTGTTGGCTGCGGAAAACAGGCAGCCTCGCCAGCGGCAGCAAATAAACCGCTTAAGGTTGGTGTTACCGCCGGGCCGCACGCTGAAATTATGGATGCGGTGAAAAAAGCAGCGGAGAAAAACGGTCTTACCATTCAGGTAGTCGAATTTAATGATTATGTACAGCCTAATGTAGCGCTAAGTCAAGGGGATATAGATGCCAACAGCTTTCAGCATCAGCCTTATCTTGACAATATGGTGAAAGATCGCCAGTATGATATTGTTTCTGTCGCTAAAACCGTTATATTCCCAATGGGAATATATTCGAAAAAGGTGAAATCCCTAAACGAGCTCAGCCCTGGGGCGACAATTGCTATTCCCAATGATCCGACCAATGGCGGACGCGCTTTGCTGCTTTTGGAAAAACAGGGTCTGATTAAGTTAAAACCCGGTGTTGGTCTTAAGGCGGCAGCAGCCGATATTGCTGAAAATCCAAGAAACTTCAAAATTAAGGAATTGGATGCCGCCCAGGTACCTCGCTCTTTGGAAGACGTTGATTTGGCAGCTATTAATACCAACTACGCGATGACTGCCGGCTTGGTTCCCAATAAGGATTCACTGGCTATTGAGGACGGCGACTCACCTTATGCAAATATTATCGCAGTGAGAGCGAAAGATAAAGACAATCCGGCGGTAGCCAAACTGATTAAGATTTATCAGTCAGATGAAATTAAGAATTTTGTCAGTGAACATTTTAAGGGGTCAGTTGCTGTTGCTTGGTAACAGGCCAAATAAAAACCCACGGATTTTCAAATCCGTGGGTTTTGTTTATTTAACTACTTGGAGAAATTTTTCGACTAAATCAGGGTCGAACTGAATACCAGCAAACCGCAATAGTTCGGATGTAGCCTGCTCGTGTTTAAGAGCCTTGCGATAGGGGCGATCACTGGTCATGGCATCATAGGCATCGGCAATGGATAAAATGCGGCATTCCAAAGGAATATTTTTACCGGCTAAGCCTAGTGGGTAGCCATTGCCGTTCCACCATTCATGATGTTTAAGAATATAATCGGCAACTAAGCTTAGGTCTGGCGATGCCTGGGCAATCCGGTAACCGATTTCAGAATGGCGTTTCATTTTTGTAAATTCTTCAGGAGTTAACCTTCCAGGTTTAAATAAAATATTGTCAGGAATGCCAACCTTGCCGACATCATGAAATTGCGCCAGTAGCCTAAGATCTGTAACTCTATTCTCGGGTAGGCCGAGAGCTGTTCCCAGGCGGGCAACTAATAGCTGCAGGCGGTCGCCATGTCCCTCCGTGATAAAGTCTCTGGCTTCCAAAAGCTTCATGGCAGTTTGGACAATTGCACTCCGGTTGCTCTGGCTGTGATTTAGTTTTTTCCGGTACATATTATTATCGGCGGTTTTAAAGACTTCTTGTAAATCATCGTGGCTGGATTGTGTTATAGCAAAGCCCATTGACAGGCTAAGGACAATACCTTCTGACAGGGGGGCAGTCTGGTTATAGGCATCTACTGCCTGAGTAATCGCATTGCATAAATTCCCCAAAAAGGTAAGTGTGGTACAAGGAAGCAGCAAGGCGAACTCATCTCCCCCGATACGATAAAGGGAAGCATTCTCAGGGCAAAATTCTTGCAAAATATTGGCAGTCGTCTTTAGCAGATAATCGCCATTTTTTGGACCCCAGGTGTCATTAATCAGTTTAAGACCGTCTAAATCGCTTACCATGATACCTATTGGGGAAGAGTACGGTTGTTGCAGTTGTTCCAATTGGTGTAAAAATTGTGTCCGGTTATAAAGGCCGGTTAAAGGATCATGAAATTTTAAGTAAGTAAGACTTTCTTCCAGCTTGCGCCGTTCCCGGCGAATAATAGCTTCGTGTATTTCGCGGTTAATAACAGGTATCAGCCGGGTTAAGCTGTCCTTACGGATATAATCATGAGCACCGGCCTTCATCGCGGTTACGGCGGCTTCTTCTGTAGCGGCCCGGGTTACAATAATAAACGGTATATCCAAATTACTCTGTTTTAAAAGTTTTAGTGCTGCCAAACTACTAAATTTTGGAAGGGAATAATCGGCAATAACAATATCCCACTGTTGTTCGGACAAAGCCGTCAGCATAGCATAAGGCTGATCGACCTTTCTAATGCGGGGTAGGTATCCCCCTAGAAGGAGTGTTTGTTTGAGCAGCAGGATATCAGCTTCTGAATCTTCGATAACCAAGACGTGTAAGAGTTCAGGCATCGCTTTATCTCCTCGCAGGTGGCAATATATTCAGTATAGTCAGTAAGTTTTACTTGTAGGTAAAGGCATAGGCGAAGATACTATAGAGTGATATTTTCAAAATACTCCGTATTCAATAATTCAACAAATCTAGCGAAATTACCTTTATTTTTTCGTTTTTAACTAATGGACGACGGAGGGACGGCAAGCAGTACAAACGTCCTGGCTGTATTTTGGTGTGCAGGATTTAGCTCAGGAAAAGGCGAAATCCCTCCAGAGTTTAATTTTTTGAACGCAGGGAGACGTAAAGGAGAAAGTATTTTATGCGGATTTTACATACAGCCGACTGGCATTTTGGCAAGACGATTGAGGGACGCGACAGGTTACCCGAACAAACGGCCTTTGTAGAAGAATTATGTGCCATTTGCACCCAAGAGAGAGTGGATCTGGTCTTGGTTGCGGGGGATGTATTTCAAAGCCCTAATCCCAGTGCCGCTGCGGAGGAGTTATTTTATTATGCCATGGACAAACTGTCAGATAACGGAAGACGCGGGATTGTCATTGTGGCCGGAAATCATGATAACCCTGAGAGACTATGTGCGGCATCCCCACTGGCAGGACGATTAGGTATTACCTTGGCAGGACTTCCCAAAGAGGAACTAAGCGCTACCGGGCCGGTGGCGGGAAGGGTATACCGGGTAAATGGCGGGCAGGCTTGGCTGGAACTGGCTGTACCGGGAGTTGATTATACAGCTGTTATTGCAGCGCTACCCTATCCGTCTGAGGGGCGGCTTAAGGAAATTTTGTCTCAGTCGCTGGAAGATAAGGATTTGCGGCAGGGGTACAATGACCGGTTAACCAGTTTATTTAGCTTGCTTAACACCCAATTTCGTTTGGATACGGTTAATTTGGCTATAAGCCACGTCTATGTCCGCGGTGGAATTGAATCAGATTCGGAACAGCAGATTCAAATCGGCGGTGCCTATGCCGTTGACCCGCTGGTGTTCCCTGCTGCAGCCCAGTATGTTGCTCTTGGCCATCTCCATCGCCCACAATATGTAGGCGGCACCTTAATGCCTTGCCGTTATGCAGGCTCACCGCTGGCTTACAGCTTTTCCGAAATAGGACAAGCCAAGTCGGTAACTCTCATTGATGTCAGGCCAGGTAAAAAACCCGATATTTATGAGGTGCCGGTGACTGCAGGCAGGCCTTTAGCAAGGTGGCGGGCTACTGGCGGTTTGCGGCAGGTGCGGGAGTGGGTGGCTGCCGGGCGGGATAAGGATGCCTGGATAGAGGTCGAGCTGGAAATCGACAAGGGGCTCACACTGGATGAAATTCAGGAACTTCGTGCATTGCATACCGGTTTTGTTACGATCAGACCGGTAATAAGCCTAACGGTCAGTGAAAGCGAAGCAGAGAAAATCCGCTTGAATAGTCTGCCGCTTAATGAATTGTTTATCCGGTTTTATAAGCAGCAAAATGGTGGGCTTGCGCCTGATAGCAAACTTGTGGAATTATTTCTCGACATAAGCCAGGATCTCTTGGGTGAGAAAAAGGCGGCAGAGGGGGAACAGGAATGAAGCCAATTACTCTTACAATCGCCGGCCTTCATAGTTTTCGCGAGGAGCAGGAGATTCCGTTCGGGCAGCTTGGGGAACTTGGCATATTTGGAATTTTTGGTCCTACAGGCAGTGGTAAATCATCGATACTTGATGCCATGACACTGGCTTTATACGGAACTGTGGTCCGGGCTGGCCGGCGCACGCAGGGAATATTAAATCATGCGGAAAAACAGGTAAAAGTATCGTTTACCTTCGCCTTGGGGCAGGGGCGGGAACGGCGCCTTTACCGGGTGGAACGCCGCTATGTCCGCAAGGACCAGCTGGCGGTTTCCAATACCTACAGCCGCCTGGTAGTTATAACCGATGGACAGGAAGAGGTTATTGCCGATAAGGATCGTGAGGTTACAGAACAAATAACCGGATTGCTTGGTTTACGGGAAGAGGATTTTACCAGGGCGGTAGTTTTGCCGCAAGGTAAATTTGCCGAATTTCTTAGTTTAGGCGGCAAGGAACGGCGGGAGATGTTGCAACGGTTGTTTTCACTGGAGCAGTACGGTAATGTTTTAATTAATAAAATCAATGAGCAGTACCGAACCGTTGAAATAAGTTATATTGAAGTGGAGAGTGAACAAAAAGGGCTGGGAAATGCCTCGCCGGCGGCTGTGGCTGCTGCCCAATCGGTGCTGGCAGAGGCTAAGCAGGTGGAAGTTGCGGCTTTAGAGCAGTACAAAACGGCAGAACAGCACTACCGAACTGTTAATGAAGTTTATGGCCTGCAAAATGAATTGGCAAACAAGCAAAGTGAGCAGGTTTTCCATCGCCGGCAGGAAGGTGAAATGCAGGAAAAAGCTGCGGCGCTTGCAGCTGCCGAAAAAGCAGGGCGGGTTACCGCCGTCTTAGAGGAGTTTGCAGCCAGTCAAGTGGCTGAACAGAAGGCTGCCGCTTTTAAGCAGAAAATATGGGAGCAGGTTGCCCAATTAACCAGCGACAGCCAAAGGCTAAATGCAGCCTATAAAGAGGCGCAGCAAACAAAGCTCAAGAGGGAGCCGGAACTAATTGAACGACGTACAAAATTAGCGGCAGCAGTAACGCTTGAAAGCGAAGTAACTCAGCTAGATAAAGAAGTAGCTGAGTTAACCAAACAACAGCAGGTGAGAAATCAGGCCTGTCAGGCAGCCAGCCATGCTGCCGGGGGAAAGGCTTCCCGCAGTCAATGGCTGACAGAACATATAAAAAAACTGGAGCAGCAGTTACTGGCAGCAACAGTAACTGCCGACCGGCGAAGCCAGGTACAAGAATGCCTGGAAGCTTCGCAGTCTTTAAAACAGGCTTGTATTTCGGCTGAAAAGATTAAACAAGAGGGCATTGCCCGCAAAAAGCATTATGAGGCTATCCGGGCTGCGGCTTTTCAGGCTGAAGAAAAGCTGCACCAAGCGGAAGTCAGGCTTGATGAACAGGAAGCGGTGGAAGCTAAGGCGGCGGAACAACAGTTAGCAGCGGCCGTGGCTCAGTTAGATCAGCTGCTTGCCAGTGAAAAGCAGGCAGCCGCTAGCCGGCTGGCTAATTTATTAACTCCGGGCAAGCCCTGCCCGGTATGTGGCTCTTTACACCACCCTCAACCGGCAGGGGCCGGACAAAGCACGGAAGTTGACAACATAAATTTTGAAGAGGAAATTATAGCAGCCAAAGAACGAATTGCCGGTCTGAACCAAACACTGGCTGAAGCCGGGAGGAAGGTGGCTAAAGAACGCCAAAGCCTGAATGGGGCGAAAGAAGCTGCAGTGGCGCTTGCTCAGCAGAGGTCCAGTGCACAAAATGAAGTGGATAAAATCAGAGAGGAATATCACCAGGCGCAGGAAGCTATTGCTATAGCCGGTAACAAGCTTACAGCCGTCCTTCAGGCCGTAGGGAAAGATACCGGAAAAGTTTTTTCTGCCACTGAGGCTCTTAGAATGGCCGACGAACTGCAAAAGAATATGAGTCAGCAAGATCGCCTTGCCGAAGGCTTGGCCAGGCAAATGACCGGCTATCGTCAGGAGCGTGAGGCTTGTCAGGCTGAAATCGACCGCTTGCAACAGGCGGTACAAACCGGTGCGGCCGAGTTGGCGGCACTGACTGCCCGGCTCCAGAGCCTTAATGATCTGGTGGTGGCCAAACGGCGGGAACTTTTTACTGTTACAGCAGGAACACCTGCGTCCCAGTTAGCCCTTTTGACTGCGCAGGAGCTGGACACGATCCGCGATGAAGAGCAGCAGGCGCGTGTCGCTTATGAACAGGCGAATGAGGCGCTTACTACTGCCGAACAAATGCGTGCCCGCAGCGAAACTAGCTGGTTAGAAGCTGTTAAACAGCGAGATCATTTACAGGCTCGCCTTACTGCCAAACTGGAGGAAGAAGGGTTTAGCGGTATGGAGGCCGCGCAGACGGCTCTTATGCCGGCATTGCGCCAGGAGGAATACTGCCGGCAGATTAAAGTCTATACGGAAACAGACCAGCGGCTGAGTGCTCAATGTGAACATTTGACCAGTACACTTAAAGGACGCAGTGTGACCCAAGCTGAATGGGAGCAAAGCCAAGCACTGTTTAAGCAAACTGAAACCAGCAGAAATGCAGCTACGGAGCGGCGCGTAGAGGCTGATAAGGAATGGCGTGATCTTACGGAAAAATATCAGCGGTGGTCCGAACTGGAAACAAACCGGCTGGCGCTTAAGGAGCGTAAAGATTGTTTGCAGGCACTTAAAAATCTACTGCGGGGCAATATTTTTATTGAATTTCTGGCGCAGGAGCAAATGGAACTGGTAGCTTGGCAGGCATCTGAACGCTTAAAGCAAATTACCCAGCAGCGATATGCGCTGGAATTAGGACCGGATGGCGGCTTTCTTATCCGGGATGATGCCAATGGCGGGGTTAGACGTCCGGTGAGTACCTTGTCAGGCGGAGAAACGTTTCAGGCCTCGCTGGCGTTGGCGTTGGCGCTGTCCGCACAAATTCAGCTCAAAGGGAAGTATCCGCTGGAATTTTTCTTTTTGGATGAAGGGTTTGGTTCTCTCGATCAGCAGGCATTGGATGTTGCCATGGCAACGCTGGAAAAACTGCATGTTGAGCGGCTGACAATTGGGATTATCAGTCATGTTGCCGAATTAAAGCAGCGCATGCCCCGCCGTTTGCTGCTTGAGCCGGCAGAGCCGGCCGGCCACGGCAGCCGGGTAAGAATTGAGGAAGCATAACGGAGAATAAAATTTAGATTTTTTATTAACAATATCAGTCTTAAGCCTGCAAGGACCGGATGCATTGTGGTATAATCTGGATAGGAAAAGCATGGGGTTAGAAAGACCTGGGGTAAAGATAAGGCCTGCAAGTATTTAGAGGACATTATACACCGAAGAGCTTAGAAGCAGGTAGCTTTGTTGAATACCGGGGCTAGGAGAGATAGCAGATGAAGAAATATATATTAATATATAATCCCGTATCCGGTGATGCTAAGTTTAAATTAAAGCTGGACGAGGTTGTGGAATACTTACAAATGAATGACGGGATAGTATTGACCTTTCGAACCAGGTATAAGGGAGATATCCGGCCATTTATCAAGGAGGCTAAGGAATTTGCTTCTGACGGAATCATTGTGTCCGGCGGCGACGGCACCGTCCATGAAGTAATTAATGCCATGATGACAGAAGCCGTCGATGTGCCGCTTGGCATTATTCCCAGTGGCACTTGCAATGATTTTGCCGGATATTTGAATTTTCACAAGAATATTCCGGGATGTCTTAGTGCCGTAACGAGCGGAAAATGGCGAATGGTTGATGTGGGTAAGGTAAACGGAGAATATTTTTTAAATGTGGCAAGTGCCGGACTGCTTACTTCGGTAGCTCATAATGTGGACACTGCCCTCAAAAATACGTTGGGGCGAATGGCCTATTATTTTAAAGGCTTGGGTGAGTTGCCCAACTTTCAGTCCTTGCATGTTTCGATTACAGCAGATGGACAGACATTTAGCGAAAACATTTTGTTGTTTTTGGTAATGAATAGCGGTGTGGTGGGCAGCTTTCCGCCACTGGCCCCGGAAGCTAAGATTGATGATGGCAAATTGGATATATTAATCGTAAATAAGTGCAGTATTTCAGAACTAATGGGTTTGTTTATCAGTATTTTTTCCGGGCGGCATACATTAAGCAGCCATATTCGCCACTTGCAGGCAACTGATATTTATATTGAGTGTAATGAACCAATTGAAAGCGATCTTGACGGCGAATTGGGGCCGCCACTACCGCTTGCTATTTCCACAGTTACCAAAAAGTTAAGGGTTTTTCAATTACCCTGAAACACGACTGAAATTATTATAGGATGGGGCAACCTTTCTAGAAGGAGGATTACGATGCGCTCAACAACATTATGTCTGCCCGTTCAAGGCAACCCGGCACAGAAAATTTTACTGGGAATGAAAAAAACAGGATTTGGCCATGGCAAGTACAACGGTTTTGGCGGAAAAATAGAGGACGGCGAGACCACGCTGGCTGCGGCACTACGGGAACTGGCTGAAGAATGTGGTATATTGGCTAAAGAGGCTGATCTCAGGCCGGCAGGAGAATTAACCTTTATTTTTCCGGCTAACCCGGAGTATGATCATGACGTGCATATCTATACGCTTACTGATTGGCAGGGAGAACCTAAAGAGACAGATGAGATGAAGCCGGCATGGTTTGAGATTGCGGATATACCTTACAATGACATGTGGGCGTCCGACAATTATTGGCTGCCTGCTGTACTTAAGGGTAAAAAAATAAAGGGACGGGTGATTTTTGCTGAAAACAATGAGGATGTGGATGATATAACCATTCGTACCGAATAGCAGTAAGAACGAGGTGTTTCAGCGCCTGGATAACAGAGTGGCTTTACAACCATGAGCCGGGAAAGAATGCGCATTATGGGCAAAAAAATAATTGACAGACGTCTGGCGGTTTGCTATACTTTGCACAAACAGATATTGCGATTGTCGATGACCAGGAAGAGTACCTATGTAAGAGGGCCACAGAGAGCCAACGATAGTGGGAGTTTGGCGCTGCTCAGCATAGCGAATGGGCCTGGAAGATGCAGTCCGATCCGGTCAAGCCGGGGTAGGCGCTGCCGGGATTCTTCCGCCGTTACCAGGAAGCAGGTATCGGATTTATATCCTGTACCTAGTAAGCCGGGCCTGATTTGTTAGGCCAAATAGGGTGGCACCGCGGGTTATAGATACCCCGTCCCTTAAAGTATGCAGTTGGATGCATACTTTAAGAGACGGGGTTTTTTGTTATTTTTTGCGCCCAACACATTAGAATTGCAGAGAAGCCCCCATCTACGTCGTTGCTCCTGCGGGCTTCACTCCAGCGTACGCACGGTACGCTTGCGTTCCAGTCCTCGGGGCGCCTAGTAGCTGGAGACTTCTCTGCAATTCCGGCAGTTTATTATGGATAAAAACAAGGAGGACGTTAGTATGACCGTGAGTTTTGAACATTTTTCCTACGCTTACCCGCATAGCGGCGTAGTTCTTGATGATATTAGCCTGTCGATTCCCAAGGGAGCATTTACCGTAATTACCGGGCCCAGCGGGGCGGGAAAAACCAGCTTGGCGCTGGCAATCGCCGGTGTTGTGCCGCATTATTTTGGTGGCCGCCAGGGAGGTACAGTGCGAGTTGGCAACATTATTTCCGCGCAAAGCAGTATGGGTGAGCTGGCGGAACATGTGGGAACCGTATTGGCAGACTACGAAAGCCAGCTGGTGGCCTTAACCGCAGCGGAGGAGGTTGCCTTTGGCCTGGAGACGTCAGGCCTGAGCCGCAGCCAAATTGCCGGACGGGTTAAGGAGGCACTCGCGATGGTAGGCCTGGACGGAATGGAAGAGCGGGAAGTGGCAGGGCTGTCCGGCGGTCAGAAACAGCGCCTGGCAATTGCTTCTGTGCTTGTTACTTCGCCGGAGATTCTGGTTCTTGATGAGCCGGCGTCGGCGCTGGACCCGGAAGGGGCGGCCGGAATTTATGAATTGCTGTATGAGCTTAATTGCCAGGGGAAAACCATCATTGTTGTCGAGCATCAACTGGCACGTATTTTGCCTTATGCCAGTCAAGTGGTTGTTTTGCAAGCCGGCAGTCTTGTATTTGCGGGCGATCTGGGACAAACAATGGCATTTATGTGGCAAAAGCCTGAACTCAGGCTGGGCGTACCACCGCTGTGGACAATTAAACTGATGCTGGAAGAACAGACGGGATTAACTCTGGCTGCCTGGAAGAATGAAAGCCAAGCAGCGGAAGAACTGAACAGGCTAACCGGAGCCTGTGTAAAGGGAGTGGCCAAAAGTGCCTGAAACACTTTTAGAGATACAGAAATTGGTTTTTGCTTACGGTCATGGCGGGCGGGTACTGAATGAAGTAGATCTTACCGTCAATGCCGGTGATTTTATAGCGTTGGCCGGTCGAAACGGCAGCGGAAAAACAACACTTACCCGCCTGGCTATGTCCTTGTTAAAGCCCAGTGGTGGTACAATTTATTTTCAGGGAAAGGATACGGCGGTGATGACAACCGCTGATATGGCCCGTAGTGTCGGCTATGTTTTTCAAAATCCCGACAGGCAGATTTTTCGTGATACCGTTGCTCAGGAAGTGGCATATGGTCCGGAACAGCTTAGGTTTTCCCCTGCCGTTGTCAACGACTCGGTGGCATGGGCATTAAGTATGACCGGTCTGACGGAACTCGCCGGCCGTTTCCCCCGGCTGCTTAGCCGGGGACAAAAGCAAAGGATCGCTATCGCGTCAGCCATTGCTATGCGTCCCCAAATGCTTATTCTGGATGAGCCAACCAGCGGACAGGATCCCTGGGAGGCGCAGAATATGATGGAACTGTTAACCAGCCTTAATCAACAAGGCATTACGATTATCTTAGTTACTCATGATATGGAACTCATTGGCCAATATGCGTCGCGGGCCATCGTGCTTGACCGGGGACATAAAGTATTTGACGGCACACCGGCAACGCTGTTTAACGGAGAAATAGATATTGCCGCCTGGGGGTTGATACCGCCGACCGCAGTTGCGATCAGCCGGCAACTGCCCGGTATGAATGCTCAACAGGTGACAGAGCTAGTCAGACAGGTCATGCCTATGATTCAGAAGGGAGGGGAAGATTATTCTTAAACTTGCGCCGCTTACCAAACTTATTTTGACAGCCGCCGTATCTATATGGGCACTGCTGATCCCCACACTGTCGGGTCAGGTGGCTTTAGCTGCCGGCCAGCTTTTGTTATTGACGCTTTACCGGCCATCAGGCAAGCAACTGAAGGCTGTTGGCGGGTTAGCTTTATTTGCCGGTATGCTGGTTGCGATCCAGTACGTGTTTGGCAGCAGTCTTGATTTTTCCCTGATGTCGGGTTTTAAGATGTTTGCCATGTCACTGATTTTTGTCTTCCTCTTGTCCACCACTCGTTTGCAGGATTTGACGGCTGCCCTGGTAAGCCAGTGCCGGATACCTTACGAATATGCGTTTATGTTTACCTCAGCCCTGCGTTTTGTTCCTGATTTTCTCGAAGAAAGCAAGGCTGTGCGCGAAGCGCAGGCATGCCGCGGCTACGTCTTTCGCGGCAATCCGGTAAAGCGGCTTCTGGACTATATCGCTATTGTCGAGCCGCTCGTTTTGCGGGCTGTCTCCCGCTCGGAAACGATGGCGATGAGTCTTGAACTGCGGGGCTTTGGCCGGCGGGGCCGGCGACAGTTTGCTGCTGATGTAGCCCTAAGCGGCTTCGACTATGCTGCTATGTTTATTATGTTCCTGTTAACAGTGGGACTGCTGTTTGCACATCTTTAGTACGCTGTATACAGCTGCCAATAAAAATTTACAGGCAAGGGGTTAGTAACAGAAAAAATTGTTGCCGCAGCTTGGGTAACAATCTTTTTTTTGCGTAAATATGGAGGAAAAATGTACGTGTAGCAGAATATAATACCAAATACCGGTATTTATCATTGCATTGACCCTGCTATATTGGGGAACAATTAAGGAAAAATGCGAAATTATTGAAATTAGAGAGGTGTTTCCAAACATGGCCCTGATTAACGAAAACTACCTAAAGCTGCCGGGAAGCTATTTGTTTGCTGAGATAGCAAGGCGTGTAGCTAAATTTAAAGAAGATAATCCCAGCGCTAATATTATTAGACTGGGTATCGGCGATGTTACCAGACCGCTGCCTGAGGCTGTAATTAAAGGTTTACATACGGCTGTTGATGAAATGGCTGATGGTAGAACCTTCCGTGGCTATGGCCCGGAGCAAGGCTACCAATTTCTTATTGAAAAAATAATTGCCACTGACTATCAGTCCCTGGGGATAAATCTGGACGTGGACGAGGTATTTGTCAGTGACGGTTCCAAGAGTGACGTAGGCAACATTCAGGAAATTTTCGGTGTGGACAATAAGGTGGCCATTACTGATCCGGTATATCCGGTTTATTTGGATACCAATGTTATGGCCGGCCGTTCAGGAGATTTGCTGAATGGCAAGTTTGCCGGTGTAACCTATTTGACATGTAATGCGGATAATAACTTTACGCCTTCCCTGCCGGAAGAAAAGGTGGATATTATTTACCTGTGCTTCCCCAATAACCCTACAGGTACTACCTTACCCAAGGGGGAACTGAAAAAATGGGTTGATTATGCTAGGGCCAATGGGGCAATTATTCTGTATGATGCGGCCTATGAGGCGTACATTCAGGAGCCTGGCATTCCTCATAGTATTTATGAGATTGAAGGAGCAAAAGATGTAGCGATTGAGTTTAGAACATTCTCCAAAAACGCCGGCTTTACCGGTACGCGCTGCGCTTTTACCGTAGTGCCCAAAACGGTAATGGCCGCTACCAAGGATGGTAGCCAATATCCCTTAAACAAGTTGTGGAACCGCCGCCAGACAACGAAATTTAACGGTGTACCCTATATTGTCCAGCGGGGGGCCGAAGCCGTCTATACGCCGGCAGGACAACAGCAGATAAAAGCGTTGGTTAGTTATTATATGGCTAATGCCAAGACGATTAGGGAAGGCCTGAAAAGTGTTGGTTTGGCTGTTTTCGGCGGGGTTAATGCTCCGTACATTTGGCTGAAAACGCCGCAAGGTTATGATTCCTGGTCATTCTTTGACAAACTTTTACATGACGTCAACATAGTAGGCACACCGGGAGCGGGTTTCGGACCGGTCGGAGAAGGCTACTTCCGCCTGACTGCGTTTGGAAGTCAGGAAAGTACCCAAGAAGCCATAGACCGCATCAAGACCCAGTTAAGCTTATAAGTCTTACTTAATAAAGCAGGGAAACACTTTGTGTACTTCTTTGGTGGAGTCACGAAATGTCTCCCTGCTTTTCATTTGAGAACGAATCCGTGTAGTTGGGTTATTTTTCCGTTTTCCCGGGGACAAAAGAGGAGAAATTTAAAAGAAATTTTTCTGTATGCCTAACCTAGCCCAGGGAACAATACACAATAAGAATACAATCTGGGGGGTGAAGCAAAGTATGGGTGAATATTACCGGCTCATTCGCCATGGTGGGAATAGGGATCTATTCCGGATGGTCGAGATGTCGGTGGCCGCGCTTGTAAACGGGCAGTCATTTCATATTCAGGCTGAAGGTCTGCGCGGCACTGGCAAGACAACCATTATGCGGACAGCCAGAGAACTGTTGCCGCCGATCACACGCATAAAAAACTGTTTATATAACTGTGATCCGGCAATGCCGCATTGCCCTGTTCACCGCCACTTGCCGCCTGCTGAAATTGAAGCATTAGGAGTAGAGCAAGTTCCGCGGCCTTTCCTGGAGATATCGCAGGCGGCTAAACCGAGTACTATAGTTGGCAGCATCGATTTAGCCAGACTGACGAACCCGGTTGAGCCGCAAGCAGCCTTATTGCCGGGGACCATTCCTCAAGCTCACCGGGGCATCATTTTTATTGATGAAGTTAACCGCCTTGCCGACACGTCACCGGAGTTGGCAGATATTCTCTTGGATGTAATGGGCACAAGGCCGGGACGGGTTCAGATTGAGGAAGCGGGTTTGCCCGTGGTTGAACTGCCGGTTCATTTATGTATTTGGGCCGCTTCCAATCCGGATGAGAATCCGGGGCCGCTTAGCCGAATCCGCAAACAATTAGCCGACCGTTTTGATGTTACCGTAACGATGGGGCGTCCTGACACCGAACAGGCAGTGGTTGAGATTTTGGCCGGTCATGGCGGCAGTGACGCTCCGGGAGGAGCGGTAAACCTAACAACCGGTTGCCTGGATAGGATTGAGATGCACCCTAAGATAAGGCAGTTATTGGCTAGGTTGTATATTACGTATAACCTGGAAAGTTTGCGGACAGTGGCAGCGATGGAAACGGCTGTTCGTTTAGCGGCTTTACTGGCCGGGCAATCTTCTGCCGGCCTTACGGAACTTGCGCAGGTAGCTCCCTTTGTATTGGCGCACCGGGTTAGCAAGGATACCATAGCAGCGATTATGAGTGACTTGCATGGATTGCTTTACGGGCAAGTGAAGAAGCCGGAAACAGTTTCCGCCACCGCGCAGCTTGCGCGACAGACATTATCCCGCTGGACAAGGCCATGGGCTGCGCTGGCAGCCCGCCTGGCGGCAGTCCTGCCCAACAAGTATCCTTTGCCTGGCAGCCATATTGGCGGCGGAAAGGGGGAACAGGGGACAGCTCATATTGCTGATCCGTTAAACACGGTAATTATTGCACCACCTAAACCGGCTACGCCGCTTAACCGCTTGCCTGACGAACAACTGGTATCCAGGGAAGCTAACCCGCATGCCTGATACTCTGCGGCATAGCCTTGCCCGGTTGCCTTTAGCCAGGCTGGGGGAAGCGGCGGCCATAGTGGCTGAGGCGCTGGGACGGGATCAGGGAGTTCGTATCGGCCAGAGTACGGTTTTGAGCACCAAAGTACATGCCTTCCTTTCACACCGTCCGGAACATGTCCAAATTATGGTAGACAGTGACGCCGGTCATTGCTTTTATCACCGCAAAGATTACGGCCGCATTGGCCACATGGATATTTTTCACGAGTGCGGTGAAGTAAACCATCGAATAGCCGCCCAGTATATCTGTAGCGCTCTTGCGCATTACCGGGAACTTGCCGCACAACCGGCGCTGGCAGGTGCTGGTATGGTTAATCCTGATTTTGTGGACATTCAAACAGCTACCGGCGGCGGCAGGATAAACGGCAGTTTGCAGTACGGTAAAAAACTTTCCGTGCGCCGGGTGCATGAAAATCATGTGCATGTGGCGCTAAAGCTGTCGATGGACAACTTGTTTTGCTTGTTTTACATTGTAGCTGCAGTGGAAGCGGCAATATTAGATTTGGGATTAGAACCACGACGCAATGAGTGCATTTTTCACGTGGAGTCGACGGATTGTCTGGCAGATCTTAGTCCATATTCGGACCAAACGGATTCCAAGTTGATTGGCCAGTCACCAGAGGCGTCTCAACAAGCGGCAATGGCAGGTGACAACAGTTGCTGTTCCGCTAATGAGTTTTCACCTGGTCCTGCATTTTCCGGCAATCCCGCTGGTTCAGTCTTGCCGGCAACAGGCAGCCGCGGGCAGACTTATGTTAGCTTAAAAGAATCTGTACAAGGGCCCGATAAGAAAACCAACTGTGAGTGTAGCCGACTGCAGGAAAAACGGGCGACTGGTTTTTATTCACCGGGCCTTTATGACAGTTTTCGACAAGCGGTCAGCTTAATGCAGCAACGGTCGGGGGTGGTAAAGGGGGGGCCGCCGACGCTGTCGGTCTGCCAAGATGCCGGTCGACCGGTAAGCGCCTGTTCATTCCAAAACTGTTCGTTAGGGCTGGCTGTCGCAGCTACTGTCAGCGCGGCCGCAACAAGACTGGCAGAGGGAGCAAGCGGAAAGCTAAGGATTGGCGCACAGGATTTAAGGTTTATAAACAGGCATCAGCAGCCAGACAGTGATATTTGTTTGTTAGTTGACAGCAGTGGCAGTATGGCTGATTCCCGGCTGCAGGCAGCGGGCTATTTGGCTGCCGAAATTAGCCGGTTTGGTTATAACCGGCTTAGCTTGTTAAGCTTTCAGGATAATCAGGCTGCCGTAATAGAACCGTTTACTGCCAGCCGGCAGGTTGTACTTAACGCCTTTGAGAAAATTAACCCGCACGGGGCTACGCCGCTGGCATTGGGGATTAGATATTCGTTAACCTTTATGAAAGAACAACAGGTTAAAAATCCCTTGCTGATATTGATTACTGATGGAATTCCTAGTTGCCGTATGGATGAAAATAGGCAGCCGCTGGCTGATGCGTTAGCGGCTGCTGCCGAAATTAGAATCGCAAGCTGCAGCTTTTTGTGTATTGGTCTGGACAGCGGAGATAATTTTCTGCAAAAACTCACTACGGCCGCTGGCGGCGTTATGTATTGTTTTCCCGAACCAGTTTAGCATGACTGGCGATTATCATAATACCCAACATACGCAGCCGGATCAATGGGAAGCGCAAATACTGGCGCGTATTCAGTTAAAGGCTCATGTTATTATTGTTACCGACCAATGTGATCATCAAATGATTCGCAATATGCATATGCAAGCCGCGGCGAATCTGCCGGAAGCGCTTACTATGGCTGATGAGATTGCGGGCAAGAACGCCAAAATAGCCGTGATCCCTGATGGCATTGCGGTAATTGTGGTTCCTGAGAACAAATAGTGAAAGACGAGTGTTTGT
Source organism: Sporomusa acidovorans (assembly GCF_900101845.1). Classification (GTDB taxonomy): domain Bacteria; phylum Bacillota; class Negativicutes; order Sporomusales; family Sporomusaceae; genus Sporomusa; species Sporomusa acidovorans. The sequence continues at coordinate 62,160 of NZ_FNAM01000026.1, read as the reverse complement.
TTAATAACACTCGTCTTTCGCTATTTATTCCGCATCAAAGAATACTGCCGGCGCAGGCGGGCGGTGCATTGACAACGCTCCACCACTGGCGTTTGACTTCCGCTTTTGCCAACGCACCACCCGCCTGCACAAACCTTTAGCACGTTGTATATATTTGGCGCTATCGATTTAAAGCGTACATTGTATATGTATCAATAAATTTAAAGGCTCAGTTTCATATTAATGTTCAAGGCAGTAGCCAGTTCGCGGACAGGAACGAGTAGTTGCCCCTTGTCTAGATAAGGCGCCTGCGACAAGACTATTTTTTCGCCATTACATGTCAGGACAGCTTGGTCGGCGGTCAAGGTGGCTTTATTCCGGCCAACAGTAAAAGAAGCTTTGTCAGCGGTTTGCTCAATGCCTGCAGAGAGTGCGTCAGCCGCCGCGATGGCCGGCAAAAACAGGTGTTGCGTTTTGCCGATTTTCGTTATCGCAGCCGGGGTTTGCAGAAAAATTTTGCGGTCATTGACAGCAATAAAGGTATCGCCTGCTTTGGCTTTTAGCTGCATTGGCTTATTGCTGTTTGGGGGTGCAAATGAAGTCATTAAAGTTTTGGCCAGAGTGGTCTCCACACTATAAAAAGGATTGGCGTCAGTTAGGTTAGCCCCATTCATGAGAAATACAAAACCGATTTTGCTGTCAAGGTCAAAGTAAGCGTCGCCGGACAAGCCGTATGCTTCGCCGGAGTGGCCGATGAGGCGTCTGCCTGGCACAAGATCATCGGTAATATGGAAATTTAACCCCTTTTGCCGATAAAAGCCCTCCAGACCGTTCCCGAACCACTGCATGCTATGCATAAGATCTTTTCCTGCAGCATCAAGGCCGAACTTACCCTGTTCATATAGCAGCATCAAGGCTGTTGCCGTCACCATTTTGGAAATAGAGGCTACTCGAAACAGTGTGCCGGAGTTTACCGCACGGCTGGTGCTTAGGTCGGCCCAGCCGTAGCTGCCGTTCCAGATAAGTTTTCCATCAGTAAAGACTGCGGCTGATAGGCCGGCAACATCATATTTTTTCATGGCGTCCAAAAATTTGTTTGTCCAGAACGGTGAGCCTGGCGGGTAAATTATATGGCTGTAGCGGCAGGTAGCCGGGTGGCGGTTCTGCCTGCTTGGCAAAAACAGGTGTTGGCAGCAAGCTAAAGGTAAGCGTGAAAATTGTCAGGGTGACAATGAGATGGGGAAAAAAACGGTTAACTGACATAAGGCGCCCTCCTTAAGTGAATAGGCTAGATCTTCGCTAGCAAAGAGGGGCTTTCCTGCAACCGCGGTTTACAGCTTGAAAAACAGACGGTTGTAATAGAGCGTATTATTAATAATCGTAATCGGTTGCGGACCAATGCCCAAATCGCAGATGAATTGTTGCTGCCGGGTAGTACTATTGATGCGGTATAGGGCATGATTGTGCGAGGTATTGGTAAAATAAATAAAGTCATTGACAAAATTAATAAATCCGGCCCGGTCATCTGTCAATTTTGCGCGCTGCTGACCATTGGTACGGATGGCATAGAGCTTTTGGCCGTCGCTTTGGTTGCTATAGTAAATTGTGTCATTAGCAACTGCCATAAAGAGAACCTGATCATCGCCAATTTTGCTGCGTCCAGTACCGTCAAGCTTAATTTTGTACATGCGGTAGTTATCGTCAGTATTCAGGTAATAGGCCCAATTGCCGGCGATGACGAGATTTTCCGCGGGATCATCGCATAATTTTTCCGGTTCAGATTCACTCTCTAACGACAGTTTGTAGATTCTGTGATTAGCAGGGCTGTTACTCCAGTTAATATAGATCAGCCAGTCGCCGGTTACGGTTAATTGCTGGGCAGGCTGGTCGCCGATTTTGGCTTTTTCGCTGCCGTCAAGCTTCATGCGGTAAATGCGATGTTCATCAGACCAATTGCTATAATATAAATATTTCCGGGAAATTGCCAGGCTCCAGGCCTCATCTTCATTGATAAGGGCAGGAACTGTTTCACCGGATTTTAAACGATAAATATTTTCCCGGGCATTGGCGTAAATGTCGCCTGTAAGGTCCAAGTAATACACAGTTCCGTCGTTGTCGCTGACAGCCAGGCCGTTATTGGCAGTGTTGGCAGTACCATCAGCGGCAATTGCCGGGTTTGCAAAAACAGGGATAAGGATGAGCAAATAGGCTATGATTAGGATTGTTTGTCTAAAAAAAGCCATCAGTAACATGCTTAGATCCCCCCTGCAGATAGTGAAATAATGGAAAAATATTTATCGGTTGCCTGGAAAATCGCCTGGGCGGCTTCCAGGCGGTAAATCCGCTGAGAGAGCATTTTGGCATCTTGCGGGTGGGGCATCATGGCCACTTCGGCAATAACCGCCGGCACGTGGGTGGCGTTGAGAACAACCAGGCCTGGCCGGTCTTGCAGGGGATACTGGTGAATACGGAGTGCAGCTGCCAGTTGATCGGCCAACATAATTGCCAGTTCTTTAGCTGGTTTATTGGCGGAAGAGTTGTAGAGGACAGTCGTCCCCCGGTAAAGCCGCTTGGCGGCAGCGGGCATGTCGGCAGGCATGGAATTATTGTGGATGGAGAGAAATAGGTCTGCCTGTAAAATGTTGGCTGCATCGGCCCGGTCCAGCAGGCTGGGATTGCTGTCATCGGTTCTAGTCAAATAGACATCATAACCCTGACCTCGAAAAAGGTCACGGCTTAACAAGGCTATATCCAGGTTAAGTTCTTTCTCCAGCAAATCGTTACTGGTTGCACCAAGGGCTGTGCCGCCATGTCCGGGATCGAGTACAATAGTTTTGGGTAGCTTCGCGGTAGGTGTGTCGGCAAAGGTCAATACAAGATAAGTGCGGAAGATAATCGAATTGTCAGGCTGAATCACCGGTTTGCGTTTTACTGTCGTGATAGCCGGTTCGGACTTTTTTGGATTATAAGCGATAGCTAGGCTGATTTCGTTATCGGCGGCAGTCATTGTTAGCTGGTTTAAACGGGCGGTGCGGATGGCAGACGCCTGTGCATAGGAATTGGCCGGTAGCATAGGTTGTGCCGCTATTGTAATTGTAATTGAGTCACTTGCTCTTGCTATGCGGTATTGCGGCTCAAATGTATAGCATGAGGGATCAGATTCATTCGCGGCCGGTAAACGGGTTTCAATTGCCACTGCGGCAACATCCTTGTGGTCAAGGGAGAAAAATTTAAGCTCGGCGGCTACTGGCGCATTCGTTATGGTTGGAGACGCAGTAAAGTTTGCCGCGGTTGAAACTGGGAAAAACAGCAACAAGGCAATAAACAAAGAAACACAGGACACAAAAAACGACATGACGACACCTCGCTATATAGAATGATGAAGATCTGCTATAGTGTTCGCTGGATAAAAAAGAATACCTGCCAAGTAATTTGTGTATTGACAACTGTGCGTGTCCCCTGATATTCTATATACACAAAGTATTATATGCTGAAGATCAATGACCAGGAAGAGTAAACATGCAGAGGAAGCTGCAGCGAGCCAACGGTAGTGGGAGGTTGGCGCCGACCGGTATGTTGAATGGACCTGGAAGATGCAGTCTGAGCCGTGAAGCGGGGTAGGCACTGCCGGAATTCTTCCGCCGTTAGCAGGAAGCGGGTATCGGACAGTTGTCCCGTACTTTGTTGAGCCGGGCCGGACAGTTTGTTCCGGTCAATTAAGGGTGGCACCGCGGGTTATTCCCCGTCCCTTGGGTAGAGTTATCTATCCGAGAGACGGGGTTTTATGTTTTTCTCGGCAATTCATTATAATTTTTAGGGAGGTATGAGCAATGGAAAACAAAGAGCGAGAGTTAGTAACAGTGACTACGGGCCAGGAGGGGCGGTTCCGCTGGGCGGCGGTTTCGGCCATGCTGCTGGCGATTGGAGCAATACTCAGGCTGGTCAGCCCGAGTATTGCCGGGGTTTCTCCCAACTGGATTATTGCGATGTATTGCCTGGCGATAGTTTTATTTCGTTTACCGGTCGGCCGGGCTATGGGTATCGGTTTGGTGGCAGGGGCGTTATGTTTAGCTACTTCCAAGTCTGTTTTTCCTTATGGCAATTTGATCAGTGAGCCTATTGGCGCATTGGTTTGTGCGTTAATTGTTGCTTTACCGTTTAGCATGAAACTGGGACGCGTAGATCTCAAACCGGCAGTTAGCGCTTTATGCGGCACTTTTGCCAGTGGACTGGCATTTACTACGTTGGCAAAACTGATTTTAGGGTTGCCGCTTAACGTTTACCTTTATGGCATGCTGCCGGTGGTAGTGACCGTGGCGCTTGTCAATACGGTTATTGCGCAGATTTTATACTACCCGGTTTCGGCATTGTTGGGCGGTATTGCTGTCAAACAGAAAGAAGACGGAATTTAATAAAAGCAAAGCCTGTTTTGCATCTACGCAAAACAGGCTTTGCTTTTATCGGCCTTTAGTTGACATTTGCCAAATACTCCTGATTAATAAGGCGCTCAATAACAATGTTTTTGGTTGTGGCAAGATCGATAATTGTACCACTGTGAGTTTTGACTATCGGTTTATCCAACCGGTTCGAATTAAAGAAGATAACTTGTCCGGACTGGCCATCGCTTAAGAGGACGGGAGAGTTAACCAGGCAATCGCGAACATAACGGATAAACGGCTGGCAAACACTTTGATCCAGTTTATCAACTAGGTCTTTGGACATATATTCTAAAACAGGGAAGGGATTTGCTTCCTCGCCGGCATAGGCTTGTTGGTGGAACAGATCGGCAACCGCAATAATACGGGCAAAGGGGTGAATTTTATCACTCGCAGTACCTAATGGAAAGCCGCTGCCGTCCATTCGTTCATGGTGTTGCAGGACTGTAAGCAATACCTCCTGTGGCAAAACGGATACATGCTGCAATAATTTAGCGCCATGGATGACATGGTTTCTGGCTTCGGCGTCGGCCTCCTTGGGGATAACCAGTTTGCCAATATCATGCAAAAGCCCGGCTAAACAAAGTATATTAATTTTTTCGTCAGAAAGTTTCAGCTTGCGGCCAATGATACTGCTAATAAAGGCAACCATTACGGAATGACGGGTAACTTTGTCCGCCAAATTGTAATCGCTGACTAATAAGTAATCCATAATGGCCGGACCTGTTGATAGCACGGTAGAATAAATGCTAAAGGATGTTTCTTTCAGTTTTTGTACAGGAATTTGATTTGTATTGCGAATAAAATTAAAGGTTTGGACAGCCGTTGTTACTAAGCTGTCGTATTCTTTAAAGAAGTCGGTGAATTCGTCTGTCAGGCCATTTTCTGCAGAGGCAGTTTCTTCTGTTTCTTCCGCTTCTTCCGGGGTAACAGTGTCTGGTAAAGTATCATTTTCGCTGTTTACGAATACATGGCTGACATTCCACATCGTTAAGAGTGAAATGGTACGGGGTGTAATAACTACGTCTTTTCCTAGCAATACTTTGCCATTGGCTGACAGGACTGGTTCGCCGATAGCCATGCCGGGAACCAATTCTTTGACGGCGATCATCCTGGTTGACACAATACCAGCTCCTTTATTATTTTAAAAAACAGGTTGGCAACATAAGTATAAATTACATGTTAATGGAAGACAATCAGGCAAAAGTCATATTCGTTTAGTACAAAAGTCCTATATAGTGACAAAAATCCCAGGTAAACTGGGATTTTTGTCACTATATGTGGTTTAGGGGTTGGCTGTTAACAGAATTTTATTGTTGTCGGCACTTAGTTGTACGGCGCTTCCTTCAGCTACGTCGCCGCGGATGATCATTTTACTTAATTCAGTCTCAATCATGTGACTGATCAGCCGTTTTAGAGGACGGGCGCCAAACTGAGGGTCGAAGCCTGCCTGCGCAAGAAAGGCAAGGGCTTTGTCATCCCAGCTTAGGGTGATGGTTAGTTGTTTTTGCAATCGTTTATTCAGACTTTCCAGCATAATGGCGGCAATGTCGGCTACTTGTTCGGTAGTGAGGGCGCTAAATATGACAATATCATCAATTCGGTTCAAAAATTCCGGACGGAAATGTTGCTTTAACAATTCGAGCACCCGCTCCTGGGCCAGGCCGGAGGTGTTGTTTAGTATTTCCCGGGAGCCCAGATTGGATGTCATAATAATAATGGTATTTTTAAAATCAACGGTCCGGCCTTTGCTGTCGGTTAACCGACCGTCATCAAGAATTTGCAGCAAGACGTTAAATACGTCGTTGTGGGCTTTTTCCACTTCATCCAAAAGAATAACGCTGTATGGCCGCCGCCGGACGGCTTCGGTCAGCTGACCGCCCTCGTCATAACCGACATAACCGGGAGGCGCGCCAATGAGACGGGCCACGGCATGTTTTTCCATATATTCACTCATATCAAGACGGATCATGCTGCGTTCATCATCAAATAATACTTCGGCCAGGGTTTTTGCCAGTTCGGTTTTGCCGACACCGGTTGGACCAAGAAAAATAAAGGAGCCGATAGGCCGGTTGGGATCTTTAATGCCGGCCCGGGCGCGGATAATAGCTTCGCTGATGGCAGTTACGGCTTTATCCTGGCCGACGACCCGCTGATGTAAAAGAGACTCCAGATTGACGAGCTTTTCCCGTTCGCCTGTCATTAATTTAGTCACCGGTACCCCGGTCCAGCGGCTGACTACTTTGGCAATGTCGTCTTCATCGACTTCTTCCTTGAGCATAGTTTTGTGGGTACGGTTTTGCGTAAGTTGTTCTTCCAGGGTTTTAAGCTTTTTCTCCAATTCCGGCAACCGGCCATATTTAAGTTCAGCCAGCCGGTTTAGGTCATAAGCCCGTTCGGCGGCCTCCATCTGGGTGCGGACATTTTCAATTTCCTCCTTGACTTTACGCAACTGGACGATACCTTGTTTTTCCAGTTGCCATTGAGCTTTTAACGTGTCCGCCTGTTCTTTAAGTTCGGCTAATTCATGGTGCAACCGTTCCAGTTTGTCTTGGGAAGAAGGGTCGGTTTCCTTTTTTAACGCCTGTTCCTCAATTTCCAGCTGCATCACCCGGCGGAGGACCTCATCCAATTCACTGGGCATAGAATCAATCTCAGTCCGCAGCTTGGCAGCCGATTCATCCACCAGATCAATTGCCTTATCCGGTAAAAACCGGTCGGCTATATAGCGGTCAGATAGAACCGCTGCGGCCACTAAAGCAGCGTCTTTTATTTTTACACCATGATGGACCTCATAACGTTCTCGTAATCCCCGGAGAATCGATATCGTGTCTTCGACAGTGGGTTGATCAACTAAAACCGGCTGAAAGCGGCGCTCTAAGGCCGTGTCTTTTTCGATATGTTTGCGATATTCATTGAGGGTAGTGGCGCCAATGCATTTGAGTTCTCCTCTGGCCAGCATGGGTTTGAGGATGTTGCCGGCATCCATCGCGCCTTCGGCGGCGCCGGCGCCTACGACAGTATGCAGTTCGTCAATGAATAAGATAATTTTGCCTTCGGCCTTGGAAATTTCCGCTAAAACAGCTTTGAGCCGTTCTTCAAATTCACCCCGGAATTTTGCGCCGGCAACCATGGCCCCCAGGTCAAGCGAATATACAATTTTATTTTTTAAAGTCTCCGGTACATCGCCGGCAATAATACGCCGGGCCAGACCCTCAACAATGGCTGTTTTCCCAACACCGGGCTCGCCGATAAGTACAGGATTGTTTTTTGTCCGGCGGGACAAAATTTCGATGACCCGGCGGATTTCTTCATCACGTCCAATTACCGGATCTAATTTGCCCTGCTGCGCCAATTCGGTCAGGTCGCGACCGTATTTATTCAGAGCCTGCATATTTTCATCAGGATTATCCGTGGTAAGCGGTTGCCCGCGCCTGAATTGGTTTACCACTTCCTGAATGCGGCTGCGTGTCAGCCCAAAGTCCCGGCACAGAGTGACCAAATCATTGTCACCGTCTTCGGCGATTGCCATCAGTAAGTGTTCTACACTGATGTATTCATCTTTCATGGACTTTGCGTATTTTTCCGCTAAAGCCAATACCCTCATCATGGCGGTATTGAGGCGTAAGCCGCTTTCCTGACCGTGAACAGAGGGAAGTTTGTTTACTAGTTGTTCCAGCTTTGCGGTTAGCAACCGTACGTCGATGGCTAGCTGGCTTAACAGATAAGCCATAATGCCTTCTGCATCTTTAACTAAAGCAAGCGTAAGATGTTTGCTTGTTAATTCCTGATGATAGTTCATGGCGGCAAGCTGCTGTGCTTCTTGCAAGGCTGCGGCCGCTTTTTGCGTATATTTTTCATTGTTCATGATATCAACCTCCTAAAATGATAGTAAACAAGTCAAAGGTGAATTGCATCGTAAAAAGATTACAATTCAATACTAGCAGAAAAATGTTATTAATTGGAGTTGGATATAAGACCATAACGAGCGGTTTTTAGGCATACGGCGATGATTTTCAGCTAAAAAAATTACCAGTCGCATTAACTCTAACTTTTACTGACTTTTTGACTTTAATTGACTTTTACGAATTATTTTTTGCTGCTTTCCCGGGTATTATTCACAATTTTCCCCCAAAAAACAATTTTGGTGTATAATAAATATATAGGTAAAAATTTGACATATTTCGACTGATTATCCTAGGGAAGTTGGTGTAGGATGTTAGGTGAGTTTCTTTCTTATATGAGCGGACTGGAGCAGTGGACGGCCAGTTTATGTACTGCTATTGTTATCCTTGGCGCTGCCGTTATTTATTTATTGGTAAGGGTCAAAACGTACAGGCGGACGGTCGGTCTATTGCAGCAGCAGAATGAAGAACTCGCAACAGTCCATGAGGAGCTTGCCGCTCAGGAGGAAGAACTTAGGCGCAATTATAATGAACTGTATCAAAGCGAAGAAATAATTCGACAGCATGATGAACTATTTCGGTTAGTTACCGAAGGATCAAATGACGGATTATGGCAATGGGATATTATTACGGATAGCAAGACCTTGTCGGAACGCGGCTGGAGCTTGCTTGGTTTGCCCGAAAAGGCCGTAACCACCAAGGAACAATGGAAAAAAGAACTGGTTCATCCGGAGGATCTGCCGCGCATGATGGCTGAACTGGAGAGTCATTTAAGCGCTCAAAAACCTTTTTACCATATCGAGTACCGGGTTAAGTCGGCAAGTGGCGCCTATCGATGGATTTTATCGCGGGGAAAAGCCTTGTTTGACGGTAGTGGCAAACCGGTGCGGATGGCGGGCTCTTATACGGATATTACCGACAGGAAATTTAAGGAAGAACGTATAAAACATATGGCCTATTATGATGCTTTGACCGGCCTTGCCAACCGGGAACGACTGAAAGAAATTGTTTCTGAAACCTTGCCTGCCGCGGCGAAGAATGGAAAGCAGGGGGCTATTATTTTTATTGATATTGATAATTTCAAGTTAATTAATGATACATATGGCCATTCCTGGGGTGATAAACTGCTTGTCAGTTTTAGCGTCAGGTTAGCAGCGCTGGTGGCTGAGGTTGGTATGGCTGCCCGTTTGGGTGGGGATGAAATTGTCGTTTTTTTACCTGCTATGGAGCGGGTTGAAGAAATAACCGCCTATGCCGGCAGGATCATGCAACTGCTGGAACAGCCATTTGCAGTCAACGGCCATATTTTTCACGTTACCGCCAGTGCCGGGATTGCTATTTATCCTGAACATGGCGATAATGTGGAAGAACTTTTACGAAACGCCGATATGGCCATGTATTCGGCTAAAACATCCGGCAAGCATACCTTTCGCTTTTTTGATAAATCCATGCATGACTTGATTGTTGAAAAAACACTGTTGGAAGCGCGGCTGCGCGAAGCGGTTCCGAATAAGGAACTAAAACTTTATTATCAACCGCAGTGTAATATGAAAATAGGACAGATGGAAGGGTTTGAAGCATTGCTCAGGTGGCAAAGCCCTGTTTATGGCATAGTTTCGCCTTTAAAGTTTATTCCGCTGGCGGAAGAGACCGGGTTGATTATTGCAATTGGTAAGTGGGTGCTAAAAGAGGCATGTGCTTTTTGCCAGGGACTGTATGTAGGCGGACAGGGAAGGCTGTGGGCGGCAGTAAATATTTCGGTAGTACAGCTTATTCAGGACAATTTTGTGCAATTGGTTGCCGATGTATTGGCGGAAACCGGTTTGCCGCCAGAATACCTTGAACTGGAAATAACGGAAAGTGTGCTAATGGAGCAATTTGAGGATAACATCCGCAAGTTGCAGGAACTTAGGCGTATGGGGGTCAGGATTGCGCTTGATGATTTTGGCAGTGGCTATTCATCATTAACTTACCTCAAAAAACTGCCGATCACAGCTTTGAAAATTGATAAAGCTTTTATTGAAGACATCACCTTTGGCGATACAAATACCGCGATTACCGGCAGCATCATTGAATTAGCGCATGAAATGGGTTTGGTTGTTGTTGCTGAGGGTGTTGAGACTAAGACGCAATTTTCCTATCTTAAGCAAAAAGACTGTGATATGATTCAGGGCTATTTTATTAGTCCGCCGCTGGCGGCGGAAGAATTTACAGCAAAACTGCGGGAGTGAGAGTATGAAAAATGTGTTGACAATCGCCGGCTCTGATTCAAGTGGTGGCGCGGGGATCCAGGCGGATCTTAAAACATTTGCCGCCCATGGCGTATTTGGCATGAGCGTTATTACCGCCGTTACCGCGCAAAATACACAAGGGGTATTTGCGGTCCAGGATATAACGCCGGCGATAATCGCCAGGCAAATCGACGCTGTTTTTGACGATATTGCGGTTGACGCCGTCAAAATCGGGATGGTGTCGCAAGCAGCAACCATTCAGGCGATTGCCGCCAAATTAAAAGAATATGCTGCCCCCAATATTATAGTGGACCCGGTTATGGTGTCATCCAAGGGCGATTATCATTTGTTAAGCCCTGATGCTGAAAACCTGTTAATACATGAATTATTGCCGCAGGCAATTCTGGTAACTCCCAATATTCCTGAAGCGGAAGTTATTGCCGGAAAAACCATTCGGACTTTGCCCGACATGGAGGCAGCAGCCAAAACGATTTGGGAGCTAGGGCCGCACAACGTGCTGATTAAAGGTGGCCATTTGGCTGGCGATTCAACCGATATTCTTTATGACGGCACGGCGTTTGCCTATTTTAGGGCCAGGCGGATTGCCACCAAAAATACACACGGCACCGGCTGCACATTATCTTCGGCCATTGCCGCTAACCTGGGACGGGGATTGTCAGTTGCCGAGGCGGTAGCAGCGGCAAAAGAATATATAACCACTGCCATTGAGCATTCGCTCAGTCTGGGCAAGGGTGCAGGTCCAACCCATCATTTTTACAGTTTGTATAAACGGGCCGGAATGCTTGAAGAATAGTTAAAGCCTTATATATGCCTGCGGCTTAACGGGCCGGTATAGCGAAAAACAGGACCGGTAACAGGCGGGGTAATTTCTGTTGTCAGTTCCTGTGTTGTCTCCAGGTCACTTGGTATAAAATCACTCTGCGTTGCCGGGGCGGGAGTTGCCGGCGGGGTTGGCGCTGCCGGTGGAGTTGGTGGCTTTGTCGGCGTTATTCCTTCCGGCGGCGGTCCAAAGCAGGAGTTATGGCAATTGCAGCCGAGCGCCTGGCGTATTATTTCAAGAATAAGGATTTGTTCGGCTGTAAGGCAAGGATCGTCTCCTAATTCGGTACAGCTGGTTAAGAGTCGAATGATGTCAACCGGTGCACAGGTTACGGCCAGGAACTGACTGCTAAAGGCTATTTTACAGCATAATAACTCCAGTAAAATGTCAATGAGCGTCCCAGCCCGGTCATAGCGGATAACAGCCCGCTCAAATATTTCAAAAGGCACATCAGGGGTGCGCTGAATTTCTTCAGCTGCGCCAACTAGCAGCCGGTAAGAGCTGACCAGTGAAGTAAAGCTGGGAATAACGGCAGTGATATCGGATAGTATGGTATTAATAATGGATGTTGTGTTGGTTGCCATGCAGAATCTCCCCCCTATAGATTACTCCTAGTATATGCAACAAGAAGTTGGCTGGCTAATCTAAGGAGATGTAAAATGGCCGGCCTTTTCTTTTGGGGAGTTATCCACTATACTAAAGATGGTTTGGGGAATAATGACAATCAAAGACCTGGAGGATAAACGGAGGCAGCTATGCAGCATGGGCCATCAATATATGCAACGGTGCTTGCTTTATTAATTCTATTGGGTATCATCTGGCTGGGCGAACGAGTTTTGGCCAAATGGCATCCGGTATACGCAGGCAAGAAGGTTAAAACCGGCTATCGGCTGACTACCGCTTTGGCGGTAATCACGCTGATTTTTAGTCGCTGGCTGCGGCCGGCGGATAGTTTTCCTGGTGTGTGGTTCAGATATTTGCTATACGCCGCCTATATATGGCTGGTCGGTTTAGTTTTTTTGCTGCTGGTCTTATTGCTGGGGCATACCATGCGGATACTGGCAAGGCGGCTTAGGCGAAAAGCTATTTTGCCACAGGCTGCGACCGGCCCGGCAAAAGCTGGTCAGGAACCCACTCTGACGCGGCGAAATTTTTTACAGGGTGCTTTAATGGCTGTTCCGGCCGTGCCATTTATGATAAGCACTTATGGCGTGATCGGCGGGGACAGCATCATTGTTGTCAACCGGCACACCCTGCTGTTTCCCCAACTGCCGCCGGCCCTGAATGGCTTTACCATAGCGCAAATCAGTGATACTCACATGGGAAATTTTTTTGGCATGGACAAGCTGGAGCGAGTACTGGCAATGGTAAAACGGGAACGGCCTGATTTGCTTGTTATTACCGGTGATCTGGTGGACGACCTGGGGTTATTGTCACCGCTTATTAATCGGTTAACTGCTTTCCACTCCGAACTGCTACAGGGTATCTTTTTTTGTTGGGGAAATCATGAATACTTCCGGGATATTAACCGTATTCGCCGGGCACTTGAGAGTAGTCCGGTCAAAGTGCTGGCAAATAGCCATCAAGTGCTGACAAACGGCCTTGTTCTGGCGGGAGTGGATTACCCATGGGGTAATAATAAGGGGGAACAGGAGGGGAAAAGACGCAGCTATTTCGCTCAGGCTATGCAAGGGATACCGGCCGATTCCTTCACTGTTTTTTTAACCCATCATCCCGATTTTCTTGATAACGCCTTCGCGGCGAAGGTACCTTTGTCGCTGGCCGGGCATACGCATGGCGGTCAGGTGGCTTTCGGGGGCGTGTCAATGCTGCCGGTGCAATATAAGTATATGCGGGGGATGTTCCGGCAAGACGGTTGCTACGGATATGTCAGTGTCGGCACAGGGCATTGGCTGCCACTACGCATTGGCTGTCCGGCGGAAATCAGTATTTTTACATTGAAGAAGGGAATGTCGTGAACCAAGTACCTGACATCATAGCTTCTAACCTAAAAATCCTGTTTATTGGCTTTAATCCCGGAAACCGGTCGGCAGAAACCGGGCATCATTTTGCCGGTTATTCCAATAAATTTTGGAAACTGCTGGCCGCGGCCGGCTTTACACCGTATCAATTTACGCCTGAGGAAGATGGGAAATTACTGAATCTGGGACTGGGTATTACCAACATTGTGGCCCGCCCCAGCCGGACTGCCGCGGAAATCAGTAAAGAGGAATATCAGGCCGGCAGGGTTATTTTACGGGAGAAGTTGTTGCGCTACAAGCCACAGGTAGCCTGTTTTGCCGGTGTGGGGGTGTACCGGGAGTTTTCCGGGCAATCCCGTGTTAGCTGCGGCCGGCAAGCAGTTGGTGTTGTTGCCGGCGTGAGCGACTTTGTTGTGCCGTCGCCCAGCGGCCTGACACGGATTGTATTTGCGGAGCAATTGGCCTATTATCAGGAACTTAAACGGCTTGTTGGCGCAAATGTCTTCTGAGAGTGTAAAATTTATGACACAATATTTAGAAAATCGAATAAGGCAGGCGCTTGGGCAAGCAAGTGCCTGCTTTTTGCTTAATTCGGCTGGTAGTACAGTTTGGCGGCTATAAGAAAACTGTGTATAATGATAAAAGATTATTGAACAGAAAAGAGGTACATAGTATGTTGAAGAAGTGGAGTGCCATTGCCGTTGTGGCCTTGTTGGCCCTGACTATGGGATTAGTGGGATGCGGCAGCAGCAAGTCTGAGCAGCCGGCGGCCAAAGTCCTCAAGGTAGGGGCTGAAGCTACTTTTCCTCCGTTTGAATTCCAAGACGAAAATAACAAAGACTATGTTGGGTTTGACGTGGATCTGATGAAAGCGATTGGCAAACAGATGGGGATGGAAGTGCAAATTGTCAATACCGGCTTTGACGGCCTCATTCCGGCGCTGGAAGGCAGTCAAATTGACGTAATTGCATCTGCCATGAGCATTACCGCCGAACGTGCCAACAAAGTTGCTTTTTCCAAACCTTACTATAAATCCGGATTATCCATTGTTGTAAAGGCAGACAATTCCACAATTAACAACTTTAAGGACCTGGAAGGCAAGCGGATTGCCGTCCAGATTGGTACAACCGGTGCGGAAAACGCTAAGAAAATTAAAGATGCCAAAGTACGTGAATTCAACAGCGCCTCTGAGGCTTATCTTGAACTCAAGGCCGGTGGCGCCGATGCCGTAGTCAATGATTTGCCGGTAAATGAATATTACCTGGCCAAAGGCGGCAGCAAAGATGCCAAGTTGGTCGGTGAAGTTCTTAACGCGGAGGAATATGGTATTGCCGTAGCGAAAAAAAATACCGAACTGGCGAACAAAATCAACAAGGCGTTAGATGAACTTAAACAGAATGGCGAGTATGCCAAAATATACGAAAAGTGGTTTGGGAAAAAGCCACAATAAGCGAAACCAAGGAAGCCTAAGAAAAGACTCATCTTGCCGATGGGTCTTTTCTTGCATTATCCGAAGATATAATTTTCTGTAAAATTTTGTAATGGGGAACAGATTAATATTGCAGTTTGGAGTATTCTTTTATATGATTAAAGAGAGCGTATATATGTTTGCCTTATTGAAACGATGCCCTAAAGGAGCTGTTGATAAGTGAAGAAAATAGTTTTGGGTGGTCAAGCCATTATTAGCGGCCGTGGCTCTATTGCCGAACTTAGCGATGTTGAGGCTAAGCGGGTATTTATCGTTACCGGTGGCGGCGCAATGCAGAAAAGCGGCGTAATTGCCAGGATAGTGGGTATTTTCAGTCATAAAGGCTGTGAGACCTATGTATATGAAGGAATTAGCAAAAATCCGGACAAACAGGCTGTCCTTGGCGGGCTGGCCAAGATGCGCGAGTTCAGACCCGACCTGTTAGTGGCAGTAGGCGGGGGGTCTCCTATTGACGCTGCCAAGGTTATGGCTCTGTTTTATGAATACCCGGAGCTCGATTTTGCCAAAGCTCAGGTAGGGGAGCTGCCTGATTGCCGTAAAAGGCTGATGTTTGTGGCCATTCCCTCCACCTCCGGTACAGGTGCGGAAGTAACCAAATCGGCGGTTATCACCTATCGGGAACTTAACCTGAAAATCGGGTTAAAAACGCCGGCGTTTATTCCTGACCTGGCAATACTGGATGCGGATATTACGATGACTATGCCGCCAAATGTAGTGGCCGAAACAGGGATGGACGCGCTGACTCATGCTGTTGAGGCGTATAGCAACCGGAGCCTGGATGATTTCAGCGAGGTATTGGCCAAAGGAGCGGTAGCCGGTTTGCTTAGCTGGCTGCCGGTTTCTTATCAGGAAAAAACAGTGGAAAGCAGGGAAAAGGTTCATCATTATCAATGTATTGCCGGTTTGGCTTTTGCCAATACCGGTCTAGGCATGGCCCATGGTATTGCCCATGCGCTAGGAGGCAAGTTTGACCTTGGTCATGGGCTGCTGAATGCAATTGCCCTCCCTTATGTGCTGGAGTATAATTCCCGGGAGGAATTTGTGGGTATGCGCCTCGATGAGCTGGCCCGCAGCATTGGCCGCAGCGGACGAAGTGAGTTTATTGCTGCTGTCAGGGAGCTAAACCGGCAGCTTGCCATTCCCCGCGGGCTGGCACAGATCGGTGTTAGCCGTGCGGCGCTGGAAGAGGGTTTTGACGAATTAATAGCCAACTGCCTTAAAGGGTCCACGCGGGTTAACCCGGTAGCCGTAACAACCGCCGACATGGAAATAATCATAAAGAAAATATATAACGGATAATCTTTAACGGTTTTTACCGGCAGGAAGCTATTTATCAGGCGGCGAATTAATAGCCGCACTGTGGGCATGCACCATAACCTCGGGGAAAGACAGGGATGAACTATGGATGATATCTATCGTCAGAATACCTATCTTAATACCTTGCATGATACCGCACTTACGCTTATGAATAATCTGGACACAAGGGAACTGCTTGAGAATATGGTGCTGAAAGCCGGAGAACTTGTCGGCACGCAAGATGGTTTTATTGCTTTGTTGAATGATGTTACCGGAAATTTCACACTTAAAGTGGCAGTAGGTTTTTATTCCGGGCTTATTGGGAAAAAAATTGTTCCCGGTGTAGGTGTTATTGGCCAGGTTATGGTTAGTGCCGAAACCTGCATTGTGAATCATTATAACCTGTGGCCCAACCGGGATCACGAAATAAAAGATACCACACTCAATGCGGTTATCGGGATTCCGCTGAAAGCCAATGGACAGTTGGTTGGAATTCTTGGCCTTGCATATCTTGATGATAAAATATTTGGCCAGGATGAGATAAATATACTAAGCCGGTTTGCCGACTTAGCCTCTATTGCGCTGGCCAATGCCAGACTTTATACGGCTTTGCAGCAGGAACTGGCAGAGCGTAAGCAAATTGAGAAAAAGCTGCGGTATATCAGCTATCATGATGCCTTAACCGGCCTCTATAACCGGACTTTTTTTAAACATGAAATGACCAGAATACAGTCTGACGGCAAAGGTCAGGTAGGAATTATTTTATGTGATGTCGATGGGCTGAAACTGATTAATGATACCCTGGGGCACGAACAAGGGGATTTGCTGCTGAATGCCGCGGCGCGGATTATCAAGGATAATGTGCGGCCAGCAGACATTGTCGCCCGCATTGGCGGCGATGAATTTGCCGTGTTGTTGACCAAGGCGGATCCCAAACTGTTAGAGGACGCTTGCGTCCAAATGCGCAGTGCCGTGGATACTGATAATGCCAGCCATCTCGAATTGCCGCTAAGTATGTCCATTGGCTATGCGGTTAGCGACCGGCAGGACATGATTAATATGAATGAACTGTTCCGGGAAGCCGATGACAGTATGTACCGGGAAAAACTTTGTCGAAGCCGCAAAAACCGGAGCGCTATTTTTCAAGCCCTGTTAAAGGCACTGGAAGCCCGGGATTTTATTACCGAAGGCCATGGTGACAGAATGCAGATGCTCACCGCAAAACTGGCCGTAGCCCTGGGGTGGTCGCAGCGCAGGATTGAGGATATCAAACTTTTGGCTCAACTTCACGATATCGGCAAGGTAGGTATCCCTGACAGGATTTTGTTTAAACAAGGTTATTTGACCCTTAAGGAACAGGTAGAGATGCAGCGACACGCCGATATCGGCTATCGCATTGCCCAGTCGGTTTCGGATCTTATCCCGATTTCCGATTTTATTTTAAAACATCATGAATGGTGGAACGGTAACGGTTATCCGCTTGGCTTGGCAGGTGAAGAAATTCCGTTGGAATGCCGGATGCTGGCGATTGCTGATGCCTACGACGCTATGACGAATGACCGGCCGTACCGCAAGGCAAGGTCGAACCGCGAAGCGGTTGCTGAACTGATGCGGCAGGCAGGACGCCAGTTTGACCCGAATCTTGTCACTCTGTTTTGCCAATTGGTAGATAAACTTTCTGGGAGGGACGGCTTTGAAGCTTAATTTTATTTTAGGACAAGCCGGGTATGGCAAGACTTGGAACTGTTTTAAGGAAATCTTGGCAAGGCTGGCCGAATCGCCTGATGGCCGGCCGCTTCTTTTTATTGTGCCCGAACAGGCTACCTATGAAGTTGAGCGGGCGCTGGCCGCAGCCTGTCCGGCACACGGTTATATGCGGGCCCATGTGTTGGGCTTTCGCCGGTTGGCCCACAGGGTACTCAATGAAACCGGCGGTGCCGCCAGTCCGCACATCTCCGAACTTGGCAAGCGCATGGTATTCAGCCGGTTATTAATGGAAAACAGGAATAACTTTAAGCTGCTTTCGCGGGCGGCGACGGAAAAAGGGTTTGCCGCAACCGTCGCCGGTTTAGTTAAGGAGTTTAAAACCTATGGTGTCGGACCGGCGGCAATTGATACGGTAGCCGCCCGGCAGGATTGTCAGAGCAATCAGGCACTAACGGCCAAAATGCAGGATTTGGCTCTGTTATACCAAGGATTTGAGGATTTCTTAGCCGGACGATATATTGATCCGGAGGATTACCTGAATTTACTGGCGGAGAAGATTCCCGAGGCGTCACTGCTGCGGCAGGCTGAAGTATGGATTGACGGTTTTACCTTTTTTACCCCACAGGAATATGCAGTCATAACGGCGATGCTTACTGCGGCACAAGCGGTGACTGTGACCCTATGCCTAAGCGACCCGGATGACCAGCTCCATTCCCAGGAGGAAGCGGTGTTTCACCGTCAATGGGAGACCTACCATAAATTGAACAAGCTGGCTTTAGACCTGCAGGCTGAGACTGGCGTGCAGGAATTAACGATACCTTATCGTTTTGCCAGCCCGGTGCTGCAAGTGATTGAACGGCAGTTTTTTGCTGCCAGAATTCTGGGGAACCCGGCCGATGCGGACAATGGTTTTACCTTGGCGGAAGCGGCTAACCGCCGGACGGAGGCGGAGGCTATCGCCCGTGAAATCATCAGACTGAGCCGGGAGGAAGGTCTCCGGTGGCGAGACATGGCCATTCTGATTCGTGACATGGACAGCTATGCAGAGTTAATGGCAACCGTACTGGCAGATTATGAGATACCGTTTTTCAGTGATAACAGCCGTCCGGCTGTGCACCATCCGCTGGCTGAGCTGGTGCGTTCGGCGTTTGACGTAGTACGGGAAAGATGGAGTTATGAGCCGGTTTTCCGTTGTTTAAAAACCGATTTATTTCCTGTTACACGCGATCAGGTGGATATTCTGGAAAATTATTGTCTCGAATTTGGCATTCGCGGGACGCGCTGGACAAGTCCTGAAGACTGGACATTCCGCCGCCGTTATTCATTGGCCGAGGATGAGTGGACAAGTGATGAGGCCGACGCAGCCGAACAGGAGTACCTGCGCCAGATTAATGCCATTCGCAGAGAGAGTACGGCGGCATTGGTCAGTCTGGCCGAAAAGCTGGCGCCGGCACTGAAGCAAAGCTTGCCGCCGCTGGCGCTTACCCAGGCGGTCTACGAATTTTTGCAAAACCTGCAAGTGGCAGATACACTGGCGGAGTGGGCGATAGCGGCCGAAACGGCCGGCGATCTGGACCAGGCCAGGGAGCATCAGCAAATGTGGCCAAAACTAATGGAAGTATTTGATCAGATTGTTGATACGTTTGCCGAACAGCCATTGACGCTTGAGGAATTTGCCGCTGTTGTTAGCGAAGGGATTGAAGGGACCACTCTCAGTTTGATTCCGCCGGGACTGGATTATGTAACCATTGCCGCCCTGGAACGGACGCGGCGGCTTACTATCAAGGCGGCTTTTATTCCCGGGGTGAATGACGGCGTATTGCCGCAGCGCCGCCGGGAAGAGGGTCTGCTGAACGATAGCGAGCGGGCGCTTTTAAAATCACTTGGTCTGGAACTTGGCAGTGGCGCCAGGGCTGATGTTTTTGCTGAGCAGTTTTTGGTTTACACGGCTCTCTCGCGGGCCAGCCGGTATCTGTGGATCAGTTATCCGCTGGCTGACGCCGAAGGCAAGGCCCTGGCGCCATCGCCTGTTGTCCGGCGTTTGAAAGAAATTACCGGCAGGAGGCCGTTGTCATTACCGGTTGAACCTCCGCCCGGCCGTGAAGCGGAATATCTCGCCCGGCCTAAACGGACGTTGGCTGCATTGGCCGGAGCCTTCCGGCTATATCGCGAAACCGGGCAGATCAGCCCGGCCTGGCGGGATGTCTATAACTGGGCCCTGGCACAGTCTGAGTTGCGGGAATCGCTTAAGGCCAGCCTGGCCGGGTTGTTTCATTATAACCAGCTAGCTCCCTTACAACGCGGCTTAGCACACCGTTTATATATAAAAAACGGTGTGCTGCGCGGCAGTGTAACCCGTTTTGAAGCTTTTCGGGCCTGTCCGTTCAAACATTTTGCTCAGTATGGGCTTGGCCTTAAAGAGCGGGCTGTTTATCAGTTGGCGGCTCCTGACCTGGGGCAGTTTTTACACGCTGTACTAAAGGTATTTGGCGATAGACTGGCCGCGGAAAATCAAAGCTGGGGTGCGCTTGCCGACAACGAGATCAGTAACCTGTGTGGCGACATTGTTGCGCAACTGGCACCCAAGCTGCAAAATGAAATTCTGCTCAGCAGCAAGCAGCATGAGCATTTGGTGATACGACTGACGCGCAGGGCTGTCCGGGCCGTAAGCCGTTTGGCTGCCTGGGACCGGGTCACCCAGTTTCATCCTGTTGCCTTTGAGCAGGCTTTTGGGCGAGGAGCGGATGCGCTGCCGCCGCTCCGTCTGACGCTGCCCGCAGCCATTTTAGAAGTGGCCGGGCAGATTGACCGCCTGGACATAACCAAACATAACGGTCAAAATTATGTGCTGGTTATTGACTATAAATCTGGCGGTGCCTGGCTTACGCTGGCAGAGGTCTACTATGGCCTTAAGCTGCAACTGTTGACATACCTGCTGGTCGCGGTTAGTGCCGGCCATGAGCCTGCCTGCCTGCCGGCGGGAATATTATATTACTTTCTGAAAAACCCTGTTATTGCGGGTACAACGTTGCTAGCTCCGGAACAAATTGAAAAAGGGGTCAACAGCCGTCTGAAAATGCCGGGCTGGCTGCTCGCCGATACGGCTATTGCCGGAAAACTGGACGGAACGTTACAGGGATGGTCGGAGTTTTTCAAAATCGCGTTAGGTAAGAACGGGTTTTATGAAAATTGTATGGATAAGCTTAAAACGGCAGAAGAGTTCCAATTGCTGTTATGTCATGTTAAGCAGGAGCTTATAGAGGTGGCGGCAGCTATCCTTGACGGCGAAAACGCAATCAGGCCTTACCGTTTGGGAAAAAGCACGCCTTGCGGCTACTGTGCCTTGCGGCCGGTATGCCAGTTTGACGGCAAGCTGCCGGAAAATGAGTATTTTACCTTGCCCAAACTTGCGGATGAAACCATTATGAATGAATTACGCCAACGGAAAGGAGGCGGAGAATAATGCAATGTTCTGCGGAGCAGCAAGCGGCGATTGAGACCCGTAATTGCAACCTGTTAGTAGCGGCCGCAGCCGGATCGGGCAAAACCTGGGTGCTGGTGGAGCGGATTATCAGCCGAATTATTGACCCTGAGGAAAGGCTCAGCGTGGACCGTCTGCTGGTTGTCACCTTTACCAACGCGGCGGCCAATGAGATGCGCAGCCGGATCGGCGAGGCCTTGAATGATGTGCTCAGGCAGCCTGAGCTAACCGATCCGGAACTGAGACGCCATGTTGAACGCCAGCTTGTACTGCTTAATGCCGCGAATATCTCTACCTTGCATGCCTTTTGCCAGAGTCTTGTGCGGCAGTACTTTTACCTGTTGGGTATTGAGCCAAATTTTCGCATTGCCAATGACACGGAGATAACGCTCATCAAAAGTGATGTTCTCGAAACGGTGTTTGAGCAAAGCTACTTGGAGGCTGACCCGGGTTTTATGACACTGATTGAGCATTATGGCGATGAGGATGGCGATAACTCGCTGGCAGGACTGGTGCTCAAGCTTTATGAGTTTTCCCGCAGCCATCCCTGGCCGGAGCAGTGGCTTGCCGGCTTGCCTAACGGTTTTGCGTTGCCGGCAGAGGCCGATTTTGATAACACTCCCTGGTCGGCGCTGGTACGCGATAAAATAGCGCTGGAGTGGGAGGAGGCCCGCCAATTGCTGCTGTCACTTATGGCGGAAGCGGGCAGACCCGGAAACCCGGCGGCCTATGCCCAGACTTTTGCCGAGGATATTCAGATTATGGACAATTTGCTGGCAGCGGCCCAAACATCCTGGATAGCTTTAGACCAAGCCCTGGCAGCGGTCAAATTTCCCCGGATTGCCTCAGTTGGCAAGGAAGTGCCCAAAGAAGTGAAGGATTATTTTCAGGGTGAGCGCAACAAGGCCAAAAGAAAGGTCGCAGAGGTTAAAACGGTTTATTTTGAACGTAGCGGCCAGGAACTGATTGCCGATTTGCGCCAGGTGGAGCCGCTGGTGGCTGCGTTGGTTCAACTTGTCCAAACCTTTGCCGGGCAGTATTCCCGGACAAAACAAGCCAAAGGCATTGTTGATTTTAACGACTTGGAGCATTTATGTCTGGCGGTATTGCGGTCGGCCGATTCCGGGCAGGGAGAAGGTACGCCTTCCACGGTAGCTGCTCAGCTTAAAACAAGATTTGCCGAAATCATGGTCGATGAGTATCAGGATATTAACCGCGTGCAGGAAGAGATTATCCGGCTTGTTGCCAATGATGACCAGCCCAACCTCTTCCTGGTGGGAGATGTCAAACAAAGTATTTACCGCTTCCGCCTTGCTGAGCCGGCCCTCTTTATGAGCAAATATGTTAGCTACCGGCGTGGCGAGCAGGCAGGTTGCCAGCGCATCGACCTAAGCAAAAACTTCCGCAGCCGGGCCGGAGTGCTGTATGCCGCTAACTTTCTGTTTGGTCAACTCATGACGGAACACACGGCCGAGCTTGATTATGGTCAGGCGGAGCAACTTAACCCCGGACCTGATTATCCGGCTTGTACCGGCACCAGCCTGGACGGACCGGTTGAACTGATTATGATTGACCGGGATAAGGATGAAACGGAGCGTCCGCTCACGGATGACGAAACAGCCGGCAGCCAGGATGCGGAGGAGGAAAGCGAAAATCAGCCGCCGCCTGCTGCTGCCGGTATAACCGAAGAGGAACTCAGTGCCTTTGAACAGGAGGCCGTTGTGATTGCCCGGCGAATCCGGGAGTTGATGAACGGCGGCTATCAGGTGTTTGATAAACAGCAGGGCGGCTATCGGCCTCTAATGTACCGGGATATTGTTATCCTGCTGCGTTCGGTGCAGGGCAAGGCGCAGGCAGTGCAAGACCGGCTGCGGCATGACGGGATTCCCTGTTATGCAGAATTGGACACCGGTTATTTTGCCGAAACCGAGATAGCGATTATGCTGGCATTGCTGCAGGTTATTGACAATCCTCAGCAGGATATTCCGCTGGCAGCGGTGCTGCGCTCGCCTTTACTCGGCTTAGCTGGTGATGAATTGGCCGAAATCCGGTTGTGTCAGGAACAGGGCAGCTTGTGGACGGCGGTCCAGACATACGGTCAGACGCCGGCAGTTTCCCATACGGTCCGGGAGTTTCTGGATAAACTGGCGGTCTGGCGTAATCTGGCCCGGCGCAAGGGTGTAGCGGATCTTATTTGGCGGATTTATCAGGATACCGGCTATTATGATTATGTGGGAGGGATGCCGGGAGGGCTTTTGCGTCAGGCTAACCTGCGGGCGCTGTATGATCGTGCCCGGCAGTACGAGGCTACCAACTTTCGGGGGTTATTCCGTTTTTTGCGGTTTATTGAGCGGCTGAAAAACAAGGAATCCGATTTATCGGTTGCCCGGGCGTTAGGCGAGAGCGAAGATGTTGTCAGGGTAATGAGCATTCATAAAAGCAAAGGGCTTGAGTTTCCGGTAGTCATTGTCGCCGACATGGGGAAAAATTTCAATCTGATGGATACGACGGCGCTGGTACTGTGCCATAAGGAGTTGGGAGTCGGTCCTTATGTTACCATGCCTGAGCTTAGGTTCCGGTACCCGACACCGGCCCGCTGGGGCATTGCCCATAAAATTGAATTGGAGACCAAGGCGGAGGAGCAGCGGATTCTTTATGTAGCGCTGACACGGGCAAGAGAAAAACTCATCTTGGTCGGCTCGGCCAAGAAGCTGGCCCGGCGCTGTACCGCCTGGTGCCGCTCGGTCGGGGAACTGTCGGCAAAATTGCCGGCAAGTCAGGTTATAAAAGCCAGAAGCTATCTGGATTGGGTTGGCATGGCAGTTGCTCGCCACCTGGATGGTGCGCTGATTCGTCAGTATGGCGGGTGTGACGATCAGCCGGTAACAAATCTGGCCGGGAACCAGTCCGCCTGGAATGTAACGATCATCAAAGCGCCGGACCTTCAGTCCGCGGAAGCGTCAAGCGAGGCAGACGGTGAGTTATTGGCAGCCGTCCGGCAACTGGAACCGGTTGCCGGCGGCACAGATACAAAATGGGTGAGTGACCGCTTAAACTGGCAATATCCATGCAGCGCTGCGGTAAGTAAACCGGCAAAACTGTCGGTCTCCGAAATTAAACGTCGTCTTGAACTGGTAGAACGGGATGAGGCCGAAACCGTATTTGCGCCTAAGCCGTCAACCGTGCATGTCCGTCCCCGCTTCCTGCAGGCCACATCTAAGCTGACCCCGGTAGAATACGGGGTAATGCTGCATACGGTTATGCAGCATATTGACCTTGCCGGTGAGCTTTCTGAAAAGGCCGTTACCGAGCAGATCAGTGCCTTGGAAATTCGCCGGATTTTGCCGGTCGGTCAGGCGGCGGCCGTCGATATTGATTTAATCCGTGCCTTTTTTTCTTCGCCGCTTGGCCGGCGGTTAACCGGAGCCAAACAGGTGTGGCGGGAAATGCCTTTTAGTCTGCTGCTGCCGGCCGAACGATTTTATGCGGATTTGCAGGGTTGTGGGGAGCAAATTTTTGTCCAGGGGATTATTGACTGCCTGTTCGCGGAGGATGATGGCTTAGTGCTGATTGATTATAAAACCGATCATGGTATTTCGCCGCGGGAACTGGTTGACAGGTATGCGGCACAATTAAGCATGTATTCGCTGGCCATTGAACGGATTCTTGGCCGGCCGGTCAAAGAACAATATATTTATGCCTTTGGTCTGGGCCGGGAAATTAAACTGGAAGCTTTGGGGTAAGAAGGTTATTGGTGCCGGGCTAATAAAAGAGACTTTTGAAAACCTGAGTTCTCAAAAGTCTCTTTAAAGGTTATTATTAATACTGTTTTACGCAAACCATAGCTTTAGTGAGAAAGTTGTTTTGTGCATTAGCGGCCAGGATGGTGTCGGCATCTGCCTGGCTGATAATAATGTTGATATTGTTGTCGCGCAACCCGAGCGCCTTTACAACAATGGGGTTGTCACCGGCGCGGGACTGGCCGAGTTCAACGGCTCTGATATCTTCGGGAGTGCACATATAGTCAATCATGCCGTGTGCTACGACATAGTCGGGATTCAAATTCATATGGCCGTAAATGGGACGGCCGCTGTCGTCATAGATAACCGGTGACATGGCTCTAATGAGCGGCAGGCCGGTGACGTCGATGACTAAACCGGTATAAACGGGCAGATCTACCGGGGTATAGGCGGTGGAAGGAGCAGAAAAGGAAAGTGGCGCAGCCGGTTTGGCCGCATAATTAATGGTTTGAGCCAGGCCGCCCTGTCCGTAGAGGTTGATGCGCAGCGTTACTTGATAAGTGCCGTCGGCAAGTGGCTGCTCGTCAACAATTTTTGCTCCGCGGATCATGCCGGATAATTGGGTTTTTACAATATCGCTCGTAATTTCATAGTTTTGTACGGTGGATTCGGCGTCTATCTTAACCCCTTCAACTGTTTCCAGCAGGTTGCGCTGCGCGTCGACAATAGCCGCCCGTCTGGCCATAAGCCGGGCCTGCGCCGGGGATTTGGCCATTCTTGAGGGGACGCCGAAGCCGGTTGCTTCAACAAAGCTCTGATCCCAATCGATATAGCCATGGGCATTTACCTGATCAACGGCTGTTGCCGCCGGTTTAACAGTGGTTACACTCACCGCACCGGCAAACATTGGCAGGCTGGCGAGAAGCATGGTACAGGCAGTGAGATAAACAAAAGCCTTTTTAAACATAGGACCCTCCTTGGGAAATTAGTGTGTAGTTGTCCTGGTGGTGATTTTGCTACTGGTGCAACGGTTTTTTACGGCCCGTTTAGTTCTTATACTAATATAATTCATTTCGTGTTAAAGAAATTGTCTTTAATATGCTTTATATATTTAAGTAATTCGCCTGCTAGCACTAATTTCCTGCTCTGGGAAAATTCAATGACAAATTCTTTAAAAATTCAACAAAAAAACAGAAACCCGAGTTACCAGGTTTCTGCGTATTGCCGTTAGCTAAAACATGCCTTTGCGCCACAGGCCAAAGGCGCTAAGCGCGGTAATAACTGCGGCAAACAATAAGGTGGTCGTAAAGCCGCCATTTTGACCAAAGGGTACGTCAACATTCATTCCCATAAAACTGGATACCATTGTTGGGATGGCCAAAATAATTGTCATCGATGCCAAAAATTTCATAACCCGGTTGAGGTTATTTGATATAATAGAGGTAAACGTATCCATCATTCCGTTCATAATACGGCTATACATTTCAACCATTTCGATGGCCTGTTTATTTTCAATAATAACATCTTCCAACAGGTCTTCATCTTCCTCATACATTTTAATCAAATGTTGTACATGGCTGGTAGAGCGCAGCCGCAGGAGCTTTTCCAGAACGATGCCGTTCGAGCGCAGCGATGCGGCAAAGTAGGTTAAGCCTTTCTGCAACTCCAGCAGTTCAAAAATTTCTTCGTTTTGCATGGAACGGCGCAGGTAGCGCTCAAGTTCGTCAGTGCGGCGATTAATCTGCTTTAAATATTTCAAATATAAAGTAGCTGATTTATAGAGAATTTGGAAAAGGAATCTGGTTTTCTTAAAAGTGCTGAAAGTCCGGTGATTTTCAGGCTTAAAATCCGCTAAAACCTCATTGCCTTCCAGGCAGACGGTAATCATGTGCTCGGTAGTCAGCACAATGCCTAAAGGCAAGGCATCATAACTGTCATGACCGCGCAGGACGGGAATATTGGTGATAACAAGCATATGGTTTTCTTCCAGCTCGATACGGGAGCGTTCTTCTTCGTCTAAGGCCGCTTTGAGAAAATCAAGCGGGCTGCCGGTCACGACCGCTACCTGCTCCAGTTCCTGGGGCGTAGGGTTGATTAGATTAAACCAGGCTCCCCGTTCCAGCGTTTGCAGTGTAAGTTCATAAAGTTGTGTACAGTTGCTGCGATATATTTTTAGCATAATGCTCCCCCCTATTTTTATTGGGGGAAATGCAATAGCATACCTAATCAGCCGAGTAACCCTGTAGTCAAATTCACGTAATCACGTGTGCCCGGATAATCTCGGTGAAAAAAATGGAATATTCCCCCTAAATTTTATTAAATTACACAATAAACACCCACTAGGTCGGTCTACATCCATCTATCTCACCTGCCTTTTAAATATTAATGATTATCTTATAATATCTCTATAAAGAATATAATTCTGTTTACTTTAATAGTCAACCCTTTTGCGCAAAAATTAATCTGTTTTTTTATTTTATATTTTTAGTGTATTTAGTCTATACTATTCTACTGAATAGTAATCGGTCCACCGGAACGCCAGGGTATTTTTACCTCAGGGACATTTGTTGACAAGCCCTGTTGCCGTTTGCTATAATACTTAATGTGCCGATTACGGAGGGGTGTCCGAGTGGTTTATGGAGCTGGTCTTGAAAACCAGTGATCCTGCAAGGGACCGTGGGTTCGAATCCCACCCCCTCCGCCATAAGCAGCGAACCAAGTTCTCACGAGTGATAAGCGAAATGAGAACTTGTGTGAGTCGCTTAGTTCCGAGCGGTAGTGAGGAACATCTCTATAATTGACTTAGGACAAGGTATTTGCTATAATTTAACCAGTATGACACGGAGTGGTACTCAAGTGGCTGAAGAGGACGGTTTGCTAAATCGTTAGGGGGTGCAAGCCCCGCCTGGGTTCAAATCCCAGCCACTCCGCCAACATAAAAACAGCTGTTTACCGAAAGGTAAACAGCTGTTTTTATGCATATTGAAGGTGCTTAGATACAAAGAGTGTGATTGGATAGTTTTTAGGCTTTGGTAAAGTCTGTTTTCCCGGAAATAATTTTTTTCAAAAAAAACGTTGTCAGCACAATGACTGGAATACCAAACATAAAAATTAAGTTGATATAAGGTATGTATTCCATGATATTAAATACGACAACAGATGTAAGAATATTTGATTTTAAAGCAGCTATAAATATTATTGTGATCATGGGAATAATGAGAACCTTACGCCGCGAAAGTCCAAATATCTGGACTATGCTGATTGTTGATAAATATAGTAATAGGGAAATCTTTAAAAACATACCGATATTCCATGCGGCAACAATAAGAAATTCAATGCGTGTAATAAAATCATAGATGCTTATTTGTTTTATAAAGAGATAATACGGATCAAATGTTTTTTTCGCAAGATCCAGTCCTAAGCCGGCCAAGGTTGGAACGATAATGATCAACGAGAATACGGTAACAATGATCGCGGCCCAGAAAAGAATCGTAGTTGGCTTTCCTTTTTTGCTAATAGACGGAACCAGCATAGCTAGAACCACAATTTCATTCATTCTGGCTGCCGTGTTAAAGGCCCGAAAATTGATCTCCGAAAAAGAAGAGTCAGCTAATATTGGCAAAAACACTCTGAAATCCATATCTGGTATTTGCAGCACTGCATAAAAAGCAATAACGGCTAAAACTTGCGGGGCAAAAAGCTCCGCCGCGCGAGTAATAACTTCCAGACCCTTGAATACACCATAGCCACAAGTGATTAAGGCGAGAGCGATAATTGCGTAGTCAGGGGTTTCAGGAAAATTTATCGGCTTAATAATGTTATCAAACAAGGACAAATCGATTATGGCGATAAATAGAAAAAAAACTGTATATAAAACACCGAGCGCTTTACCGATCCATTTGCCGGCTATGATTGTTAAATACTCGATGATTGTCAATTGAGCAAACTGCTTACTTAAGAATAATAACGGAGCACATAAGAGTGGAAGATAGAACAGCGCGAGAATTTCTGTAATCCATACATCCTGGTTGAAAAATTTAAACCATAATAGCACGATTGCTATGCGGTTAAAACTGAGTAACAGGATAACTTGTAATGGCGATACTTTCTCTAATTTTAATGTCAATTTGAATGCTGGCCCCTTTTTATTCCTTCGCAGGGAATGTTGATTTTCCCGTTTTTGTTATCTTTGTCTGACTCTCTACTTCAATGGCTGCGTGCGAGAACAATTCATCCCAGTTGTCCTGAATGATCTTCCATTCATGAGGGTACTTGCGGTGGACTATCTGACCAAAGCCGAAGATATCAGAATGATATTCTGTCTGAACTTTTAGCAGAGTATGTTCCACTTCCTTATTAATGGCTTCCGCGGCTGCCTGCTCCAGTATGGCAACGATTTCGATCATATCTTTATCTTGTAAACTAGTCGTTTGTTCATCCAGCATACCAACCATGTTTATCTTTACTTTGATTTTTATATCATTGTCAGTAATTTCTACATCATTTTTGCTGTCAGCTTTTAATATTTCTATAGAGGCATTCCCGTTGCTATTAGGGATAGGGAAAGTAACAATACCGCTAACCACTTTGCCGATTACCAAATTATATCCTCTTGTTTCCTGACCATCCAGAAATCCTACTAACCTGTCTTTTAAAAAGACAGCAGAGCCTTCAGGGGTCAATTCATATTCTTCGTCCTTAGATCCGGTTTTGTTTTTCCTTACTTTTCTTAGTACCGTAACCACTGGGTTTTTGCCTTTGTCAAGATAGGCTTTTAAGAAGTCGATTATTTTGGAATCGACACTTTTGGAGTGAATTTTATATTGTTTAATTAAATCTTCAAGATAATTTGAGGGAATGGTATTGACTCCGCTGGCAATGCCCATGATATCACTGACGGAATCGTCTTTTACAATCACTAAATGCATTGTCAATCTCATTTCATGATCCCGTAAAATCTGGTCAAGATGCGTTGCTAACCCGTTTTGGGCAATTTCTTCACTAAATAAAAAGGCTTTTGTGTGCGAATAGAACATTCTGCGGTCAAACCGCAGCGGGGCGCTTCGGTATGTATCCATCAGCGTTTTGCCGTTAGTTTGTATGTATTTGACGGGTGCTTCGCCTTTCTCTCCGCCCTTGCCAGGTTTTTCAGGCTTAATGATTTCGAATGTACTTTTAATGCCGTTTTTATCAAGATCAACACCTACTATGCCGACAATGGCCAGAGTATTTAACTCACGGCGATTCCAGCAGCCAGTTAGCGGTAAAACGAACAATAGTATTAGAGTTATTGAAAGTATTCTTGTGCGTAGCATCATGAAGTTTACCCCCGTCTTTGCAGATTATCTTTTTCAATAGCTTTTGGCCTCTTTCTCATGGCCCATAGGGGAAATCTTAAAATGAAATCTGTAAGTACTCCGTGATCAGAAGGTGCCAGCGGGGATGTGTAGGAAACGCCGCAGGAGCGCAGCGAAACTGCATGCATGACAACGATAATGATCCCGCAAACAATGCCATATAGGCCCATTACAGTGCCGGCTGTTAAGAATAAAAACCGGTAAATCATGATGGCTTCCGATAAGGCCGGTACAATAAAGCCGGTTACGCCGGTAGCGGCGATTACAATAACTACAGGAGCGCTTACAAGGCCGGCGTTTACCGCACTTTCGCCAACAATTAATGCGCCGACAATACTAATTGCCGAGCCTACTGCCCGGGGAAGCCGGATTCCTGATTCACGGAGATACTCATAAAAGACTAGCATAATAAACATTTCGGCTCCTGCCGGAAAAGGTATATCCGAGCTTGAGCCGGCCATGCGTAATAGCAAAATTGTGGGAATCATTTCCTGATGATAAGTCTGTAGAGCGACATATAAGCCGGGGAGGAAGATGCTGGTGAATAGAGCCAGAAACCGGATAATTCGCCAAGCAGAGGCCATGAGGGGACGCATATAGTAATCTTCAGCAGTTTGCAGTGTTTCGATGAACAAATGAGGGACTGTGAGTACATGGGGGGTGCCATCGCAAAATATGGCGACCCGACCTTCGAGAATTTTGGCGGCAAGAATATCAGGTTTTTGGGTATTGGCAACCGTAGCCAAAATCGAAAACGGGCTGTCCTCGACAAATTGCTCAATATACCCAGTTTCTAGTATAGAATCTGTATTAATTTTGTTTAGCCGCTTTCTTACCTCATCGAGAACTGCCCGGTTTACAACACCGTCAATATACGCGATGGCAATGCTGGTTTTTGTTTGTTTGCCGATACTTAGATTCTCAAACACCAAATTAGGGTTCTTTATTTTACGGCGTAATAAGCTGGTATTTGTTCTGATATTTTCAATGAACCCTTCACGGGGTCCCCTAATAACCGATTCGGTATCAGGTTCAGCGACTGCTCTTTTTTCCCAACCTTTGGACTCAATGAGCAGGGCCGCAGCCACTCCGTCAACGAACATGGCCGCATTGCCGTTTAATACATCATCAATAATTGCCGACATGATTTTAACTTCCTGCACGCTAACTGAGGCAAGCAAGCCTTTTAAAGTCTTCGGATTAAGAAGTGTATTTGGCGGCAGATTTTGCGATTTCGTGATAAATGAATTGATCACGTCGCGCCCTAAAATTTCTTTGTTGACTAATCCGTCGATATACACAATTAGAACTTTTATGCCTGATAGGGTAACAAATTGGGAGAATGTCACGTCACCGCTTTTCTTGAATGTGTTTTCCAAAAAGGTTTTATTAGCAGCTACGGTTGGAAAGACAGTAGTAGCTTTTGTTTCTCTCAGTTTGGCAATGATATGTGATATTTCATCTGCGATTTTTTCACTTTCAATGGTCAGTTGTCTAAGTGAGTATAGTTTTTTCTTGACCACAGCCTGTGAAGCTTCCGGTATAATGGTTGAAAGCTTACAAATGTTTAAACGTTTTTTTTCTATCATCAACGCCCACCGCCTGTATACAACCTGCAATACTTTAGTATTATACGAAACTGTTTTTTTTACTCAGTGCTGACCCCTGAGTAAACAGCCGTTTTTAGGCCAATCAAATTTTTTTATAGGATATTGCCGGTTGGCGGTTTTTGTAGTACAATAAAATACATAGCAGAGTAGAATCTCTGTAGGATAAGCAATGTCGCTTATAGGAGTTATCATCCTATAAGCTTTTTTATTTCTTCTACTATTGTTTTCCACGAAGCTAATAGTTATGTAGCAAAGCCGCTATCACTCCCTGTATTTTTATATGGATTGGGGAGTAGAGCGGCTTTTTTACTTGAATCCCAAGGAAAGGAAGGATGTAATTGATAACATTGCAGGCAGTCAATAAGCATTTTGGCAGTCACCATGTTTTAAAAGACATTACTATTACCGTAAAAGCAGGCGAAAAGGTGGTGATTATCGGCCCCAGCGGTTCCGGCAAGAGTACGATGATCCGCTGTATGAATTTGCTGGAAAGACCCAGCAGCGGCACGGTGACGGTAAATGGTGTTGATCTTACCGCCCCCAAAGCTCCTGTCAGCAAGGTGAGGGAATCGGTTGCCATGGTATTTCAGCAGTTTAATTTATATCCTCATAAAACAGTGTTGGAGAATCTGACGCTGGCACCGACGCTGATCAAGGGTGTTCCCAAGGCGGAGGCCGTTGAATCCGGCCTGGCGTTTTTGGAGCGGGTCGGCCTCAAGGATAAGGCCAACGTCTACCCGGCCCAGTTGTCAGGCGGACAGCAGCAGCGGGTGGCAATTGCCCGGGCCCTCAACATGCGTCCGCAGATTATGCTGTTTGATGAACCGACTTCGGCCCTTGACCCTGAGATGATTAAGGAAGTGCTTGACGTTATGGTTGATCTTGCCAACGAGGGGATTACCATGGTGGTGGTCACGCATGAAATGGGCTTTGCCCGCAGGGTGGCCGACCGGGTTATCTTTATGGATGACGGGCGTATTCTGGAACAAGGTTCACCGGAACATTTCTTTCAAAATCCCGAGCATGAACGAACCAAGTTATTTTTAAGTCGGATACTACATTAAAAATGGAGGGAATACCATGAAAAAACTGATTAGTGTGCTGATGACTCTTTGTTTGGCGATGCTGCTATTGACCGGCTGCGGTACCTCGCCGGCAAAAACCGATGCCGCCAAAGATACGGTACCGCCGGACATTAAGGCTATTAAGGACCGGGGGGTTTTAAAGGTTGGGGTCAAAGTTGATGTTCCTAAGTTTGGCTTTAAAGACCCTGCCAGCGGTAAGGTTGACGGTTTTGAAATTGATCTGACAAGGGCGTTGGCCAAGAAAATTCTTGGTGACGAAACGAAAATAGATGTTCAGGGAGTTACGGCTAAAACCCGGGGACCGCTGTTGGACAACGGCGAAGTGGATTTGGTTATTGCCACGTTTACGATTACGGAAGAACGGAAAAACAGCTATAATTTCTCTGATCCATACTTTACCGACGGCGTGGGCCTGTTGGTTAAGAAAAATGCCGGCATTAGCAGTCTGAAAGATTTGGATGGCAAGAAAATTGGCGTGGCACAAAGCGCAACAAGCAAAAAAGCGCTGCAGGAAGCAGCCGATAAACTGGGAATTAAACTTTCTTTCCTGGAGTTTGGGACATATCCGGAAATAAAAACTGCGCTTGACGCCGGGCGGATCGATTGTTTTAGTGTGGATGCGGCTATTTTGTTCGGGTATCTGGATGATTCTACCGTTATTCTTGCCGATCGTTTCAGTCCGCAGCAGTATGGCGTTGCCTCCAAAAAGTCCAATACCGCGCTTGCCAAGCAGGTAAATGATACCATTAGTGAAATGAAGGCGAACGGCGAACTGGATAAGCTGATTCAGAAATGGGGGCTGAAATAGTGACTGGACCTTTTGCCGGTTTTAAATGGCTGGCATTGGCGCAGGATTGGCCGGTGTTTGCAGAAGGTTTCCTGACCACCATATTGCTGTCGCTGCTGGGACTGGCCGTGGCCCTGGCGCTGGGGGTCCTGTTCGGGGTTTTTGGTACTTCGCCTTGGCGGCCGCTGAGGATTGCCAATCGGATTTATGTTGAGTTTATTCAAAATACGCCATTGGTTATTCAGGTGTTTTTCTGGTATCATGGCTTGCCCCATTTGGGATTGGTAGTGCCGGTATTTGCCGTTGGGGTTATTGGCGTAGGCATGTATCATGGCGCGTATATTGCGGAAATTGTGCGGGCCGGTATCCAGGCGATTGCCAAGGGCCAGTTTGAGGCCGCTTTTTCACAGGGCTTCTCCTACTGGGGGACCATGCGGCATGTTATTTTGCCCCAGGCACAGCGGGTGGTATATCCGCCGCTGACCAATCAGGCGGTTAGCCTGATAAAAAATACATCCGTACTGGCTATGGTGGCAGGCGGCGACCTGATGTACCATGCCGACTCCTGGTCCAGCAACAGTCTCTATTATGGTCCGGCCTATGTTGTTACCGGGCTGCTTTACCTGGCATTGTGTTATCCGCTGGCTGCCTATGCCCGCCGGCTTGAAAAAAAGCTGGAGGTGGCGGCATGATACAGGAGCTTTTTCAACCGGATTTGCTCCTGTTTCTGGGAGCGGGCTTACTGACAACCTTATATATAGCAGCGGTTTCCATTATTCTGAGTCTGTTCGGCGGTACTGTCCTGGGAGTGGCCCGCTACTCAGGGCATGCTGTTTTTGGTACGGCAGCCTCGATTTATATTGAAATTGTGCGTAACACGCCACTCTTACTGTTTATCTTGGCAGCGCGGTTTATGACCACGCTTCAGCCGGTAAATGCCGGTATTGCCGCCATGACGGTATTTACGGCGGCCATTGTCGCAGAAATTGTCCGGGGCGGCTTAAATTCAGTCAATAAAGCGCAATGGGAAGCCGCCCGCTCACAGGGGTTCAGTTATCTACAGACGCTGGTGCATATTATTTTGCCGCAGGCTCTGCGCAACATGATCCCGCCGCTGATGTCCCAGTCCACAACGGTCATCAAGGACACATCTTTTGTTTGGGCGGTGGGAATTGAAGATCTGACAGGCAAAGGCATGATTATTATGGGCAAGTACGGAACGACAGCACAGGTTTTCACGCTGTTTGCCATGATTGCGGCAACCTATTTTGTAGTCAACTATGCCTTGTCGCTGGTGGCCCGTTATCAGCAAAGAAAATTAGCTGCCCGCAGTTATTAATGCCAGCTTAGAATTGGCCCAGCCAGGCGGCAATATCCTTGCCGGCCTGGCTGCTTTGTGCGGCCAGGTGGTGATCGCCACCCGGGTAAAGGATGAGTTTTTTCGGGCCGGCTGCCAGTTCGTACAGTGTACGGGCCTGCCCGCACGGTACAATGGCATCTGCTGTGCCGTGCAGGATCAGGAGGGGGCAGTGATCTAGCCGCCGGCTGTAGGTGAGAATAGGGTGATTGGAGAAATCCCGGATAAAATCGGGAGCAAGTACCAAGTCGCCGTATTCATCGGTCAGTCTTAAGGTATTACCTGCCGCCAATTGTTCATAATGGTTCCCCAGTGCTAACCGGAAGGTAGCGGCCAAATCCCAGGGTGTAGCCCAAAGGATGAGGCCGCTTATGTTTTTGTCGCCGGCGGCTACTGCCAGAGAGGTGGTGCCGCCCAGGCTGCGTCCCAGCAGAAATAGCCGTCCGCCAATTGTTTGGCGGGTATGCTCCACCACGGCGGTGAGTTCGCTGATCTGACAAGACAGGCTTTGCAGGGGTGTAAAATCATAGCGGAGGACATGAATGCCTGAAGCCGCAAGCGTCTCGGCGAGCCGGACCGCCCGTCCGCCGCCATCCTTGCTGCCCCGGAAGCCATGCGAAATAATGAGTGTTTTGTCCAAATAACGGGTGGACGGGTGAAAAACGGCAGACAGCCGGGCAGTGCCGGCAGCAATAGAAATACAATTCATGCTTTTACCTCAAATCATAGAATTATTTACGCACGAGGCTTTGATTTTTCTGGATATACTAATTATAAGCTTTAGGCCTGTATGAATACTACAAAAAATGAGAAACGCTCTGCGGGTAATTAAGGACACGGTGAAATAAGACGTTGTGCTTCGTAAGGGACTGTTGCTAATCACCGGAAGACAAACAGGGTAAATATCAAATGGATAAAAACTCAGATAATAGGAATAACTATTAATACTAAATACTAAATAAACTGTCGATTATGAATATTAATCAAGTACAAATGGGAAGAAAAGTTAGGCGAAGATCTCCTTATTATGGCTGGCTTTGTGGCAAATATTTCATGATTATTTTGTAAAACCAACCAGTTTATGGGTATCATGGTAAACTCGGAAGAGAAGAATCATGTATACAATATTTTGTAATCAAGGGACTTGCACATTTTTATAGTGGGAGGTAAAATAGATCTAAAGCAGCGCCTTTGATAGCTGATACTAAAACTAGA
Source organism: Sporomusa acidovorans (assembly GCF_900101845.1). Lineage (GTDB taxonomy): Bacteria > Bacillota > Negativicutes > Sporomusales > Sporomusaceae > Sporomusa > Sporomusa acidovorans. The sequence continues at coordinate 25,662 of NZ_FNAM01000026.1, read as the reverse complement.
TATCAATGGGGTACCTGACAATAAGCTCGGAGACCTGCTGCCAAGAAAAATATTTAAAGGAGTGCAAAAAATGGAGTTTTTGGTAGCGCTAGCTAGTATCATGATGGTGAACATCGTGCTTAGCGGCGACAATGCAGTGGTCATTGCCATGGCCAGCCGTTGTCTGCCCCCGAAGCAGCAAAAGATGGCCATCCTGTGGGGTAGCGCCGGGGCGATAGGGTTGCGGGTGCTGTTAACACTTGTAGCGGTTGTACTCTTGCAAATTCCCTATGTGCAGTTTGTCGGCGGCTTGCTCCTTATCTGGATTGCGGCTAAACTGCTTATGGAGGACAAAGGCGAAGACCACATTAAAGCCGGGACGTCACTCATGGCAGCAATCAAGACGATTATTGTTGCCGATTTAGTGATGAGCCTTGACAATACGCTTGCTATTGCCGCGGTGGCCAGAGGGGATTATTTGCTGTTAATCTCGGGGCTAGCGCTCAGTATCCCACTAATCGTTTTTGGCAGTCAGATTATTATCAAAATTATGGATAGATTCCCGGTAGTTGTCTATGCAGGTGCCGGTCTCATTGCCTGGACGGCAGGTGAGATGATTATGGATGATCAAAAAATCGGTCCTGTCATTCATGCCGTTGTACCTGAATGGTTCGTAGCGGCAGCTATTACCATTGGTGTGCTGACCGCAGGTTTGTGGTGGAAGAGAACACATAAAACAGCTGTCGGGTCTTGCGCCAAAGAGGGGAATCCGGCACAATAAAGAAAACTTATTGTGGACAAGAATACTGGTTGCGAACACCGCGTTTTCCCTGCGGTGTTTTCTTTTTTTTGCAGGGTATTGCTGTATTGTGCCGAATTATCTATAGATGAATTTTTTCTCCAAGGAAGGATTGACTATAGATGGCAATGCCAGTTAACATGCAAAAGCGCCTGGCTTGGTTTTTAACTGTTATTATGCTGGGATTATTTACATTAGCGGTAAGAGTCGCCTGGATTCAGTTCGGTGAGGGCAAGCGGCTAAGCGCCAAGGTGCAGGATCAGCTTCAGGAAAGCCGGGTTATGCAGTCTCCCCGGGGGACGATTTATGACCGGAACGGGAGGGAACTTGCGGTCAGCAGCCTGAACAAATCTCTCTACGCTGACCCGCAGGAAGTAAAAGATGCCGATGAATTAGCCGGACTTTTGGCCCCGGTTCTGGCGATGCCTGCGGCTGACCTTAAGGAAAGGCTAACAGCCGAAGCACGGTTTGTCTGGCTTAAGCGAACGCTGGAGCCGGAAGCTGCCAAGGCGGTTTCCGCGCTGATCAAGGAGCATCAGCTAACAGGCTTGGGGTTCATTGAGGAAAGTAAACGGTATTATCCCAATGACAGTCTGGCGGCGCAGGTTTTAGGCTTTGTCGGCACAGATGACGTCGGGCTGGAGGGTATTGAAAATTCGCTTGACAAGGTGATTAAAGGCAGCAAGCGAAAACAAGTTATTGATACAGACAGCTATGGCACCCCCATATTTCAATCCGTATTTTCTTTTTTACCTGAGAAGAAGGGGCGCTCAGTTTGCCTGACAATTGACAGCAATATTCAATATATTGTCGAACGGGCACTGGATGCCGCCATGGCGAAGACGGGTGCCCGCGCGGGGACAGTGGTTATTATTCAGCCCAAGACGGGTGAGATTCTGGCTATGGCCAGCCGCCCCACCTACAATCCGAATCAATTTGAGAACTACGGTGCGGAAGCATTAAAAAACCGAGCTATTTCTATTATCTATGAACCCGGCTCGACTTTTAAATCCGTTATTGCGGCGGCGGCTCTGGAAGAAGGCAAGGTACGCCCGGACGAGCGGTTTATTGATAAGGGATATGTTGAAGTTTCCGGGAGGAAAATAAAAAACTGGAGTGACGAAAGCTATGGTTCCATAACGTTTACGGATATTATTAAGAATTCCATTAATACCGGCTTTGTTCAGGTTGGCCTGCGGGTTGGAGCGGCGAAATTGACAAATTATGCGCGCGCTTTCGGTTTTGGCAAAGCAACAGGCATTGAACTGCCGGGAGAAGAGGAAGGACTGCTGTTTGATCCTAAAGATATGCGCGACAGTGATACGGCTACCATGTCAATTGGACAGAGTATTGCAGTTACACCGCTGCAACTGACTACGGCCATTGCGGCTATTGCCAATGACGGTGTACTCCTAAAACCGCGAATTTTGAAGGAATATCGCAATGAAGATGGTACGGTGGAAGAAACCTTTGAACCTGTTATTGTCAGACAGGTTATTAGTCCGGAAACGGCCCGTACGTTAAAAGGCCTGCTGGAAAAAGTCGTGAGCGAAGGCGGCGGCAAACTAGCCGCTGTTAAGGGCTATCGTTTTGCCGGAAAAACAGGTACGGCCGAGAAATTGAATCCTAATGGCGTAGGTTATTTGGCCGGGCATTATATTGCCTCATTTGCGGGATTTGGGCCTGTTGATGACCCGCAGGTAGCGGCAGTGGTTATGCTGGATGATCCTTTGACGGGTATGTATTACGGCGGGACGATTGCCGCTCCGGTATTTAGTGATATTATGTCGCAGGTTATGCGGGTAATGGGGATTCGCCCGGAGGATGGCAGCCGTTTGTTACCGCCCGCAAAGCCGGAAGCGGCAACTACCAATCAGGCGGCCTTGCCGGCCGGCCAAGGGACAATTCCGGCAGTACCCGCCGGACAAGTGCTGATTCCGCCACTAACCGGCAAGACTATGCGGGAAGCGGGCGATATGTTGCATGGGCTTGGACTCACCTTTGTGCCTGTAGGCACGGGCATAGCCGTAAAGCAAAGTCCTGCGCCTTATACCACCGCCAAACCAGGTACGGAGATTATCGTTTATTTTGAATCGGTGAATACAATACCCTAAGGTGGAACAACCTATAGCGGGAAAACATGTCAGCTCCATGAAATTGCTAAAAACAAAAGGCGGCTTAGCCGCCTTTTGTTTCTCGGGATTATTTGCTGTTAATATCAAATTGGGAGGTCATGGTACCGGAAGTGGCTGTTGAGCCGGTAGTGGTTGTTGAACTGGTGGCGGTTTGGCCACCCATAGCTGATTCATACTGTTCAATCATGCGGCGGACCATATGACCGCCTACCCGGCCGCAATCGGCTGAAGTCATAGTAGACCAGCCTTGATTGCGTACGCGTTCACTGATACCAAGTTCATTTGCTACTTCCATTTTCATGCGGTCAAGTGCGTTTTCTGCGCCCGGGTTAACCGGTTTGTTGCTTCTAGCCATATAATTAAGCACCTCCTGAAATTTTTCTAATCCTAGTATCTGCGACGAGAATCTGTGTTATTCCTATTATATTATGTCAATTAAGTAAAAACGTTCCAATGACTGTCAGTGTGGTTAAGGAAAATGACGATTTTCACATGGAAGGAATTTACAGAGTGGCAGAGAATTTATTTATATAGATGTATAAACTTTTTAAGGAGTATATTATGCATGAGCTCGCTATTGCGCAGGGGATACTGGACATTGCATTACGTACAGCCTCCTGCCATAAGGCAACAAAGGTGACCAAGATTAAAGTTTTGATAGGGGAGCTTGCCGGAATTGTGCCGGAAGCACTGGAATTTGGTTTTGATGCGCTGAGGGCCGGATCAATGGCTGCAGAGGCGTGCTTGTCTATCCGGATGGTGCCGTTAACAGGCCGCTGCCGGGAGTGTGGTGCCCAAAGCTGCATTGACAAATATTGCTTTACCTGTGCAAGCTGCGGGTCTTATGCACTGGAAATTCTAACCGGGCGTGAGCTTAAAGTTGAAAGTGTGGAGGTAGAGTAGCACTTGGAAATTACCGTTATGAGCAATATTCTTGAAAAAAATGATGAAACAGCCGCTGAGTTGAATGCGATGTTAACCAGCCGCGGAATTTTTACACTTAATTTGTTAGGTTCTCCGGGTTGCGGGAAAACTTCCCTTGTTGAACAAACAGTGGGCTTGCTGAGAAATGAACTGGCAATTGCGATTATCGAAGGTGATTTATATACTTCTAAAGATGCGGACCGCATTGCTGCGCAGGGAGCACCTGTTGTTCAAATCAATACCCAGGGAGGCTGCCATCTCGACGCGGCTATGGTTAAAGAGGCGGTTGCGCAATTAGATTTAGATAAGATTGATCTCTTAATTATTGAAAATGTTGGCAATCTGGTTTGTCCGGCCGAGTTTGCCGTGGGGGAGCATGCCAAGGTAGTAGTACTAAGTGTTACCGAGGGAGAAGACAAGCCGTTAAAATATCCTCTCGTTTTCCGCCAATCTGCGGCTGTGGTCCTCAATAAAATTGATTTGCTGCCCTATACAAATTTTGCTATTGATAGTGCGGTGAGGGATATTGCCCGGTTGAATTCGCAAGCGGCCTTGATTCAGGTGTCATGCAGAACAGGCGAAGGTCTAAGCGGCTGGATCGAATGGCTCAAGAGGCAGGCGGCTTTACTTAAAGGTTAAGGAAAATTACATTGGGAGGGTGGATATTTTGACTCTGGCGGAAAGAGAACAGGAAATTGAGACTGTTCGTGTTCTGTTGCACCGCCTGGTGGAGCAGAAGGTCGGTGATTTTGCCGACACTGAGGTAGCTGAACTTAGCCGTCACCTTGACCAGCTTATTGTGGAATACGAAATGGCCAGTGTCCGCCAGCTACAGAAAGATAAGTTGGTGTCCGCCTAACACAAAGACAAGGTCTAATCCGCTCCGGTTGCTCGTATACATGAGTAAGGAGGCGTTATCTCCTGAAAAAGTAACCGTGGCGGAGGGAATGGGTATTGCATAGACGGGAAAATCCGCAGGAACTTAGACGAGGTCTCAAGGAGAGGCATATTCAACTGATTGCCCTTGGCGGTTCAATTGGAGTCGGTCTGTTTTTAGGATCGTCTACCGCCATGCAGGCTGCCGGTCCATCCTTGCTGGTGTCGTATCTGATTGCGGGAATTTTAGTTTTTTGTTTGTTAAGAGCACTGGGAGAAGTAGCCGTCGCTCAGCCGGTAGCCGGTTCTTTCAGCGCCTATGCGCACACTTTTTTGGGTCCGCTGGCCGGGTATTTGACAGGTTGGACCTATTGGTTCATGTGGATTGTTACCGGTATGGCCGAGATTACTGCAATCGGTGTATATGTTCACTATTGGCTGCCGACGTTGCCGCAGTGGATTCCGGCGTTGCTGGCCGTGGTTTTTATAACCGGCGCCAACCTTGTCAGGGTAGAAGTTTATGGTGAATTTGAGTTTTGGTTTGCTATTATAAAGGTGGTTGCCATTATTGCGTTAATTATTGTTGGTTTGGCGATGATTCTGTTTGGCGTCGGTAATAACGGCATTCCGGTTGGAATCGCTCATTTATGGCAACATGGCGGTTTTTTCCCTTATGGGGCGGCGGGACCAATTATGGCGCTCTCCATGGTGCTGTTTTCTTATGTCGGTATTGAGGTAATCGGCATTACCGCCGGGGAAGCCCAGGACCCGCGAAAAACACTGCCGGCGGCGATCGATAAAGTGTTTTGGCGAATTGCGCTATTTTATATTGGTGCACTGTATGTAATTATGTCAATCTACCCCTGGACCGAACTGGGGAGTATGGGAAGTCCGTTTGTATCTGTATTTGAAAAGATAGGGATTGGCAATGCCGCTGGGATAATGAACTTTGTTGTACTGTCAGCCGCGTTGTCTGCCTGTAACAGCGGGGTATTCAGTACGGGACGCATGCTGTATACCTTGGCGGTTCAGGGTGAGGCGCCTGCGTTTTTGCGAACGCTAAACGGCAGCCAAATTCCGGTATATGGGGTGCTGGTATCCGCCGTCTGCCTACTCGTCGGGGTAGCGCTAAACTACTTTATCCCGGCCAAAGTATTTATTTATGTAACAAGTATCGGCACGTTTGCCTGTTTGTGGGTATGGGCCATTATTTTCATTGTGCAGCTTAGGTTTCGGCAGCGCCTGTCGAAGGGGGCGGCTGCCCAATTAGGCTATCCAATGCCGTTATATCCTTTTTCCGGCATTCTGTGTTTGGCAATGCTCGTGCTGGTAGCTGTCGTGATGAGTTATAATGCCGATACGGCTCCGGCCCTGATAATCGGTCCGCTTTGGCTGCTGGGGCTGGCGCTTGTCTATTGGGGGCGGGTGAATCTACGGTAGGCTGCGCTAGATAGCGATAAATTTTGCGTAACTTTTGGAATGGGGGATTGGTTATGTTTGGACGTCCTGTTTGGGCAGAAGTGGATTTAGCGGCAATTAAACATAATGTTAAAGAGATAAAAAAATGCATAGAGCCGGGTGTAAAATTTTGTGCCGTCGTTAAGGCCGACGCGTACGGGCATGGCGCGGTAGCTGTGGCCAGAGCCGTACTGTCAGCCGGGGCCGACCGCCTGGCTGTAGCTATTTTGGATGAGGCCATTGCTTTAAGGCAAGCAGGTTTTTTGGTTCCCATTCAGATACTTGGCTATACGCCGCCTTACCAGGCCAGAACGGTAGCGGCGTATGATATTGCGCAGACGGTGTATTCGCTGGATGCCGTACGCGCTTTGTCCGCAGCCGGGCTTGACACCGGCAAGAAAGTAAAACTCCATATAAAAATTGATACGGGTATGGGGAGGATTGGCATTTTGCCGGCAGAGGCCGGAGAATTTGCCGCTGCGGTATCCGACTTGCCGGGAGTTGAAATTGAAGGGGTATTTTCACATTTTGCCACCGCGGATGCTGCTGACAAAACTTACGCGCACGAGCAGTATGCCAGATTTGAGGAAGCGCTTGCCCGGATCCAGTCCAAGGGAATCCATATCCCTATCAGGCATATAGCGAACAGTGCCGCGACGCTGGAGATGCCGGAAACGCATTTGGACATGGTCCGGCCCGGCATTATATTGTATGGATTATGGCCTTCGGCCGAGGTGCAGCGCTGTATTGAGCTGAGGCCGGCCATGCGCCTTAAGGCTCAGGTTGCCCATGTAAAAACGGTGACAGCAGGTACAAGTATCAGTTACGGACGGACATATCGAGCTCCGCGCGAGCGTAAAATCGCGACATTGCCTATTGGCTATGCTGACGGCTGGAGCAGGCTGTTATCCGGCAGAACCAATGTGCTGATTCACGACCAGCGGGCCCCGTTGGTCGGAAGAATTTGCATGGATCAGTGTATGGCGGATGTTAGTGACATAGCTACGGTGGAAGCGGGTGATACCGCTACTTTGTTTGGGGTGCCGGAACTATCAACCGATGAGGTTGCCGGTATTTTGGGCACAATCAATTATGAATTGGTGTGTATGGTGGGAAAACGCGTGCCGCGTACGTACCTTAACGCCTAACAGATAGATTTGTTGCAGGCTATGAATAAATTCGTTGTGGAGTGAGGATAGCCGGAAAGGAGGGGTAGCGCGGGTTAACCGGAAGAACAATGTAAAGGAGGGTGTTTTTATGCAAGGGTTTCATGATCTGGTTAATTGGGCCAATGGTTATCTTTGGGGGGCTCCTATGCTGGTTTTATTATTTGGGACACATGTATTCCTTACTTTACGGCTTAAATTTATTCAAAAGTATGTGTGCAAAGCCATCAAGTTATCTGTTAGCAAAGACCGGTCAGGTGATGGAGATGTAAGCCAGTTTGGAGCCTTAACGACAGCGCTTGCCGCTACGATTGGTACTGGTAATATTGTAGGGGTGGCGACTGCTGTTGGTCTTGGCGGTCCTGGGGCAGTTTTGTGGTGCTGGCTGACAGGTGTTTTCGGCATGGCCACAAAATATTCGGAAGCGTTATTGTCTGTCCGCTATCGTGTCAAAACATCGGATGGCACCATGCTGGGCGGCCCGATGTATGCTTTGGAAAATGGCCTGAATATGAAGTGGCTGGCCGTTTTATTCTGCATATTTACATCGGTTGCTGCTTTTGGTATTGGCAATATGGTGCAAGCTAATTCAATTTCTGTTATGCTGCAAGAAACTATGGGGATAAATCCCTATTTCTCAGGCGGTATTCTGGCTGTGCTGACAGCTGTGGTTATTCTGGGTGGTGTTAAATCAATTGCCAGTGTCTGTGAGAAGCTGGTTCCGTTTATGGCAGTTTTTTATGTACTTGGTTGTGCAATTATTCTTGTGATGAATGCTTCCTATCTGCCAGCAACTATTTCGCTTATCATTCAATCGGCATTTACTCCCCAGGCCGCCGGCAGCGGTTTTATCGGAGCCAGTGTGATGATGGCCATGCGCTATGGTATTGCCCGCGGTTTGTTTTCCAATGAATCTGGATTAGGATCTGCGCCTATTGTGGCGGCAGCGGCCCAAACCAAAAACCCGGTACGCCAGGCGCTGGTATCCATGACCGGCACTTTTTGGGATACAGTCGTAGTTTGTGCTATGACAGGTTTGGTACTTGTGAGTAGTGTTATTGAAGATCCGGCGGGTCTCAACCAGCTTTCAGGCGCAGCTTTAACCAAGGGGGCTTTTGCCCAGATACCGGTAATCGGACCAATTGTGCTTAGTGTAGGCTTGTTAACCTTTGTATTTTCCACTATTCTTGGCTGGTCCTATTACGGGGAACGGGCGGTAGAATATCTATTTGGCAAAAAGTCGATCAGACCTTATCGCATCGTTTGGGTAATTGCCGTTTTTCTAGGGTCGGTTACTTCGCTAACCCTGGTATGGGATCTTGCTGATGCGATGAATGCCATGATGGCTATTCCCAACCTGGTCTCGCTGATTGCGCTAAGCGGGGTAATTGTTGCAGATACCAAACGTTATCTGTGGGAAGAAGGCGGACTTGAACGGGAAGCCACTGAACAGTATGTAAAGGAAAGAAAATAGATTTTTGGGTCAGCCGGTTACCAGAGACTTCCTTTACGGGGGAGTCTCTTTTTGTATACAATAAAGTTGGAAACTAAAGTTTCCGACTGGCAAAGAAGAGTACCACCCCAATGGAAACATTAGTTTCCATTGGGGTGGGCTAGTTTTAAAAGCAGCCAGCTTGTAATGATAAAAAAAACTACCAAGTGTAGTGAATAGAGGAATTAAGGGGTATCAAATATTTTTAAGATAGTTTAGATAAATTTGGCATAATAAATGCAATATAATAAATAAAAAAACTATGCTGGCATTTGCCGGTAGTTTTATTAAAGGAGGTTAGATGTATGATTATTGGTGTGGCAAAGGAAATTAAAAACAATGAGAATAGGGTGGCTCTTACACCTGCGGGCACGGAAATATTAAAAAGGGCTGGGCATACTGTACTTATTGAACAAGGTGCCGGGTTAGGCAGTGGTTTTTCTGATGAAAGTTATATAAAAGCCGGAGCGCAGACTATTGCCGATAAAAAAGCATTGTTTGACCAGGCGGATATGATTATAAAAGTCAAGGAACCACTCGCTCCGGAGTATGATTTGTTTCACGCAGGGCAAATTCTGTTCACTTATCTGCATTTAGCGCCTGAACCGGAATTAACCAAGGCTCTGCTTGCGAAAAAAGTCATTGGCATCGCCTATGAAACCATTGAGCGCAACCATACGCTGCCCCTGTTAACGCCCATGAGCGAAGTGGCGGGAAGAATGGCTGTACAGGTTGGCGCCCACTGCCTGGAAAAGCCGTTCGGCGGCAAGGGAATTTTATTAGGCGGTGTGCCAGGGGTTGAATCGGCGCAGGTTGTTATTGTCGGTGGTGGTACGGTTGGCACCAATGCAGCCAAGATGGCAGTCGGTATGGGGGCGCGGGTTGCCGTTCTTGATAAATCGGTTGAGCGTCTAGTCTATCTTGATGATATCTTCGGCGGCAAGGTAACAACAGTTATGTCCAACAGTTATAATATTGCCCATTGGGTCAAAAACGCCGATCTTTTAGTCGGGGCCGTCTTACTGCCTGGAGCTAAGGCACCCAAGCTGGTTACTGAGGAAATGGTTAAATCCATGGAACCCGGTTCAGTAATCGTAGATGTAGCCATCGACCAGGGAGGATCTGTGGAAACCATTGACCGGGTAACGACCCATAGTGATCCTACCTATGTAAAATACGGAGTAGTTCATTATTCTGTCGCCAATATGCCTGGTGCCGTTGCCCGCACGTCCACCATTGCCCTGACCAACGCGACCATTGACTATGCCCTGCAGATTGCCAATAAGGGCTGGCAGGGTGCCCTCAGGGCAGATTCGGGCTTGGCTAAGGGCCTTAATGTGTATGACGGCAAGATAACCTTTAAGGGTGTTGCGGAAGCACATAGATTGCCATGCACACCGGTGGAGGAGATTTTGGGTTAGTAGTTGCGGCCTGATGGCCTGATACAAAAGTTCCCGGTTCGAAAAGAACAGCTTGGTACAACAGGTATCGGAGCAAATAGGCGAAGTTTCTGTTGCTGTCCAAAAGATGAGCGGGGGCAGTCAGCAGATTGTATCATCGGTAACACAGCTTGACCAGTTAAGTAAACGCTCAGCCGAAGAAGCGCAGACTGTGTCTGCCGCTACGCAGGAGCAATCGGCAGCCATGGAAGAGATTGCGTCATCAAGTCAAAATCTGGCGCAAATGGCTGAAAAACTACAGGCGGCAGTTAGCCGGTTTCAAGTTTAAATCCTGCTGATTGTCTTTAAACCATGAATAAGGAATTTATAAAATGGGTGACGACAGTTTGTCACCCATTTTTCTATATTTTCCAACTATATGTAGTAAAAAAGATGCGGGCAAAAAGCAAAGAAGGAAAATATTATTGGATTTCCTATAAATTTAGCAGGTAAAGATACATAAAGGAAGCAGGGAATGGTGGAGGAAAAAGCAGCAGATGTGTCGAATTTCCCATCATACAAAATTACTTGCAATGTTATGCGTTAACAATAACAGTAGGGGGTTGCTCATGAGCGACAAAGAGTGGGAGCTGTTTAAGCAAAAGCTTCATACCAAATCGGGAATTAATCTAAATGACTATAAACCGGCGCAAATGCAGCGCCGTATTGGCAATATGATGAGCCGTCACGGGGCCAGCGGTTATCTTGACTTTTTCAGTAAGCTGGAGGCCAACCAAAAGTTATATAAGGATTTTATTGATTTTTTAACTATTAATGTGACTGAGTTTTTCCGGACACCGGAGAAATTTGATGAACTGGAGAAAAAGGTTATTCCCGATCTGTTAAAACAAAGTGCGAAACTGTCCATTTGGAGTGCAGGCTGTTCGATTGGCGCAGAACCGTATTCGCTGGCCATTATGCTGAACGAAATTACGCCTCATACCAGACACCGGATTCTGGCAACAGATCTGGATGTGGAGATGCTGGCCAAAGCCAGGCTTGGGGCTTATACCGCTAATGAATTAAAAAATATACCGGCTGCCCGGCTTAATAAATATTTTAAGCAGGCTGACGGCATGGCGACCATCAATGAGGATATTAGAACAAGAATTGAATTTAAGCGGCACAACCTGTTGGTGGATAAGTTTGAGGTTGGTTTTGATTTGATTCTATGCCGTAATGTCGTCATTTACTTTACGGAAGAAGCTAAAGACAGCCTTTATCGTCGCTTTTTCGCTTCGCTTAAACCGGGCGGGGTGTTGTTTGTCGGTGGTACCGAAGCCATCCTGAACTTCCGTGATATTGGATTTGCCCACTATCTGCCGTTCTTCTATCGGAAACCTTTATAGCAGTCCCCAACCGGACAGACGCTGCAGGGTAGTCAGCCAATGCTTAAGGAGGATCTTGCTTACGGTACTTTCCTCAACGGTATTGCCGGCAACAAGATCGACGGTTTTTACTGCTTTATCCTGCACATAGAATACGATTTCACCAATTTTTTGGCCCTGGTATACCGGGGCTTTTATTTTTTCGGGCAAGTCTACTTCTACGGTTACGGAAGCATAATCGGTTGCCGGAACCACTAAAGAACCATGATCGGCTACCAGGGCATCCACTATGTCCATCATACCGTTTTCCACTGGCAGAGCGGTAAACACAGTGCCGTTTTCAGCGTATTCGTAGAGGTCGTAGTTGTCAAAGCCGTATTTTAATAATTGCATCGAATCATACCAGCGGGCGTGGTCATGCAAAACAACGGCAATCAGCTTTTGATTGTCACGGGTAGCGCTTGAAACCAGGCAGGGACCGGCCATGCCGGTTGTACCGGTTTTTACGCCGTCGGCGTCTTCCAGCATCCAGAGCAGTTTATTGGTATTGCGGAGATTGCGGTCTTGGCTGTTGCCTTTGCGATCTAGCCATTCGATATTTGTTTCTTTGGTACTGACGATCTGGGCAAAGGTCAGATTTGTGAGGGCATAGCGGGTTATCGTGGCCAGATCAAAGGCAGTTGACAGATGGTTTGGGGCGCTGAGACCGTGCGGGTTGCGAAAATGGGTATGGCTGGCGCCGATACTAGCGGCTTTTTTATTCATGAGATCAACAAAGGTGTCAACCGAACCGGCAAGGTGCTCGGCAATAGCAACCGCAGCATCATTGCCTGACCGCAGCAGGAGGCCGGTTACCAGCTCACGCAGAGTGATGGTTTGACCTGGATATAGGTTCAGGGAAGAACCGGCGGTGGCCGCTGCCCGGGCGCTTACACGCGTGGTTTCGTCCAAGCGGCCGCTTTCAATAGCAATGATTGCGGTTATAATTTTGGTTGTACTGGCCGGTGCCAGTTTTTTGTTCATGTTTCGCTCATAAAGCACTTGACCGGTTTTGGCATCCATCAAAATGGCGCCTTGAGCGGATATGACCGGCGTGGCGGCGTAAGCCATACCGGTGGCCAGCCACCAGAAAACAAGCAAAAGGGTGGCAGAGCGGAGTAATATGCGGGCCATAGAATACCTCCTTTAAATTTGCCGGTTCATCAGCCGGCGGTTATTCGCCTTATTTGCTGTCATATCTTACTCCTGGCCTGCGTAGTATCAATCAGGAATACTATGTAGGGGGAATCCTTTTTGCGTAGTCTGCTATATCGTAATTTTTTTTGTTTCACCATGCTTGTTATTGGCGTGGTAGGCAGTCTGCTGGCTGAGACAGTTGCGCTTGTTGATAATCAAAATCAGGCAATCAGAAAAGTTCCCACCACGCACAAGGTGGTCGCTCTTACTATTGATGACGGGCCACATTATAAAACAACCCCCGAGGTACTGAAAGTTCTAAAAGAGAAACAGGCTAAAGTAACATTTTTTGTTCTTGGAGCGAATGCGGAGACTTATCCTGAGATTATCGCCCAGGCAGCGGCGGATGGGCACGAAATAGGGAGCCATGCATACAGCCATCGTTTTCTTAACAAAATGTCCCCTGACGCTATTTTGGATGAGCTAGAACGGACGGAAGCGATTATAACCAACGCGGGAGTGGCCAGACCTAGCTTGATCCGGCCGCCAGGAGGAGGCTATAATGATCAAATTGTTGCCTTGCTTCGCCAGCGGGGCTATACAACCATACTTTGGTCGGTTGATCCCGGGGACTGGCGGCGCCTGTCTGTTGAACAGATTGTTAGGACAACACTCGAGCAAGTGCAGCCGGGCAGCATTGTACTGCTGCACGATGGACAGTACCCGTTGCCGACCCCGCAGGCAATTGGCAGCATTATTGACAATCTTCGTAACCAGGGCTATCAGTTGGTGACAGTAAGCGAATTATTGCAGTATTACGAAGAAAGTCAATAAAGATTCAGTTGATCGAAAGGCAGGTCCGTTTGGTGTCTGGAAATTTCAGGTGTACCTCGCGCGCGGACCGGAAAGCGGAAAAGGGACGTTGGCAAGAGCAACTAGTTTTTGACAGGTGGGGTATAAGGCTTTAGGGTTTGCCAATGGGCCTGAATCAGCCGGTCATAGCGGTACATCGTGGCAGTCCGTTCATTTCTGAGCGATTGAATGGCACCCAGAATTTTTTGGTCAAACTGGTAAACTTTCGCTTTGGGTACGGTAAGCGGTTTGGCATATTCCTTAAGCTTGGTAGCCACTTTGCAATTGGTTTTCGTTTCTTTAATTAGGACCGCCGGTTCCAGCAGGTCAGAGCCTTCGTAGCGATGAATCAGGCAATTGGGCTGCAGCCGGTCAATAACATTTTTGCTTTCACCGTCAAAGATTAGCATGCTGCCGCAGCCCGGACAAGCAGTCAGATCTCTCGGCAAATAGTTATGGCAGCCTTTACATACAATTTCGTTCATATGACATCCCTCCGCCCCTAGTGTATCCGAAAAATCAGCCGACTATGATGCAGGTAAAAAATTGAGACTTGACAGGAGAAACCGGACATAGTGGAGAATTTTTCTAATAGAAATGATCCAATTTTCTTAAATAGTTTTGGCGCAAGGGGGGAACACAATTTGAATAACTACCGGCGCTGGCTGATAGCTATAACCCTGTTAATACTGACAGCCGGCTGGCTGGGAATGACCTTGGCGGTAAAGTTAACCGAAGAGGAGTTGCGGAGCAAGTTGTTGCTCAGGGCAGAAACAGCCGCAACCATGATTAGCTATGAACGGATAGAACAGTTGACCGCAACGGCAGTAGATAGCGGTTCCCCCAGTTATGAATATTTGCGCGAGCAGTTGATTGCTACTCGCGCGGTGAATACAGACTGTCGATTTGTGTATTTGTTAAAAGTGGTGGACAAGCGAATGGTATTTTTGGCGGATTCAGAGCTGACGACCTCGGCGGACTACTCGCCGCCCGGTTCGGAATACAGTGAGGCTTCTGACGCGTTACGCCAAATTTTTATTGACGGCAAAGCTTTTGTCGAGGGACCCCTTAGCGATGAATGGGGGACCTGGGTGTCAGGGCTTGCGGCAGTGCGTGATCCCGCCAGTGGGCAGATAGTCGCTGTTTTGGGCATGGATATAGCAGCGCGTGACTGGCAGGTTGCTGTGACTAGCACGAGATTGATTGGCATGGGGATAACACTGGCCATCCTTATGGTGATGTATGCTTTGTTTTACGCGCTGCAAACTTCGGCCAAAGCGACTGAACGGGTATATTTGGCGGAAAAACAGGCTAAAGAGGCGCTAGAATCCGTAAGTCGGGCCAAAAGTCAGTTCATGGCCTATTTAAGCCATGAGATTCGCGCCTCGGTTAATGGCATTTTAGGGTTAAGAGAGTTATTGGAGACAACGTTGCTGGATAGGCAGCAGCAGGACTATGTGGTTGCGATTGATTATTCAGCCCGCTCGCTGTTAACGGTGCTAAATGATGTTTTGGATTTCTCTAAAATTGAAGCAAACAAAATGGTCGTAGAGAATGTCGACTTTGCTTTTCGCCCCCTGCTGGCGGGAATAAAAAAAATGCTGCAGGCAGCGGCCATCAATAAAGGACTGGAACTGGTGACCACTGTTGATCAAAACATTCCGCAGATACTGGGCGGGGACCCGGCGCGGCTGCAGCAAGTCCTGCTGAATCTGGTAAGTAATGCTATTAAGTTTACCGATGCGGGACGAGTAGAAATTAAGGCAGCATGTCTTAGCCAAGATGCCAGCACTGTGCAGGTGAAAATTACGGTTGACGATACCGGTATTGGACTGGAGCCGGATGAAATGGACAAAATGTTTCAGCCTTTTGCCCAGGCTGAAGGCGCAAATAGCCGCAAGTATATGGGAACAGGACTGGGACTTTCTATTTCCGCCAGTTTAGTCAAACTTATGGGCGGTGATATCGGGGTTACCAGTCATAAAGGCGAGGGCTCTGTTTTTTGGATTACCATTCCTTTCCGGTCGGCCACTTCTAATAGTGCGTCCTGTCTCGACGAAGCTATGCTCAGTACGCCGGTTGCTCCGGCGGAGCAACTGCCTGCCTGGTTGACGCAACCCATTGCGTCAGCAGCAGAAAATCAAGCAGGTAATGTTCTGATTGTAGAGGATAATCCGGTTATCCAACAGGTGCTGATATCCCAACTCAGACATCTGGGACTAACGCCGGAGGTAGCAGGTAATGGCCCGGAAGCCGTACAAAAGACGCTGAATGGCGAATATAAACTGATTTTTATGGATTGTGGTTTGCCTTTACTGGATGGAATGGCTGCAACCCGGCTGATTCGCGACAAAGAGGCTGCAAGCGGGCGGCATGTGGCGATCATTGCCCTGACAGGCAGGTCTTTGCCTGATGAACTGCAGCAGTGTTTAGCTGCCGGGATGGACGACGTCCTGGTAAAGCCTGTATCTGTTCAGGATCTTAGGCAAATGGTTGAACGCTGGCTGCGGGAAGATTTTTCTGAGTGCATTGACAGAAGCGTGTTAAAGGAGTTAAAGCAATTAGCCGACAGCGGTCAATCTCATATCGACCTGTTTATTGATTCTTATCTGGAGGAATTGCCGTCGCTTACCGAAAAGCTGAGAAATGCACTGCTGGCTTGCGATGCCGCACAAGCGAGTGCTGTCGCTCACAGCTTAAAGTCAATGAGTGCGACCATTGGTGCCATCAGACTGAGTAATTTATTCGGCGACCTGGAACAACTGAGCAAAAACGGAAACTGTGTAGAGGCAAGAACGCTGATGGCTAAAGTTGATACGGAGTTGAGGCAGGTGGGACCGGCGCTTAAACGTGCCGCCGGCTTATTATAATGTAAAGGTATGGTGAGATTATGGCGTACCATATATTATTGGTTGATGATGTGCTTTTAAACCGCAAAGTAGTCAAGGTGGCCCTAAGCGCCCTGCCGGACGTGGCCTTTCTGGAAGCCGCCGACGGTGTTAATGCATTGGAGTATATTCACAGTCAAACAATTGATCTCGTTATCCTGGACCTGATTATGCCGGGAGCCTTAGCCGGCTTTGACGTGTTGCGGCAGATTAAGGCAAGCGTGCTTTATAAGCATATTCCGGTCATTGTTTATTCGGCCGTATCGGATACAGCCAGCATCAAGCAGGCACTTGAGCTGGGAGCGTATGATTATTTTATTAAACCGCTCAAACCGTTGGAGCTGCAAACCATTTTGCCGGAAAAGGTTAGAGATGCTTTGCAGACCACGGAAAAAAAAGCAGATCATCCAATTGAGCTAAGACAGGCTTGGGAGCAGCCCGCAAAAGTAAGGGATCAGGTTGTAATCGGCTGTGTTACCTCAGAAGAGGCGGCATCCATTAAGTTTTTAAATGCCCGGAAGGCTGAACTTAAAGGCAAATTAAAAAAGCTGATTGATATGGATAAGGAAGAATTGTACTGCACCTTGTACGATATGCTTGTTCAGGAAATGGGCGAGGTATCTACGGCTTGCGAACAATGGTGGGATGAAAAGTTTGAAAAATACCAATGGGATAATATTGTCGGCGACGAAATTGAAGTGGATTATGAGAGTGGTCAGGTATTAGTAAAGAATATAGCGCCAGAAGACAAGGAAGATACAGCAAAATAATTTATACGCGTCTGCCAGCGGTGAAGCAAGGCAGGCGCTTTTATTTTATTCACTCTCATATTTTTGTTTTCCGCCGGCAAGGCAGGACACAGCACCTGCGCCGTTGGCGCAAGCCCGGTTCTTTCTTAACAAACACTTAACAATAAATTAACCAATAATATCCAGATGCTATTTATAATAGAGATATATACATAACAAAACCAAAGGAGGAGACAGGGTGAATAAGAGAATAAAATGGGTTAGCTTGTCTGTTGCCATTATTGTTTTAATTGCCGTTGTGCTGGTAGCTGCCTTGCCGCAGCAGCAGATAGCTAACGCCAGTGTAGACAACGGCTATGCCGGCAAGAAGGCAAAATATGTATTTTTCTTTATCGGCGACGGTATGGCTATGCCGCAAGTGAATGCTGCCGAGATTTTTAAGGGTACGCTTGAGAGTGACAATAAAATGCATAAAGGCAAGCTGGCGTTCACGGTTTTCCCGTATCAGGGAATGCAGACCACTCAGTCGAACAACACATTTATCACGGAATCGGCTGCAGCCGGAACCGCTCTGGCTACCGGACATAAAACCAATAACGATATTTTAGGCATGGATGAGACAAAAACCGTAAAGTTTAAAACTATGGCTGAACTGGCTAAGGAGAAAGGCATGAAAGTGGGGATTGTGTCCAATGTGTCGATTGACCATGCCACGCCGGGGGCCTTCTATGCGCATGAACCTACCCGCAAAAACTATTATGAAATTGGCTTGGCGCTGGCCAACAGCGGTTTTGACTATTTTGCAGGCGGCGGCCTTTTGGCTCCTACCGGTCCCAAAAGGGATAAAACAAGTATTTTTGATATCGCCAAAAATAACGGCTATAAAGTGGTCAACACCCAGGCGGAGTTTACTAATTTGAGCAAACAGGACGGCAAAGTATTCGCCGTGGCTGAGGAGCTTGCCGCCGAAGCGGCTATGCCATATGATATTGACAGCAGTTCCGGTCAGGTTACTTTGGCAGATTTAACAAGAAAAGGTATTGAACTGCTGGATAATTCCCAAGGCTTCTTCCTGATGGTGGAAGGCGGTAAGATTGACTGGTCCTGCCATGCCAATGATGCCGCAACAACGGTTCGCGATGTACTGGCTTTTGATAATGCAATTAGTGAGGCTCTTAAATTTTATGCCAAGCATCCTAATGAAACACTTATCGTAGTAACCGGCGACCATGAGACCGGTGGGATGTCAATCGGCTTTGCCGGTACAGAATATGAAACATTTTTCAGCAAAATTGATAATCAAAATCTATCTTTTGAAGAATTTGACAAAAGGATAAAAGCTTATCGTAATTTAGTTGGTGAACAGAATGGCAACCTGAATGACTGGCTGCCGATTCTCGCCGACAATTTTGGTTTGACGGATTTAACTGACTATGACAAGAGCCGGCTCAAGAGTGCTTTGGCCGCCAGTATGGTTGATCCCAAGAAACGCGGCAAAGATCCCGCCAGTTATTTGCTTTATGGTCCTTATGAACCGTTTAGTGTAACCGTTACTCATATCCTTAATCAGAAGGCCGGCATTGGTTGGACCACCTATGCGCACACCGGGGTAGCTGTGCCGGTATTTGCGCAAGGAGTTGGCGGCGATTTGTTCCAAGGCTACTATGATAATACCGATATTGCCAAAAAGATTATGAATATAATGGGCGTAAAACCGCAATAACATGCCAACAGGGAATAATTTCCGCAACATCGATAAGATATTTGTATTGGTAATTGCTGTGCTTTGTCTGGTATTATATTTCCTGCCGACCGGGTTTCCGACGCAAGCAGATGACTATGTCCGCTGCAAGGCTGAGGTAATTGCGGTTGATAACCAGGCTGTTCATCAGCGCGGTGTTGTCCGGACCGGAATCCAAGGGTTAACCTTGCGAATTGAAGAGGGAGAATTTGCCGGTCAGCAGATTGAAGCCAATAATACACTGCTGGGAAAATTGGAAATGGATAAGTTCTTCCAGTCCGGAGATACGGCATTTGTAGTAGTTAAGGGACAAAATGGCCAGGTGAGTGTGGCCAACGTAATTGATCACTACCGGCTTGACAAGGAAGTACTTTTGTTTGGGCTGTTTATCCTTGTGCTGTTTTGGTATGCCCGCTGGACTGGGGTAAAGGCGGTTCTGTCTTTCATTTTTACCATTTTGATTTTATGGAAAGTACTTTGGCCCTTATTTTTAAAAGGCTGGGATCCTATACTGTTGTCGCTGCTGGTGGTTTGCGCGATTGTTGGCTGTGTTACCTTTTTGGTAACAGGGCTCAGCCGGACAGGAGTGGTCGCGTTTCTCGGAACGGTGTCCGGTGCCATGGCCGCTTGTTTCCTGGCTGTTTGGTTTGGCCAGATATTCAAAGTCCATGGTGCCGTTGTCCCGTTCGCCGAGACCTTGCTGCATGTAGGCTTCAGTCATATTGACCTTACGAAAATCTTTCTTGCCGGCATATTTGTGGCCTCCTCCGGAGCCATGATGGACGTGGCCGTGGATATTGCGGTAGCCGTAACCGAGCTTATTGCCAAACATCCGGCCATTACCCGTAAGGCGGCAATTGCTTCCGGCATGAATGTCGGCCGGGCTGTTGTCGGCACAATGACAACCACATTATTACTGGCGTATTCCGGTTCCTTTACCGCGTTGATGATGGTATTTATGGCGCAAGGTACGCCAATCATGAATATCTTGAACCTAACGTATATTGCAGCAGAAATTCTGCATACGCTGGTCGGCAGTTTTGGCGTTATTCTGGTAGCGCCGTTTACGGCCTGGCTGGCGGGCTGGCTGCTAATCAGCCGGCAATAAATAAACTAAATATTTCTTCCCCCCCTCAAATAACGCACAAAGCACCTGATCAGACTTTCGCAGAGCAGGTGCTTTGTGCATTTATAAAGCAGGTTCTATATCTCTTTCCTGGAGCATAAGCTGGTTATATCTGCCGTGCAGCCAACTTCAAGGAGGGAACATTTTGGAAAATAAAGAGTGGATTGCGCTGGTGTTGGCTGGAGGGCAAGGCACCAGGCTGGGAGCATTGACCAAGGAAATTGCCAAACCGGCCGTGCCTTTTGGCGGCCATTACCGGATTATTGATTTTACATTGAGCAACTGCCGGAATTCAGGAGTAGACACTGTCGGCATATTGACTCAGTACCGGCCGCTGACCCTTCACTCGTATGTCGGCAACGGCGCTGCCTGGGACCTGGACCGAACAGACGGGGGAATACATATTTTGCCGCCTTATGCCAGGGAAAAGGGAGGTAAATGGTATGCGGGGACCGCTGATGCCGTTTACCAAAATAGGGAGTTTATCGAACATTTTCAGCCACAATACGTAGCGGTGCTGTCCGGAGATCATATTTATAAAATGGACTATAGGGCTATGCTTGAGCAGCATAAAATCAGGCAGGCTGATGCTACGATTGGTGTGCTGGAAGTGCCGTGGGGAGAAGCCCATCGTTTCGGAATTATGGAAACGGCAACCGGCGGGCGCATTGTCGATTTTATTGAAAAACCCTGCCAGCCGAAAGGGAACCAAGCTTCCATGGGGGTGTATATTTTTACTTGGAAAGTGTTAAAACAGTATTTGAGCCATGACGCTTCCTGCGAGAGTACTCAGCACGATTTCGGGAAGGATATTATTCCGGCCATGTTGGCTGCCGGTCAGCGGTTGTATGCTTACCGCTTCGACGGTTACTGGAAAGATGTTGGAACACTGGCAAGTTATTGGGAAGCTAATATGGATTTGCTGGGGGATTGCCCCAGATTTGTGCTGAATGAGCCTGAATGGCCGGTATATTCCGGGAAATTAAGCCTGCCGCCACATTATCATGGTGAGAAAGCCAGAGTAACCAGTTCTTTGATTGCCGGCGGCGCCACCGTTTTGGGTGAAGTGGAAAACTCGGTAATTTTCTCCGGAGTTTATATTGAAGAAGGGGTCAAGATAAAAGACAGTGTTATCATGCCTTATGCCAGAGTGAAAAGAGAAGCCTCGGTACAGGGTGCAATTGTTACTGCCAATACCATAGTTTGTACAAGTAAGGAGGAAGCGAGCATCAGCGGTGTCATACCGGTTGCCCGGAAACAGATTGAGCCGGTATACCTGGCGGTTTAAAGGTAGTGGAAAAATAAAGAATAAAAACCATAATTTTACAGGAGTTTATGGGATTAGCGGCGAACTATTCTATACAAAATCTATAGGTAAAGGCAATAAAGATTCTCTTTCTGTCAGGGGTGTTAGCAGCATTTTACCGTGGGGCTTGACCTTGCTTTACCTAACACCCTGCCGCAAGTTTTTGCTTTATTAGCTGCAAAATAGGGAAAAGTACAGTGAAGATAAGGATGATAAACAATGGACACTGCCTGTTTTGATGATCAGGATCTATATTTGTTTCATGAAGGTAATCTCCAGCGCAGCTATCGCCTCTTGGGGGCGCATGTGGCCGAGGACCGCCAGGGAGTCAGGTTTACCGTGTGGGCGCCGCATGCGCAGGCTGTCCGGGTTATTGGCGATTTCAATAACTGGGATGGCAGTAGACATGCCCTGGAAAGGGTGAGTACTTGCGGTATTTGGAGTCTGTTTGTTCCCGAAGCCCAGGTCGGCACCTTTTATAAATATGAGATTATTACTGCCGGGGGAGAAACTCTGCATAAGGCAGATCCTTATGCTTTTGCCGCAGAACTCAGGCCAAAAACGGCTTCTAAAGTAGCTAGGCTGGAGGGGTATGACTGGCAGGACGCTGCCTGGCTGAAAAGAAAGGCCAGGCAGTCAGTTTATAGCCAGCCCATAAATATTTATGAAGTCGACTTGGGTTCATGGAAACTGGGCGGCGACAGGCAACGCTTATCTTACCGGGATTTGGCCCGGGATTTGGCTGACTATGCTGCTGAGATGGGTTATACCCATATTGAACTGTTGCCGGTTGCCGAGTATCCGTTTGACGGGTCCTGGGGTTATCAGGCTACCGGCTACTATGCGGTAACCAGCCGCTATGGGTCGCCCCAAGATTTTATGTATCTGGTAGACTGCTGCCACCAGCGGGGGATTGGCGTGATCCTTGACTGGGTACCGGGACATTTTTGCCAAGATGCGCACGGACTGCCAGCCTTTGACGGTACAACACTCTATGAATACGCTGATGCGCGCCGCAGTAAAAATCGGGGCTGGGGAACGCTCAACTTTGATCTTGGCCGACCGGAAGTGATGAGCTTTCTCATTTCCAACGCCTTATTCTGGATGGACATTTACCATATTGACGGAATTCGCATTGACGCGGTTGCCAATATGTTGTATCTCAACTATGGCCGGGAAGAGGGCGAATGGACGCCTAATTGCTATGGCGGGACAGAAAACCTTGAGGCTATTCAGTTTTTGCGGCGGCTTAACGAAGCCGTATTTGCGAGTTACCCGCAGGCATTGGTGATTGCCGAGGATTCTACAGCCTGGCCGTTGGTTACTCATCCCACCTATCTGGGGGGACTGGGGTTTAATTTTAAATGGAATATGGGCTGGATGAATGATATGCTGCGCTATATGGAGCTTGATCCGGTGTATCGCCAGCATCATCACAACCTGGTGACATTTTCATTTATGTACGCGTTTTCCGAAAATTTCATCCTGCCGTTATCCCATGACGAGGTAGTTCATGGCAAACGGTCATTGCTGGATAAAATGCCGGGAGACTATTGGCAAAAATTTGCCAACTTGCGCGCCTTTTATGCTTATATGATGGCTCACCCCGGTAAAAAACTGCTGTTTATGGGGGGGGAGTTTGGACAATTTATTGAATGGAACTGTCAGGATAGTCTGGATTGGCACTTACTGGACTATGAAATGCATCGAAAATTACAGGAGTATGTCCGGAACCTTAATCATTTTTATTTAAAAAATCCCGCCATGTGGCAAAATGACCGTGATTGGCAGGGATTCTCCTGGATCGATTGTCAAGACTGGCGGCAAAGTGTTTTAGTATTTAAACGGCAAGGCAAGCAAGCCGACGATTTTATTATTGTTGTAGTAAATTTTACACCGGTTGTCCGGCGGGAATATCGGATTGGAGTACCGGACGCAGTCTATTATCTTGAAGTATTTAACAGTGATAATCCGGTATATGGCGGTTCCGGTCAGAGTAATCACGGAAAATGTAAACCGGAAGCGGTTGTCTGGCATAACCAGCCGGCTTCGCTGGTGATAACCCTGCCGCCTTTAGCTGCCGTATATTTTAAGCCGGTTGGCTATAAAAAGCCCCCAAAGTTGCCGGCAGCAAACTGCGTTCCGGAATAGACAGGACTACAGGGGAGGAGAGCACTTTGCAAAGCAAAGAATGTGTCGCTATGATTTTGGCGGGCGGGCAGGGAAGCCGGCTGGGAATGCTGACCAAAAAGCTGGCAAAACCGGCCGTACCGTTTGGGGGCAAATACCGGATTATTGATTTTCCTCTAAGTAATTGTTACAATTCCGGAATTAATACTGTCGGCGTTCTTACCCAGTATCAGCCGCTGGCCCTTCATTCCTATATAGGGATCGGCAGTGCCTGGGACCTGGACCGGCGCAACGGCGGTGTCTTTGTGCTGCCGCCTTATGTGCGGGAAAAGGGCGGTGAATGGTACAAGGGCACGGCCGACGCTATTTATCAAAACTTTAATTTTATTGAAATGTTTCAGCCTGACTATGTGCTGATCTTATCAGGTGACCACATCTATAAAATGGATTATTCTCTCATGCTGGATTACCATAAAGCTCAGCAGGCCGATGCCACGATTGCCGTTATTGAAGTACCCTGGGAGGAAGCCGGCCGCTTCGGCATTATGAATACGGATCAAGACAACCGGATTGCCAATTTTGAGGAAAAACCCAAAAAACCCAGGAATAATCTTGCCTCAATGGGCATATATGTATTTAGTTGGCCTGTGCTCAGGGCTTATTTAACGGCAGATGCCACTGATAGCAACTCCAGTCATGATTTTGGCAAAAATGTGATTCCCCAAATGCTGGCCGGCCATGAACGGCTTTATGCGTACCGTTTTAACGGTTATTGGAAGGATGTCGGTACGGTGGAAAGTTTCTGGGAAGCCAACATGGATCTTCTCGGCGATGAGCCTGCGCTCGATTTATATGATTCCGACTGGCGGATTTATTCGGTTACTCCGACGCAGCCCCCGCACGTAATCGCCGGTGCGGCGCGGGTGGTTTGCTCGCTGGTTAGTGAAGGGTGTCGGATTTTCGGGCAGGTTGAAAACTCGGTACTATTTCCCGGCGTCTATATCGGCAAAGAAGCGATTGTGAGGGACTCCATTATTATGCCCGATGCGACAGTTGGCTCTAAAGCCGTTGTGAACAAAGCGATTGTTGGCCGGAAAGCAGTGATTGAGGCTGGAACGCAACTTGGCAGTAATGAGCAAAGCAGTCAGGAAATCAGTAACAAGTTTGCCGGTATAACATTAATAGGTGATAACCTCATTATTACCGCCGGGATGAGGCTGAGGCATAATGGCTTGCATACCGGCCAGTGATTCTGTAATAAAAAGCTGCCGTTAGGGGGAGGAAAAGTCTGAAATCCTTGGTTAACATGCTTAATAAGGGAAAAGAGCATGCCAAACAGGCCGTCCGTAGGACGACATAATGGTAAATAATGTATTTTAATTAAGAATTAGGGTGTAGGTGCCAGAATTTGATAACCCTGTGCTTGTATCAGCAGAATGGCTTCTTTTATCGTAAATTCATGATGAACGACAGGACGAACATCAGATTGTTTATATAAACTAGGGTTATAGGGTTCTTTGGTTTTTAAAATGTGATAGATGGCTGTTAACAGCATACGAGCAATGGCAATGATGGCTCGTTTATGGCCTCTGCGCCGCTTCAGTTGCAGATAGCGGTTTCGGATTTCGGGATGCTTTTCGCTTTTGATTACGGCGGTAGCACACTGTACCAAGAGAGGCTTGATGTAGCAGCCGGCTCTCGAAATCCCGTTGAGACCTTTAGTAAAGGTAGAAAAGCGATGGCGTTTGTAAGCAGTGATGCCTTTGCTGTTGGAAGAAGCGATACAGGCTACGACGAAGGTTTTGTGAACGTCAATGCCACAACAGATGGGATAGACGATTTTTAAAGCCACAGGAAAAACTCCTTTCCCAAATATACAGGGATTAGCAGCAGGGACTGATTGCCTAGCAATAAACGAGTTGTTTATACAAAGATAAGTCTGCGTGCTCGAAGCAACACTTATTTGTGGTACGCCAAGCCAAGCTTGGTAGTTTCTGGCGCGGTGAGAGTCCGCGCAGGATAAGGCCTAACCAGCCATCCGTATCGAGTGTTGCGCCTATATTGGTAACAACATAGGTGAAGTGTACACAGAGCAAGA
>NZ_FNAM01000093.1 GCF_900101845.1 Sporomusa acidovorans | reverse complement strand
AGGATTATCCATTCGACAGATTGAGCGTGCAACTGGAATTTCTCGTGGTGTGATAGCAAGAAGTTGACGGAAAAGGAACGTCCCTTGATGTCTCCCGAAAAGGAACGTCCCTTGATGTCTCCCCACTTGATGTCTCCCCGTCCCTTGATGTCTCCCTCGGCATGGTGCTGTGCTGTCTAAGATGGGATATGGACGATCTGGAGAAGACATTGTTGTTAAAGAAGCTTTGAAAAATTTAGGAGTGCCCATTTGCTATGAGTTTGACGAAACCGATCACTTTGAGGGATTTTTGATATTGTCACCTAGTACGGTATTTATTGCCTGCACTGAGCGACACCGTTCGGCCTCGGTGGAAAAGTTTATTCCCTATGTGCTGACTCTATTTTCAGAAATTATTTACGTTGATGTTGTGAAGGTAAGGCGCTATATGCATGCCGACATGCTGTTCGGAAAAATCAATGATCATCTGGCACTTGTATACTTGCCAGCCTTTTTAAAGGCTTGGCATATCACTCAAAACGGTAGGCAGGAAATTGGTGATTTCAGGCAATTTATGTTTGAACGACAAATGGAACTTATTTCGGTATCAGATGAGGAACAGCAGAAGTGGGCTTGTTCGTTTATTCCGATTGACGCTAACACCATGCTTCATTATGACATTGCCCTTAATGCGCAGACAAAAAGCCAGCTGTACAGCAAGGGGATTGAAATCATAGAATTCCATCCTGACGCTCTTCTGGCAGGTGGCGGGAGTCTACGATGTCTGACGCTCATGTTGCTGAGAGCATAGGCGTGTTTTAGGTGATCCATTCCATTATCAATTTATTTGTCATAATGTGAGAATTAGTCTCAGGTCTGACATAAACAAAAATACAGCCTGTCATGTACAGAGCTGTGTTTTTTTCTGCACTAATAAAATTAATCATTGTTATCTATCAAATTTCGAAATATCAAGGGCAAATTAATCCCTACTATCCTGTAAAGGAAACTGTAGTATATACGATAAAGGGTGGCTCCTTTTGTAATCGGTGATGTCACGTTTGTGTTCAACATAGTTTATCGCCACTTTCCCCACCTCTAACGCTGCTTCAGCAAGCAGAACCGGAGTAAGCATTTGGAGTGGCAAGCCACTTAATAATGCAATAGTTTCAGCACAGATAGTCCATAGCAATGATTTAGAATTTAAAACAATAGACAGAGAGCTAGTTACCAGCTTGAATCCATGCTTCTTACAGATTTGATGATATTCTTCAAGTTGTTGCATTATGTCATCTTTAATAAAAGATGCAGATTGACCAAGGTAATTTTTGTAAATAAAAAGCATAACAGCGCGTAGCTTTCTATGAAAATCTTCGTCTTTTTTGGCTTCTATTATTTGTTGCCAATCTAGTTTATTAGTATCAATCAGATCTAAATTAGCTAATATTACTTGTGCCACTTGATCATCTCCTGATATCACGAAGTCATCTTCTTGTTCTTTACTATCATAAGATGGAACTAGTAACCTATTTTTAGCAATATTGCCATGGCGCAGCAATAAAGACACAATATTAGCATTACTCCATTCCGATTTAGCAACCCTAATTGTATTTTTCTGCAGTTCTTCTATATATTTTGGATCATATTTCACACTCTTCGGAAGTTCTCGAAAAACGAACTCAAAAATCTGTCGAGCCATTTCCATGGAATCATGGCTTGTAGTTTCCTGGTTGGACCACATGCTGAATAGTGTGGATAATTTCCAGTCTCCGAAATTGAGAGGCTCCTTTAATATTTCAGGCACTTTATAAGCTGAATGTGTTGGAATGATTCTATCAAAATATAATGCCGCTTTCTTATGATCACCAGTCGAGATTGCGACTGTCGTGTGCCTTGACTCTACATATTGCATATAAACCTCCATTCGCCGCAATTACTGGTGGCATAAATAGTAATGGATACAATGACATTCTTTTCACTTGAGGACAGCGATACAAAATAGGCTGCAGCGGATCCTCAGGCGCGGATTGACACCAAGGGGCAGCCAATAAAAACGGTGGGATTATGCCAAATATAAAAACACAGCCTGCCAATCTAGTGCTGTGTTCTTTGCTATAAAAAAACCTGGAAATATGAACTAAGAAATATTAAGTTATATCGAATATTATCGTATACATGAATTGTATGATAAAGTAACATAAAAATATGTCGATTTAGCATCTAGGCTATTATAAATCAAATGTAATTACTTATCATTCATTAATGTAAAGTAGGAACAAAATGTTTCATCAAAATTAGGTAGTGCTTCAAAAGAGTCATTTTTTAATAATAAGGTATTACCATTATCACAGTCTTCAATCTCGTAATAATACGTATTAGTTTCCCATACTGTGATTACGCCAATTTTATTATTGCTGTAATGATATACAGTCACGCAAGGATTATCAGAGATTTGTTCAGAAGCAATCTTAATATTTTCAATAGCTATACCGTGTTCTTTCCAAAGTTTTTCGTTTATATTTATCCATTTTAAGAAAGCTTGATTTGGAGTTATTAATGGCATCCAATTAGAATCATATTCATCGATTGAAGTTGGTTTACGAACGTGGTTTATACATGTATTATCACAAGCACCAAATCTTCTATAATTTACTTGTCCTTCGAGTAATGAAATATGATTTGCACCTTCAGATGAATATGGATTCTGTTTTTGATATAAGTCATCTTCCCAGAAACATATCGGACAAATAGAATATTCGCCTGTATCATGTAAGGTTTTATAGCCACAACAAGGGCATGTAAAATTCAAAATTAACCACCAACCTTGCTAGTTCTGTTTGGTTGCTTTTCTGATGCATAGAAGGGACTTGCTCTGCTCAGAGTTTATTTATATTATAATACATCCAATAAAAATCAGCACTTGAGTGCTGGTTTTTGTATTTGCAGGATAAATATGTTATTTATTTAATTATTAGTATAGGATATCGTGAATCATTACTTGCTTTGAAATTTGTTTTGGAGTAATTGAGAAGTAAGTTCTTGGGCAAGAATGAGTGTCTGATAATTTTAGTAAAGAGTATATGGGTGGTATTAGAGAATGATTACTAAAGCTGATATAGTGACATTTATACATTTTATTGATTTTTATTGGAATGGACTAAATGGAGCAGGAACATTCACACTTGAAGAACTTGTGGAATGGGTTAAGCAAAATGAAGATAGTAAATATCTTGAAAGATTACTTAAAGAAAGTCTATTATTGAAGGAGGTGTTCACTAAAGAAGACTGGGAAATTGATAGCAGTATCCTTGATTTTATAATTAAAAATAGGGGAAAAAATAAAATAAAAAGAATTGTTGATTGTTTACTAAAAATCTCTGACAATACGTAACTTAGATAGCTGTTGCCTTTCTGAATAGGAAGAGAGCATAATGATTATTGGCGTGGTTATATCGATAGTATATTTCATGGCAAATAACTCATATTTGAAGACTTGAGCATTAATCATAAATAATTTTCGTAAACGAGAATTTTTCATTAGTGAATTGTTTAGTTGGCAAGAAAATGGAGTCTTTTAGAGGTGTTATAAAAGTATGAGGATAACAGTTTCAAGGCATGGTAATTCAGCTAGTATATACATTTATTTTAGAGAATTTGATGGAATTACAGTAAGAACATTAGTCAATCTATCAGGAAGTTTGTTGTATGATGATAAAAATAATTGGCTTGGTGTTGAGGTGTTAAATACGACCGTTGGAGAAGAAATAATCCAATTGCCAAATATGAAAACCCCTTATACCGCAAAAAACTCAGGTGTGCTTATGCAAAGCGAAGAAAAAATCATAGCAATTTTTGATAAAAATCTCAAAGTTTATAAAAGGCAACCTGTATTTTGTAATATTGATTATAACGAACCAGGCGGATTACAAGGAGTAGAAATACTTGTAGAACATTTTACGGGAAATATGGATGTTGCTAATAAATATATAATGAATCTAATCAGGTCGTGAGGCATTAGTAGTCATTGGAAACGGTAATTGAAAAAAAATATACGCAGGTGGCAATGACCTCGAATAATGGGATATTGAGAAGGTGATAATTTGCTGAAGCGTGGAGTTAGCTTTCAAATTCCTAATGAATACGGAAAACACTTGGCACAAATATTTGAAGCGCTTGATTGTACCCCGTATGATTGGAAAATCGAATGTAGTACAGAAGTATGGAAACGGGTGTATGGTCAACAAGATGAGGATTTATTTGATAATGCAAACGTTGTTGACGGAGTAATTTTTGACGAGTTGATAAAGAGTAACATCTATTATGTAATTTTTACAACGTTAAAGGCATTTCCGAAGGGAACGCAGTTAAGCAATTTTGATACATATGAGGAGTTTCTAAAAAGCGATTGCGAATTATGTTTGTTAATTGCAGATTGTAGTTATGTTGAATTATATTGTAAAAACCTTACTACTCTAGAAAAACTTTATGATAACGCTAGAGCCAAGGGATACGAAGGAATTGAATGCATTGATGAAAATGACCCCAGAACAAAAATGTGTACCTAAGCTGTCAGTGGGAATGGAGAGGTTTTATGGATTCTTTCAAAATTAAAGGTTCAAATGGGTTCATTGCTATCACCTTTAAAGAAATATATAACTTCCCAGATAGAACATCGGTATCATGTTATGGAACTAATTCTGGAGGTGGTTTTCATGGACAAAAAGCCTAACCGATTGATAAATGAAAAAAGCCCATATTTACTCCAGCATGCCTACAACCCAATAGATTGGTACACTTGGAGCGTTGAGGCGTTTGAGCAAGCTAAGAAAGAAGACAAGCCAATTTTTCTAAGTATAGGATATGGAGTCTGCCATTGGTGCCATGTTCATTAAGATAACAATTACATACTTTTGGTTGATATTGTATTAATTATGCTGATTTATCTGATGTATTTTTCTGAAATTTGATTTAACTTATATTGACTGATTATTACAATGATATTATAATGTAGTTGTCAAGACAACTAAGATGGTGGTTCAAATGAATTTTAAATTAGATGATTCATTAGGATTTATTCTAAATAAAGTAAATACAAAACTAAAAAATGAATTATTTCAACAATTAAAAGAAAATGATGTAACGCCAGAGCAATGGGCTATATTAAACTGTTTATGGGAACAAGAAGGTGTTACCCCCAAAGAGCTGTCAGATTTGACCTTTAAAGATAAACCGAACACGAATCGCATTTTGGAAAAGTTAATTATCAAGGGGTTAGTGGTTCGAAAAGCTCACCCAGTGGATAAGCGATCTTTTCAAATATTTTTGACTGATGATGGGTGGGCATTGCGTGAACAATTAATTCCCAAGGTTAAGCAACTATTAGATAAAGCAACAGCAGGCATAGAACAACATAAAGTGGCAGAAATGAAGAAAATGCTAAATCAAATTTATGATAACATCAAGTAGCCGATTTTTTTTGAAGTCATAGTTGTCATGACAACTATAATGATAAGCATAGACGTTTATAAACACTGATAAAGATATCCGGTAGTGACAAGTAAACATTTTCATAACAGTATAAAATATAAAATAAAGTGAGGTAAAGAAGATGGAAAGCCGTTTGGTTAAAGAATTGAGCTTGCATTATGAGCCGGTAGCTGTTTTGCTTAGCAATGAAAAACCGGCAGGGGCGCTTCAGGGTAAAGAAGGGCAGTGGAGCTGTGCAATTCCGTTATTTATTGCGGCAGCCAAAGGAAAAACCTCAGTTTTTGAACGTAAAACCACAGGCTGTCCTGGTGGTAAAGTAGGCTTAGGTTTTGGCCAATATCCGAATTATCCGGGTGGGATTGAATACTTTTTGTCAGTTGGTAAAAGCGGCCAGTTTGAAGGCGAAGGATATATAAAAAATCCTGAGCTGGGAGCAGAGTTTGTTGAGTGTTTGCCAATCACTGATCTTCCCTACCAGTACGTAATTTTTAAACCTTTGTCACAGATTGATACTGCCAAGGAACTACCGGAGTTAATTGTGTTTTATGTTAATAATGATCAGTTATCGGCCCTTACAGTACTTGCAAACTATTACAGACCGGGAAGTGAAAATGTTATGATACCTTTTGGCGCAGGGTGTCAGTCCATTTTCCTAGTTCCCTACTCCGAAGCCCAGAAGGAAAATCCAAGAGCGGTTGTGGGGTTGACTGATATTACAGTACGCCCCATGGTCGAAGCTGACATGTTGTCATTTACTGTTCCGTATAAAATGTTTCTGGATATGGAAGAAAGCGTAGAAGGAAGTTTCTTACAGAAACACTTATGGCACAGAGTAGTGGCGCGAATGGAAAAAAGCAAATAAAGTATAGTAGTTTAAAAAATAATCTTATAAGATAGAGTCGGTGCAAAGCTAGCTAATTGATTTAAAAAGATCTAGTCCCTACGACATTGTGGTGGGGATGGACTGAACCAAGCACTTGGCTTGTCATGTTATGGAATAATATAAAGATGCCGTTAAAGCCAGATACATCCTGGATTTTCAAGATATAGTAGTGGCACGTTAAGGAATGATTTAGTGGCATGTACTAGAACAAGAAAATGCCTATGGCCAGTAAAATCAAGGTGTTCCACTTATGACATGACAATGGTGCCATGTACATTAAAGTAACAAGTTCGTTTAAGATTAATCGAGGAGAACCGTATATTAGCAACAGCGGAATAAAATAACTCCCGCCAATTTCTGTATAAATTAGCAGGAGTTATTCTGTTTAATGGGACATATAGGGACGTTCCTTTTTCGTCCTAAAAATGGTAAAATGTAAAAGAGAGGTGATAAAAATGTCCAGACAGGTCAGAAAGTTAAGCGCT
>NZ_FNAM01000057.1:20057-29985 GCF_900101845.1 Sporomusa acidovorans | reverse complement strand
GCGGTTTCAAATCCTTATAGGTAGCCTATTAACCCATCGAACGCAAGAAAACACGGGGCTTTATACTTTTTCTTGTTTTGACTATATTCTTCTTGCTTAAACTTTAAACCGCGGAAAAGCTGAACTGTCTTGTCGTCGACCTCCCGGCATTTTTGCGCTACCTTATATCGACGACATGTTTTACTCCTAGTTAGGTTTATGAAATGTATTCTGTCATAACTTGGTATTTTCCTCCTGAAGTTTTTTGGTTTCTATAGATATCCTTCCATACTCCAAAAAGAACCACACTTCATTTGTGAAGGTTGGTTCTTTTTTAGAAAACTTAAAGAAGCGTAGGAATGCACATTTTGCTTCGCAAAAACATAATAAAAGAAGCAAAATGTACGTCCCCATGCTTCTAAAAGAGCACGTAAAAAATGGTACAATCAGAGTACTGGGAGTGGTCAATGAGAATAGAGTAACTATCCCGGGTTTTGAAAATGTGCCAACCTTCAAAGAACAGGGAATCAATGTTACATTAAACTTTTGGTCAGGAATTGCTGCTCCCAAAGGTCTGCCATCGGCCGAAAAAGCAAGATTGACAGAGGGACTTCGAGCAATGGTCAATGATCCTGAATTTAAGAATAATATGGAGGAACTGGAAATGTCAGTCCAATATATGGACCCTGACGAGTTTGGTGCAAGATGGATAGAAGATAATGTTAAACTTTCTAAAATTGTAAAAGAAACCGGTATTGCAGATTTAATAACTAATCAAAAAAAATAATATTAACAATTTGAACACGCCCCCTAAAGCTAGGAACGTAACGGATTTTGAAGTTTATAAGTTAATAAATAACTTCACTTCTTTTCCAAGCTCGTTGACAACCAATAATTTATGCTCATATTTATATTAGGTGTATAATTTAAGAAATGTCTCCAGAAATTTTTCTTTAGTAAAAGGTTTTACTATATATCCATACACCCCGAAACCTATAACTATTTTTACTGTTGATATATCATTTTTTGAACTACATACGATAATTTTAGACTCAGGAGACAATATTGTCATATCCTTCAGGACATGTAAACCTTCTTTACGTGGCATTGCTATATCAATCGTAACAATGTCATACTTAGTTCCTTTGGGTAGCCTCTTGATTTTATTGATTGCTCCCATACCAGTTTCCGACTCGTCAATCTTTTCTATGCCTAATTCTGTGAGGAGATTTCTAATTGTTTCCCGGTACATTTCTGAATGATCAACTACTAATACACGCATTTAATTCACCTAAATATTTATCGATAGAGTCGTTTTTGAATAAGCTATTAAAATAACCTGTTGCACAATAACGGAATTCTTTCTGAGTAGAAATAAGCCACCCTAGCACTTGAGTTAGGGTGGCTATTCTGTAGTTATAATATTACCAGATTTATTTATTATACTCAATAATGGTAGTTTTAATCCGGAACTTCCTACATTCGGTCAATTTTATTTACCATATTAAGGTTTGACCATAAAGCAGACATTTCCATAAGGACTATATACTAATGATTTATTCCGTCCTGATCGCTTGGCAGCATACAAGGCAGAATCAGCCTTTTGAATCAAACTCTCCTTATCCGCTGAATTAGTAGGATAACACGCGATACCTATAGATATTGTAACTTTTCCTTTTGGCATTTCTTCGCAACCATAGAATTGATGTTGTTCGATTTTTCTCCGTATCTTTTCGGCAATTTGAAGCGCTTCATACTCGGAACAATCCGGTAAAACAATCGCAAATTCTTCCCCTCCATAACGAGAAGCAATATCTTGGGGGCGGATACTTTCCAAAAAAAATCTTGACACTTCCTGCAATAAGGCATCTCCGGCCTGGTGACCAAAATTATCGTTGTATTTTTTGAAATAGTCGAGGTCAAGCATTAGCAAACACAGCATTTTTCTGCTCTTTTTCGCGCTATCCAGAGCCTTAGCCAATTCATATTGAAATTTATTATGATTAAAAAGTCCTGTCATACCATCAACATCGGCTTTTAATCTCAGTGCGTCATAATCTTTTTGATGCTTGATAATATTATTTATGGCTCGGTCGTAAGCGACTGCCGCCAATGTATTACAAGTTACTAAAGCAACCAAAATATTGTAAAAATTATTAGGATGATCAAGGGGAGATAAATATAAAAAAGCATGAAAATAATGGGTATTGATAGCAAAAATCGTCATCGAAACTAACGTGCAGGTTATAGTAGCCATAACCATACCAGTAGTATGAGATCTTACCTGCTTGATAATAAAGAATGATAAAGGGCCACAAATTAACGCTGCTGGTAACCATGCGATCCAGCCTAAGCCTCCCAGCATTACCCGAAATATGCCTGTCATTGCACCAACCAAAAATGCATTGAAAGGCCCCAAGTATGCACTAGTTAAGATAATCGTTGCTATTCTTAGGTCAACAGTCACGTCGGGAATTTGGTTGAACTGGATTGGCACCAACATTGAAATTAAAGCTAGTAAGCTGAAAAATAATATTCCTTTGGGATAGAATTTAAAATAGTTATGCCTTAATTGATTTGAGAGAATTACCGGCATAAATAAAGAAATAATCGTATATAGGAGAGCTAGATTTTGTAGTAATTCATATATAATCGGAAGCAAGCTGATATCCTTAAAGATTATCATATATATTCTCTCCTACTTCTCGTATAAAATAACTTACTTAATCATCGTATGAAAAGAAGCATTTATTAAGAGAAATTTGTCGAATATTGAAATCAAAAGTCAAAATAATATAGAATAGGTACAATCAAAAATTCTTCTAACGAATCCAATAATAGAGAGGCAATAAAGATATAATTACAGGAAAATTTATTAAGCTTAAACCGCAAAATAAAACCCAGTAACATGGGACTTGCTGTTGTTATCTGGGTTTTATTAATCGAATAATGACATTTAAAGATAAATAATAATGTTAAGTGGATTTGTAGTCAACCTTTGATTACATCGCAATCTTTTTATCTACAATACTGATTAATTGTTCAATCTCAGGCTTAGTAATTTGTGCGTACGCCCCCAACGCTTCCCCTTTTCTTCTCATTTCCTCATTAATTAATGAGGAAAAAATGATTACCGGTAATGCTCTTAAGTTTTGGTCCTCTTTGATTCTTTTAGTAAGATGATGGCCATCCATCTGTGGCATTTCAATATCGGTAATCACCAGTTGTATCTGCTCTACCACTGATTTCCCGTTTCTCGCAATAGCCTCCAATTTATTCCATGCCTGTTGTCCGTTATCTGCAGAAATCGTGTTATAACCGGCTGTTTGCAAAGTTTTGAGCAACAATTCTCTTAACATGTGTGAATCTTCCGCTACCAAAATAGTTTTGGTCTTGCGGATAGTAACCAACTCTGCCGACGAAACAGGTATAGCCGATAATTTTTTGCCGATTTCCGGGTTAACTTCTGATAGAATCTTTTCGAAATCTAATAAAATAATTAAACGGTTCTCCATCTTTACTATCCCGACAACCCGGTCGGAGTCTGAGATATTCGGGGCTGGTTCCATCTGTTTCCATGATATGCGGTGAATTCTCGATACTTCATCCACCTTAAAACCACTAAAAACGCCATTCATTTCAGTAACAATTATTTTAGACGTAACGGCTTGTGTTTCACTGCTCAAACATTTTGCCAAATTGACAAGCGGCATTATTTTACCGCGCAAGGTAATGATCCCATCAATATACGAATGAGCATTGGGCACTGCGGTAATAGGAACTAGATTTATTATTTCCCTGACTTTGGCTACATTAATGCCATAGAAAACGTTGCCTATGGAAAACTCAATAATCTCAAATTCATTTGTACCTGACTCAAGTAAAATACCCTTATTGTTTCCCATGACACTACTCCCCCAATTAAATAGTCGCTGGCATTAAGGAAGCCCAATCTAGGACCATGGGCTTTCCCTATACCACTGCATGTTCATTATTTCAATTGTAGCTATAAGTTTCTTTATTCAGGTACTAATCACTTAAACTTGAAACTTATTGACTGCGTCCCTTAAATCCATAGCAAGATTAGCTAAAGCTTGGCTGGAAGCAGCTATTTCCTCCATTGATGCAGATTGCTCTTCGGTAGCGGCTGAAACGCTTTGTGCTTCGCCGGAAGCTTTTTTACTTAACTCATCAATTTGGTGTACTGAACTGACAATCTGCTGACTGCCGGTTGCCATTTGGTCTACGGCCGTAGACATGTCTTTGATCTGATCGGATACTTGCGTTACTAACTTAGCAATTTCATTAAAAGCTAGACCTGAAGCATTGACTATCTCTGCTCCCATTTTAACTTCCTGAGAACCTTCCCCCATAGCGATAACCGCTTTGCCGGTATCCCCTTGAATTTCTCCGATAAGTATAGCAATTTGCTTGGCAGCTTCCTGGGATTGCTCAGCCAATTTACGTACTTCTTCTGCTACTACAGCAAACCCGCGTCCCTGCTCTCCTGCCCGTGCTGCTTCAATGGCGGCATTCAAGGCCAGAAGATTGGTTTGACCAGCAATACCGGCAATCGTATCTACAATCTGGCCTATTTCTTTCGACCGTTCGCCGAGTTTAGCCACTATCCCGGCAGAACTCGTAACTGTCTGTTCAATGTGTGCCATTTGCCGTACCGCTTTATCTGCTGCAATATTACCTTCATTGGCCTTTTGTGCGGCTAAAGCCGATTGTCCTGATACGTCGCTGGCGTTAGCGGCAATTTGCTGGATACCCGCCGACATCTGCCGTATGACTGCCGAAGCATCTCCGGTTATACCCAACTGTTCTC
The DNA here is from genome assembly GCF_900101845.1 of Sporomusa acidovorans. Lineage (GTDB taxonomy): Bacteria > Bacillota > Negativicutes > Sporomusales > Sporomusaceae > Sporomusa > Sporomusa acidovorans. The sequence goes on along the minus strand of NZ_FNAM01000057.1, from coordinate 25,175 downwards.
CCATGCCTTGCGCCACAGCGACAATAGAGCCAGCCACCTGCGTGGCCGCCTGAGCCGATTGATCAGCGCTAGCCGTCAATTCCTCAGAAGCGGCAGCCACCTGCTCAACGGACACGTCAATTTTCTTCATCAGCGTACGGACATTGCTGCGCATAGCTACCAAAGAATCTGCCACTTTGCCGATTTCATCCTTTCTGATAACCCGACGCGGCTTATCACGAAAATCACCGGTGGCAAGTTCATCACAAACTAAGGTCAACTCATTTAGCGGTTGGGTTATGAGTTTTGTTATGTACCAGCTGCTCCCCCCCAATACGAGAAAAGCCAACAACAGAATCCCTAAGGTGATTTGGTTAGCTTTTCCAAAAGCCGCCTGGTTATCCTCGTTCATTTTTCGGGACAATTCGGTATAATAATCACTAAACTCGCGCATTAGCTCAATATATTCTGTAGACTGTTTATCCACATTAGCAACATATTGAGCATAGGCTTCGGCATTTTTATTTTGCATAGCTAAACTAACAACTTGCTCCCTTGCTTCACGGTACTTTTCTCTGGCCGTGTTTACTTTGTTCAACAAATCCTTAGCTTTAGCATCAAGATGAATTTTTTCAAGCTCTGTCAGATTAGCAGCAGCTCGTTTACCCGTATCTTCAATGATTGCTTTAAGTTGATTATTTTTATTATCATCGGTAGTAAGCATTAATTCCATGATTGCCGCATTGGCTCTGACAATAAGCATGCGATTTTCGTTTAAATCCCGAACAGGGATTAGTCTGTCCTTATACAGCGTATTCATAGTAGTGTTCGATTGCTGCAAGTAATAATATCCTGTGAAACCGATAACTCCTAACGCCAAAAAAGCAATAAAAATTAAAACTCCTAATTTGTATTTTACTTTCATATTGTTAAAAAAGATCATATTCTTTGCTCCTTAACATTTTCCACACATTTTTCGTCAGATACTACCGGCATTTCGATTTCTTTCAGGATTTCAGGAAGTTTTTTCATTAATTCCTCCAATTCTTCTTTTGTCATTTCAAAGTCTTGTTTATCTACCATAAGCCTCCCTCCTCTAAAATAATAAAAAACTGCCAGGGACATCATCATACAATTCTCTGATGCAACCTGGCAGTCATTGATAAAACTATCTTTAGACCCACGGCTTTGCGTCCTTATCTTTCAATAAGTTTGCCTTTAATACAGTATTTTTTGTTTTTTAGTGCATACTTACAACTAAAAACATCTTACTACTTAAGTTATCTTAAATATTTTTAGAATTTTCCATCTAATATCTTGAATTCCATTGCCACGTTAATTGTATTATCACTCCATTGAGTATTTACTTGTTATATAACTCAACTTTCGCAGCCCAAATTAGGCAGGAAAGCCTTAATATAGTTAGGTAGTCCTGTAAACCAGTGCTGGAGTTGACTTTTGATTAACTTTAAGACCGATTTCTTCACCTTATTGGAAACGTCATTTAGTATCTCAAGCAATTTAGAGATTATTGATAGAAATCTGCCGCTTCACTCTTAAGCATTCGATACCAACTATAAAAGCAAGAAACATGCCAAAGGCAACATAGTATTTATCACAAATAGGAAAAATGCCGAAATCTCTAGAACTACAGATGTGTACTCATTATTATCATTCTTTTATTTATACTCTGAAGATGTTTTATATGTGTTATTTTCATACCAGAAATTGCACAAGTGCGCAATTTTCGTGTGAAGTTTTTGGTGAAATCATTCTAAAAATATCAAAAAACATAAAAAAAAGACTTATGATGGTTGCATTCTATAATACTATACAATTTTATTAATAGGACAATAATAGAAAAGCCACCCACCAGTTACCTGGCAGGTGGCAGTGATCAGTTCGGTGCATTAAGCTACTGGAACCATTTTAAAGCTAATAATTTTTTCAAAAGCTAAATATAGGGTTTACGGCAGTTACTACATAGTAGTCCCCTGTACTGTGCAAGCACTAAAACGCCGAGTAGAATTTTAGCAATTTTCGATTGGTTAAACTCTTACTTCCGGGTCTAGCACTAATCGACCAACGTTTCAATTCCTTATAAATTAAAAGGAATGTACAATAGAAACATGTACCTCCTCTGGTTCCTTGTAAAAATCAGAAATTCAGGCTTTGCTTTTATGCATAAAACAATAGATTTATTTTGTTGTACGTGTATTCTGTCCCCAGGACTCGCACGGGACGTTTTCAACGATTCGTTTTAAACTAGGACGGACACGGACAAGTCTATTGAATTGAGAACGAATGAATCGTAAGTACCGTCCCCATGAGTCTTCTAAATCCTTTTTTTACTCCCAATTCCCCTATTTTTTTTGCTCCGCAATCTGGTCGACAATACCGGTCTCTTTTAGGACTTTTTCAAGTCTGGTATATTCGTTTATCCATTTTTCACTAAATTCTTGTGGCCCTATGTAATCTACCGACATTCCCATTTCTTCCGCAAGATTCTTAAATTCCGGATCGTTTACTGTTTTTTTGAAAATTTCAGCCAACTGTATCTTGACATCAGTTGGCAACGTTTTAGGCGCTGCAATTCCCTGCCAAATACTAAACGTAACATTTATTCCCTGCTCTTTTAACGTTGGTACATCCTTAAGTTCGGGAATAGTTGACCGTTTCTCAGATGCAACTGCCAACACTCGAACATTACCACTAGTAATATGCTCTTTTATTCCCGCGGTCCCAAACAAAAGTTGAATATGCCCGCCCAGCAGAGCAGCTATTCCTTCTGAATCTCCCCTAAATGGAACAGGTACAATACTAATGTCAGCCTCCTTAGCAAACATTTCCCCAGTAATATGCACAGCCAAGCCTACACCCGAATGGCCAAACTTTATTTCTCCCGGATGCACTTTTGCGAATTCGATTAATTCCCCGATATTTTGCCATGGCTGATCTGCTCTAACCGCCACAACTATGGGAAAGTCCGCTACCTGAACTATCGGATCTAAGGCCGTAACGTAATGATACCTTGTCTGACCATAAAGTGTTTGCAAAATTGTTCCAGTACCTACTGCACCAAGAGTATAACCGTCAGGATTAGCCCCAGCCAATTCATTCCAACCTATGTTACCTCCACCCCCTGGTATATTAGTAATAATCAGTGGCTGATCCATATATTTTATTGCCGTCTTCTCCATTGCCCGTACCATTATATCTGTACTTCCACCTGCAGTATAAGGAACAATAACCGTAATCGGTTTGACTGGATATTTCGCAGAAACAGCCTTCTCTTTATCTTTCATATCGCATCCTGTCATCGCCATTGTGGCCAAGAAGCACATAATTACTAGGAAAATAAGCTTCTTATATACCACACTGTCCCCCTCCTTATCATATTTTTGTATTATTTCTACAATAATACATTTTTTCCTTTTTTTGATATTCAGTAAACGTATTATAAAACAGAGTCTAGTCAATAAACAAGCCCCGCAAGTGCAGGGCTAGGAATAAGGCATTAATCCCCTTGGCTCTTTCCTTCTTCTCTTTTACGAACTATTTGAAGGATCTCGCTAACATTTCTATTTATTTCTCCGATTTGATTTTCCAATTTTTCCAATCGTTTTTTAAATGCACTCATGATATTACGATCTTCTTCAGACACAATTCCACACCTCCTGTTTTTACATAATATGTTCTTTAATAATAAAGTGACAAAAAAATATATCGCCCACCAGACGAACCCAGCAGGCGTGTGGTCACGAAATGTACTATGCTTCCTCTAAGTTAAATGTGGATAACGATTTCAGGATGAAACGATATTCTTCGGAACTGGGAACTAGTTCTCTGGACTGCTGCTATCTGATGGATCTATTGCTTACTTTACAAAGCCAGATCATATGGTTAGATGCAGATCCCCAATAATCCTTTACTACTTTGAAGGGCACCCCAAATTTTCTTAACCATCTTTTTTGAGCGCGTTTGTAGCCACTATCTAGAAAAAATTGATTAATCCCTTGTTTGGATAGCTCTGATTTGGTATGTTAATCTACCAACATTTCCTTTATTATGTCTTTTAATGTTATTATTTCCTCGGCACTTAAATTTCCAATAAAATCACATAACCGTGTCTTATCAATTGCTCGAATCTGATCCAACACGATCCATCCAGTTATATTGTCAATATCCATTTTTAGTCTCGTAGGGTATCTATCACGTCCCTTGCTTGTGACTGGTGCAATTATGATGGTTTTTAAGTGAATATTCATTTCTGGGGGCGAGATTACTACACAGGGTCTCATTTTATTGATTTCTGCACCTTTGGTAGGGTTTAAATCTACCCAATATACCGAATACTGATCAATCATTTATCCCATTCCTCCAAGATTTCAACGTCAATTTCTGGAATAAGTAATTGATCATCTCCGCGTTTGCTCATTTCCTTAAAAGCAGCAGACCAACCTTCGCGTGGTTGTTTTACTGGTCTTAAGATTATATTATTATGTCTAATTTCAATTTCGACTTTTTTGTCAATACCACATTGTTTAAGAATTGATGCCGGTAATCTTATTCCTTTTGAATTACCAATTTTAATAACATCTGCTTTCATCTAATCACCCTTTAACGTAATTACTTTGTAATTACATTGTAGCAAAATTAATAATGAAAAGCAAGTAACTACCACTGATTTTAAAAAATAATCTATAAGTCTTACTGCGTACGGAGTTTTTTGTTCTTAATCCCGTAAAAACTTTGAACTCATTGGGATGTTATATTTAGTTTCAATTCCTTATAGGTAGCCTAACAACTGGCGTAGGCTGAATGGTAGTACGGACAAGCCTTGGTTTCAAATCCTTATAGGTAGCCTAACAACGAATTTATAAATTGAGTTTTCGCAATGCGATTTAAAGTTTCAAATCCTTATAGGTAGCCTAACAACATTCGGAGAAGGTTAGGCGCCAGAAAGTCCATTTGTTGTTTCAAATCCTTATAGGTAGCCTAACAACGGTCAATGCGGGACCGCTGCAGCTTACCGACACAGTTTCAAATCCTTATAGGTAGCCTAACAACGGATTCTGCCCCCCAATTCTTTCGCCCTATCCTGCGTTTCAAATCCTTATAGGTAGCCTAACAACGCGG
>NZ_FNAM01000057.1:0-18066 GCF_900101845.1 Sporomusa acidovorans | reverse complement strand
ATCGAGGTTTCAAATCCTTATAGGTAGCCTAACAACCGAAATGCTACTCAGGCTTATATGGAAGCTTATGGAAGGTTTCAAATCCTTATAGGTAGCCTAACAACATGGCGGCATTATCTATTCCGGCAGCCGCAATAGCGGTTTCAAATCCTTATAGGTAGCCTAACAACCCCATCGAACACAAGAAAACACAGGGCTTTATGCTTTTTCTTGTGTTGACTATATCCTTCTTACTCAACTTAAAACCCGCAAAAAAGCTGAAATGTCTTGTCGTCGACCTCCCGGCATTTTTGCGCTACCTTACATCGACGACATGTTTTAATCCTAGTTAGGTTTATGAAATGTATTCTGTCATAACTTGGTATTTTCCTCCTGAAGTTTTTTGGTTCTACAGATATCCTTCCATGCCCCCAAAAAACCAGCACTTCATTTGTGAAGGGTTGGTTCTTTTTTTGAAAAACTTAGAGAAGCGCAGGGATGCACATTTTGCTTCGCAAAAACATAATAAAAGAAGCGAAATATACGTCCCCATGCTTCCATACCAACGTCTAACGATAACATACCTGTCCAGATGGGACGCCGAGTCTACATCTAGATATAGAAATAAAGCTGCCGGTTTTGGCAGCTATTTTAGTACAATTATATCATATTGAGCTATCCCGGTCAGGTGGTATTGTTTTTCAATAATCCATCTACCATCATCACAGAATATAATTTAAGACTGCGTTTTTAGCAATTCGACGGTGGAATGCTCTGAGGGAAATTGAAGACGTTTTCTGGGTCATATTTCGCTTTTATCTGTGTTAGTCTTTCAAAGTTGCAACTATAATAGGCGTTTGGCCAATCTTTGATCGAAAGATCCGTTGTATTAACATAAACGCCTTTGGTATAGTGTTGCATTGCCCAGCGGAATTCTTCTACCCAGCGGATGCCCAGAGCTGCCCCTTCAGGTGCACTCCACGTAGCGAAGATTGACATATTAGATAGAGCCTTGCGATAAAAGTAGGCCGTAGCATCATTCGGCACCCTAGCTACCGCTCCACCTAGACCGTGTAGAAAGACACTAACCGTACAAGAGGGTGGCGGCGCGTCAATGAAAAGCCTGATCGTGGTGATGCCCTCGTCCGGCAATAAGTTGTAGAGGTAAGGGCCGACGCTCTTAAATGGTAAGGGAGACTCCGGCTGGCTTGATGCTATCCGGTCTACAGCATCAAGCCAGGGTATTTCTTCAATAGTCACCTTTCGTGGTGAGCCTGCCTTAAGCAAGGGGTTTAGCAGGTAACGTAATTCTTTAGCAGAACCAAGAAAGACTCCCTGCATTATCAGCGATGATTCCTGTGCTCCTGACAACAACAGCAGGGTAGGCGTCAAGCGCTCATCGACACAGGGGGTGGTATAGTACTGCCAGACTTGAAGTACCGATTCTAAATCCTGCAAATCCCATCTTATGTCAGCAAAGCCGACATTATCAATGCGGTGTGTGCGAAAAAGGAAAGAGGTACAAATACCAAAGTTTCCGCCGCCACCCCCACGTGAGGCCCAAAACAAATCAGCGTTATGGTCAGCACTTGCGTGAAGTACATGACCATTAGCATCAACCATCTCCAATTCTAACAGGTTATCGAGAGTCAGTCCCCATGGTCGGGATAGAATGCTGTGGCCGCCGCCCAAGGTAACACCAGCGATCCCAGGGGTAGCACAGACACCGCTCGGCACTACTAATCCTTCGGATCCAAGTTTTCTGTATAAGGCAAAGTTCCGCAGCCCGGTCTGCACCTTAACAGTGCCACATTCATGATCCACTTCCGTCTGGGTCATATCGCTAACGTCAATCACAATACCAGCATCGACAACTGACAAACCTTCGTAGCTATGGCCACCGGAACGTACGCGAATTGGTACATCCCTATAGCGTGCCCAATGCACGGCATTGATTACATCCTGAGTTTCTTGGGCATAGACGATAACCAGTGGGAACTTGTTGAAAAAAGAATTAAACTCTTGGCGGGCCGCACTATACTGTGGTTTTCCAGGGAAAACAATACGCCCAGTCAATTCGGGTTCTTTGCAATAAGACACAAATATCGCTCCCATATAAAATTGATATATTCAATTTAATAATATGTTAATTAAGATAAAAATGTGTCAATTAGCCAAAAGGGGGATTGGGCAATTATTATGGTTGATAAACAGCACGAGAAAGCTGGTTTCAAATCCTTATAAATTAAAAGGTATGTAGAATAGATAGAAATACATTCCTAACCCCCTGATTTTATAGGGGGTTAATTTTTGTCTTGTGTATATAAAGGAATAGATTTCCTCGGTTAGACATACATTTTGTCCCCAGAATGTCCCAATTATAAAGTAGCCTCTAGCCTACATCCCCATACCAGAAAATAAAAAAAAACCCAGCAACACAGTCACTGGGCACTTGAATAAAAAACACACGTTTATCTGCTTGTGTAGTTATTATAGCAACTTACTTTTTGAATTACTTTAGAGATGGAAAAACCGCACCCCGGAGGATGCGGCTATTACTTCAGCACTACTGGGATTCTTTCTTTTTTACCAGAGGCAAGTATAAGCTGATTAACTCATGACAATTTCTCAGGCTTACACGATAAGATAGCGAACGTATATATAAATATTAGCCAGGATTACAGATAGTACCATAATCGGAAAACCTACGGCTAGAAACCGTAAAAAAGAAATATGGGTTCCCTCTTGTGCAGCTAATCCGACTACAATTAGGTTTGCACTGGCACCAATTAGACTGCCGTTTCCACCAAAGCAGGCTCCAAGCGCTAAGCTCCACCATAAGGGTTCTAAATTAGTAATTCCCATCGTCCCCATATCCTGAATCATTGGTATCATCGTGGCAACAAAAGGAATATTGTCAATAAAAGCGGAGGCTAATGCGCTGAGCCACAAAATTAAGATCGACATAATCTTGATATTTCCCCCCGTGAGCTCTATGGCACCTTGTGCCAGACTACTTATGATACCGGTTTCCACAAGTCCGGAGACTACTACAAAAAGACCTATAAAAAAGAAAATTGTAGTCCATTCTATCCGGTTGAAAATATGCTCAAGGTCATGCTCACTTTTATTAGTAATTAATAATAGTACAAACGCTCCTCCAAGGGCTACCGTTGCCGACTCTAAATGAATAAGCTGATGTAGAAAAAAACCGCTGATGGTTAGACCCAAGACTATCAGGCTTTTCATTAAGAGGACTTTATCTTTTAGTTCTTTCTTCTCATTCAGGTCCATAATTCCGGACTTCAGTTCTTCTGTAGTTTTAAGCTGATTGCGATACACGAAAAGTAGAACAAGTAGACTTACTGCCATGGTTACCAGGGAAATAAGCGCCAAATTGTTAATAAATGACATGAAGGAGAGTTCTTTGACAGCACTTCCAATCATAATGTTTGGTGGGTCCCCAATGAGAGTAGCCGTGCCGCCAATATTGGATGTGATAATCTCGGTAATAAGATACGGTTCAAGGTTTACCTTTAACTGCCTGGCAATGCTAAACGTTACTGGAACCATCAACAGTACAGTTGTTACATTATCCAAAAATGCAGAAAACACCGCTGTTATGATTCCTAATGAAATGAGAATTCTTAAGGGATCTCCATTTGCTCTTTTTGCCGCTGCGATTGCCACATATTGGAATAACCCGGTTTCACCTGTTATTGCAACAATAATCATCATGCCCGCCAGCAACCCAATAGTGTTAAAATCGATATGGTGCAGGGCGCTTTCCTGGCTAACAACTCCCAAGGTTACCATGACTACGCCACCGACCATCGCTACAATGGTACGATGTACTTTTTCAGAAATGATGAATGCGTATGTCAGTAGAAATATGCCAATTGCCAAAATTGCTTGTTTTTCCATGGTATTCCCCTCCTCTGTTATCATTCCCAAAAAGACAAAAAGGAACCTGTTTTGAACAGGCTCCTCCTAAGTCTAAGGGATATTAAATTTGGAATGTTAATAATATATACCAACAGGTGATGCACTAGAACCAAGGACTGTTTGATTAAGGATGAGTTTTCCTCTCAAACCACATAAAGCCCCCACCAATTGTTCCCACCACTCCCATAAATAGTGCTCCTTTGAAATTGGCGACATAGAATCCTATGCCAATACCTATAGCAGTAACAAATGCCCACCATAAAAATTCCAGCATAATTATTCACCTCAACTACTATTTTTTCTAAAAAAGACAAAAAGGAGCCTGCTTTGGCAGACTCCACCTAACACACGAAAAGTATTTAATTACAAGGTGATTATAACACAGCCGTGATAAATAAGCAAACTTAAGAGAAGCGCAGGGACGTACATTTCGCTTCGCAAAAACACAATAAAAAAAGCGAAATGTGTATCCCCTCAGATGTCCCAAGTATTACCCCCCGGCACTCGCCAGGGGGGTAATATTAGAATCTAGAACAGTATTATTTGACGAAAAAAATACATTTGCCAAAGTGAAGTTTAGCATTTCCCTCATTGTAATATGATCTTCAACATAATGTTGAAGATCTTTTGAGTCATATCCTTCATTACCGGAAAGTGCTACTAAGGCAACTTCTGCAGATTTACTAAATTCTAAATATGCTTTAAAAGCATCATTCCCTAATATAGCTAATTTCTCCTCATCTTCTGTTCGAATTCTACCTTTTTCATCAAGCAGAAATAAATACATTTCATGAAACACCCGGAATTTGGTATACGCAATTTGATATTTAAATTTAGCAATTTCATATGCTGGAGTATGGGCTTTATTTGCATCTTCCTTATTATCTTTATCAGCTACCATTCCTTTCAGCATCAAAACATAGTTTTCGGACATCAGCTTTGCAAACAAATAGTTACTTAAGGAATGTTTTGCAGCATTCTCATTAGCAGCAGAACAAAGAGAAGTAGAGAATACTAAAATAGTCAGAGCCACCATTATGACTTTTTTCATCTTCTTAACACTTCCTTTATAAAAACTATACAGAATATTTCGTCAAAAATAAAAATAATCCTTTATTTGGAAATCTATTCTATCTAAAAAATACTAAAAAAAACTCCATCCCCGGCCACTTGACTGAGAGATGGGCTTTCGCTTTCAAGGCACCTATGAAATCACAATGAAACTAGGTTTATGAAGTATATTCTGTCATAACTTGGTATTTCACTCTTGAAGTTTTTTGATTTTTTACAGATAGCATTCTATACCCCAAAGAGAACCAGCACCTATATAATAGGGCTGGTTCTTTTTTTCAAAAGGCTTATAGCGGTGAAAACGTCGGTTATTTACGGAAGCCAAGAAACAAAAAGTCACAAGGGTGTAAATTGCGGTGTTTTGAGATAAATCCGCCCAACGGCGGTAGTGCCGTGTACAGTTTATGATTCATCGTCCGTCACAGTATTGGCGAAGGGGCGTGTCGAGGGAGGAAATTTTTGGAGTGTTGCAAATGACGGTTGCCATTGCTTATCTGTCGACTGATTTTTGATCTGCGGCAGACAAATTCGTCCTGAATGTAAAGCGTCTGGCAACAACCTTGCCGAACTCAGTAACGATGAAGGGGATAGGAGCTAAAATACCAAGGACGGCCAACTCCATAACGTTCGGTTCCACTGTTTTAAACAGGTGATGCAAGGGGCCATACACGGAGAGAGCCAGCAGCAGAAAGGAAAGAGCAACCCCCATATTCAGATATTTATTGCTAAATATTCCGAGCTTATATGCCGTGTATTGTTCAGAACGGGCGGCGTAGGCGCCAATAATCTGCGTGGCAATCAGGGTGATGAAGGCGAAGGTGCGTGCCGTTTCCAGATCATTGCTGCTAACGGCCAGACCGTATTGAAAAGATGCCAGGACAGTCGCAGCCATAACCAAGCTCTGAACCAGGATAATCCATTTCAGCTTGCCACCCAATAAAGGTTCCTCAGGATCACGGGGCTTCACATTCATAACATTAGGTTCTTTCTTTTCGACTCCCAGGGCCAGCGCCGGGAACGTGTCGGTAACCAGATTAACCCATAAAAGTTGAATAGGCAACAGGGGAATAGGCCACCCCAATAGCATGGCAAAGAAAATAACCAGGACCTCCGAGACATTGCAGGCCAGCAGGAAATGAATGAACTTTTTAATATTGGCATAAATGACCCGGCCTTCTTCTACCGCTTTAACAATACTGGCAAAATTATCATCAGTGACAACCATTTCGGCCGTTTCTTTGGTCACATCGGTGCCGGTAATCCCCATGGCGATGCCGATATCGGCCTGTTTTAGCGCCGGTGCGTCATTTACTCCGTCGCCGGTCATCGCGACAATTTGTTTATTATTGCGTAATGCTTCAATGATCGTCATCTTATGTTCCGGCGATACGCGGGCGAAAACGTTGGCACGCTGGACGGCTTGCTGTACCTTGTCGGCCGTCATGCCATTAAGCTCACTCCCGGTTATAACTTGCGCCACACTGTTTGCTATGCCAAGCTCCTTGGCAATGGCAAACGCCGTGTCCGGATGGTCGCCGGTAATCATAACCGGGCGGATTCCGGCCGCTGCGCACATGCGAACCGCTTCTCTGGCTTCGCTGCGTGGCGGGTCAATCATCCCCAGTAAGCCAATAAAAACTAAATTCTTTTCAATTTCAGCAGGCTCCCTGTCGGTCGGCAGGCTGTCAAATTCGCGATAAGCAACAGCCAGCACCCGCAGCGCTCCGGCCGTCATTTCGCTATTGGCGCGGATAATATTACTCCGGTCCTGCTCCGTCAGGGGACAGGCTATCCCGTTTTTTACAAAATGGGTACAACGGCTGAGCAACAGATCAGGCGCCCCTTTTACATAACCAATAAAAGTTTCATTGATAGGGTGAAATGTCGTCATCATCTTACGGGTGGAATCAAACGGGATTTCCTGCAGGCGTGGATATTTCTCCTGCAGGTCGGCCTGCATATAACCGCCCTTTGCCGCCGCTACAACAAGAGCGCCTTCGGTTGGATCACCGATAATAGACCAGCCTTTCTGATCAGGGCTTTGTTTTAGCTGGGCATCGTTGCAAAGCAGCGCACCTTGCAGCAACACAGCAAGGTCTTTCTCCGCCGCAATGTCTATCTGCTTTTTATCGAGCATAATCGCCCCTGCCGGGTCATACCCTTCCCCACTAATTAGGAAGGTTTTTGCAGGAGTGGCGGCCTTAACTACCGTCATTTGGTTTTGGGTAAGTGTTCCGGTTTTGTCTGAACATATGACAGATACACTCCCCAGAGTCTCCACGGCATGAAGTTTTTTAATGACCGCGTTTTGCTTAACCATGCGCTGCATGCCCAAAGCCAACACAATGGTGACGACTGTCGGCAACCCCTCCGGTATGGCGGCAACCGCCAAACTAATCGCCGTCATGAGCATAAGCTCAATTTCGACAAACTCCAAGTGGCCGTCGCGGTATCCGTTGTATACCCCCATCATGAAAACAATAACACAAACAGCCATACAAAGCAGGCCCAGTCCTTTGCCAAATCCGGCAAGTTTCTTTTGCAAGGGAGTACTCGTTTCACCGGTCGTTTGAAGCATTTGGGCTATTTTACCAATTTGTGTCTGCATGGCGGTTCCGATTACAATGCCTTTGCCGCGCCCATAAGTAACACTGGTGCCCATAAACCCCATATTATGACGATCCGCCAGGGAAACTTCCTGCGAACTGATAGCCTCTGCCGACTTTTCCACAGGCACGGATTCACCCGTCAGCGAAGCTTCCTCGATTTTTAAATTAAAAGACTCACAAATACGCAGGTCAGCCGGAATATAATTGCCCGCTTCCAGCAGCACAACGTCTCCCGGGACTAATTCTCTGGAAGGAACAGTAATCAAATTCCCCTCCCGTATCACCTTTGAGGTAGGGGCCGTCATTTTCTTTAGTGCATCTAATGCCTTTTCCGCCTTCGATTCCTGAAAAACCCCCAAAGCCGCATTGAGAAGCACAATCGCAACGATAACCAGGGAATCGGCTATTTCTCCCACCGCGATAGAGATTAAACTGGCCACAATTAAGATCAGCACCAAAAAGTCTTTAAATTGATTCAAAAATTTCTGCAGCAGCGATTCCTTTTGCTTTTCCTTTAGTTCATTGTACCCGTACTTCAATAACCGCTGACCAGCCTCAGTTGTGGACAAGCCCTCAGTTAGTGCCGATTGCAGTTGTGCAACCGTTGCTTCCGGTGTTAATTGATACCATTTTTCCACAAATACGCCTCCTTCATTTTAATAAAACTTAGACAATTCCTTAAAAAGGCAAACCATTTTTCATTTTACTAAGTTTCGCAAAAGAGCGAAAAAAATAAATCACCCCTACAAACAGGCCGGCAAACGATTCCAGACAGCACAGCGCGACGATGGCGCCCCACAGGCATTCGGTCAAGCGGCCGCTTTTCCGCATAAGATAAACTCCCATAACGACAGAGGCATAAGCCCACAGATACATTGCCCATCTTAGGATTCCGGCGGTCTGGCCAATGTTGCGGTAATCAGGCACTATGCCGGCAATAATCTGAGCTAATGATGCTATGATGAGACAAGTCAGGCCAACATAACCTGTTACTTTTACCCATAAACCCATCGCCTCACGCTCCTGTTAATTGAAGCACTCTGTATATATAAAAAGACCTTGCCTTTTAAATAAAGGCAAGGTCTTACCAACAACCTGAAGCTGTCAACAAAGCCGGGTCTTAAGACCGTAATGACGACTTTGTTGTTATGGCTACTCCCCTTGTAGGTACTCTATATTTACTTTTGCTATAATTATATGCTGGCAATGCTAAAATGTTCCTAGGATTTTCCCCGTATTAATATCCACATTATAGCATTTGTGGTAAAATAAATCAATAAAGATACCACAATTTTACCAAAAATGGAGGCTAACGAATGCAAAAAATTTTGCTGTACTGTCTGGTTATCCTTTCCCTGTTGACGAGCGTTGCTGCCGCTCAGGAACGCAAAGACGAGTGGCAAGACAAGAAGGCTGACTTTCGTCAGTATAAGACCATTGTTATCGATTCTGCTATCGAAAAAAGCCTGCCGCTAGAAGAAATTGATCATAAAAAGCTGGAAATTTTGCTGGGCACTTCGCTCTGGCGGGAGAAACTCGGCAACATACACTGGCTTACCGAGAGCCAGTTGGAAAAAGAAGTCGGTACCCTGGCGCAAACCGATCTAAACGCCCTGAAAACCAGCAACCCGGAAGCCTATACCGCCCTCATGGCAGAGTACACTCCCAAGATAGCCGACGGCCGTCTTGCCGTGGAAGTACGGCAATGGGGCTACAGCCAGCGTTATATCCCGGCAGGCTGGGAGAACTATACGGAATATCGCAGCACTCCGGTAAAAACAATCGATTATGACGATAAAGGAAGACCCATCACCAGAATTCAGTGGGTAACAGTACCGGTAGAAGAAAGCCGCCTCGTTCCGGCCCATTATGACCAAATTGCTCAAGCCGGACTGGCTTTCACGCTGACCAACAGCAAAACTGGGGATAAGGTCTGGATGCTGCTCGATTTACGGGATGCCGAAGGCAGCAAAGTACCTGCGGAAATGACGGAACGCATTATCAAACGGGCGGCAGGCCGCCTGGCAGCCTTTCTAAAGTAGCTTTGACGATTACTGCCTTCGCCGTAATGCCCACCGGGCCATCTTCTTTACTTCCTCATGGCTATCGTTCAATGCCTGCAGAAAATAATCCTGATATTTTTGTGCATCCTCATTGGCCATGGCCCGGATGACCTTGCATTTCCAGAACCAGCCGTCCTCGGCGTTGATATACCAAAAACGCGGCTGAATGTTAGTCCGGTAGGTACTGTCATCCAGCGAAAATAGCTTCTCCAGCGTAATCAGTTCCGGCAAAGACAGCGGTTCTTCAAAACAGGATTCATTTTCCTGCCAGGTATTGGCGTTGGCCGGACAAACATTTTGGCAAATATCACATCCGTATAGCCATGTTCCCATTTTCTCCAGTAAGCTTTCCTCAACTTTTAGTTCTGACCGAAATGTCCTGCAGGCGATACACTTGGTGGCATCCATTGTTAAGGGCGCGGACAGAGCGCCTGTCGGACAGGCCTTAATACATTTCTGACAGCCCTCAGGGCAAGAAAATTGAGGAGAATCTACTGCGGGCTGAACTTCTAGCCCTTTGTCAACAACCCATGTATCTACCCAGACCCATGAGCCCTGCTCTCGATATAAAAAGTTATTATTGCGGAATTTTCCCAGTCCGGCCTTAACAGCCGCCCAGCGGGCTGGCACGGCATTAGTCACTGTCCGAAACCCAAGCTGCTGCAGATACTCTTCAAACGCCACATTATTTTTATATTCCTGTGAATAATTTAGCCGCCCGTCACACAAAAAAACTTTGCCAATCAATCGGTCCAGTCCATCGGGAATCCTGTATTTATCATATCGCCGGACGCAGACAATCACCGACTTCGCCCAATCAATCTGCTGTTTGGGTATAGCTAATTTTCGCAGATTATCATAAAACGGCTTCGCATGAGGAAATAACTCACTCCGCGTATTGAGTTGCGTTAAAAATTCTTCAAATATCCCGGCGGCAATAATGCCACAGGCTTCATATCCTAATTGCCGAGCCTTTTCTTTGATACCGTTTTCCAGGCTTGCCATGCCTACCCCTCCCCCTTCTCCTTAAAGTTAACCCAACTGTTTTTTACTGCTGATATCTTTAATAAAATAATAATTATTCCCCAAAAATAAAAACTCCTGCTGAATGCATAAAATTATCCGCTTAAAAGTAAATCCTCCCCGATTGGTGCTTTCCTTGGTAAATAGTTAACCTAAAAGGGTGCTGCCGAATCTCTTCAAGCAGCACCCTTTTGTCCAATTTCTTAACGTATTTCTACACGTTATTTGGTATATGCCCCTGCCATAAGGGAAGCGGCCTTTTCCGTAAATTTTCTTAATACGCCGTTGCGAATTTTCCGTGCAGGCGCTTTCCAGGCTTTTTTACGGTCAGCTAAAATACGGGCAATTTCCGCCGCCTCTTGCTTTTGACCGGCTATACCAATGATGTTGAGCGTACGAGCGGGAATATCAATTTCAATAAGATCACCATTTTCAACCAAACCAATTGGGCCGCCGTCAATGGCTTCCGGGGAAACATGCCCCACACAGGGACCGCGGCTGGCTCCGGAAAAACGTCCGTCGGTGACTAATGCCACTGTTCCGTTTAAGCTTTCGTCGAAAACGATCGCATCGGTCGTCATAAACATTTCCGGTGCGCCGGAACCGCGAGGTCCCTCATAACGGATAATAACGACATCTCCCTGCTTAATTTTGCCGGTAATAATCGCCTTTTGAGCATCCTCCTCGCTGTTGAATACCGCCGCAGGCCCTACATGCTGATGCATGGCAGGAATTACTGCCGAATATTTAATGACGGCCCCTGCGGGAGCAATATTGCCTTTAAGAATGGCAATTGAGCCAAAATGTTTCGATTGTTTTACAGGCCGGATAATTTCTTCTACCGGAATATTATAGGTTTTCAGATGTTCATGGCAACGGTCAAAGAAACCTTGCTCCGCTAAATCGTTCAGGTTTTCGCCCAGTGTCTTGCCGGTAACGGTCATGACATCCAAATTGAGATACTCTTTAATTTCCCATTGAATCATAGGAATGCCGCCGGCAAACCAGAATAATTCGGTAACATATTTGCCGCTTGGCTGAATATTAGTCAGGTATGGTATTTCCCGGCTGGCTTTATCGAACAGTTCCGGTTGTAGTGTAATCCCCATTTCATGCGCAATTGCGGGCAGGTGAATAAGCGCATTGGTACTGCCGCCGATGGCCGCATGCACTTTGATCGCATTTTCAAACGCTGCCTGTGTCAGTATTTTCCTGGCGGTAATATTTTGCTGCGCCAAGTTCATAACCTGCTGCCCCGCAGCCCGGGAAATCCGGCGAATTTCTGCAAAGGTGGACGGCATTAACGCATTCCCCGGCAAGGCAAGCCCCAGCGATTCCGACATACACTGCATGGTGCTGGCGGTACCCATAAACTGGCAGGCGCCGCAGGACGGACAGCCGGTTAATTTATAATCCCGCATTTCTTTTTGTACCGGTTGGCCTTTTTTATATTTGGCCGAAAGCGGGCCAGCCAGTCCGGAAGTACCAATGTTGGGACCAATCCGCATCGACCCGCCAGGGATATGGATTGTGGGAATATCCAGTCTGGCGGCTGCTATCAGGTGCGCCGGCACAGACTTGTCGCAACTGGAAATAAGGATCATCCCATCCCAGGGAATAACCGACGCCTGTAATTCAACCATGTCGGCAATCGTTTCCCGTGACGCCAGGATATAATTCATGCCGTCGTGGCCTTGTCCCCAGCCGTCGCAAATGTCTGTTACGTGATTTTTAGCCGGCCTGCCGCCGGTTTCATAGATACCTACTGCCGCTTCATCGCTGAGAATATTCAGGTGGAAGCTGCCAGGATGGCTTTCACCAAAAACATCGCTGATCAAAATATGCGGTTTCTCCGTATCTCCTTCCGACCAATTCATGCCCATCCGCAGAGCATCAACCTGGGCCCACAAGCCTCTTGCCGTTTTACATTTCTGATTCATCATGCTTGCCTCCATAAATTTGTTTTTATAAACTGGTAGAAAAGGCCAAAAGACCTTGAACAAAACTAAAGAACGCTTAGGCTAAAATACAAGTACATAACCCAAAACCGGTATTCAATGGGTCACCTGATACCCCTTAGCTTCCATTTTGCCTTCTGTGCTGCGGGGCAGCGAAAATGTAATCACGGAAGCAAGCAGCAAAAAGCCCACCAGTGTGTAAATTGCCGCATTTTGGCCAACATTGGTTGTAATAAATCCTACCAGATACGGCCCGATAAATCCACCCAAATTACCGAGCGCATTGATAATCCCCCTGGCGCCCCCGGCTACCTCAGCGGAAAACAGCGCTGGCGGCAACGTCCAGAACGGACCGGTGGCAGCCTGCAAAAAGATGCCGCAGCCAACCATAAATGCATACGATACCCACATCTCTTCTTTAAAAACAATGGCTAACGCCAGACATATGGCAAAACCTAACGGCGGTAGGGCCGTGTATAGTTTACGGTTCATCGTCCGGTCGCAGTATTTGGCGAAAAAGTACTGGCCGGCTATGGTCATTACATAAGGCAGGATAGTCAGCATGCCTACCATTCCTAAACCGGTTTTGGTGATTTGCTTAAGAAGCGCCGGCATCCACAGGGAAAATCCATAAAAGCCTACTTGTAAAGCAAAATAGATGAGAATTAATTTCCACATATTAAAGCTGGACAAGACTTCTTTATAACTGGTTTTTGCCCCCGACTCAGACTGGTTCAGTTCTTTTTGCTCAGCAGCAAGGCTGGATTCAATCCACTCTAATTCTTCCTTAGTAATCCATTTCGCCTGATGCGGGTAGTCATTGATAAGTGGCATCCAAACAAACAGCAATACCAGTGATAAAACTCCCTCAATGATAAACATTTCCCGCCAGCCCCATACTTGAATGATATAGCCGGATAACGGGCCGGCGATAATTGACGCAATCGCAAT
The DNA here is from genome assembly GCF_900101845.1 of Sporomusa acidovorans. GTDB lineage: Bacteria > Bacillota > Negativicutes > Sporomusales > Sporomusaceae > Sporomusa > Sporomusa acidovorans. Next base: position 4,467 of record NZ_FNAM01000057.1, on the reverse strand, counting down.
ATTCATCTGAAAATAAGCGTTAGCCCGAGCCCGTTCCTGGCTGGGAAACCAGTGACTGATCAAAACCAGCACGGCCGGATATACGCCGCCCTCAGCAATGCCTAAAATAAACCGGATTGCGATCAGTTGCCAGACTTCCTGCACAAAACCGGTGAGAATGGCAAAACCACCCCAAAACACAATCGTCCAGGCGATAAACTTTTTCGCGCTGCCATGCTCGGCGATATGACCGCCCGGCACTTGCAAAAAGAGATAGCCCACAAAAAAGATTCCGGCAACCAAACCGGCCAGCGTGGCTGACATACCCAAATCTGTATCCATTCCCCCCGCAATGCCGAAACTAATATTGGTGCGGTCAATGAAGGCAACAATATAGACGATAATTGTGGCAGGAATGATATGATACCATCGTCCGTTGGGAATAGCCGCATTTTCAGTCATAAATCTTCCTCCCCTTTTATTTGGCTCTAACTGGCACATTTGGCAGAGAACGTGCAGTTAGGCAATCTTTTTAAACAGTTCCATTAACTTTTCTTTGCTGAAAAATACCGGGTTGGCACCGGCACAGGCATCCTTCATGGCAAACTCGGCAAGTTTTTCAAAATCAGGATTGTCTACGCCGACTTCTTGTAACGATTTGGGAATATGAACTTCTTCGGAAAGGTCTTTTATTTTCTTAATGACAAAAGCAACACATTCTTGATCGGATTTTCCCGTTGTATCCATGCCAATAACTGCTGCAATCTGACGAAACTTAGCCGGCGCCTGTTTAGCGTTCTCCTCTTCGACATACGGGAGCAGCATCGCATTACAGACACCGTGGGGCAAATCATACAAACCGCCTAACTGGTGAGCCATTGCGTGTACGTTTCCCAGTCCGGCATTACTAAACGCAATGCCGTTGAGGAAACAGGCATAACTCATTTGTTCCCGGGCTTCCAGGTCATTGCCGTTTCTCACAGCTCTGGGTAGGTAGTCAAACACCTGCTTAATCGCATACAGCGCGGTAGCATCGGTTACATCGTAAGCCCCTTTAGCCACTACCGCTTCCATAGCGTGCGTCAGGGCGTCCATGCCGGTGGCGGCCGTTAACCCGGCCGGCTTGCCGACCATTAATTCGGGATCATTGACCGTAATAGCCGCCAGGGAATTGGTATCCACCATAATCATTTTTACATGACGTTCTTCGTCGGTAATCACATAGTTAATGGTAACTTCCGCCGAAGTCCCGGCCGTAGTCGTAATGGCAACAATCGGCAGTGATTTTTTTGTTGTTTTGTTGACGCCTTCATAATCTTTGGTAACACCGCCGTTGGTTGCCAGAATGGCAATAGCCTTACCGCAGTCCTGCGGCGAGCCGCCGCCGATCGTAAGGACAATATCGCAGCCTTCTCTTTTTAGAATTGCCAGGCCGGCATTGACATTATTGACTGTCGGATTGGGTTTTACATCGTTAAACAGAATATAGGGAAGATCCATTTCATCAAGTATTTTGGTGACTTTCCCCACCGTGCCGTTAGACGTAAGAAATTTGTCACTGACAACAAAGGCTTTCTTGGCGCCCAGTGCCTGAATGGGTTGTCTCGCCTCCGCCAGGCAACCTTTGCCGATAAGGTTAACCGGTGGCACATAATAAATACTCATAGTCAACTCTCCTTCGCAATATATTGGACTAAAACATTTTTACAGCAGTTTGGCCTGCCGCATCAATGCCTTGAGCTGTTCACACTGCCGGTCATCTGCCCGGAGAAAAGGCAGGGTGCAATAATCCTGCATTTCAATTCCGCGCAGCATCATGGCTTTCTTTACAATCGGGATAAACGGTGTGCCAATATCATATAACCCCATTAAGAAGTCAACTTGGTGCTGGATTTCTTCTATTTTGGCAAAATCATGGGCATTAATAGCCCTTGTCCAGGCGGCAAACAGTTCCGGGGCCAAATTGGACAATCCGCCGATACAACCGCCACCGCCGCACAAAATGTTGTGAACAAAATTTTCATCATAACCGGAAAAAACAACAAAATCGGGAAATTCTGGCTGCATTGCCATAATGATCGCCCGGGTATGGCTCATTTCCGTTACCGTATCTTTGCAGCCCACGATATTTTTATGTCTGCGTGCCAGATTAAGCATGATTGCCGGCGTTAGATCATGGCCGGTTCGATCGGGAAAATTATAGAGAAAAATATCTGCTTTTACTTTAGACGCTACTTCATCGTAAAATAGCTCAATACTGGCCGGTGTCAGTTTAAAATAATACGGACTTACGATCATAACGGCATCAGCGCCGGCCGCATGCGCGTAATTTGATAACGCAACCGTGTCATCAACCGACATACAGCTTGTCCCGATATAGAGCTTTGTACGCTTGTTGATATGATTTACGGCAATATCAATCAGTTCTTTTTTTTGTTCCATGGTCATCGAGAAGAACTCGCCGGTACTCCCCATTACGACAATGCCGTCAATGCCACCGGCAATTAAATGATCATAAATGTTCTTGTTGGCCTGGCAATCAAGGTTGCCGTGCGCATCAAATGCAGTTACCACCGGTGTAAGAAATTGTGCTTTTTTCATTCTTTGAACCATCCTTATATTCCATAAATTTATTAATCGTCTTTATTGCTTTTTTACTACAGCAGCAATTATGTACCACCCCTCGCTCTTGTCTATCTTGCGCACCGTTAAAATTCCGCTTGCTCCCCTCCTGCACCTTATGTACTGCCTTATTTTTATTCGTATATACAAACTGATTCGTATATATAAACTCAATGTCTTCATAATAGCATTGAAAAATGTCGCTGTCAATGTTATTATTGGTGTTTTCTGAAAGTTTTGAGCTCATAAAACTTTTTTTTAGCAGCACTAACATCCGGAAGAAAGCCGCTTATAGCCTTGCTATCTTGCCGTTTCCATGCTATGCTAAAATCAATTTTACTTGCGGAAAGACATCTGGTGATATGTCAAGATAATATTTAAATTTTTTTGAAATACTTTCCCTAAAAAAGGGTGTAGCAAACACACCTATTTCGAATTGCTTCAAAATAAGAACATTAGTTCGATATAAAATTAGTTTGCGATATCAATCACATCTTTCGTTGGAATGTAAAGCTGATTATTGCGTAGCAGTGCATAAATCAGTCTGATGAGTTTTCTTGATGTCAGTGCGAGTGCCCTTTTATGCTGGAAGCGTACTGCTTCGTTCCGCTTCTTGTAATAGAATGCGGTATATTCTGGGTTATGGTTTTTTAGCAAACTCATAACCGCTTCGCCTATATAATAGCGTAAGTATTTATTACCTGATTTGGTCATGTAGGTGATGTCGCTCGTAAGCCGACCTGATTGCTTTTTGCGCCAGGTCAGGCCTGCAAATTTTGCCAGTTTTTCTTCTGATTGAAAGCGGTCAATAAATCCGATCTCGGCAATGATGCCTGCCGAAATGACCGGGCCAAAGCCGCGGATGGACAGAAGGCACTGATATTCATTGCTGGATAATCCCTTAACTGCTTTTTCAATGGCTTTATCAATGTTTTTCAATTCCTTGTCAAAAGCCCGGATGCAGTTGAAGGATGCTGCAATGGCTGCATTAAGCGGTTCATACTGTGTTTTATCAAGGCGGTAGGAGTCACGAGCCGCCTTCTGTAAAAGTTTTGCTTTTGCTTCGGGATCCGAGAAACGGTTCTTCCCTTTTTCACAAAGGAAGTCGATTAGCTCTTCCAAGGAAGCCTTTGCAATCTCATCTGGTGACAGGAAGTCTGTCAGCACAGCAACACACGTTGCGCCAAAGCGATCAGAGAAAGGGTTATCCTCCTTATCTCTAGGGCTTAAAACGGCTAATTCACTAAACTTGATAAAGATGTTGGTTAAGGCATAAGATTTCTCCCTGGCGAGGCTTTCGACCAGATGAAGTCTGGTTCTGGTGAGTCGTTGTAGGGCAACGAAGGCAGAGCCATTGAAGGGTTCGGACGTGATCTTGCCGGTTCTGGCAAAATCGGCAATTCCGTAAGCATCGCTGGGGTCAGTCTTATCCACATCGACAAAGGTATTCTGGTAGGCACTGGTAACTTTAGGATTCAGGCAGTAAACTTTGGCATGTAAGGAAGCCAATTCAGGTGATTGGAACAGATAATTGCATAAATGGAAGCTGTAAAAGGAAGTAGATTCCATAGCAATAACCACATGGGTAGCTTCAGAAGCAGCAGCGACGGCAGTGATTTTAGAAGTGATTACGGAAGCGCCAGAGAGGTTGTTTTGGAAAGGAAAAGCATCCAATTGGTTTCCGAAAAAGTCAAGGATAACAGCATAGTGGGAGCGTAAGCTCACATCCACACCAACAAAGAGTGTTGATAGCAAAGTTTTATTCATGGTAACACCTTCTTTCGTAGTCAGGATATTGGAATTACCAAAAGGAATCTCCTTGGTTCCGATGCATCAACACCCTCGCACAAATCAGAACTCTACAGA
>NZ_FNAM01000069.1:8401-21879 GCF_900101845.1 Sporomusa acidovorans | reverse complement strand
CTCTAAAGCGCAGTCAAGGACTTGGCAAACTAGCAGTTCGTGGTAAGCATAAGGTCAGCGCTGTAGTTGGTCTCAAAATAATCGGGCATAATTTCCAGCAATTCATTACCTATCTAGCCAGAAAAACCAAGGAAACAATCAAGCAGGTAGCTACGTCATTTCCTACAACACCACCTCAAGGGGTTAGTCTGTCCTTTTAACAGACGAGTAATAATTAGATCATTAATTTTAGGGGTAAGTAGCTTGGAGATGCAGCGACATATATACGTAATAGGAAAAGATGTGGCTGTAGCCGATTTAAAATTTACAGCAACAGTGATAACAAGGTCATAAATTAACTTTTCGCAGTACAATCAATTAATGGAAAAAATATTTTTTATGATTACGTTTATGTGAATTGTTGGCATATAAATGACTATGAATCGGCCGCAATGTGGAAGTTGTATTCATTAACCAATGAGGGGATTGCACTTAAAACAACCATTGGAAAATTACGAGATGAACTAAAAAAGACGGATGAAGATTTTAAGATCGGTCGCATCGAATATATCGATCATAAAAGGGTACCGCCCGTAACCAATAATAATTTATCTTTAGCCAAACCAATCTTCTATAAAATAAAGGCGTTTGAACATGAACGCGAATTAAGAGTGGCTTTTATAGACAAAAAGATATTACAAAATGCAACAACTATGTATGAGGGAGAAAATATTGAAGAGTATAAAAATCCATTATCAGGGCGTAGCATCCCTATAGACTTAACTAATCTTATTGATGCAATACATATTTCTCCGCTAGCCCCTGAATGGGTAGAAATCGTTGTTAAGTCTTTGTTGAAAAAATATGGACTCGACCCTAAACTTGTTATTTATTCCAGTATGACAAAGTGGGATTAATCCCCAGTAAAATAAAAAGCCCATCCCCAGGCCACCGGCTGAGAGATGGGCTAATTACTTTCAAAGTACCTCATGAAAGTAAAATGACACTTTCTGCTTAAAAACGCAAGTAAACGAAAAAGTCGCCCACCAGGCTAACCCCGCAGGCGGCAAAGAAAGAAAGGCTATCCACCATACAATAGTCAACAGATTTTTTTATTCAACTATGTAATGAAAAGGAAAATTCCATTTAGTAATTATTTTTAGCATTATTTTGCTATATCCTTCCGCTTGAAAAACATCATATTCATTAAACATATTTGATATTTCCTCACCTATCATATATTCATTGGGGCATCGCTTCTGAAGTTCATCTAATAATTCTTTTAAAATTATACGTTGTTTTTCTGTAATCTTTATATATTTTATATGGCCCCAATAGAGAACAATGTTGTGCACCAATGACCAAGTATCATAAATAAGTCCTACCGGCATTCCTGATTTTATCATACATAATTGTATATTAATACTTGCTTCTATCGGAGGAGGGATTGCAATAAATCCATAATCAGCGATCATTTTCTGAACAGGAATATCTTCTATCATGGTTTGTATTTTTGCTGCTAATTGTATATTTTCTGGATTCATTTTAATAAACCCATACTTGCACTTATATTTCAAGTACCCATGAGTTATTTCATGAGCAATAATTGGTTCAAATATTGACATATCCTTCTCTAATCCTGGGTTAACCCGAACTAGAATGCAGTTATCATTAGAATGATAAAATGCTGCAGGATAATTTACTATTTCATTCGTTTCTAATAATAAAGATATTTTTCGATTAGATTTACTTTCTATTCGATGTTTGTAATCTTTAAATAGTTGTGAAATAGGTAATTGACTTAAATCTATTTCCATAATAAGCCCTCTTTTAGATAACTTAGTAATTAAAATTATACCACTTTTAGTAAATTTAAGTATATAAAATACATAATAGTACATAAAAATAAACACTCCATTCATTAATAGAATGGAGCGTATCGCTACTGAATGGACTATGCGGTTATATTTACCCATTGGCTATACTTACCATCTTTTCCTTTGCTAGCCTAACAACGGTGTTACCAGCATTGGAACTACAACTGGCGGTTATATATTTAAAATCCTTATAGGTAAGCTAACAACATTGTTGACGGTGGTTAGTTTCTCGGAATGTTTTAAATTTCAAATCCTTATAGGTAAGCTAACAACTTCTCTTTCGCGTTTCCGCCATTCATAGCCATCCAGATTTCAAATCCTTATAGGTAAGCTAACAACATTAGAACATCTAGGCGAGGAAGCTACTGATCTGCATTTCAAATCCTTATAGGTAAGCTAACAACGTTGACCCGAGTGCGGCCTCTTTTATTGCTCAGCTTCGATTTCAAATCCTTATAGGTAAGCTAACAACCAGAAGTATTGCTCCCACGGTCTTGCCTTATAGATATTTCAAATCCTTATAGGTAAGCTAACAACTATGCGGATAGAATTTCATGATTTCGATCTGTTCTTATTTCAAATCCTTATAGGTAAGCTAACAACAGATTGTTCATGGTGAGCCTATGACTCGCGGCGAATAATTTCAAATCCTTATAGGTAAGCTAACAACCTTGCCGCAGTGGTCGAAGGCGGTCTGGATGCAGATAATTTCAAATCCTTATAGGTAAGCTAACAACCTATCGATTTACCGCACATACCGAAGTTCTGGCCGTATTTCAAATCCTTATAGGTAAGCTAACAACGAGGGCGCACGAATCCATGATGGGGATAAGGTGCTAAATTTCAAATCCTTATAGGTAAGCTAACAACTAACAACAGTATCGGAGCTATCCCGTGTTTTTGATATTTCAAATCCTTATAGGTAAGCTAACAACGCGGGCAATTTGTCGGTCCAATATCGCCTTGGCGGTGATTTCAAATCCTTATAGGTAAGCTAACAACATGCCTATGGTATTACCTTGCCCGGACATTACCAAATTTCAAATCCTTATAGGTAAGCTAACAACGGTGGGGCAAGTGTACAGCCTGCGGACGGTTATACATTTCAAATCCTTATAGGTAAGCTAACAACATTTTGGTTGCGGAGGGTCGAATTGCACGACAACAGTATTTCAAATCCTTATAGGTAAGCTAACAACTCATCCTCCTTTGCCCGGCCCCTTATCGGGCCTGCGAATTTCAAATCCTTATAGGTAAGCTAACAACTTTCCCATATTCATTTAGTGTATATCCAGTTATTTCGTATTTCAAATCCTTATAGGTAAGCTAACAACGTTTATCGGCACTTACGCCGGCAAGCTAATGCATAATTTCAAATCCTTATAGGTAAGCTAACAACTTGCGGGGAAAATAAAATCGTGTGGATGTTCTCGGTAATTTCAAATCCTTATAGGTAAGCTAACAACGATCAGCACACTCACGGCATTTATTTTGTTGACGATATTTCAAATCCTTATAGGTAAGCTAACAACTTAGCAAGAATGCTTTGGTGGTTCTTTGGAATGGATAATTTCAAATCCTTATAGGTAAGCTAACAACGATTCTGGACTGCGCTGCCGCCGTTTAACACTCAGAATTTCAAATCCTTATAGGTAAGCTAACAACAAGGCGTATGCGGATAAAGCGGCGCGTGAAGAGGAGATTTCAAATCCTTATAGGTAAGCTAACAACGCCGGGGTTATGCTGAAAGGAGAATCAAAATGAATTATTTCAAATCCTTATAGGTAAGCTAACAACCTGGCAGTCCATACATTTGGCCTGTGATCGTATGGGGATTTCAAATCCTTATAGGTAAGCTAACAACCAATCGAACACAAGAAAACACGGGCTTTATACTTTTTCTTGCTTTGACTAGATCCTCTTGCTCAAACTGAAACTCCGCGAAAAAGCTGAAATGTCTTGTCGTCGACCTCCTGGCATTTTTACGCTACCTTACATCGACGACATGTTTTAATCCTGGCCAAGTTTATGAAACATATTCCGGAATAACTTGGTATTTTCCTGCTGAAATTTTTGGTTTTTTACCGGGATCACCCTATAACCCTTGAGTTATTTAAGGGTGTCGAGGGGACGGAACTCCAGCCCCAGATCCACATCCTATCTCGCTGCTCTAGGAATGTCACCAACTCCGTCATCTGACATCCCCCGAAATACGCAGTGACGAAAGTTTAGATGATCAAGTCCTGCCCTCCCTTGCGAAGTCCCATAATCTCCCGCTGAGAATAACGGGTGGTCCGTAAGGTATAAAAGATTACTGAATCTTCGTTGTCAACAATAATCCTGTCCAGTTCCATTTTTAGCTTAGCCAGATTCGTCTCTGATATTTCACCTTCAAACACCGAGTTTTGCACCCAGGTTAAGTATTTCCGGCAACGTTTCAAAGCCTTTGTCACCCGTTTTTCTCCCACATCATAAACCAGGATTACAAACATAACAGTCCCCCACTTCCGCGTATTTTGTCTCAGCTGTCAGGAAGATCATCAGCTATATCGGCGATAATCGAAACACCATCCTCTCAAGCTCTCAATAATGCAATATTAACAATTCTGCTGTGTATAAATCATACCGTGACAATGCGCTTTATATGAAAGGTCTCTGCTCTCTACCATTGTGAAACGAACGGCTCATAGGCCGTCTCCCCCATCAAGTGTTTTTCCAGCTTGTACAGTTCCAGCCGGATTAGACGCCGGTAGGATACCGGACTGCCGATATCACGATGAGTTATGGTAGTTTTCAGCCGGCTTTCCATTTCTTCGACAAACACCCGCCGTCCGCTCTCCTTGAGCAGCAGACCGCCTGACTCTTTTTTAAAATCTTTCTTGCTAATCATTTTTTTACCGATTAAGGTAAAAATTACTCTATCCACCAGAATGGGCTTAAATATTTCGGCAATATCAAGATTCAAGCTGAACCTCCGGAAATTGGTCGAGTGCAGGTAACCGATCCGCGGATCGAGATGGGTTTTGTAAATTTCGCTCAATACAGTAGAGTAGACAATCGCGTTACCAAAGCTGATCAGCGTATTCATTTCATTCTTTGGCGGTCGCTTCGATCTGCCTTCAAAAATAAATTCTTTCAATCCGTGGATGGCATCGAAGGCTTTATAATACTGCTCTCTGATGTTACCCTCAATCGCCATTAGTGTCGGAATTTCCTGCGTATCTCCGATCTTTCCCCTGAGTCCCTCAATAGCTTCCAGTTGCAGAGCAACATCTTTGTCGCGGTTCTGGTAATATTTTAAGACCTGGCGAATATTTTGCGCAGCGCCGGTGACAAATTGACGAGCCAGTTGTATTCTCGCCGTTTCATCCAGATACGCTCCGGCCTGACGCAGGATCATGTAGCCGGAATTATAATGTTCTCGCGGATAAAATGTACCGCTATAGTAGCCGTAATTATTAAAATAGTGAATCATGATTTCCTTTTGCGAGCAAAACTCCAGAAAACGCTTATTGATGTCCACCTCGCCGAATACCATCAATTCGGAAGTGTCTTCAACCGGAATATATTTTTGTTCTCCCTCTTCATTCATGAAAAAAATTGTATTGTCCTTGCGCCTTAGCTGTCCGCTCGAAAAGATATACAGCGTCTTTTTCATCACTCGTCCTCCACTATGCCCAGCAGAACTCTTTATAGGCACAGTTTCTGCAAAGGGCTATTTTTTTTGCCTGCGGCGGTCTTGTCTCGGTGGCAAGCTTCCGGATGGCCGCTGTCGTTTCCGCCAGTTCCTGCTCAATATCCGCAGTCAATATAACCTCTTCCTTTTTCTTTTCTTTCGGAAAAAGCAGTTCGCCCCGCGCCTCAATGCCACGTCCTTTTAACTCCAGCAGATAAAATGCCAGTTGCATCCGGGCACTGGTTATGTATTTAGAACTTTTTTTGACTTCGCCGATAACCATGCCGTCTTTCTCCTGCCGCACAATGTCCAGACGGATATTGCCCAGGGTAATTTCTTTACTCCGATCCCTGGCATAGGTTATTTCGTGTAGAAACCGCCCCAAATCCATGTTGGCGTCATCTTCATCCGGGTTCACCTGATGCAGCATCAGCCAGACTTCTCTTTTGCAGCAGTAATAATACCAAATATGGGTGCCAGTAACAGCAAACTCCAACACATCCACCGTTTTCGCCTCCTCTTCCATCCAGTGCTAAATAAATGAATCAAACCCTTCCACTTTGCGCTTAGCTAGACCGCAAACCGGATGATAATCGCTTTTATTCAGCAGACAAGGTATCCGCTTCTCTATGTATGCATCCCGGCCTACAAGCGAAAGAGCTAAATCTGGCGGCACGTTGATGACATAGTGATTCATCAAGATCATAAAGTCTTTTTTCTCTTGAAATGTCATGCCGGTATAATAGTCCCGGTCTGCATAACGTTCATAAATTTGTTCCGGCGTCTCCAGCCTGAGACGGCGTTGTAAATCGACGAAGTGTGAAGGAAAGAAGGCTACATCTTCGGCTGTCGCCTGCCAGGGAACAAAGACCGGTAGACGGTAGGCGTCCTCGTTGCCAAACGGCATGAATTTCTGCCCCAGTTCGGGCCAGTTCCCCTCATAAGCGGCTTGAATAGCCTGCGTGCCCGCTTCATAGGTATTGTGGGCGAACATGCGCCGGTAATATTCTTTGATAAGTTCCAGCAGTTCCGACTCCTGCCACACCTCCTGCTGCTGCAGCAATTCATCCGTTAATTTCTGCAGGAAAGGGGCATAAATGCAGCCACGGGTGTTTTTTGCGCCGTTACGCAAAAATAGCATCAAGGTCAGCAAACCTATTGCTCCGCTGAAATTACGGTTTACCCTCCCTGCCGCCTGTATAATTGACGGCAACACCGGCAGCGCCCGCATAATATGGTGAAAACTGAGATCGACACCGGCCTCAAGGATCTGCGTCGATACCACATATAAACGCTTTTCTTTGGTCTCTTCCTGCTCATGGAAGGTTTTGATTTTTTCAATCTCCACCCGTTTATGCAAAGGAGCCATCATGCCGTGCAGAAGTTTCAGCGTGGTCGCGTCCACTTTTTCCGCCAGCTTCTGATAGACCAGATAGGCATCGGCAATGGTATTGACGATAACTGCCTGCGATATGGCCTGTTCCGACAAATAGCCGGTCATATAGTTGGCAATCGCCTGTTCATCCATCTTGCCAGCCTGCTTTACCTGATAACGCTCGACCTTAGCAGCCGGAGCAACAGCCAGACGCCCGGGGCGATTCTCCTGAGAAAGGCCGTAATCGAACGGCGGCATCGTAGCCGACAGAAAAATAACCCGCAGATTGTATAGTTTCGCCGCTGCTTCCAACCCGTGCAAAAAGACGTTCCAGCTTTCCGGGGCAAAAATCTGCGGTTCATCGATAATCACCACGCTGTTAGTCAAAAAAGCCCGCCGCAGGGTGTCCTGCGCCCTGCCGGGAAACAGAGCCTTGGAAAACTGCTGAAAACTGGTGCAGACAATGGGCGCAGCCCACGACTCCATCACCAGTTGACCGTCATGCAGTTGCCCTTCCTCTTCCGCTGTTTCTGCTTCGTATTCCGGTTTGTTTTTCTGACTGTCGTTTAAAACGGCCAGCGAATGATGTTCCAACACCGGTTCATTTAACACTTGCTCAAAGACACTACTGGTCTGTTCCAAAATCGACAAATATGGCGCCACATAAACCACTTTCCCGTAGTTATACTGTCTGCCCAGCCAGACGGCCAGCCGTAGCGCGGTAATCGTCTTGCCGTAACCAGTCGGCATTTCCAGCGTATATACCCGACGCAAAGGATCGGCGGCCAGTTGCCGCAGAATCTGCCGCTGCGCCTGACTGCGAACAGCCGTCAACGCCGCCTCACCAGCCGAATGGCAAAAAGCATCGATTAAGCGGTCATGTCGTTCATGCCCGGCCTGATCAAAGCTGCCACCGATAATAGGTGCCACATGAAATCGATCGCCGGCAATCAAAGCCGTCGTCAGCTCCCGCCAAAACATTAAGCGTCGCATTAATTTTCCTGTTTCGGGAAAGCGGCCTTCATCCAATGTTTCCGCCGCCTCGTCCTGAACATCCTCTAACTGAGTCGCCCACTGCCGCAGCACTGCTACCGAAAGCTCAGGCACAACAAAATCAGGATAACTCTGCTGCAAAAAAGCCGCTATTCCCGGCAAATCGAGCTGCTCCCACGGCCCGTTTTTCATCCATAACTTATCGCCAAAGCTTTTCAGCGCACCGTGATGATCGGCAATATCCCGCGCCAGCCACAGCCAAACCTGCGCATACTCCGGCCACCGCTTGTGCGACTGCAGCCAATGATAGCCGAGATAGGAAAAAAGGAAAGCTCCTTCCGGAGCATGGTTAGGGCCCTGGCGACGCTTTCCCCTGATATATTTCTGCCATTCGCGGTGACACTTCACCAGATCATGGCAGACACCGGCCAACCCGGCCAGCAGTATGATGACCGTATCGTCGGTTATTCTTTGCAGCCGGTTTTCCATGGCCGCCTTGACCGCCAGTAAATGATCAATCAGCCAATGTTTTCTCTCGCCCTCATCCGGCCGGGCGATGCACTCGGCAAACGGCACTATACTAAACATATCAAATCTTCCCCAAACGCCGCCAGTTGAAAGTCCACCGGCTCTCTCCCGGGAACAAAGCAGATCGGTTTGCCGTCTTTTTCATAGAGAAAATCCACCGACTGTTCAAAACGGCGGCCACCCTTATATTGCCGCAGATATCCGCCCGCCCGGCAATAATAGCGGTCAGGTCTAACAACGAGACGACCGATCATAGCAGTCGGCACCACCGACTTACTTTCAATTTCATCTGCCGTTGCGGCCGGTTCTACACAGGGATATACCCGGTAGAGCAGCGGCTTAGTCAGTGCATAGGCCGCCCCCAGATAAGTGGCATATACCGTCTGTTCCGCCGCCAGCGCTGCGATTAAGGCTTCTGTATACTCTTCGCCCGTGTAATAAATACGATAGGCAGGATTGACCAGCAGTTCAATCGTAGTCGGACGGTTGAACGCTGCGCCGGCGTCTTTGCCCAGCATCGACATCTGCTGCGCCACTGTCCGCACCGGCTGCAACAACTCGATCCCCACCCGGTCGGCGGTCACGAAGTCCTCAATGCCCAATATCGCACCCACCAGCCCCTTGGCGGCTGTCGGCGTAATAAAGGGATAAGTCAATTGCGTCGCTGTCGTGTCCGGACGGCGAAAATGGCCGATATTCCCTTTGACATCAAATGCAATTCCTCTCATGGCGTTCTCCTTTTACCATATCGGCTGAACAAACGGTTGGATATCGCCGCTGACGTTCACGCCGGAATGCAGCCAGATCCGGCAGCGAGCAATTTTCTCCTGTTTTTCAGCCATAACCACCAGCAGTTTAGTCAAGTCAAATGAAACATCCTGCAGAGAGGACGGCTGCTTACCCGCCGCTTTCCAGGCCGCTGCGTCAGGCGACATGGCAATCAGCTCTTCCGGGTAGCCAATACGGTAAAATGGATCGCTATACTCAATATGCACCAGAATTAACGGCTGCTGCTGACCCCGGCCTCTGGCCTGGCGGTGCTGTGTCCCCTGCCACAGAGCTCGCAACAGCAATTCCTGATCCTCTTCCGTCATTCCCGAATGCTCCGCTGCCTTAGCGTTAATTACCGCCGGCATGGCGAACACGGCAAACGGCAACGTGTAGGTTGTCCAGATCGTCCCCTGGGTCTTTCCTTCACCCTCATCGTTGGAATCGGAACTGGGCATCACCACTGTCCCCTGTACATACTGAGTATCGACTGGATGCAACGAATGCGCCCAGCCGAACTGTACCGGACCGGTCAGATTAAACTTCGGTTTGACCGAATAAACAATGCCGAATGTGCGTACATCAAAACAATGCGCTTTCAGCACACTCTTCATGTCATCCTTAGCCTTTTTCTCCTCACCGACGCTTTTGGCAATCTCTTCTGCTAAACTGCCCCGCCCTAAGAGTTTTCCCTTGTCATTAACCTTCTCCTGAACAAAAATATGATTTTTCTGCGCCGCACCGCCATTTGGCTCATAAGCGATAATAAAATCGCGCACATCGCGCTTGATGCTGACATCGCTCAGGGAAATACGGCCGTCTTCCTCCGGAAACAGCCGTCTGGCATCGCTGTCATTTAAGGGATCGCGGTTAGGGATGCCGTCCTTTACCGATTTAATAAAGACGATTTCACTGCTATTCATTGTCGCTGCCTCCATTTTCATTCTTTTTATCGGCTTTATAAAGCAGGTATCCGGACCAAAAAGCGGTCATAAACGCGTCCTTTTCCGGAACCAACTTTGCCTGACATGCAAGGAAGCCAAGCAAAGTTTCCGCCAACACCGGCCGGAAATTCGCCGCCAGCTTCATACTCCATTGTTGCGCCAGTTCTTCGCAGCGCAGCAAACCATTCTTCCAGATCATTTCCGGCGTCAGCTTGCTGCCGAATTTCATCACGCGCTGTTTGACAAAATCCTTGCCGGTTTTTTGATAATAAGAATTGGAAAATTGTTTAAGCAGCAGTCCCGCCGCGAAACCCAACTGCTCGACTGATGCCAAATGCTTCAACTCTAGTTTCCCCTGACCATATAATGATCGAAAATCATTCCAATCCGCCAATATGTTCACTCCTCCCTGCTTTTCTAAAATCTCCGCTTCATAACGCTGCAAAAAATATAAAAAACTGTAGAAAAAAACCAGTTCCTGCGCCATCTGCCAGTATTCTTCCTTATTCGCCAATTCATTCAGCCGACGGGCCGTTGTCAGCCGCAGCCGGGCGGTCCGCAGCGGTTCTTTGTGAAGAACCGCCTGTAGCGTTTCCCAGATATAGCCCGGACCAAAGGCATTGGCAAGCAAGGCCGGCAGGGTTTTCGTCTTGTAAACATCAGTTCTTGGAACACTAAAGGCATCCTGTATTTCACCTGTTTCAACCTTGACAAGCGCATCTACTATCTTTTCAATCCGGCTGGCAACGCTGGGTATCACATCCTCAATCATTGCCCGGATATGCATATTGCCGCGTGACAAATCGCCGGAGTAATACAGTATCGTCAGCCGGTGCTCATCACTAAATTCTGGAATAATTTTTTTGTTCAGTCCGGCCAGTAGCTCCAGGTGAAGATCGCTGTCACTTTGCTTTTTATTCTCTTTTTGCAACATGCGACGATATTTGGCAAAGCGCTGCTGCGAATCGCCGTCCGTGAGCGGCAAAACCAGCGGTATGCCGTAAATTGCCTCAAAACTGGATGCTTTCATATTCTTTTTGGCTTCCACGCTGGTAACCGGTGCGAACATTTCCTTCAGTACAGCGCTGGAGACCGGCACCTGGATTTCCTTTAAAAAGTTTACGCCGTAAAAATAAGAAGCATAGCTTTCTGCATCAATTTTGATGCCTTTTGTCCACTCGTTATCAGCCCAATAAATAGAACGAGGCATGTCCCAGGTGGGAGACAACCACAGCCAGGATTTATTGTAAATGGAAACGACCTCATCTTCAACGCGGTTCGTAAAGGTGGAAACCGCATTCTGCTCTTTGCCCAGTTCGGCCGCTTCGTAAAACTTGGCCAGACCGATATTCTTCAGTGTTTTCTCACCGTCAAGGTACAGGTAGTGTCCGGGATACAGTTGGCTCTCGCCGATCAGCAGCAAATTGGCGTCGTTATCCAGGCATTCTGCTCGCTGTTGAAATACTGGCAGCGTCGCATCATAGAGCATCAGGATGCCCAACTGCTTCTCCTCAGTAATCAGTTCGGCTGCTTTGGCTGCCAACAAGGCGGCAACCCGGTCCGCCAGCAATTTCTTTTTCGCCGCCGGCCACTCTCTATAATGTAGGGTAGACTGCAGCCGTGGCAAAAGAAATTCTTTCTTAAACTCTTCTACAGTCCCTAATGCTTTAATATGCGGATCATACAACAAATAACAAGGCAAGGCATAAATTCCCTGCGCATGCAGCGGATTGCCGCCGTTGGGGTAAAAAATAGGAAATGCCGTGCTGCTCTTTCCATCAACCTCAAAGTCTTCTTTGTTCTTCTCAGTTTTCACGACATTGCCTAACTCCATTTGTTGAAGGCGAAGTTCCGTCTCAGCCACTTCTACTAAAAGCACATGGCGGAAAAAGTTCTTGCAGTTTGGGCTGAGGTTGTCCGTAAGCAGCGCAATTTTTTCTCTACAAGGCATGTTCCCGTTTTTGATCGGTCGGCCTATGCGAATGATGGATTCGGCAAGCATTGCTTCACCTCCTAAAAAAATTTTATATATTGAATTATAAAATTATGATTTTCGGTAAATAATACCAGTATAACCAATAACTCAGTGCGGCATACTTAGGAGGATGACCTATGGAAAGGAGCTTCCTTCTTAATATGCTGAATATTTCATACTTGAGCAGAATCTATATACTTATATCCTTTAACCCACTTTTTATTCATTATGCAACTTACCTACAAGGATTTGAAATATATGTGATATATTTCATCTTGCAGCAGATCTAGCCTACCTAAGAGGGTGCAGAAGTAGATGGGAGAGATGTATTACATCTCTCCCATCTACTTCTACCATTTATTCTTACTTCCTGCAATTTTTCTACAAATTTACAGATTTTCCATTATACAATTCATATTTTTCTTGAAAAAAAATCATTTATCGTCCTACCAGTTCGACACAGCCAAATCCCTGGCTGTTCTTGCCGCCAATACCGGCGTCCACCGCTAGTTGCAGTAGCGACGGCGGGCCGTTCAATACCAGCGTGCCGGCATAGGCTTTGATGATCGTCTCCTTATAGACAATTAGCTTCATCTTTTGCAATCCCAGAGGCTTAACGTCGATAGTACCCGCCGGCGAATCGCCGCCGAACAGAGCACCGTATTTTTTATGGAGATTTTCATTGAACAAACGCCCGTAATCCGATTCCCCAGGCTGAAAATAAACAGTATATTTCCGCTCATCAGGCCGGAGCATTGTGCTGTAAAGTACCGCCGGCGACAGGGTTCTGACAATCGCCCTTTCCCCGTTAACCGTTAATTGGCGGGCTTGCACCTTTTCGATCATCACATTCTGCGATCCCAGCCGCATGCTGCCCCTAGTCATCAGCACAGTGACCAAGGACTGGCAGAAATCGGGCAGCGGCGAAGAAATCGTCAGCTTGACCTCCTGGTCAAATTCGATTGTCTTTTTAACCTTGTCCATGCGATAAGGTCCCTGTAGCAGGGAAAAACTAAACAACTTAAATGTCCGGCTGCCGTTCCTATAGCCTTTTTCATGCAGAAACTCGGCCAGATCTATATCAAGGGAATGATATAATGCACTTTGCACAAGGTAATTGTAACTGACCGGCAAAACCAGCCCTTTTCCATCGGCAATACGAAAATAGATATCCAAATGCATAGCTTGTCCCCCTATGCCACTGCACTGCGGAGCGGCCTTTTTCTAATTCTTCTAGAAAACTAAAAGCAATGGCATCTGTGAAGGGTTCGCCCCTTACAGGTAGGCTAACAACCCGAACACCAGAGAACCTGAGCTACCATCTCGGGGATTTCAATTCCTTACAGGTAGGCTAACAACGCTC
>NZ_FNAM01000069.1:0-6925 GCF_900101845.1 Sporomusa acidovorans | reverse complement strand
TATCCTCCGGATTTCAATTCCTTACAGGTAGGCTAACAACCCATCGAACACAAGAAAACACAGGCTTTGTACTTTTTTTGCTTTGATTATATCCTTCTTACTAAAACTTAAAACCCGTGAAAAAGCTGAAACGTCTTGTCGTCGACCTCCCGGCATTTTTACGCTACCCTACATCGACGACATGTTTTACTCCTGACTGGCTTTATACCATATATTCCGTCATACCCTGTTATTTTCCTCCTGAAATTTTTTGCTTTTTACAGATATCCTTCCATATCCCCAAAAGAACCAGCACTTCATTTATGAAGGATTGGTTCTTTTTTCAAAAAACTTAGAGAAGCGCAGAGATGTATATTTTGTTTCGCAAAAACATAATAAAAGAAGCAAAATTGTACGTCCCCGTGATTCCTCCTAAACTGTGCATACCGCCTCACCTTTTACTTTTTCAATTCCGTTCAATAAGAAATAAGTAATACCCTAAGGCACGTTTCATCGTGCCTTAGAGTATTCAACAATGATTGCCGTTGCTTGTAAAGTTTCAAATTATTCACCAGTTGCTCAGCGCGGACCATTACTTCGTGATATTTCCGTGGCCCGTCTTTAACAATGCACTAAAAGTGCCCGTTATTTGCGGCCGCTTAAAGTTCTACCGACCGCAGTAATGGTAGACCCCGTTCTTCTGTCCACTAGTTTTATCCTTATTAGCAGTACATGCCTGTCACTTTCTTACGCCTAAACTGCTCAAACTCTCGTAAAGCCGCTGCAAGCCGTTGGAGGGCTTCAGTAGCATCTTTCCCTTCCTTGACAAGCTGGTCAACTTCATCAGATATTTCGCGAATCTTATCGCATATTTCATTTTCTTTTTGTTTGTATTCCGTCGATTTACGCAAAATTAACCTCTCTACGCAATAATTATTTGCTCTTCTTTACACCGTCGACGAATGTATCAGGAAATAATCCCAAAATCACGTCGGTTGAGATCTCAAGAGCAATTGCTAACTTTTTTACCACTATCTGACCCGGATTTTTCTTTGCACCACGCTCAAGTGCGGAAATATAACCTTGGGTTAATCCCGTTGCTCTTGCAAGCTGCTGCTGGGACATGTTTTTCGCCACCCGCAATTCTTCAAGCGTCATTTTGATCCCCCTTGCTTTATATTTTAATTCTATAGGATTAGTAGGTCAACACTATAGCATTGATTTCTGCAAGAAATTGTGTGTTATATTATTACTATAGAATTATTCTTAAGGTGGTTAAAAATGGATATTGCAAAACGGATTATCGAGCTACGTGAAGCAAAAGGGTATAGCACCAATAAACTCGCAACTATTTCAGGATTATCACAAGGTTTTGTACGACAAATAGAATTAGGCGAAAAACAGCCAACTGTTGATTCGATAAACAAAATATGTATTAGTTTAGGTATCAGCCTGAGTGATTTCTTTTCTGAGGACGAAACCGATCTCCCAATAGATATCAAACAGTTAGTCCGCATTGCCAAGACCTTAACCCCCGGTCAAAGAGAAGCTTTGCAGTTATTTTTAGAACGGATGACCAAATCTCCAAACACAGCAAAAACTTCACCTGAACCCGATTAACATTTCCATTCGCTCAATCAGTATCGTAAATAATCTTCATCAAAATTTCTGCAAATTTTCTTTGCCCGAAGCAACCGTTCGATCGTGACCTTGTATATATCAAAAAGCCGGTCAAGGTGATTCAATATCATATCACCCTAACCGGCTTTTCTACTTCTCACAGGGACATTGTCCCTGTCCCTTTTGTCCCCACACGTGTACCTTAACCCCGCCCGTAGATATGCTCATTATCTGTCATTAGTTTTATCTTTTAGTTTCCGTACTTCAGCAAGGCTTCCTTAATACGGTTCAGGCCGTTCTTGAGGATGGACCGCGGGCATGCCACGTTCAGGCGGATGTAGCCGTCGGAATTCTGTACGAACATATTACCGCCCTCAAGCAATACACCGGCTTTATCAGCAAAAAACTTCGGTAAATTATCTTCAGCCGGCAGATAGGCGCCAACATCCACCCAGCCCAAATAGGTGGCTTCGGGAAGACGGAATTTTGCCTTCGGCAGATGTTCCGCCAAGAAATCGCGAACATAGGCGAAGTTTCCGTCTAAATAGCCCTTCAATTCCTCCAACCATTCCGAGCCGTGGGCATAGGCCGCCTGGACACCGGCAATACTTAGCGGGTTTTCCGTAAGATAGTATCTTTCTTGCCAGTAGGCGCGCAACTTATCATTGCGAATCACGATGTTGGATAAAGTTGTGCCGGCCATATTAAAGGTTTTGCTTGGCGCCATGCAGGTAATTAATTTATCATAATCCGTCATGACTTTAGCCATAGGGATATGTCGCAAATTTTTGCGGATGAGATCGCAATGAATTTCATCAGAAATGAGCCACAGGTTATTTTCCCGGCAAATTTCACTTACTTTTTTCAGTTCTTCTTCCGACCAAACCCGGCCTGTCGGATTATGAGGATTACAAAAGATACACAGTGTAGTTTTCGCGTCAGCCGCTTTTTGAGCAAAATCTTCAAAATTAATTGTATAGTAACCATTTTCGTTAATTAAATCCGAGCAAACCAGTTCGCGTTTATTATAATCTGCCGCATATTTAAAATACGCGTATGACGGTGTAAGAATCAACACTTTTTCATCAGGCTTGGTAACAAAATCAACGAGGATGTATAATGCGGCAACAATTCCCGCCGATGTAACGATATGTTCCTTTTTACATGACCAGCCGTAGTGTTCTTCCGTCCATTTTTTGAACGCTTGGTAATACCCCGGATCAAATATCTTCGTATACCCCAAAATTCTTCGATCCAACCTGGCTTTCATGGCATCTAAAATAAATTTCGGGGTCGCAAATTCCATATCGGCGATCCACATGCGGACAAATTCGTCGTCTTGGTATGGAAATTTCATTATCCCCGCTTCATCATGGAAGATATAGGAACGGAACCCGTCTGTACTCATGCAGTTCGTGTCTTTCCTATCGATAATTTCATCAAAATTGTACTTCATTTTACATTCTCCTTTAATTTTTTATAACATTGATACAAAAGGTGAAATAATCAATAAAACACCGGCAAATATAATAAATAGCACATTTATCCCCCGGTATTTTGCTAAGAACGGTACTTTATAAACCAAATAAGCAGGTATTAGACAACCGATAAAGCCGATCAGGGAAGCACTCGCCAAGCTGATCTTGAGTAATGGGAAATTTAACACGATGGCTCCCCAGGCTACTAAAACGGTAAATAGCAAAATCCCGTATTTTACAAAACTCTTGTTAATTTTCTCGTCCGGCATAATACGCTGAAAAATATTCATAGCTATACCTTGACAAGCTTCGCGAAAGCCGAGAAAAACACCGAAGAAAGCGGTCATCACGGCAAAGATGTTCAGGATAAGGCTAAATATTTTCACGGCATTCCCCGATGTGCCCTGCGCTGCAATGGCTAATGCGGAAATGTTTTGTTGATAGGCGGCTACGGCTTGGTCATGTCCCATAGCTAAATTAAAGGACAACGCATAAAAGAATACGGTAACAAAGAGAACGCCAAATGCAATATTCATAGCGCGCATGGCTTTAAATCTCGCTACTTCAATGGACTGGTTATGAGCCCGGTACGATATAACCATAGGGCTTAAGCTTTGGACAAATAAAATTGAGTAGATGGTGAACGGCAGCATGACAATCGCTTCTTTGATTAAATACCCGAAACGCGGAAAAGTTCCGATATTCGCTATATTCCAGTGCTGCACCATAACTATCCCCAGGCAGGCAACTATAATAAGTTTGGTCAAAACCATGCCGGTAGAAATCTTAAAAAGCAATTTTTCACCCCGGGACGCTATCGCAACCAAAAGACATACAACGGCTAACCCATAAAACGGGTTTTGCGACCAGACAGTTTCCGTTAATCCAAAAGAATGTAAATACGACGCACTGTCATTCGTGATTGCCGTTGAATATACGAATACGGCTGAAATTAGCATCAAAAAATAGAGTATTCCTAAGAAAAATCCCCAGTTCTTGCCCAAATACCCACTGATAGTACTGGGGTAGTCTTCACATTTTGGCGATGCGGCCAAGGTATTAATGAATAATCGTTGAAACATATACATTACCGGATAGCCAATAACCGACGATACAAGAAATACCCATATCCCGACCAGACCTACCTGCACCGGCAATAACACGATGCCTGATCCGATAGCCATGCCGATGCTCATGATAATCCAGCCCCAATCCGTTCCATCGAAACGGATCGCTTTGTGCCATGCTTCTTCCGTCATGCCCGCCCGTTCCGCGGCACTCCTCTTCTGAGGAACGAACGATGGAGAAACCACTTCTTCCTGATTTGATATACCCATTGATTATGCCTCCCCTATATCTAGTAAGTACGACTTGATCAATGCTGTATATAAAATGCGATTGCCTGCGTCAATCATTATCGTAAATTTCTTAACCTTTTTGCAAAAAAAATGGACAACTTCTTAGTGACGATTCTTACACGCAATTAATTCGATTTCGACTAATGCTCCTTTAGGTAAGCTCGCTACACCAACACAAGATCGGGCAGGTAACTTGTTCTTTCATATTCACGCCTCCTCATATCGTAGTGGATATCCTTGCTTTCCGCTTCCGTTTCATAGCAAAATCTCCATTTCGGTTTACGTTTTTTGGCAGATACAGTATAATAAAGTTGCTAAAACGCCATTTAGGCGCACTAAACCAGAGCAGCATGTTGCTTGGCGGCGATGAATGCTGCTTGTCTGTGTCTCACCTCGCTTTTTTGAGTTTTTTGTGGGCATTACATTAGTTTGAAATCAACTCCTTTCTTTAGCTAAGACCATTAATTCGGCATGTTCAGCATGTCTAACGGCCCATCTTTAAAACATATTTTTACAATTATAACTAAAAATCAACCTATTTATTAACAAGTTAATTTTACCCTAATATTAGTGTGGTGTCAACCTAATTTTGGGGTGACGGAGGTTAATTTTATGACAGAACCTAATATTATCAAAAGAATAAAACAAATTCGTGCAGAAACTGGCCTCTCTCAAGATAAATTCGCTAAAAAAATCGGCGTATCGCCTGGCAACGTTAGTTCTTGGGAGTTAGGCATCGCTCTGCCTGGAGCACTTGCTTTAAAATCAATACAAGAAACTTTAGGGTATTCTATTGATTGGTTACTTACCGGGCAGGGATCTTCAAAATTCTTCGGGGAATCTAATGACAATATTGCAGATAACCCCGATTTAAAAGAAATGACAGATGTGTTAAAACGATTGTTAAATGATAAAAATCGTGATATACGCAGTTGGACAAAAGTTCAATTTCAAAAGGCTTTTGGTGGGAATTCTTCTACTACTAAACCGGAAAATTGAGATAAAAGCTTATAAATTTATTCAAGCAAAAAGCGAAAACCAGCTATATATAGCCAGTTTTCGCTTTGATTCATTTTGCAATATGAATATTAAATAATAATCTTATGAAAAAAGCACTTATATTTTTTTAATGTGACTATTGTGTTGGTGCGGCGATCCACGACCTTGCAAATTCAACACTCTGACCCTACCGCGATTTTATGGACACCGAGAACGTGTAGTATAATATAAACGCGGGAGGGATTCACGAGTGAAAACATTTGATAAAGAATATAAGTTAATGGCTGTTAAGCGGGTTAAAGAAAGCGGAAAACCGGTAGCCGAAGTGGCGCGAGAGCTAGATTTGAGCCCCAATACACTGCATGGCTGGATGAGCAAATTCGGTAAACACGGTGAAAATGCTTTCCCTGGCAGTGGTAATCTGCATAGTGCTGATGAAGAATTGCGCAAGTTGCGCAAAGAAGTCCTGGAATTAAAAGAGGAAAACGCAATACTAAAAAAGGCGGCCGCCTACTTCGCGAAAAACCAGAAATAGAGCGTTTTCGGTTTATGGAAGCGCATCGCTCCAAGTTTCGGGTGACGAAGATGGCCGAGGTATTGAATGTTTCCAGGAGCGGATTTTATGCATATTTAACAAGACCGGTTAGTGAACGTCAGCAAGAAAATGAATTATTACTACAAAAAATTAAAGAAATACACCGAAGATCGAAGGGTACTTACGGCTACCCACGCATAGCTGATGAGCTCAAAGATCAAGCTGCCGGAGCTCCTGCGCCAAGCAAAAACCGTGTTTATCGATTGATGAGGGATGCCGGAATCAGGGCTAAAACCGTTAAAAAATATAAAGCAACAACTAACTCCAATCATGACCTTCCTGTCGCTGAAAACCTGCTCAATCGCGAATTTACAGCAAAGAAACCTAATCAGAAGTGGGTTAGCGATATCACGTATATATGGACTGATGAAGGCTGGCTATACCTGGCTGGGATTATGGACTTATGTGGACGAACCATTGTTGGTTTTTCAATGGCTGACCACATGAGAAAATCACTGGTAATCGCTGCTTTAAACCAAGCGGTTGGCAGAACTAAAGCCGGAAAAGGGCTGCTAGTCCATTCAGACAGGGGCATTCAAT
This sequence comes from Sporomusa acidovorans, assembly GCF_900101845.1. Classification (GTDB taxonomy): domain Bacteria; phylum Bacillota; class Negativicutes; order Sporomusales; family Sporomusaceae; genus Sporomusa; species Sporomusa acidovorans. The sequence goes on along the minus strand of NZ_FNAM01000069.1, from coordinate 356 downwards.
ATGCCAGCCACGCCTACCAAGACGTGTTGAAAAAGAATGGTTTTAAATGTAGCATGAGCCGTCGCGGCAACTGTTGGGATAATGCCCCCATGGAGTCTTTCTGGGGCAAGCTGAAACAAGAATGGCTATATGGACATCGGTTTAAAACCAGGGACGAAGCAAAAGCAGCTATCTTTGAATATATTGAAGTCTTTTATAACAGGCGGCGAAAGCATTCGAGCAATAATTATAAAGTTCCTATGGAGTTTATGAAAGCAGCTTAGTCAATATAGTATGAATTCATGAAATAATGTGTCATACTAAGCATTTCTGAGATATTGTGCGTTTGTCGTGTCTACTGAGCCGAGGTAAGGTCA
>NZ_FNAM01000070.1 GCF_900101845.1 Sporomusa acidovorans | reverse complement strand
CTAGATTAAGCAGATCGTGTCAATGGAAATCGCTAAAAAAGGAAAGCTGTGTTTCCTGTACCCGAATTATAAGCGATCAGCTAAACTTGACATTTCCGGGAGTTGCCAGCAGTGATGGAATAAAAAAACACGGTTCCACCGAAGCTTGGACTGGTGGAAGCCGTGTTTTTGGATCCTAGTGATGCGGAGTCATTGATCGAGTTACCATTACGCTGCTTATGCAAGTTTATTTAGGTTCTTGATGATCTATATAATGATATGGAAAGTTTGTCCAGTAAAATACAACAGGACAGTGGTGCCATGTTGATAAAGTAACAAAATATTGCAGGATATAGAATCCAATGGAACGAATTAGAGCCATAGATAATCGCAGGATAGCTATGGCTCTAGTTTATAATATAAGTGAAGTTAAGTTACCTGGTCTATATAAACATTGATTAGTTTTTAACCAATGATATGATTAATGAGTAAAATTAAACCGTCATTGCACTTTACTATAATGAAAAGCGAGTGTAATGACGGTTAGTTGTTTTAAATTAAATAGGTTCATTTTATGTATAGGCCGACACTTTAGGCTATTGCCGTTTCTATAGGCAGAAAAGGAAGTGCAGTGTCTACTCTTTCACATTCTTCCATAGATATAATTTTTTCTGGATTCAATAATATTATGATGCGATCATCTACTTTGGCAATTCCCTTTATGTAGGCAGTACCTAAATTTTGTGCAAAAGAGGGGGGCATTTGTATATCTGCGGTTTCATATTTTATAATATCCGTTACTTCATCAACGATACAACCTGCTACAAATTTTCCGATATTCAGCATGACAAATTTGCTTTCTTCCGCTATTTTTGTATCTTCTATGCCAAATTTAGTTCTTAAGTTAAAAATATAATTTATTTTGCCGCGCAAATTAATGATGCCTTCAATAGCTGCAATCATTCCGGGGATTTTTTGGATTTTGAATTTTTTGGATCGCAATATTCCGTTTACTGCTAAAGAATCAATTCCATATTCATTCCCAGCTAATTCAAACACAACTAACTGAATAGTAGCCATCAAGTATCATCTCCTTATGTACATCATTAATAGGTGTTAGCCAGTTCATTTAGTTGATCTGCCAAGCTTGTGATTTCTTCAACGCTGGCTGTTACTTCTTCAATCGCTGCCGCTTGCTGTTCTACGGTAGACATGGTCTCATTTCCCATTTCTACTGTAGAATTAACAGATTCACGGATCACAGTCGTAAACTCTTTAATTTTTCCTACTGTTTGTTTCGAATCATCGGAAAGCTTTCTAATTTCTTGTGCTACTACACCAAACCCAAGTCCGGCTTCACCTGCGCGCGCAGCTTCAATTGCCGCGTTTAAGCCCAGTAAACGGGTTTCATCAGCAATTTCCTTGATTAAATTCATTACATCGTTGATTTTTCCAGTAACCGTATCTACATTTTTTATTTCGCTATTTAAGTTGCCCTGATTGTTACTAACCGTTGAAGCGGAGGCGGCCAGTTCCTGCATGGTAGCAGAAATTTGATGCAAACTATCGTTGAGGATTTCTACTACGGATTTTAGTTTAATATGTTGATATGCTGAATTCGACATATTATTTGTTACGATAAATAGTACGTTGGCTGCCTCTTCTATACGTTCTTTTTCCAAAATATTTACTTCTTTTACGGCTTCAACATACCCGGCTGCATCAACGCCAATTTCTTGGGCAATTTTATGATATTTATCTTCTTGCGGAGGATCGGCCAGTATCTGCCCGCCTAAAATGGTTCCCATCAAGTGTCCTTCAATGATAATCGGTGAGGCAAAATCAATAAGGCCTGCATGACATTCATATACTACTGGTCTTCCTAAACGAGCAGCTTCTTCGCCGCCTTTGCGATGAGATTCCGCGCAGCGTTTGTCTCCGCATTCCGTAGAGTGGGTGTAATCTATGCAAAATTTAGTATAGCAACTAGGTTTTGTAATCGGATTACCTTCGGTATCAACAGTTACACTGGCTAGCCCCATGCCCTTGGCAAAACTGTCTTGAAATTTCTGTAATATTTCCACGTTTATTACGTCAGTTAATTTGAGTTTACTAAAGTCTACGGCTCCAATTGTTTCTTTCATAAGTACCCTCCATCGCGTCATTAATAAAGTAAAATTAAAATACCCTGTATAATTAATTAGACAGGGTGTCTTTCTATACAATTTTTTTTGCGAACCGTTAATTGAACAGTAACAAAAAGGAACTAATTGTTCCTCTTTGCTTGTCATTATATAAGAAAGTTACCTATCTGTCAATAGTTTAAGTATTTTTAGGAGGAATTTATATGGATTTTTCTCAAAGATTAAAAGAACTTAGGCAATCAAAAAAAGTAAGACAAAAGGATTTAGCAGAATTATTCAATATTACCCCACGGACATGGCGATTTTATGAAGCAGGCAAACGGGAACCTAATATAGCCTCTCTTATAAAGATTGCTGATTATTTTGGTATTTCAATTGATTTTTTAGTAGGTCGAACCGATAATCCCCAAATAAATAAGTAGATTTATAACCAGAAAAGACCAGGAACAATGGTCTACACATTGGTTTACCCGGAGGAAGCCGATATATTGGCAGGAAAAATTTCGGTATTGGCACCGATCGGCATGGCCATTTTAGGGTATCGGGAAAAGGATAGGGGTGAATGGGCAACTATTAGGTATAAACCTCCTTCCCAGGCTTTTAGAAAATATGCGACGTGATCTGATATATCACTTTAAGGAGAATTTGATTCTGAAAGCCTAGCGGAATCGGTGAGTAAAATAAGCAGTCCTGCAAATACTTACAAGTAATTGCAGGACTGTTTATTGATTTAGGGAGGAGTTATACTCATGCCAAAAGCGTTGACTGCTTTACATAAACGGATAGCGCGTACCTTTTTTCGCAACTCCTTTAATCGTGATGTAATAATACTCTTGATTGTCAGCATCGCTATCGGCGGTGCGGCGGCTGGAGCATTGGCCATGACGGCAAACACCTACTTTTCGGAAACCATCACTTCGCTTGTTGGTAAATATGGAGAATTTGATTTTCTGATTAACGTCCGGGAGGAGGTAAAAGAAGACGGACGGGCGCAGATTGAAAATGTTGTGAATCAGATGTTTCCCGGCGGGAAGATAAAAGAAGGACCAACGTTAACAGGACTGACAAGTTTCTTGGTTGGCATACCTGCCGAATACAAAACAAAGCAAACCTATGAGACGATTGATCAAATTTTCGGCAGCGTCCCCGGACGGTCAGGGATCAGCATTATGACCGAACCACGGATAACTCTGAAAGCCGTACCTGACGGAGCCAAAGATTTAGTCATTACTCAGGTGATGCAAATAAATGGAGTGCTTTTTGCTTTCCGGGACGGAGGATCGGTCACAGTCCTGGTTCAATCGCTGGAGCAAGCTTCCACTGTGAATGCTGAAATAGAGCGTCTTTTAGCGCAATATCAACTAATTGACATTGCCTTTCCCGTAGGCAGTGAGCCGGAGAATCCTATTCGCTTAGGCGAACAGCTTGCTGATGCGCTTCGCGCCGATAGGGCAGTTGGTTTTGCCGAAAGTGTATCTGCTGATACCAAGCGCAATGACACAGCTTATTTTGTCAGTACGATGATTGAACTCAAACGATTCTTAACCGCTTATGCCACAAAAGCCGACATTCGATTGAATGCAGGTGTGACCCTGCGATCTGGCGATGTAATCGCTTTTCAAGGAGCGGCAGCGAATAGTGTGGTTCCTGGATCAACTGTTGATCCGGCTAATGTCTTGGTGCAAATAACCACTGTGAGGGGCGATGGCACAGCCGAAGGCATGGTTATTCAGGGCGATGGCAAACAGTTGCCTGAGAGCCAGGGCTTTTTGGTTAGCGGTACTACGATTGCTGCATCTATTGGAACCGCAAGTTTTCGCAATCCCCGCAGTGAACTCGGCAATGCGTTAGGAGAAACAGCAAAACTGGTCAGCCAGATACCAGGATTTGCCCAAGATACGCAAAGCATGATTGGCATTGCCAATACATCGCTTGATAACTATAATACCAGTCTGGTGGCAGTCGAACAGACGCTAAAGAGTTTAGATAGTGCCGGCGCTACTCTTCAGGCAGCTACCAGCGGTTTAGCCGGCTTGGACACCAGTGCAATACAACTGCAGTTAGGTAACTCGGTTCAGGCGATGGGCAGCCTTGTGAATACGTTGCAGGTAATTCGGCTGGTAAATCCGGATGCAGCGTCAACTATTAATGAAATGACTGCTATGCAGCAAAATCTTATTAATCTGCAAACACGGCTGCGCACACTGGATAGTGTTGCCGCCGATGCTCGTAGGGCCCGGTCCGCCATTGACAGCATCGTGGCTAACGGTAACAGTACCGTTGCCAGCTTACGTAATTTTGATACAGCAGGGGCCCGGCAGACCCTTACTACGACCGGAGGCCGGCTGGGACAATTGCAACAGCTTAATACACCGTTGGTAACGGCACAATTACAATATCTTGGGGCTGCCGTGCCTAATTTGAGCGATGAAGAGATTAGCCGGTCAGTCAAGCTTATGGATCAGTTCATTGCCGGACAGGTTATACCCAGTCAACGCCTGCAAATACTGACTAAAAATAACGTAACGACAGATTTGGCCGCACCTACAATCTATAGAGTAGTCGGACATACGAATGTATCGTTATACACATCGCCCTTAGGAGTTATAGAACCCGATCCCCGGGCCGAAGTAATGATGATCTTGACGCAAGTAAAAGCCGTCTTAGCTGGGTTAGTTTCGCTGGTGGCGACAGTTGCTTTCTTAACGTTAGACCACACTGCCGTCATAACTGTTATTCGGAGGCAGCGCACCGTTAATCGAAAGCCGCCGGCCAAAGGCTGGAAAAAGCTAATACAAGGTATTAGTAATGTCATCGCAGCCCCCGAATGCCTATACGGTATGGGCATTGGCGCATTGCTGCTTACTGTGATGTTTGCTTTAGCAGGTGGCGGTATTCCGTATGTGCCATGGATAGGGGTACCTGTTTTGGGAGCAGCTTTGGGATTATTAATAGCGAACAATGCAGAAAAAATTAATCCTGTTGCCAGTGAAGAAGTCAGTGCAGGTGAGGCATTAGGATTATCATTTGATGAAATTATGCGTGAAATTGTAATTCCTAATGCCCGGCCCGGCCTGCTGCAAAAGCTAAACCGTCGAAAAATGAAGTTTAAATAAGAGGATGATTACATGCTTGTTATACAAAACTTATATAAACATTTTGGCGATATAAAAGCGATAGATGGTTTAGCCTTAACAGTTAACATCGGGGAAATTCTTGTTTTGATGGGACCGTCAGGCTGCGGCAAATCAACGACAATTCGAACGATCAATCGCCTGATAGAACCGGATCAAGGCACCATCTTGTTTCATGATACGAATATTCTTACGCTTAATCCGGATGAACTGCAAAAAATTCGTAAACGTATCGGCTTTGTTTTTCAGCATTTTAATTTGATTAGTCGCTTGACTGCTCAGGAGAACGTAATGCTTGGGCTAGTCATGAGCGGTATGGATCGTGATACTGCCCGCAATAAAGCGAATGAGGCGCTAACAAAGGTTGGGATGGAACGCAATTTGCATCAAAAACCGGCGCAACTGTCAGGTGGTCAACAGCAGCGTGTGGGCATTGCCAGAGCCCTGGCTTACGAGCCGGAACTGATGATGTGGGATGAACCAACAGCATCACTAGATCCTATTCTGGTGCGTGAGGTGTTGGTCGTCATGGAAGAACTGGCACGGTATCGAGCCAGCACGATGATAGTGGTAACGCACGAATTGTCCTTTGCCTTACGGGTGGCAGATAGAATTGTGCTTATGGATAAAGGGAAAATCGTAGAGGAGGGGAAACCATCGCAAGTATTTGTTAATCCAACCTCGGCTATCGGGCAAAAGTATCAGGAATTAATTGAGTACCAAATAAATACGACGGCAAAAAGCCTATCCGGGGAAAAATGAAAATTTGAGATGCGATAAGAGCTGAGAGAAATACCTATCTTTTTCTTAAAGACTCGCGAAAAATAATTTGCGTCATTGTACCCGCGGAGCAGATTTCGACCGGCGTTAAAGACTAATGCTTGCACAGCCGACGGTGCATGGTTCATAGTGACATTTTATCCGATAGTCTACAAGGTGACATTATCACAAGTTAAACAAATTATATTGACAAGATTTTGGGAAAAGCATTAAAATAGAACCATAACAAATGGAATGCTGGCATTCCAAAGTAGACGGTTATAATAGTAATCCCACAAGAAGATCTTGATGTGATGAAGATGCTATATTGTTATAAAATATGGAGATGGAGTATAAGTGCTTAAAAGATTAGATATGGACTTAATTAAACAAATGCAACGGTATAGACAATGGATATTCCTTGTCATCTCAATGGATTATGTATTGGCCTATTTTCATAAGGGAGTTTCTGCGGTGGTCGGTCCCGAGATAATAAAAGAATTGGCATTATTACCAACAAGTCTTGGCGTGATCAGTTCGGCATACTTCTGGTCATTTGCCGCAATGGCTCTGCCGGCAGGTATGTTATCAGATACATGGGGTGCTCGTAAAACGCTGGGGGTATTTATTTTTTTAGCAGGTCTTGGCGGATTTATTTTCGCAAACACTTACAATATTGAATTATTAGCAATCGGGCGATTGGTAATAGGCTTTGGCTCAGGAGCTCTCTATGTCGCGGCAATGCGATTTGTAGCCGATTGGTATAAGCCGGATGAAATGGCTACATGTTCTGGAATATTACTGGCTGCCGGGAATATTGGTGCTCTGCTGGCCACGACTCCTCTCGTTTTCCTTATGGGGAATATTGGCTGGCGCGGTTCTTTTATTTTAGTGGCTGTCCTTACTTTACTAGCGAGTATTGTGAGCTACAAATTTGTTCGTAATAAACCTGCTGATCTTGAGTTTCCTAGTCCGCAAGAGATCATGGGCATTTCGACTGTCTCTCAAAAGGTGAAGATTTCGCTAGCCGAAGCGGTAAAGGTGGTATTAGGGAAAAAGAAGTTTTATTTATTAGCAGCTTTTACATTTTCTTACTATGGGACCTTTATGGGATTTGGATCATTATGGGCAGGTCCATATCTACAAAATATTTATCATTTTTCCAAAGCCTCTGTAGGTAATATTCTTATGTTATTTCCGCTAGGGATGATAATCGGTTGTCCCTTGTCGGGGTATTTATCGGATAAAGTTTTTAAATCCCGCAAGCAGGTCTTGATTTATGGTTGTGTGCTTCACACTTTGAGTTATATACCTTTTATATTTTTTACTGAACAAATGACAAGCCTTAGTTTATATATATTGTTTTTCTTCTATGGATTAACAGGCGGTGCTTTTGTTTCCTGTTTTGCATGCGCAAAGGAGATTTATGAAGACCGGTTCGCCGGTACAGCTAATGGTGCGTTAGTTATATTTGTTTCTTTGGGGGCAGCGTTTTATCAATACGTGATGGCATTGGTTATCAATATGTATTCGATGATCTCGCCAGGGGTGTATTCTTTAGCCGCATATAAATCTGCCTTTATAGTACCAGTTTGTGGGTTATTGCTGGGAGTTATAGCACTTATTTTCTTTAAGGAAGAGCCGTCAAAATGTAATCAAATCGAGTAGAGCGTATCGCCTCTAACGGCAAATAACAGCCTCAATCCTTGTGTAATGGAGAATTGAGGCTTTATTTTGTGGGCGGTTCCTATGTATAATTGTCCAAGGTACAATTATATAGTACTTGCTAGGGGCTGCATGTAAGAAGGCAGGAACCGATTTGATTTCTAATGTATATATAGTGTATACAGAATATATAAATGTTTGTTTCCCGTTGACATTTTTATAAACAAGTGATAAAGTATGTAAGAATGCTACCAAGTGAATAATGAACTTTCGTGTGAAGATAATGGGAGAGAGATTTATAATCCGCCGAAGATGTTATACTTTCAGGCAAAAGGACCATTATTGGACGAAACTCTGGAGAGCCTCAATCGAGCACCGAAGGAGCAAGCTGATTATTTTCAATCAGCGAATCTCTCAGGTAAAAGGACAGAGCTAATAGTTGTTTTATTTTTGAGGCCAGATTTTTATAATTTGGCCTCTTTCTGTGTTTTTTTATGGAAGTTGTTCAGTCGCAATGCCCCAATAGGCTTTGGGAATTGTGAACGCAGTAATACTGCCGTAAAAGGCAGTAACAGGTAGAAAGGCGGAATATATGTGTCGGAAAATCAAAATTTAGCGCGCGGACTAGAAAATCGTCATGTTCAATTACTGGCAATTGGCGGTGCAATCGGTACTGGATTATTCCTAGGCTCAGGCAGGTCTATTCACTTGGCGGGACCATCTATTTTATTTGCGTATATGATAACAGGGGTAATTTGTTTTTTAGTTATGCGTGCCCTTGGGGAATTATTACTGTCTAATGTAAAATATCATTCCTTCGTAGACTTTGTGTACGATTATTTAGGAAACGGAGCAGCATTTATTACGGGCTGGACATACTGGTTCTGCTGGATTTCACTTGCTATGGCTGACTTAACGGCTGCCGGACTATATATACAATACTGGTTCCCCAATATAGCTCAATGGGTTCCAAGTCTTATCGTTCTTGTAGTTTTACTGATTATGAACCTTACTGCCGTAAAGTTATTCGGTGAAATGGAGTTCTGGTTTGCCTTAATTAAAGTTATTGCAATTCTAGCGTTAATTGTAATCGGTATAGTTATGATTTTTAAAGGATTTTCTACAGATGCTGGTGTATCTAGCTTTGCCAACCTTTGGAGTCATGGCGGCTGGTTCCCCAATGGGATAAGTGGTTTTATCCTTTCCTTTCAAATGGTGGTATTTGCTTTTACCGGAATTGAATTAGTTGGTTTAACAGCTGGTGAAACTAAAAATCCAGAACATGTTATTCCCAAGGCTATTAACCATATTCCCATCAGAATTATCATTTTCTATATCGGAGCACTTTTTGTTATTATGAGCATATATCCATGGAATTCAATTAGTCCGGATAAAAGCCCATTTGTACAGGTGTTTGCTGCGGTGGGAATCGCAGCGGCAGCAAGTATTGTAAATTTCGTAGTACTAACATCGGCTGCATCTGCTTGTAACAGCGGTATCTTCAGTACAAGCCGCATGGTGTACTCGCTTGCTAAAGAAAATAACGCACCTGAATCAATGAAAAAATTAACTTCCAATCAAGTACCTGCAAATGCTACCGTGTTTTCTGCAACTGTCGTCTTGATTTCTGTTATTTTGAACTATATTATGCCGGAAGAGGTATTTGTACTGATTACAAGTATATCAACATTCTGCTTTATCTTCATTTGGGCAGTTATCGTTGTCTGCCATTTAAGATATCACAAAAATAATCCTGAACTTGCTGTTAAGAGCAAGTTCAAAATGCCGTTTTATCCAATCGCTAACTATATAATTTTAGCATTTTTTGCGTTTGTTCTAGTTGTATTGGCACTTAATAATGAAACCCGTGTCGCCCTATTTGTAACGCCTATATGGTTTATCATGCTGGGGGTGATTTACAAGCTACAATCAAAAATGAAAAATAAAGAAGAGGCCGAAAGCAAATTCGCATAGGGTAACAAAGCGGAATTTTGTCTAAAAAACAGACCCCTTTCAGTTAGATACCCAAAACTGAAAGGGGTCTGTTTTTCCTTATCGTGTTATTGGCGTCCTCGTTACTCAAAAGGCCGCACGCGCAATGTCAAGCCAAGTTTATCAGCAAGTGCCTGACAGGCCGTTATTTCTGCTTCGCCAATGCAATCGACAACTGTCAGTACAACATGAGGAACATATTTTTTACAGCTAACAGCGAAGGTTAACATAGCGTCAAACGACCGGATACCAAACTGATTACGCGTCAGGCGTAAATATTCTGCGGCATTAGAAGCATTCAAACTGATCGACACGGTATCAATGAGTCCCTGAAATAAAGGGGCGATTTTTTTGCCTGCCTGAAGCTCGCACAGACCATTGGTATTAATACGCAGCGGGATATTCTCATTGCGCTGCTTTAGATAAGCAGCTATTTCCAGCAAAGCATCCAAGCGCATCGTTGGTTCGCCGAAACCGCAAAAAACGATTTCATTAAAATGGTTTATATCATATTTTGCAAATTCGGCTATTACTTCCTGCGCAGAAGGCTCCCGCTTCAACCATAGTGAATTGGATTCCAGCATTTCCTTCGTATTGCGCAGGCAAAAAATACAAGAACAAGTACATTGATTCGTAAGGTTAACATAAACATTTGTTTTACGCAAAGGGTCGCGCTGCAGCCGATCCGCCAAGCTTTCGTACCCGTCGTTTTTAGGTGTGTAAAGTAACATAGACTAACCTCCTGCTATTATAATTATTTGAGATCTGTTAAGTACTCCTCAAAACAAATCCCATACTGTACAGGAATATTTTGCTTAACCGTATACGCAATCGTCTTGCTGATAAAATTGGCCGCCTTTTCTACTGCGGTAGCAAAATCGATACCCTTTACTAAATTGGCTGCTACAATAGATACAAATACATCACCGGTGCCGGAACGGTCCTCACCAATCTTGTTTACACTAATTAGCCGATAGGGTTTTCCCTGTTCATATACAAAATTCCGTAATTTATTTCCGTCTGGTAGGCCGGAAATGACAATTCGGCGCGGCCCATACGCACAAAGGCCTTGCGCAATATGTTCGAGTTCCCGGGCGGTTAAAGCATGATTCGGATAGGGAATATCTAATAACTGGCAAGCCTCGGTAAGATTAGGCGTTAGAACATGTGCGTAGTTAACCAAACGCTTCATTTCATGACACATTTCCTGGGTATAAGACGAATATAATTTTCCATAATCTCCCATAACCGGGTCTACAATAATTGTCGTATGGTCACTTGTGAATTTCTCCAAAAATTCAATGACTATATCGACTTGCTCTGCTGAGCCTAAAAAACCAGTACAAATACCATCAAATTCGATGCCCAATTCTTCCCAATTGTGCATGTACTTTCGCATATGCGCCGTATAGTCATCCAAGAAAAACTTGGGAAAGCCTGTATGAGCGGATAAGATGGCAGTAGGTAATGGGCAGCATTGTATCTTCATAGCAGAAATAATTGGCCAGGCAGCCGCTACCGAACAGCGCCCAAAACCAGTTATATCATTAACAACAGCGATCCGTTTTTGCCTCGGTACATTCAAAAATTCCATCCTCCTTCTAATGTCCACTTATGTATTATAACATAGCATATTTATCGCAAACGAATTTTGCATATAAAAAAGTGCCGGAGGAAGGATGTATCAGATCTAGCTAGAACTGAACAAAACACAATTATTCCCCGGAAATGTCGAAAGGGAATAATACGATTGACAGAATAACTTGAGTTCATATACGATTTGTAATATACAATTTGGCAAGGAGACATGGAAATATGATGCTGAAACTACTCAAGATAACAGGCCAAGGGGTAATTTTGTGGTGTATCTACTGGCTGGGCAATCAAATTACCACCGCTACCGGATTACCCATTCCCGGTACTGTATTTGGCATGACCCTGCTGTTTGTACTTTTAGCGTGTGGCATTTTAAAGCTTAGCTACATTCAGGAGGCCGCCGATTTTTTGCTTAAACATATGTTATTCTTTTTTATTCCGGTTGCTGTTGGATTAATGGATTGGGGAGCCGTATTTTATGAACATGCTGTAGTATTGACGGCTGCTTTGCTGGCCGGAGCCGTATTGCCCTTTTTTACGGTAGGTATCATTACTCAACTGCTGCATAGAGAGGGGAAATGAATATGGCTCTTACCGCTTTTTTTGTGATTATGACGTTGTTGCGTATCTGTTGAGCCGCTATTTGTATTTCAAGTACAATAATCCGCTCATTAATATTGTTCTGTTGAGTGCTGCAGCTATCATCGCAATTTTAGTTTTTGCTAAAATGCCATATCAGGCTTATGTTCCGGCAAAAGACATCATGACTTTTCTGCTTGGACCGGCGACGGTTGCCCTGGCGGTGCCGCTGTACCGGAACCGGTATTTGCTGAGACAATACGGTACTGCCATCTTCATAGGGGTCGGCATCGGCACACTGGTGTCCATGGCCACCGTGCTATTCATTACCAGGGCCGGTGGTTTAGCAAGAGAAATCATTGTATCGATTATCCCGAAATCTTCCACCATTCCTTTTGCCGTCGATGTGGCGCAACTGGCGGGCGGCAATTCTGCCTTAGCGGTAGCTTTTGTTGTGGCTACCGGAACGTTTGGTTCGGTAATCGGGTTAACCCTGCTCTCCTGGTTTAAGATTTATGATCCTGTGACCCGCGGGCTGGCCATGGGTACAGTATCACACGGTCAGGGGACCGCAATGGCTCTCATGGAAGGCGAGCAGCAAGGATCTATGGCCGGCGTGGCTATGGCTCTGGCCGGGGTGTTTACTTCGGTGTTAGCACCTGTACTCATCGCCTGCTTTGTTGATTGACTTCTTTTAATTCTGGAATATATAGGAGAAGACGAGGGACGGAGGAAATATCTGATAGTACGGAACCACCATCCCCGTTTTCTAAAAACAAGTCCTCCGATGATTGTCTGAGGACTTGTTTTTATTGGATAACGATTGCTTTGGTGGACTTTAATGATATTAAGAAAATTTATCCATTGATATCGTTTTCGCTTTACCGGTATAATATAAACTAAGCCTCAATATATCCTTTGAAGGAGTGATAGGATGAGACTAAAATTGACTATTGGCACGATTATAATAGCTCTAATGCTTGGCGTCGGCATTAGCTACAAAACGACCATTGATCAAAAGCAAGCAGCTGAAGAGCGAATAGCACAAATAACGTCCGAGGCTCAAGAGAACAAGCAAAAAGTTGAGGACATGCAAAAAGATATAGCAATTTTAAGGCGTGAGCTGGCGGCCCAGCGTGAAGTCTACCCAACTAGTCGTGGTGGGCGACGGGTGGCTCGCTACATAGACGGCGCACAAGTAACTTGGTACAACGACAAAGGGAAAACAGCTTCAGGCACAATAGCAACCTCGGGCAGGACTGTAGCCGTTGACCCAGAAGTGGTTCCACTCGGTTCGGAAGTTGAGATTGTAATGCCTGACGGCAGAGTGTTTCGGCGTATAGCAGAAGATACTGGAGGGGCGGTTAAAGGTAAAGTGTTTGACGTTCATGTAGACGCTTCAGACGATGAACTATATGAGCTAGGGCGAACCCATGGGGTGAGAGTATTTGTTCTTGACCGGTGATGTAGAAGACGATGGGACCACCGTCCCTGTCTTCTCTTATTTTTTCTACTAACAGTTTATTAAGTTATCAGTATTTACAAGGCTTTTTGATTCGCTCAGTATTACTACTTAAATAACCAATTTGCTTTAAGTCAAATTTATTTTGTCTAGGAATGTCAAGTTTAATTTTTTGCTACAAAGCAGGATTGTTTAAAATTGTGATGAAATATATAGAATATAATTTTATTGTATGAAATTTGAAGACTCGTAGAATAAACAAAATTAGCTTTTGTAAAAGAAACTACAGTCCATAGAATTAAGTTAGGTTCAAGAGGCAGACTATGAACCCAAGAATGTACAGACCTCAATTATCAGAAATAACATAGTCAGTAAAATATAGTCGGACTGAACCGAAATTTTAAGGCAACCCTAACATTACCTCACCTAATTAAAGGAGTGAAATTTGTGATAGATAGTATTCCTAAAGAACTATTAAAAAACAGTGTTGTTAAGACAATTGTTATACTTAATTGCTTTTCTTTTGAGAAGCCTAGGTTACGTATTAAAGAAATAAGCTCGATGACCGGAATTAGTCAACCGACAGTGCATCGATTATTGAATATATTAAAACAGTTTAATTTGGTTGAACAGCATGAAGAACTTTATTTGCTAGGTCGAGGCTTTTTGAAATATGAAGGTATAGTATTAAAATCTATGGAAATTCGACGTATAAGCCTACCTTATATGGAACAATTGGCAAACTTATTAAAAATTAATGTAAATCTAGCTATACTTGACGATAATGAAGTTGTTTTTATTGCGAGAGCAGAAAATCTTTATTGCACTCATAGCTATTATCATATTGGTATGAAGCGACCAATACATTGTACTGCTGTTGGTAAAGTTTTAGTTTGCAAATCTCCACAAATTATTCATAAACTTTTTGAGCATGGTGTTCACCAATATACGATGAATACAATAACTGATGAAAATGTGTTTTTAGAAGAAATGAATAAGATACGTTTGCAAGGTTATGCAGTCGATTTTCAAGAATGGAATAATAGTATAAATTGTGTAGCCTCACCGATAATAAACCCTGCTGGAGAAATTGTCGCGGCTATCAGTATTTCCGGGTCATCAAATGTCTATACTGTTGAAAAAATGGAAAATTATATTCCTCATGTAGTTGATTATGCAAATCGAATCTCATCTATTTTAGAGTATTGAAAATTATAAGAAATTAATATTACCTGAATTTTTACGAGAAGTAAAATATTGTTTTAAAACCTCCTGTGAGAAGAATAATCATAGGAGGTTTTATTATTTTATAGAATCCAGGCTTACTAACTTTATTTTTTTATGAATCACCCTAATTTGGATCAAAGGAATCGGAAGCCTACATTTAAATTTATCACTAAAAGCTGCGGTAGAAACTACTCATTCTAGTAGTTGTTTTCTTTTTCCTAATTGCTTTTAATTAAAAAAATTCTAAATTTGACAAAAAAATATACTAGAATAGAAGGAGATTTTAATGCGAATGCATAATATACAATATATAAAATTAAATTCCAACATATGAAATCAAAAAAATAACGTTGTTGTTGCATTCAGGATTTTGACACTGGCCAGTGCAAAATATATTTTTTATCTTTAGAATGGAGGAATTTTAAAATGTTAAAACCAAAAGGTATAATTACCCCAATTGTTACCCCTATGAACGATGATGAAAGCATCAATGAAGCTGAACTGCGTGTTCAAGTAAACCGTTTAATTAATAGTGGGGTTTATGGATTGTTTCCATTAGGAACTAATGGAGAAGTATACGCTTTGTCCTTGGAAGAAAAAATTGAAGTAATGAAAATTGTCGTAGATGAAACAAAAGGTAGAGTTCCCGTTTATGCAGGTACTGGCTGCATAAGTACAAATGAAACTATTGCATTGTCGAAAAAAGCCCAAGAAATTGGAGTTGATGCATTATCGATTGTATCTCCCTATTTTGTTGCCGTCTCTCAGGACGACTTATACCGCCACTTTAGTAAAATTGCTGAAGCTGTTAGTTTACCTATTATCCTTTATAACATGCCTGCACGGACGGGAAATAACATTGAATATACAACCATCTCTAAACTAACAAAATACGAAAACATTGTTGCCATTAAAGATAGTAGCGGTAATTTCGACAATACCCTGCGTTATATTGAAAATACGGATAGACGATTATCTGTGCTGGCAGGCAATGATTCCTTAATTCTTTGGACATTATTGGCCGGGGGATGTGGTGCCATTGCAGGGTGGTCAAATGTATATCCTGAATTGCTGATTAGCATTTATAAATTGTGGGAAAAAGGAAATATTACAGAGGCCAATATACGCCAAGGCAGTATAAGACCGCTTAGAGATATAATGAAATTAGGAAATCCGAATTCTGTTGTTAAAAGGGCTATGAACCTTTTAGGATATAAAGTTGGGCCAGCAAGGGAACCTGCTAGCGGTATCAATCCTAAAATCGATGAAGCGCTTTTGAAAGCATTTCAATTATACAAGTAGTTGTATTTGTTGCCCAAACGTTATATGAAAGAGTTTATCTTAGGAGGGTTCTCAATGAGCGAGGCAGTCGTTAAAAAGATTCCCAATAAGCGATGGTTTCATATAATACCTCCGGCAATTATTATAAACCTAATTGCCTATATGGACAGAATGAATGTCAGTTTTGCAATGGCTGGTGGAATGAATGAAGCTCTTGGTTTATCGATGACTATATCCGGTTTGGCAGCTGGAATTTTCTTTTTTGGATACTTAGTATTGCAAATACCAGCTGGTCATTTTGCTGAGCGCGGGATGGCAAAAAAATATATTCTTTATACGATACTTGCTTGGGGTGGAATATCGCTGGCAACTGGGTTTGTTCAAAATGCCTGGCAGCTTTTAGCAATGAGGTTTCTCCTTGGTGTTGCCGAAGGCGGAGTATACCCGTCTATTCTAATCATCATTGCGAATTGGTTTCCAAGTAAAGAATTAGGTCGAGCTAACGCAATGTTTATGTTATCTTTACCTATTGCGGCTATTCTTACCAATGTTATATCCGGCTGGATCGTCTCAAATTTTGAATGGCGTTGGTTATTTTATATTGAAGGTATAATATCCTTATGCTTGATATTCATTTGGATGCCCCTCATTAGTGAACGTCCAGAGGAAGCGAAATGGATTTCCCAAGAGGAAAAAGAGTATTTGCTTACTACTTTACACAAAGAGAAAGAAGAACGAGAAGAGGCATTCAAAAAAGAAGTTGGAAGCACTAACTTTTCTTATAAACAAATGCTCTGCGACAAAAATCTTTGGTTAATGACCTTTATTTACTTGTGCCATAATACAGGTCAATATGGCTATTCAATATGGCTTCCTACTCTTGTAAAGAAGTTGACCCAAACCAATTTAACTGCTGTCGGCTTTTTGACATCTCCACCTTTTATTATGGCTTTAGTAGGTTTATATCTTTTTGGGGCATTGTCGGATAGAACGGGCAATCGTAGGTTATATACCGCGATTTCTTTTTGCGGGTTTGGTTGTTGTCTCCTGCTCGCGACATTATTTGCTGAAAATGTCTGGCTTTCATATGCTCTTTTGGTTGTAACGGGATTATTCAATAAATCAATGAATAGTCCATTTTGGTCAATGGCTCCTTCATTATTTCCACCAGGAATTGCCGGTGGAGCCAGAGGGTTCATTAATTCTTTTGGAAACTTAGGTGGTTTTTTTGGTCCTACTTTAGTGGGGTGGATATCAACGGTTTCTGGAAATATGATGATGGGACTTTATGGCCTAATTGGAATGTTATTACTTGGCTCAATTCTTACTACGCTACTTCCAGCAGTAACTGCCAGTTTTTCTAAGAAAGAAACTGACAAGCAAGCTACTTCTAGCATCTAACTATCGTGATTGATAATTAAAACTTAAGATTTATATTTTAAAATGCCTAAAAATCAATACTTTTAAACTACCAGAAAAATAACATCAATCAATAATTAAGCCCTCGTTGAGCTGATGATGCTGTAGGGCTTAATTATTGATGTTATTACCGTCTCACTAAATCAGCACGATCAGTGACTAACTCCAGCTGTGAAGGTACTCAAGATTAGCTTGCTCATCTGAATAGAGTATCAGTACTGAATTAGATTATCCGAATGATTAATGAAGGAGGCTTTAAGACATGAGAAAAGTAGTCATTTCCCATAGACTTCACGATGATGGAATGGCAGTTTTAGAAAAGGCCAATGTAAATGTAGCAATAACCAATGATGGTAACCCTAAGGCAATGCTGCCTGAATTATTAGATGCGGAAGGTTTAATTATTCGAATTGGTTCCATTGATCGGGAAACCATGCTGGCGGCTAAAAAATTAAAGGTAATTGGACGCCCTGGTGTCGGCGTTGATAATGTTGACGTAGCAACTGCTACCGAACTTGGTATTCCCGTAGTCATTGCACCTGGTGCCAATACTCGTTCTGTAGCAGAACATGCCTTTGCTTTTATGTTCGCTGCAGCAAAGGATATGGTCCATACAGATAAAGAACTTCGTAAGGGTAATTTTGCTATTAGAAATAGCTATAAAGCTTTTGAAATATATGGAAAAACACTGGGGTTGATTGGTTATGGTAATATTGGCAGTATCTTTGCTCAGATGTCAGCAAGTGTAGGTATGAAAGTGGTCATATACGATCCATTTATTAAACCGGAGACTATTACAGGATTAGGGTATCAGTATGAAACTAAACTTAATGCGGTTCTACAAATGGCAGATGTTATTTCACTGCATGTACCACTAACATCCGCTACAGAAAATCTCATCGGTGAAGCTGAGTTAAAACTAATGAAGAAAAATGCGATTTTAATTAACTGTTCGCGTGGTGGTATTATTGATGAACCAGCATTAGCTAAAGCGCTAGAAAATGACAAATTACATGCCGCCGCTACAGATGTATTTAGTACGGAACCTGTAACTGTCGATGAACCATTGTTTAAGTATGACAACATTATCGTCTCACCTCATATGGCAGGGCAAACCAAAGAAGCAGCCTCCGCTGTTGCCACTATGGCTGCAGAAGGCGTTATTGCAGTTATTAATGGGCAACGTTGGCAGTATGTTTGCAACCCTAAAGCCTATGAACATCCAAGATGGAAATGATCATCAGAAGAGTAAAAGTATAGATTAACAGAGAGTAAGTCGGCAAATAGATTAGGTGTTTGTATATTATGAAAAAACAGTATGAAACAGATGAGTTCTTAGAAGTTGGTTAATATTACATTAGTTGGAGGCTAACCATGAGTAGTTTATATTCGTTATTAAATATAGGAAAAATTATTGCCGGTGCCGGTAGTATTGCACAAATTGCAGATGTTGTCGCTAGTTTTGAAGCAAAAAATATAGTAATTATTACAGACCAAGGTGTCTGGGATTCCGGACTGGTAGAAAAACCAAAAACAATATTGGAAGCCGCCGGGATTAACGTTCATGTTATTCATGATACACCGCCGGAACCAACTGTAGATCAAGTAAATGCTATATGCCAAGCGACTAAAGCTTTTGCTTGTCAAATGATTATTGGAATTGGCGGCGGTAGTTCTATTGATACTGCTAAGATCGTTTCCGTTTTATTTACTAATGATGTAATTTTACGGGAATTGGTAAACGGTAAGGCGCAGCTTAAACGCAAAGGAATTCCGACACTGATGATTCCTACTACTGCAGGTACTGGTGCTGAAGCTACACCTAATGCTATTGTTTTAGTACCGGAAGAAGAACTAAAAATAGGCATTGTTAATGAAAAAATGGTATCAGATTCTGTTATTTTAGATCCGGAGTTGACAATTAATTTACCTAAACACATTACGGCTAATACTGGAATGGATGCATTATGTCACGCTATTGAATGCTATATATCGAAAAAAGCCAATCCTCTTAGTGATACTTTTGCCATAAAGGCAATTACGCTGATTTCTCGTAGCATTCGTACTGCATATAATGATGGAAGTAATTTGGCTGCAAGAGAAGATATGCTATTGGGGGCTATGTTTGGCGGTATTTCTATTGCCACTTCCAGCACTACAGCTGTTCATGCGTTATCTTATCCATTAGGAGGCAAATATCATATACCCCATGGTTTATCCAACGCCATTCTTCTTCCAGATGTAATGAAATTTAATTTAGATGTTTGTGAAGAAAAATTTGCGGATATTGCTATTGCCATGGGGATCGATGTTAAAGGTTGCACAGCTAGAGACGCTGCAAAAAAAATGATTAATAACTTATATTTTATGATTAAAGATCTGGAAATAAAGTGCGACTTACGTGCAAAAGGCATTAATGAAGAGTCTTTAGAAGATATGATTGAAGCCGCTGCGAAAGTTACTCGTTTACTCAATAACAATCCCAAAATCGTAACAAAAGATGACATGCGAATGATTTATAAAAAATTATTATAGTTCCACTTTTGACATGACAGTGGCACAATGTACATTTAAGTAAGAATATAGAACTAGGAGGCTTGCTTTAATGGGGAAAAAGACAATTGGTGATTTTAAAAGTATGGTTGCAAATGGTGAAAAGATCGTATGGTTAACTGCATACGATTATCTGACAGCTAAAATGCAGGAAAAAGCTGGCGTTGATATGATTCTGATTGGCGATTCTCTTGGTATGGTAAGCTTGGGCTATGATACTACATTTCCGGTTACTATGGATGATATGATTCGTCATTGCCAAGCTGTACGGCGTGGCGCCCCTAATACTTTTATTGTTGGTGATATGCCTTATATGTCTTATCAGCGTTCGGATGAAGAAGCTATTGCCAATGCCGGACGATTTGTGAAAGAAGCCGGAGCTGACGCAATTAAGCTTGAAGGTGGCGGCGCAATGATTGCCAGCCGGATTAGAGCCATTCAACAAGCAGGTATTTTGGTAATGGGACATATTGGTCTAACGCCGCAGTTCATGGGTCAGATCGGCGGTTATCGTGCGCAGGGCCGTAGCGCTTCTGCAGCTATGAAGCTTGTTAAAGAGGCTAAAGCTGTTGAAGAAGCAGGTGCTTTCGGTATCCTGGTAGAAGGCGTACCAGCTGTTGTCGGTAAGGCTATCACTGAAAGAGCAGGTATCCCAATTCTAGGTATTGGTGCTGGATCTTATACCCATGGTCAATTGTTGATTTATGCAGACATGGTTGGCATGTATGATAATTTTACCCCGAAATTTGTTAAGAAATATGCCAATGTTGGTGAAGTATTAACAAATGCTTTTAAAGAATATGCCGAGGAAGTGAGAAAGGGCCAATTCCCTAATGACGATGAACATACCTACAAGATGAGCGATACTGAAATTAAAGAATTTTTGGGTGCAATTGATAAATAGTGGATATTCAACTGGTCAAAACTCTTTGAGTTTGGCCAAGCCTAATTGAGTAAGCAGAACAGGAGCTGTCGCATAGCGGTAT
>NZ_FNAM01000017.1 GCF_900101845.1 Sporomusa acidovorans | reverse complement strand
ATTTAAGTGGGGACTCTCCCGAAAAGGCAGGAACATAGTCAAAAGACGAACTTCTCGGAAGAAGCTGAGGAAGTCTGTAGCAAACCTCAAAGCATGGTGCAAAGGGATTCTAAATGGTTAAATCGTAGGAGTCAACGGAAAAGCCTCGACTGGGAAGCGTTCAACAAGCTGTGGGAACGCTTTCGAGTGCCAAAACCACGCATTACTGAGAGTCGGCAGCTAGCGCTGAATATCTAACGCCTGAATACGGAAGCGAGTATTCCTGAGGAGCCCGGTGAGGGAAAACTTCACGCCGGGATCTGTGCAGGGGAAACAGAGTAATCTGCCACCTACTGCGACCTTGGTTAGATGATTCTTACACTGATTAAAATACTGTTTTGGGCTATGAAGGGCGATCTACGACTCCTCCTACCGTGCTTTGTAGTGTACCTTCCCATCAAAACTAAGATAGCATTTTGGTGAAAGTCGCACACCACTTTTTCATAACTATTTGTGCCGCCAGCGACAGCGGCGGAATGGAGATTAAGATGAAGAAAATTATATTATTTACAGTATTGTTTCTTTTTACATTTGGGCTTGTCTATGCTAATGATAATACTGCTAACTCTAATGAGAACAGTCAGAAAACACCACCTGTAGTTATTTACAGTGTATTTCCTGAATATCCATATGAGGCTAGGAAAAAACATCTAGAAGGAAAAGTATTGCTGAAGATGACAATATCAAATGAAGGGATAGTATCTGACGCAGAAGTTATTGAAAGTTCAGGTTATGATATTCTTGATGAAGCAGCGATAAATGGGGTAAAAGAATGGCGCTTTATTCCAGCTAAAGAAAACGGTGAGGCAATTGCCGTTAAGGTGGTTATGCCAATAACGTTTAAATTAACGCCAGCAAGCAAAAAAGATAATTAGAACTATCAAGTAGTAAATCTTTTTATGTTTTTATGTACCGGTATGATCAGTTAATCCAAAACCGGTTTTTTGGTAGAAATAGGCGCAGTATTGTTCGAACATATTCTTTTGTGAGCGGTCAAGTAAAATGTACCCAAAATGGCCACAAATTGTACCACTTCATGTAGTGCGGATACGAAGGAAAATAGCAAATTTGCCTCGACCTTGCTTACCGGTAAAAAGCCAACTTCATCAATAATGACGAGATTTGACTTGTATATGGTATTTAAACGGTTTTTCGAAGTTACTTGTCCATAAAGCCGCGGGCTTGAAAAGTGAAATAAGTGAGATTGAATAGCTCCAGTTGTTTAAAAACATGCCTTGACCAGACTTCTAGCCAAGACACGGGATCTAAATCAGCTAAAAATAAGCCCTGCTGTCCTAAATAAGCTGTTATTAAGGGCCGATTATCATAAAACCGTTGGCGATAAAAGCGTATCTGTTGATGAGACAACTCCTGACGGTGTGCACAGTTGTTAATCATTTCGGCAATCTTGTGCAGTTGCAACCGGCGGACACTAAACTGGAAAAGGGCAAAAAAAATGCAGGCAAGACTGTATTGGAAGCCTGGCGCCAGGAATGAAGGGTCTAGCCAACATTTTAGGAAAACAAAACAGTAAAGGATGGAGATAAATAATCAATAATCTAACGATGATTTATATAACCAAATTAACCGATGAAAGCAAGGGATATAAGCTTTAATTATGAAAGGATGAACAGGGCCTTAGTGGTTCTGCTCTTTTCTTACTACTTTTGGCCTCTTTTATTTAAGCAAATATAGAACAGAGTAGCGTAGCTTATATTATGTTAATAATACATTTGCTATTGAAGGGCACATCTTTCAGGGCAGTTAAAATATTGGGAAGTCCTTCATGAATAGTTTCCTTCTATTATATATGCAACATAATATAGGAAAATGTTTTTAATTTTTTTTATGAAATTTTTGCCTTGGGAAGACCCTGTAAAAACGTAGAATGCTTGCATTATATATGCTTTTTGTGTTACACTATACGCATTAGGAAGACCCTGTAAAAGTAAAAACATATATCCAAGAGAGTACTTGCTATATTTTAACTTATAATTACGGCAATGCGGGAAATAAGTAACCTTATAGGCAGCGAACCGGGGAGAGTGTAAGCCTGGTAGAAAAAGGTGAAAGGCCTTCCCAAGCCGCGGGAGGAAATCTCATAATCCGGATGAACGGTTTACGGGGAAAGTAAAACCCGCAATAGAATGTAAGGTGGGGCGTCATGCCCAATCAGGGTGGAACCGCGGGAATAACATCTCGTCCCTGTAACTTGAAGTTACGGGGACAGGATGTTTTATTTTTTGCCCAGTCAGAAAGTATAACTTTCGACTGGATAAGTGCAACCAGCGGCTAGCGCTTTCGCCAAAGGCTCGGCGTTAGCCGGGTTTTCTAATAGGAGGTAATAGTATGACATTCCAGGAGATAATCCTGACACTGCAAAATTTCTGGGCAGAACAAAACTGTATTATTCAGCAACCTTATGATGTGGAAAAAGGTGCAGGGACCATGAATCCGGCAACTTTCCTCAGGGCACTGGGGCCTGAACCATGGAATGTTGCCTATGTTGAGCCATCACGCCGTCCTGCTGACGGGCGTTATGGAGATAATCCCAATCGATTATATCAGCATCATCAATACCAAGTTATTATGAAACCGTCGCCTGCTAATATTCAAGAATTGTATTTAGCCAGTCTGGCCAAGTTGGGCATTGATCCTGCCAAACATGATATCCGTTTTGTAGAAGATAACTGGGAATCACCTACTCTTGGTGCCTGGGGACTTGGCTGGGAAGTATGGCTTGACGGTATGGAAATTACCCAATTTACCTATTTTCAGCAGGTAGGCAGTATTGACGTAAAACCGGTAGCCGTTGAAATTACCTATGGACTGGAACGGCTGGCTATGTATATTCAAGGTAAAGAAAATGTATATGATATTGAATGGGTGGCTGGCATTACATATGGTGATGTTTTCCATCGTAATGAAGTCGAGCATTCCTTTTATAACTTTGAAATTGCCGATATTGAAATGTTGTTTACGTTGTTTACTATGTATGAAAAAGAAGCAATACGGGTTATTGAACTTGGGTATGTGCTTCCCGCCTATGACTATGTCTTAAAATGTTCCCACAGCTTTAATCTTTTAGATGCACGTGGCGCGATCAGCGTTAGTGAACGTACCGCATTTATTGGCAGAGTGCGTAATTTGGCCCGATTGTGTGCACAAGGCTATTTAGAACAACGTGAAAAGCTGGGTTATCCGCTCCTAAAGGGAGGTAAATAGTTTATGACCAAAGATTTATTACTGGAAATTGGGACAGAAGAAATTCCTGCCAAATTTATGCCTGATGCATTAGCGCAGCTTGAGAGTACGACAAAAGCTAAGTTGACAGAACTCAGGATTAGCTACGGATCGGTCCGGGCTGTCGGCACTCCGCGCCGCCTAGCCGTTATTGCAAAAGAGGTAGGTATCAGTCAAGCTGATAAGCATAGTGAAAATAAGGGGCCTGCGGTGAAAATTGCTTTTGATCAACAGGGAGCTCCAACAAAAGCCGCTTTAGGTTTTGCCAGAGGACAAGGAATTGACCCTGCGGCGCTTGTTGTTAAAGATGGATATGTTTATGCCGTTGTTCAGGAAGTTGGCCGACCGGTCGCGGAACTTCTGCCGGGACTATTGCCTGATATAGTAAATAGTTTATCATTTCCTAAAAACATGCGCTGGGGCGATTTGGATATGCGTTTTGTCCGGCCAATCCGCTGGCTTGTAGCACTGTTTGGCAATGAGGTGGTTCCGTTTACACTGCCAGGGGTGACTTCCGGCAGGATTACGCGCGGCCATCGCTTTTTGGGACAGGCTGAAATAGAAGTAAATTCTGTGGAAGATTACTTTGAACGGCTTAGTGAAAATTTTGTTATGGTTGATCAGGATGTACGCCGCCGGGTCATTAAGGAACAGATAGAGAACCTTGCTGTCAGCCGGGGCGGAACGGCAACGATTGACCAAGAACTCTTGGAGGAAGTCGTCTATTTAGTGGAATATCCAACAGCTCTGTGCGGTAATTTTGAAGAGAAGTACCTTGCTTTGCCACCGGAAGCAATCATTACTCCTATGCGTGAGCACCAGCGATATTTTCCAGTTAAAAATAAAGATGGAAAATTATTGCCCATGTTTATTACTGTAAGAAATGGTGGGCCAGAATATATTGATATTGTCCGTCACGGTAATGAACGGGTTCTCAAAGCCAGATTGGCAGATGCCCGTTTCTTTTTTGAGGAAGACCGGAAGCTGCCACTAGAAAATCGGGTGGAAAAACTTAAAACAGTTATTTTCCAGGAAGGACTGGGTACAATTTATGATAAAGCGCTGCGTCTGGAACGGTTAGTTGCAGGAATCGGCCAGATGGTAGGCGCAAGTCAAAATGACCTTACTACTGCCCAGCGTGGCGCCCATTTGGCTAAGGCTGACCTGGTAACAGGAATGGTTTGCGAATTTACTGAACTGCAGGGAGTTATGGGGCGTGAGTATGCCAAGTTAAGTGGTGAACGTCCGGAGGTTGCCGAAGCAATATTTGAACATTACCTGCCGCGCTTTGCCGGTGATGGGTTACCGTATACGATGGCCGGGCGATTAATCAGTATAGCCGATAAAATGGATAATATTGTTGCCACATTTAGCCGTGGCCTTATCCCTACCGGTTCACAAGATCCCTATGCGCTAAGACGCCAGGCTCTGGGAATTGTGCATACCATGATTAATGCCCAATATCATGTTTCTTTAACTGCTATGGCCGGCCAGACTATGGATCTACTGGGAATTACGGATCAGGAATGTAGAACTAAACTGACAGGCGAACTACAGGAATTTTTCCGTTTGCGCATAAAAAATATTTTAACAGAGGAACAATTGCGCTATGATATGATTGATGCAGTACTAGCAGCCGGCAGTGATGATTTGTATGACACTTGGCTTAGGGCAAAGGCGATAGCTGTCGAGGGTGGTACAATTGCAATGCAAAAGGCTGTGCAGGCACTTGTGCGGGTAGGAAATCTGGCGAAAAACGCCGTTTCTGAAACCATAGACACCAATTTATTTACTGCTGAGGCTGAACATGATTTATATAAAGCCTATTTGGAGGCCAAGACAATCATAAGCAGCTATCAGGCGGAAAAAAACTATCAGGGCGTGTTAACTGCGGTTGCGGCTATGGCAGCGCCAATTGATGCTTTTTTCGGTGCCGTTATGGTCATGGTCGAAGAACCTGCTGTCAAAAATAACCGCTTAGCTTTGTTAAAGGCTATAGCGGGTCTAGCAGCTCAAACTGCAGATTTGACTAAAATTATGGTCATGTAAATGGCAACGCCCGGGTTAAAAAAGGGGGGGCAGTGATTGGGGTTAACGCCACGGCAAGAAAAAATTGCTGGGATGGTCAAAACCTTAGGACCAATTACAGGGGAACAGATTGCTGAACGCCTTAATGTAACCAGAGCGGCGCTCAGACCCGATCTAGCAATCCTGGTAATGTCCGGCCTGGTGGAGGCTCGTCCTAAAGTTGGTTATTACTATACGGGGAAAAATATAATTAGCATGCTTACCGAGCAAGTAAGCAGAATTAAAGTCAAGGATGTACAGTCGGTGCCTGTTGTTGTTACTGCCAGTACAAGTGCTTATGATGCTGTTGTTACCATGTTTCTGGAAGATGTGGGCACGGTTTTTATTGTTGAACCGGGTGGCATTCTTGCAGGCGTAATTTCCCGCAAAGATGTGCTGAAGGTGGCTATGGGCGGCAGTGATTTGCATAAAATGCCGGTTAAGGTCCTTATGACACCCATGCCCAAAATAGTGGTAACATCTCCTGATGAATCTGTGTTAACAGCGGCCAAAAAAATTATTGAAAACGAGGTAGATAGTTTGCCGGTTGTATCGATTGCGGATCATCAAGATACGAAAACCTATGAAGTAATCGGACGACTAACCAAAACCAATATCGCCAGATTATTTGTCGAACTTGGCGAAGGACGAGGAGGGGAGCACCATGGCTAATCTGCCGATTATTTACGCATTATCCGATTCGATTGGTGAAACAGCGGAGATGGTGGCGCGGGCCACGGCCAGCCAGTTTAACTCAGGCGGATTCGATATAATTAGGATTCCGTATATCAACTCGGTGGATCAAATAACCGAAACTGTGAAGGAAGCGGCAAAACATACTTGTGTCATTTGTCATACGTTGGTGTCGCCTGATCTGCGGGAGGCTTTGCTGGAACAAGCCCGGCAACATAGTATTCTTACTGTGGATATTATGGGGCCAATGATTGATACGGTTCAACGAATTACGGAAATGGCACCGCGGCTCAAGCCAGGACTTGTTCATAAACTTGACCAGGAATATTTTAAACGTGTGGAAGCGGTAGAGTTTGCTGTCAAATATGATGACGGCAAAAACCCGTTAGGATTATTAAAAGCTGATATTGTTATTATTGGTGTGTCGCGTACTTCTAAGACACCTCTCAGCATGTACTTAGCTCATAAAAAAGTAAAAGTGGCCAATGTGCCGCTTGTACCGGAAGCGCCCTTGCCACAAGAATTATTCCAAGTGCCTTCGCAGCGGATTGTCGGTTTAATTATTGATAAGTTTAAGCTTAATGAAATCCGCTGTGAGCGGTTAAAAACTATGGGATTGGCGCCCGATGCCAGCTATGCCAACCTTAGCCGGATAGATGAGGAACTCGATTATGCCCGGTCCATTATGCGCCGTTTGGAATGCCCGGTCATTGATGTATCAAACAAGGCTATTGAAGAAACTGCGAATCGCATATTAGAAGTAGTATCAAGAAATAAACAAGCAAACGACTAAAATAAAAGTCCCTGGCATGATATTTTGTGCCAGGGACTTTTTTAACTTATAGAAAACTATTGGAGTCAACATTATAGCTTACGGAGTCAGCCGACCAGTCGGTGGTTCCCTGAGAAACATGCACATTGCCATTAAAGACGGCAATTTTAGTGCTCCAATTAAAATCGGCATTATCGGCTTCAATTGACAGGCCATTACGGGATAGTTTTACGCCGCCGTCAATTTTGGCATGATCTTTTGTGCCATATACGTATACGCTGTCCCCGGTGAAACAGATATCATCCTGTTTCACGGTTATGCCGCCTGTGCCCCATACTTCTAATGTAGCCGGATTTACTTTGGCCTGGCCGGCTGTAATAATCCGGTTGCGGACTTCAATGTAAACATTTCCCTTTAACATATACAGGCCTGTGTTAATGTCAAAGTATGTATGATCAGCGTTTATAATTGGCTTAGCGGCTGACACCATGCCTGTTAGAAGAACAATAATTAAAAGAGTTGCAAAAAGTATCTTGGAATAATTCACGCCACTGCCTCCTTTCTCAAATTTTATTATAGCAAATAATTCATTAATTTGCTTCTAGAAAAAAGTGTAATGGCAAGAATTATGGTTGATTATAGGTAAATAATGTTATAATAGACATAGGGAGGAGGGGGTTATAGCATGAAAGTTCGTGAACGAATTGAAGAACAAGAGTTTAAAATCTTATCACCCTATGCTGCGAAAAGCCGGGATGCTGTCCGCGATAAGGAAGAAGCTTTGTGTGATTTCCGTACCTCTTTTCAACGTGATCGGGATCGTATTATTCACAGTAAATCTTTTCGGCGTCTGAAACATAAAACGCAAGTATATATTGCACCGGGCGACCATTACCGGATGCGGATGACCCATAGCCTCGAGGTAGCGCAAATATCGCGAACAATAGCCCGTGGTCTCATGCTTAATGAAGACCTGACCGAAGCAATTGCTGTAGGTCATGATGTCGGACATACCCCATTTGGTCACGCCGGGGAATATGCCTTACGTGAACTTATTGGCCATTATAATCATAATGAACAAAGCCTCAGGGTAGTGGAACATCTTGAGCGGGGAGGGCAGGGGCTTAATCTGACGGCCGAAGTCAGAGATGGAATCCTTAATCATACCGGCGATAATGTCCCGTTTACTTTGGAGGGCAAAATCGTCCGCAGGGGCGACCGGATTGCTTATTTGTGTCATGACTATGATGACGGTATTCGTGCCGGTATGATTAAACCTTCTGATCTGCCGGCCAACGTAAATAAGGTATTAGGGATAAATCCATCTAGTATGATAACCGTTATGGTATCTGATATTATTACTGAATCTGAGGGAAAAAACGAAATTATCATGTCTGACAAAGTTAAAGTGGCAATGGATGACTTTCGAGAGTTTATGTTTGAAAAAATATATCATTCGGCTGAACTTGAACCTGACAGAAAAAAATCGAAATACGTTGTTAGTAAGCTTTTTCAATATTATATGGATAACCCCGGAGACTTGCCAACAGAGTTTATAGAGCGTGAGGAAAAATGGGGTCTGCAAACGATCGTAATTGACTATATAGCGGGTTTAACTGATTTGTATGCAATAAAACAGTTTGAAAAATTATTTGTCCCGGCTACCTGGGGGGGACCAAACTAGTAAGCAGAGCGTAAACAAGGGCTCTGCTTTTGTTTTTGAACAAATATTATTTATCTTGTCAAGATGTAAAAGAGGAATTTTGTTATTTATATTGAATAATAATTACTAAATTAAAAGATGATAAAGACTGTGTACACAACTTTGCGGGGAGTTGCTCCGTGTAGGCAGGAATATTAACCTGAATGTAGAATAAAGTCAAAGCTTGGAACGATTTGCATAATCTGCAATCTAAACAAAGCAGTAATTTGTCATTGCCTGGATAAGGTGAGTTATATGAAAGATGCGGTTTTCGATGATTTTATCGATAGATTGCGGTCAGAAAGCGATATTGTCAGCATTATTTCTGATTATGTATCCTTAAAAAAGAAAGGAAAAAATTATTGGGGTTGTTGTCCATTTCACAGTGAAAAAACACCATCATTTTCAGTGACTCCGGACAAAGGTTTTTTTTATTGTTTCGGATGTCAAACCGGTGGTAATGTATTTAATTTTTTGATGAAAGTGGAAAATATTACCTTCTTTGAAGCGGCAAAACTTTTAGCTAAAAAGTTAAATGTTCCTTTGCCGGAAAAAGAAAAAACACCGCGTGAGCTAGCCAAGGAGCAGGAAATTGCTAAAATTTATCACGTAAATGAATTAGCCAGGGATTTTTTTCATGCCTGTCTGACTAAAACAAATTATGGCAAACCTGCCCGTGAGTATTTGGCTAATCGTGGCATAGCTGATGAGATCATTGATTTTTTGAAATTAGGGTTTGCGCCGCCATCGTGGGATAAACTATCGGCAACATTTATGGAACAGCGTGGTATTGCTCCGGATATATTACTCAAAGCCGGCTTAGCGGCCCCGCGTAATTCAGGGGATGGCGTTTACGATCGATTTCGTAATCGAATTATGTTTCCAATTAACGATGTGAGGGGGCGGACCATTGGCTTTGGTGGCAGGGTTTTAGACAATAGTCAGCCTAAATATCTCAATTCGCCAGAAACTGAAATTTTCAATAAACGGCACGTTTTGTACGGGTTTGATATTGCCTATCAACATATCCGGAATTTGCGCCAAGTAGTTATTGTGGAAGGGTATATGGATGCCATCACTCTCTATACTCAAGGAATTAGAAATGTAGTAGCTTCATTAGGCACGGCCTTTACGCCGGACCAGGCTCGAAACCTGATTAAACTGAATGCTGAACTACTATTCTCGTATGATAGCGATGCTGCCGGACAAAATGCTACAGTACGGGCATTAGATACTGTTCGTACATTAGGCGCTACCATAAAGGTCATAACGATTCCCGATGGCAAGGATCCGGACGAATTTGTCAGGAAACATGGCAGCCAATCCTTCCAGGGGTTGTTAGAATCGGCCAAACCGTTATTAGATTATCAGCTTGATCAGGCCTTAAAGTCAGATGATTATTCAACAGTTCAAGGTAAAATTGCTGTTGTCGGCAAACTGGCACCAATTTTAGCCGAGGCGGATAACGCGGTAGCAGTTAATGCGCATATTACTCGTTTATCCCAAGTGCTTGCTGTTGATGAAAGCGCTTTACGTACTGAGATTACAAAATATATTGTTCAAACCAAAAAGGATAAAAATGTAAAAATGGGGAAAACTATAAATATTGCACTCTTGTATAAGCAACCAGCCCCGGCGGTCATTCAGGCAGAACGTCAGCTGATTCGCTTAATGTGTGATGATTTATCACTGGTCCCCTATGTCTTAACAAACCTCTCACCACAAGAAATACAAGGAACTTTGCAGCAAGAGATAATTAATTTTATATTTAACGCGTATAATATGGAAAAAAATATATCGCAGGCTGCCTTTAACGCCGGGGTAAATAGCCTGAGTGAAAAGGCAAGCAGTGAGTTTTCGCATATTATGTTGATGGAAAACGAATTTGATGATGAGGTCAAATTGATTGATGACTGTATAAAAACAATTCGCTTGGCCCATTTAACAGCATTGTATGAACAACACCGGCTAATGGCCGATGAATTAGAACGCATGGGGGATAGTAACTTTCTGCAGGAATTGGCGGAAAGTCAACGAATTAAACATGAAATTAGCAAATTACATCATTAATGAGCAAGTATTGATAAATTTATTACCGTTAATTGCCAAAGGAAGGGGGGAAAACGATGGCCGATAAGAAAACCACACCGGGAGAACAAGTGAATGATCTTTTGCATAAAGGTAAAAAGCGCGGTGTGTTAACGTATTCTGAAATAATGGATACCATGCAAACAGAAGACATGAGTCCTGAAGAAATCGATGATATGTATGAGATTTTCAGTAATAAAGGTATTGAAATTGTAGATGAAGCTCCGGACAATGAATTGATTGAAGGCCCGGACATGTCCGAGATAGAAGCAACGGCCGAAGAAGTAGATATTGATCTCACCATTCCTGAAGGCATTAGTATTGATGATCCTGTTAGAATGTATCTTAAAGAAATAGGTCGTGTGCCTCTTTTAACTGCCGATGAGGAAATTAAATTGGCTAAACGGATGGAGCAGGGAGATGAAGAGGCTAAGCGGCGGCTGGCAGAAGCCAACCTAAGACTGGTTGTTAGTATCGCTAAACGCTATGTAGGACGCGGCATGTTATTCCTTGATCTTATTCAGGAAGGTAATCTGGGTTTAATCAAGGCTGTAGAAAAATTTGACTATAATAAAGGATATAAATTCAGTACGTATGCCACCTGGTGGATACGTCAGGCAATAACCAGAGCTATCGCCGACCAGGCGCGTACAATCCGTATTCCGGTGCATATGGTTGAGACTATTAATAAGCTTATTCGGGTATCGCGGCAGCTCCTACAGGAATTGGGGAGGGAGCCATCGCCTGAAGAAGTGGCCAAAGCCATGGAAGTAAGTGTCGAGCGGGTACGGGAGATAATGAAAATTGCCCAGGAACCGGTATCGCTGGAAACACCAATTGGCGAAGAAGAAGATTCCCATTTGGGTGATTTTATTGAAGACCAGGACGCTCCGGCTCCGGCGGAAGCAGCTTCTTTTATGTTGCTTAAGGAACAACTGGAAGAAGTACTGGAGACACTTACTCCCAGGGAAGAAAAAGTACTTCGTCTGCGTTTTGGCTTAGATGATGGGCGGGCTCGAACGCTGGAGGAAGTAGGACAATATTTCGGAGTTACCAGAGAACGTATTCGTCAAATAGAAGCGAAAGCGCTCAGGAAGCTGCGCCATCCTAGCCGCAGCAAAAAACTGAAAGATTTTCTTGAGTAAAATAGAATAATCACTTGACGTAACACGGACATTGTTTTATAATAATCATCGTTGGCGATATTCCTCGATAGCTCAGTTGGTAGAGCAATCGGCTGTTAACCGATCGGTCGTAGGTTCGAGTCCTACTCGGGGAGCCAGATTTTAGCTGATAAACAGGCTTTCTTCGGAAAACCTGTTTTAATATCTCTAGGGCCTATAGCTCAGCGGTAGAGCAGCCGGCTCATAACCGGCTGGTCCCTGGTTCGATCCCAGGTGGGCCCACCATAAGCAGTGAACCGGATTTTTAGGAGCGGAGCGACGCGGAAAGCCGTGTGAATCGCTTAGTTCCGAGTGGAACGAGGAACATCCTATTAATCCTTTTTTACGGCCCGTTGGTCAAGCGGTTAAGACACCGCCCTTTCACGGCGATAACGGGGGTTCGATTCCCCCACGGGTCACCATCTTTGAGATTCGAGGTTCGATAAGTCGTGAGTTCGAACAAACGAGTACGCGAACGAAGCGAATCTGCGAATACGGGCGATTAGCTCAGCTGGGAGAGCGCCTGCCTTACAAGCAGGATGTCGGCAGTTCGATCCTGTCATCGCCCACCATAACAAAAAACCTGCGAAATACTTTCGCAGGTTTTTTGTTATGTATAAGCTTACAGGATTATTCACCATTAAAGTCAAATACTATATTGATAATATTTATTGTCCTGCAATAAATATCCCGACAGGAGGAGTTTTCAGTGAAAATAAGTGAACGGTTAAAAGCCATTGCCGATATGGTTCCTGCCGGTGTGACGCTGGCGGATATTGGCACCGATCATGCTTATTTACCTATATATCTAACCAGACACAAAGTAATTACCTGCGCCATTGCTGGTGATATTCATCAGGGACCTTACTTATCGGCAAAAAATGCAGTGGAATCAGCAGGATTAACATCATTTATTTCCGTCCGGTTAGGCAATGGTCTGGATGTTGTTAAACCGGGTGAAGCAGAGGTTGTTGTTATTGCCGGCATGGGAGGGTCAAATATTATTGACATCCTGAGCTCACGGCCGGAAGTGACCGCTGGATTGAGACGCCTTATTTTACAACCTATGCTAGCAGCAGCGTCTGTGCGAAAGTGGCTGCATGACAACGGTTGGCGGATTGCTGCTGAACAGTTAGTTAGGGAGGATGGCAGGCTGTACCAGGTTATTGCGGCTGAACAGGGGGAAAGTGCTGCTTTTGATCCTATATTTTATGATATTGGCCCGTTGCTTTGGCAGACGAGAAATGTTTTGTTGCTGCCGCACTTAAACGAACTAATTGATCAGATACGCGGCGTTCTCGGTGCCATGAGAGAAAGTCCTGGCGCGATGCATTCCGGCAAATATCAAGAGCTAACCAATAAACTTAACAAGTTGGAGGAAAAACGAATATGCCTGTAACCTGTCGTGAAGTTATTGCTGAACTCGAGAAATTAGCCCCGGCATATTTAGCCGAAAAGTGGGATAATGTTGGGCTTTTAGTTGGTCATCCCGAGCAGACTATACAGAAAATATTTGTTACCTTAGATGTTGATCAAGAAGCTGTGGATCAGGCGGTTGCCAGCGGAGCCGATATGATGGTTGCCCATCATCCGGTAATATTTAAAGGGATCAACAGTATTCGCTCTGACTTGCCCCAAGGCAATATATTATTTGAGCTGATTCAAAATGGGGTAGCCGTGTATGCCGCTCATACTAATTTAGATATTGCTCCTGGCGGTGTAAATGACGTTCTTGCCCAAACGTTTGCGCTTAAGAATATAAGGCCGCTAACGAAGGTATAC
Source organism: Sporomusa acidovorans (assembly GCF_900101845.1). Lineage (GTDB taxonomy): Bacteria > Bacillota > Negativicutes > Sporomusales > Sporomusaceae > Sporomusa > Sporomusa acidovorans. The sequence goes on along the minus strand of NZ_FNAM01000017.1, from coordinate 95,803 downwards.
CAGGAACAGGCACATAAGCTTGTTGTATTTGTCCCCGTTTCACATGCCGACCAGGTAAGAAGGGCGATGACTGAGGCCGGTGCGGGGCATATAGGCAACTATAGTCATTGTGCATTTCAGACTCAAGGGGTGGGGACTTTTTTGCCGCTGCCTGAAACAACGCCTTATATTGGTCAACAAGGAAAATTAGAATTTGTTGATGAATGCCGAATAGAAACTATTGTGCCGGATCGCTTGCGTTCCCAAGTCATTTATGCGATGTTGGCCGCGCACCCCTATGAAGAGGTAGCCTATGATGATTATGCCTTGGACAATAAGGCAGCTAATTATGGGTTAGGGAGAATTGGCGAACTTACTGAATCCGTACTACTTGGAGAATTTATCAGCCAAGTAAAAAGTAAATTAAACATAAATTCATTAAAAGTAGCAGGCTCAAGTAAAACAAGAATAAACAAGGTAGCTGTATGCGGCGGCAGTGGGGCTGATTTGATTAAATACGCCATTGCCGCCGGTGCAGATGTTTTTTTGACGGGTGACGTAAAATACCATGAAGCCCAGCAAGCCGTAAATAAGGGTCTGGCCATTATCGATGCAGGCCATTTTGCGACCGAGCAGCCGGTAGTGGAATTTTTAGCCCACTATATTAATGAATGTGCGGGAAAAAATGCCTGGAATATAGCAGTTATGGAGAATAGTACAAGTAAAGATGTCTTTACTGTGTATTAAAGAATAAATGGGATGGGGGAGAATATATGGTTATGGTACATAGGCCGGGAATGACCAACTTTTTAACGACAGATATTTATGCTCTTACCGCTGAGGAATATTCTATGGGCAGAAGTAATGTCGAAGTCGTAAAGCTTTTGATTAAGGCCGGAATCAAGGTAATTCAATACCGGGAAAAAAATAAACAGGCGGGAGCGATGTATGAGGAATGTCTTACGATCAGGAATCTGACAAAACAGGCGAGAGTAACCTTTATTATTAATGATCATGTAGATTTGGCACTTCTAGTCGGGGCGGACGGGATACACCTTGGACAGGAGGATTTACCGCCGCTTAAAGTAAGGGAACTTATTGGCAATGAAATGATTCTGGGCTTATCCACTCATACTCCGGAACAAGCTAAAGCCGCTGCGACTTTGGGGTGTGTTGACTATATTGGTGTTGGTCCGGTATTTTCCACCAACACTAAAAAAGGTGTATGTCAAGCGGTCGGCTTTTCATATCTTGATTACATTGTGAAGAATCTGGATATTCCTTTTGTTGCTATTGGCGGAATAAAGGAACACAATATTATGGAAGTCAAACGTCATGGTGCAAATATTATGGCGTTGATTACCGAGCTTGTAGGGGCCGCTGATATTCCCGCCAAAGTCCGTGCTATTCGGCAGGCTTTAAATAAACAGTAATGGCTTATTGACTTGTTCTGTAATACATGTTAGATTTATAAGTACGAAATGTTCTGAGTACGAAAGATGATCGCAGGTGTTTGAACCATCTGAGGAAAGTCCGAGCTCCATAGGGCAGGGTGCTGGATAACGTCCAGCGAGGGCGACCTTAGGGATAGTGCCACAGAAATGTAAACCGCCTGACATTGTCGGGTAAGGATGGAACGGTGCGGTAAGAGCGCACCAGCAGTCAGGTGACTGACTGGCTAGGTAAACCCCACCTGGAGCAAGACCAAATAGGGAAGAGATGAAGCTGCCCGCTGAATCTTCCGGGTTGTGTCGCTTGAACCGGCAGGTAACTGCCGGTCTAGATAAATGATCATTACCGCTTAATGCGGAACAGAACTCGGCTTACTGACTACTCAGACGAGCAAAGCAGCAAACCCGCAGACCTTATAAAGGCTGCGGGTTTAATTATATAAGGATTCGTATCCTTTCTAGTTTATAGAAACATAGATAGCTTACTTGCTCAGAAATGTAAAGTTTTGGCTGATATTAAAAAAAATTTACTTAAAGTGTTATTATATACCTAGACAAAAGATATTTTTGTGCTATAATTAAACTATATTTATATTCTGAGTCAATGAAGACTCCTTCACATAAGAATGTTATGTGGAGGAGTCTATCTTTTTTTTTACTAATTTAATGCAAGAAGAAAAATTGAAAGGGGTTTTTTTGATGAGCAACCTAGGTCAAATTTTTGGTTCAAACGTATTCAATGATGCTGTAATGAAAGAACGTCTTCCTAAAGCCACATATAAAGCTTTAAAGAAGACAATTGAAGAGGGGCTTCCTTTAGATCCAGCGGTTGCTGATGTAGTAGCAAGTGCGATGAAAGATTGGGCGCTTGAAAAAGGTGCAACTCACTTTACTCATTGGTTCCAACCTATGACAGGGATTACTGCGGAAAAGCACGACGCATTTATTTCGCCAACGTTGGATGGCAAGGCAATTATGGAGTTTTCCGGTAAGGAATTAATTAAAGGTGAGCCAGATGCATCCTCTTTTCCATCCGGCGGCATTCGAGCTACTTTTGAAGCCAGAGGCTATACAGCCTGGGATTGCACATCACCAGCCTTTATAAAAGACGGTTCTTTATGTATACCGACTGCCTTCTGTTCCTATACAGGGGAAGCATTAGATAAGAAAACCCCGTTATTGCGCTCAATGGAAGCCTTGTCAAAACAGGCTTTGCGTGTGTTAAGAGCTCTGGGTAATACCACATCAAAGAAAGTTATTACCACTGTTGGTCCAGAACAAGAATACTTTATTGTAGATAAAAAAATGTATGATCAAAGAAAAGATTTGATATTTACCGGCAGAACCCTTTTTGGCGCTAAACCGCCTAAAGGACAAGAGCTAGAAGACCATTACTTCGGTTCGATTAAAGAAAGAATTTCTGCTTACATGAAAGAATTGGATGAAGAACTTTGGAAGCTTGGAATTTCCGCAAAGACTAAGCATAACGAAGTTGCTCCCGCGCAGCATGAATTGGCTCCAATATTTGCTACTACCAATATTGCTACAGATCACAACCAGTTAACTATGGATGCAATGAAAAAAGTTGCATTGCGGCATGACCTTGTGTGTTTACTGCATGAGAAACCCTTTGCCGGGATAAACGGTTCTGGCAAACATAACAACTGGTCAATGGCAACCGACGACGGAATGAACTTGCTGGAGCCAGGCCGTACTCCCCACGACAATGAACAGTTCCTGGTATTCTTGTGCTCGGTTATTAAAGCTGTCGATGATTATGCCGATTTAATCAGAGTGTCAGCCGCAAATCCGGGAAATGATCATCGACTTGGCGCTAACGAAGCTCCTCCGGCTATTATCTCAATATTCTTAGGTGAGCAGCTGCAAGACATCCTGGAGCAGATCGAAAAAGGTAGAGCAACCAGTTCGAAAACAGGCGGTCAGATGGAGATCGGCGTAACTACTCTGCCGGCCTTACCCAAAGATGCAACAGATAGAAATAGAACGTCACCGTTTGCCTTTACCGGTAATAAGTTTGAATTTAGAATGGTTCCTTCCTCTGCTTCCATTGCCGGACCAAACTTTTTCATTAATACTGCAGTAGCTGAAGTATTAAGTGAGGTTGCCGACCGCTTAGAAAAAGCTACCGATGTAGAAGCCGAAGTCAAATCCATTCTTACTGAATATGTAAAGAAACATAAGAAAGTTGTATTTAATGGAAACGGATACTCGGATGAATGGGTAGTTGAAGCGGAAAAAAGAGGACTGCCAAACATCAAGACTACTATAGAAGCTGCTAAAGCATTAATCTCCGCAAAGAATATAGCGATAGTGGAAAAGCATGGTGTATTAAGCAAAGTAGAAATGGAATCCCGTTACGAAATAGCTTTGGAAAATTATATCAAAACAATTAATATCGAAGCTCTTACGATGCTGGAAATGGCAAAACGGCAAATTCTTCCTGCTGTCATTAAATTCTCGACATGCCTCGCAGCCTCAATTAATACAATTAAAGCTACAGGTGTAGCCGCTGATATCACAGCTCAGACTGAATTGCTGACAGAAGTATCATCTTTAACAGCAGCGTTAAAGAAGAAAATTGCAATTCTTGAAGAAGCCGTAGACAAAGCCGCCAATGCCCATGGCGACACCTATGAACAGGCTTCATTGTTTCGGTTTGATGTTTTTGAAAAAATGGGCGCTTTAAGAGACGTTGCCGATACGCTTGAAACACTTGTAGATAAAGATGTATGGCCGATGCCGACTTATGGGGATTTGTTATTTAACATATAGTTGATTTGACGAAATCATCTACATGAATAGTAATTTCACACTACAAAAAAAGCACTGGATATCAGTGCTTTTTTTGGTCACAGAATTAGCGGCAAAACAACTGGTAGCTATTCGTCTTTTGGGTTATCCGGTCCTTGGAGTTGATACTGATAAAAGACTAAATCAAGCCATGTACCGAATTTGTAACCGGCTTTATAAATGGTACCGGACTCGCTAAACCCTAGTTTTTTATGCAGTATTTTACTGCTTTCATTACTTGCGTCTATGCCGGCCACCATTATGGCGTAGCCTTTTGCATTGGCAATTTCAATTAACGCCTTCAGCAGAGCCGTTCCGATATGCTTTCCCCGAAAATCTTTGTGGACATAAACGGAATGCTCGATCGTATATTTATATGCGGGCCATGCTCTAAAAGGCCCGTAGGTTGCGAATCCCGCCACAGCATTATCTTCCTTGTATACCAGAATCGGAAACCCTTCTGCCATTTTTTTATCATACCAGATTGTTCTGTCTTCTATAGAATGTGGTTTGTAATCATAAACTGCCGTTGTATTTAGTATGGCTTCGTTATATATTTCCAGAATAGCGGTTAAATCATGGCGTTCTGCGGAATAAATCATGGAATGTAACCTCCACAACATGTTAATTTACGGGGATATAGTGTGACTACTAGATTCGCTGTCAATATTCATGCATCCTGCCGGAGATTGATAAGAAAAATTAGAAATTATCGGGTTCGTATATGGACAATGTTTGCTAGATTCTAGACAAAATGTATTTATATGCTATAATTAAAACATAATTTTTACCTAAGTCAATGACTTCTTGCACTCTAAATAAGAGGAAGGAGTCTGTTTTTTTAACTGTATTGACCGAGGTAAAAAGTGAAATCCTATACTGAGGGATATTTCATAAATGAGGTGAAAAGATGGAAAAAGATTTAATGTATTTAATTCCTGCCGGCAAGTATGCCAAAGAAGAGCTCTTAAATTTGCTTACCAATCATTCCGAGATCAAGTTTGCTTCGCTGGTTGGTATTGACTTAGCCGGTAACGATACCGATGAAAAAATTCCGATCAAATTGTTTATTAAAGACATAGAAGATTTCTATAATGGTGGTGCGGTCCAAACAGACGGCTCATCTGTCGTTCTTACAGGCATTGCCACACTAAACAATGCCAAGGTTGATATGCTTGCAGATGCCAGTGTCAATTGGTTTGTAGACTATAATTTCGAACATATTGATGAAGAAACCGGTAAGCCTGTTGGTACACTTCGCATTCCTGCTTTCTTAGTACATAATGGCCTCAGGGTCGATTCGCGTTCTATTCTGGCGCAAAGTTTGGAACATGTTAAGACTGAGATAAAAGGTCTCTTCCAAAAAAACGCAAAAATTGCCGGACTGGAGCATATAAATGGGGCCGATGTTGAAGATATTATTTTTACCGCTGCTACGGAACTTGAGTTTTGGGTAAAAACTCCGGCTAACAAGGCAGAAGTTGAAGAGCTTTCTGCTTCACAGGTTATGCAGGAACAGTATTGGCAGCGCACCCGGGGCAATGTTCGTACAGCTATGGAACAAGCTCTACTGACGATGGCCCAATACGGCCTCGAACCTGAGATGGGGCATAAAGAGGTTGGTGGTGTTAAAGCCCAAATTGACGAAACAGGGCAATTGAGCCATGTTATGGAACAACTTGAAATTGACTGGAAATTTTCCAACGCCCTGCAGTGTGCTGATAATGAACTTCAGGCCAGGATTTTGGTGAAAGAAGCTTTCCGGGCCAATGGTCTTGAGGTTACCTTTAAAGCTAAACCGATTATCGGTGTTGCCGGTAATGGGGAGCACACCCATGTTGGAATTGCTGCCAAGCTTAAATCCGGCAAAATAGTAAACCTGTTCTCACCATCTGATATGAAGCAGTATTTCTTGAGTGCAATTGGCTATGGCGCTATTATGGGGCTGCTAAAGCATTATGAAATAATCAATCCTTTTATTTCTTCAACAAATGACTCACTCAACCGTTTAAAACCAGGCTTTGAGGCTCCGATCTGCATTGTGACATCATTAGGTCATTCACCGGCTGTGCCTTCCCGTAACAGAACAATTCTGGCCGGCCTGGTCCGTGATGTCAGCAACCCTATGGCTACCAGATTTGAAGTTCGCTCACCTAATCCTTACACGAATACTTATATTGCTTTAGCCGCTTTTTATCTGAGTATTCTTGATGGTGTTAAAGCAGCCGTCAATTCCGGCAAAACAGTAGAGGAACTGGATGCTGAACTTTCTAAGGATGCAGGCAAACAGGGTTTCTATCTTGAAACTGATAGGGCTTACCGGAGCGAGCATGACGTATTTGATGATTATTCCGAAGAAGAACGTAACCGCCTATTCTCCGAACCACCTGCAACAGTTTGGGAAAATATGCAAAGCATTAAGAAGTATCCGGAAAAGGTTAAAACACTTACTGCCGGAAATGCTTTCCGTCCGGAACTTATTGAAGGGTTTGTTGCCGGTGCGTTAGTACGCTGGAAAACCGAGTTATTAAATCGCATTATCCCAGAGAACCTCAGTATTGTTAAAGAAGCTAAACCGTTACATGATGCTGATTCAGCCAGTGATCTAGATCTAAATCATTGGGATAAAATTAATTCGCTGCGCGTATATTTAGCGAAAGATTATTTAGCCCAGCCGAGCTTATTTACCCGTATCAAAGAAGCTATCCAAAGAGATGATTTTGATACGGCGTCAGCATTGCAGGTTGAAATGTCAGATAAAATAAGCGAATTAAAAAATCTTTATCGCGAATACAAAAAGAATATGATACATATCTGCTAAAAAAAATATAAATATACTATAATTGCCAGTGGATTTCCACTGGCAATTTGCTTATTTAATAAAAAAGTTAAAAAAGTCACAAAGATAAAAGGAGTTTTTCTGAAAATATGGAATATATCAGTATATTTCGAACTTAATTAAGGGAGGGTACACATATGGGGAAAAATGCCTGCGATATGGGCAAGTTGTTCAGCGATTTGGAAGGACTGAGAATAGCCATTGACATGGAAGCCCGCGGCCGTGATTTTTACAAAAAAGCCTCTGAACAAACGGAAAATAAGGAACATAAAACGCTTTTCCTGTTACTAATGAATGAAGAAATTAAGCATCACGATCAGTTTACTAAACTTTATCATAAAACAAAAGAAAATAAGCTCTCGGATTCGAATGATTATTTATTTGACCAAGAAGCATCCAAGTATCTGACAGTTTTGGCTGAACCTTATATATTTACGGAAGCTAAAGCAGAAAAGACGTTCTCTGAACTGAAAAGCATTGCTGATATTCTAAAAGCTGCTATCCAGGACGAAAAAGATTCAATTTTATTTTATGACGCGTTAGCTAAATGTGCTAAGTTTGATGAAACAAGAAATATTTTTAATTTGTTAAAAGCCGAAGAGCAAACGCATGTAGTCAAACTTCGGCAAATGCTAGGCGAGTGGGCATAACGGTCATACACACACTGAAAATAGCGTCAGCGGCGCTATTTTTCTTTTATCTGTTTTAATAAAAATTTTCCACTTTAGCAGGAATTTAAGATTCAACATCTAATTATAATTATATTCCGATACATATGATTATCTATAGGAGGCTAAAAATGGAAACTAAAACTGATTTACTTGAGAAAGGCGCTATTGTTCAACGTGATAGAGAAACCTATGCGATTGCTCCTCATATTCCAGGCGGCGTCATTCTTGACGCTAATGTTCTGAGAAAAATTGCGGATGTTTCTGAGAAGTATGGTGCTAAAGCCCTTAAGCTTACTTCGGCGCAGCGAATTGCCATTGTTGGTATTCCTGAAGAAAAAATTGATGCTGCCTGGGAAGACCTGGGAATGGATAAAGGAGCAGCAGTTGGTCTTTGTGTCCGGAGTGTAAAGATTTGTCCGGCTACTCATTTCTGTAAACGTGCGCAGCAAGACGGTCTAACTCTGGGATTGGAAATTGATAAAGTATATCATGGTATGGAACTCCCCGGTAAACTTAAATTTGGCGTTAGCGGCTGTACTAACTCCTGTGCGGAGTGCTGGGTAAAAGATATCGGGCTTATCGGCACGGCTAAAGGGTGGAAGGTTGTAATTGGCGGTTGTGCCGGAGCCAGAGCAAGAATCGCAAATTTGTTAGTAGAGCCGGTACCCCAAGAGGAAGTATTGCCGCTTATTAATAAGATAATTGCTTATTACAAAGAAAATGCCAGAAAACATGAGCGAATTGGCATGATGATAGATCGGTTAGGTTTAGACAACGTAAAAAAAGATATTCTAGGCTAAAGAAGAGGCGCTTGGATAAAATCCGAGCGCTTTTTCTTTGATACATATGGTTTTAGCATTGTAATAGAGTTATACTGTCAGTAAGAGTTACTTTTAGGGAGGGCGGTTGTTATTCAAATGGATACTTTGTATGATAGTGCCTGGGTTCTTGAACAAATAGAACAAATTGCTCAATTTAGTCAAGATAAACCTAATATTACCCGCCTTGCATTTACTCCCGCTGATCATCAGGCACGAAACTATATGAGCAAACTTATGGAAAATTGCGGACTGAATGTTGAAATTGATGCAATCGGCAATATTATCGGCCAATTTCAACCCGCAGATGTGGAGTCTCATGTTCCAGTCGTTGCGACTGGTTCCCATCTTGATACGATGCCTTCTGGCGGTAAGTATGACGGAGTTCTTGGTGTACTCTGCGGTTTGGCTGCGGTGAGTCGTATACGGCACCGCGGTGAAGTTAAACATCCCTTGAAAGTTATTGCTTTCGCGGCGGAGGAATCCAGCCGGTTTAATTTGGCCAATATGGGAAGTAAGGCAATGGCCGGACTGGCTCATATTCCTACGTGGAAGAGGCTTAAAGATCATAATGGGGTTAGTTTGGCAGATGAGTTAGAGGCAATGGGCCTTCTTATTGAACGCCTTGCAACTGCGGCTTGTTCGCAGAACAGTATAAAAGGATTTGTGGAGCTGCATATTGAGCAAGGTCAAGTTTTAGCACAAAGGAAAATGAATATTGGTATTGTTGATACCATTTCAGCTCCGACCAGACTCAAGATCATTGTAACGGGAACCGCAGGACATTCTGGCGTTACTGACATAGCCGACCGACAGGATGCCCTTGTCAGCGCTGCTATGATTGTATTGTCAGTTAGAAATATTGCGGCCGAATATGAATATCAGGGAGCGGTAGCAACAGTAACTGCTTTACATACCTATCCGGGCACTGCTAATGTAATTGTGGACAGGGTTGAATTGTGGGTAGATATTTTTGGTACAGTGCATGAGAATATCGTAGATATATTGCAGGAAATTAAAGACGCTATCAGTTCCATAACCGAGGATTATGGTACACCGGCTGCGATTGACGTGGTGACATCGGAAAAAGCGATAAAACTTGATGCTGCCATAAATCGAATCATTGAAAAAAATTGCCGCCAATTAAATTTGAGAAGTATGCGCATTGATAGCCGTACTGCCCATTCTGCCATGAATATAGCACGGATTGCACCGTCCGCTTTGCTTATTATTCCCTGTAAAGATAGCATTAATCATAATTCCCGTGAGTACACGGCTTCTTATGATATAGCTGCCGGTCTTGATGTTTTAACAGAAACACTATATCAATTAGCCAAGTGACCTTAGTATATATGCACGGAAGCGAAATAGGTGTTAGCTTTTATTTGTAAGAAAACAGGATATTCAGTATTTTGGAATTTGGATTTTATCTTATAAACTTTTTGTTATTAAGCTCGTTTGCCTCATGCAAGCGAGCTTTTACTAATTTTACCGCTGGATATTATGTAAAGTGTATGGTAGAATGTCCTCGAATCAGGGCCATCAAATGAAAGGAGTACTAAATTGAGAAGAAAGCTAGCTGCTATTTTATTGATGGTTTTTGCAATGCCGTTATTGGGGGCGGCATTGCCACGAGCAGAAGCCGCATCTTTTGAGGGAAAACTGGCTGAAGTGACGGCTGGAAATTCAACAGCCGCCCAAATCCAAGAGCTAATAAAAATGCGGAACACGCTAAGCCAAAATGATAAGCAGGCTATATGGGGAGAACTGGCTCAAAAGACAATTGAGCAGTCGGAACGTGGCGCTATAGTTAAGAATCTTACCACACTGACACAACAATTATTGACGCAGGGCCAAGCAAGTACTAATGCAGACATTACCAAAGCAGTAGAGAGTGCTGTCCGCGGGAAGGTACAAGAAACGCTCCAGGAAGAAATTAATAGCCGTTTAGCGGAATATCAAGAGAAAGTTGCTTTGTTGTCAACGTTACTCAATAATCGTAGTTCGTTAACCCCTCAAGCTGTTGAAGATAATAACGCTCTTGCCGGTGCCCCGCAAAATTACCGTAAGATCTTGGATATGACGGCAACAGCGTACGCTCCGGGTTATCGGGATAACGGTAGCTGGAATAACCTGACTTATGTAGGTGGCAAAGTTAAAAAAGGAGTAGTAGCTGTAGACCCTGCTATTATTCCTATGGGAACCAAACTTTGGATTGAAGGTTATGGAGAGGCTCTGGCTGAAGATCAGGGTAGTGCAATTAAAGGTAATCGTATTGATTTGGCGTTTAATACCCGACAAGAAGCATTGAATTATGGCATCCAAAATATAAAGGTATATGTTCTTCCATAAAACCGGCTACGGCCGGTTTTTTTTTGCAGTATAACTTTTTCCCGGTTGGCGGATGAAAGGTTTACTTGTTTTTCTCATTCATATCTCCATTGCTAAATGAATATATTTTGAGGAGAAAAATCCGTCTTGATGGGAGGAGTAACATGAAACCCATGCAGTCATTTAAGTTCAGACGTTCGCAAATATTTTATGGGATAGCGATTTTTACTATATTAAGTATTGTTTTCAGTATTATTGGATTTGAATATATGGATGAACAAGAATTCGCAGCGCTTGATCCCAATCAACCAACGGAGGCTCCGCCAGGAAAAATTAGTGTAGTTGTGAAAATTCGGGCAAGGGTACTTGAAGTTTACAATGATGACCAGTTATATAAAAAATATCGAATCGCGGTAGGCAAAAGCGAAACACCCACGCCTATCGGCGAATGGAACATAGTGTGGAAAGATTATAATTGGGGTACTGGCTTTGGCACCAGGTGGATGGGACTGAATGTACCCTGGGGAACATACGGTATCCACGGGACAAACAAACCATGGTCGATAGGGCGTTTTGCCAGTCATGGCTGTATTAGAATGCGCAATAAGGATGTTGAAGAATTATTTGAGTGGCTTCCTATTGGCACTCCGGTTCGTATTGAGGATCGGAAAGTGAAGATAGCAAGAAATCTTAAAAATAAATCTTCGGGCGCTGACGTTGTTGCTTTACAGCTAAAGCTTAAAGAACTTGGATATTTTCAGGGGCGGGCCGACGGCTTGTTTGGCGCCATGACGGAAGAAGCTGTTAAGGCTTATCAGACAGAAAAAGGGATAACTCCTACAGGGATTGCCACAAAAGAATTTTGTGCGGCTTTGGGAATATAATAGTAACTAAATATTAATTATACCGTAATTTATCATTGATAATTAGGAATAAAGACTGGAAACCGCCAAATACTGAGATTGACGTAACGAGAAAAACAGTGTAATATAATTAAAATGCCGAATCTAGTAGGTACGGGGGAACCGACAATTTATTGGGGTGAATCCGCATAATGCGGTAGGGCGTTCTCGCGTTCTTCTCTTTTGCCCGAATCCGACAGCTAACCCCGGAGGCATACGGTAAAGAGAGGTGGTCAAGTGAGAAATACGTTTGTTAAAGTGTTTTTTGTGTTTTCTATGTTGTTCGCCGCCGCCAGTATTCCAGGGGTAGGTTTGGCTGCAGGTCCGCAGGAACAACCTACTATTACGATTGGGGCACGCGGTGACCAAGTTCGGATTGTGCAAAAATATTTGGCAGACGGCGGTTTTTATGCGGGCGAAATTGATGGTATCTTTGGTCCGGTTACAGCTAAAGCCGTTAAGGATTTTCAACGTAGTAGTTATCTTCCGGTAAATGGTATTGTCGACAAGGAAACATTTATCTATCTTGGGCGTGCGGCTGGCGAACCAAGTAGATATAGCCGATCTCTTAGTATGAGAGCCTCTGGTTATAGTGCTTATGATCCAGGAAATGGCAGTTATACGTATGGCGGCAATTTTTTACGTAAGGGATTGGTTGCGGTCGATCCGGCCGTTATTCCGTTAGGAACTCGACTCTATATTCCGGGTTATGGCTATGCAAGGGCTGACGATATTGGTGGAGCGATTAAAGGTGAACGCATTGATTTAGCTTTTGACAGTCATTATGAAGCCTTAAATTTTGGTGTACAACGGGTAACTGTATATATTCTTGATTGAGATATTGGCAGGTTTAGCCTGCCCCTTTTTATTTGCTGTCCTTTTGAATATTACAATGCTCCTGGTATTATACTACACATAGAATTTTAGTTTTTACTGGGAGCGTGTTAGTATTGAATTTTGTCTCAAGTGAAATGCTGCCATTGCTTTTAGCTTTGATTTCCGGGGTGCTAATGGCAGTGCAGGGTTCTCTTAATACTGGGTTAAGTAAGGCAATCGGCCTTTTAGAGGCTACTTTTATTGTTCATTTTACGGGAACTGTTTTGGTTATGATATTACTGTTCCTATTTTCTATGGGGAAAGGTAATTGGAATGCATGGCAGGCAGCTCCTTGGTATTCTTGGTTAGGCGGCGTTGTTGGCGTTGCCATTATCTATCTGGTAGCTGCCAGTATTCCGCAGGTTGGGGTTGCTAATGCCACTACGGCAATTATTGTAGGTCAAGTATTAACCGCTATTCTTATTGATCATTTTGGCGGATTTGGACTTGACCGTGTGGCTTGCAGTCCCCAACAAATAGGAGGTTTGATATTGCTGGCAGTCGGTGCTCGATTGTTACTAAAATAGCTTTTTTTTATTTTTCTTATATTAGGGTGTTAACAAAAAAAAAATTATGAGGTATACTTATCATTAGGATTTTTTGGTAATATGCTAACACAAGGAGGCAAAGCATGGATTTTAACTTTACTCCCGATCAGCTGGATCTGCAAAAAATGGTAAGAGATTTTGTTGCTAAAGAAATTACACCTCATGCTTTAGAAATGGATAAAGAAGGTGTGGTTCCATCTGATTTATGGAAGAAACTTGACGAAGCAGGATTGCTTAATTTAACCGTACCAGAGGAATATGATGGGCCGGGTCTTGATGCACTATCAATTGCTATTATTTACGAAGAACTGGGTAAAGGGTGTGCTGGCGTAGCTACGACAACTGCTGCGAATGCTTTAGCTTCTTATCCTGTTGTATTGTTAGGAACGGAAGAACAAAAAAGCAAAATGTTTAAAATTTTAAATGCTGGCAAGCTTGCCGCTTTTGCCTTGACTGAACCGGGAGCCGGTTCAGATGCCGGAGCCGTCGCGACCACTGCTGTTAAAGATGGTGACAGCTATATTCTTAATGGCACAAAATGTTTTATTACCAACGGCGGCATTGCTGAAATATATATTATTTTTGCAAATACGCGCAAAACTGCAGGTATCCGCGGTTTGACAGCATTTATTGTCGACCGTGGCACACCAGGCTTTTCAGTTGGTAAAAAAGAAGAAAAAATGGGAATCAGAGCATCTAATACTTGTGAATTAATTTTGGAAAATGTGCGTATTCCTGCTGCCAACAGAATTGGGCGTGAAGGCGAAGGCTTTAAAATTGCAATGAAAACACTGGATGCTGCCCGCCCGTTTGTTGGTGCCGTATCGGTAGGGCTGGCTCAGGCTGCGTTTGAATTAGCTATTAAGTATTCAAAGGAACGGGTACAATTTGATAAACCGATTGCATCATTTCAGTTGGTACAAGCAATGCTGGCTGATATGGCGATGCAGGTTGAAGCTGCCCGTTTACTGGTGTATAAAGCATGCTGGATGAAAGATCAGGGTGTTCCTTATACAAAAGATTCAGCAATTGCCAAGTGCTTTGCTGCTGATACCGCTATGAAGGTTACTACAGATGTTGTCCAGGTGTTAGGGGGATATGGATATTCCAAGGAATATCCGGCGGAAAAGTATATGCGTGATGCTAAAATTATGCAAATTTACGAAGGAACGAATCAAATTCAACGCTTGGTAATTGCGAATAATATCTTGTACTAATTATATTTTTTGACGCTTGACTTTTAAAGTTGACCGTAATATAATTACATATGTGTTAAGGGATTATAGCTCAGATGGTTAGAGTACTACGTTGACATCGTAGGGGTCACTGGTTCGAGTCCAGTTAGTCCCACCAGTAAATTCAAGGCTTCCGAGGTTTCGGGAGCCTTTTGTTATGTTAACAGTAGTGTTTATTTTTATCTGTCCATTGGGGTTATCTGCGATTGCAACAACTTTAGATGCATTTTCACCGAAAGCGGTTCTTATTCCTGATAATGTATATGGACCAATTAGCCGATTTCTGAACCGGCGACGCATAAACCAAATTCGTTATCCAGCAGGTGCTTCAGCAGACGAATTTCGCTCGGTCTTATTAAAAGCGCGTAGCGAATATCCTCAGCGCGAACAGTTGATTGTCTATATCGAGGCTCCGGCAGCGGTACTTTCGAAATCCCCGACATCGATGGTATTATTGCGATATCACAGAATGCGAAGTTACGTACTGTCATGGATAACACATGGGCAAGCCACATCCGTTTTAAACCTCTTGAACATGGTGTAGATGTTGTTGTGCAAGCAACGACGAAATACGAAGGTGGGTATGGTGATACGCCATCGGGTATTGTTATCGCCAAGCATCCAGAAGACATGCAGATCATCGCCGACGAATTGCGTGCAACCGGTAACGGTGCGGTCGCACCAACGACTTGCTCGCGACTTTATCACAGAATTGATTCAACCGAAGAACGTCTCAATCAACACGCCGACAACGCCCAACGGCTAATCGATTGGTTCTTGAAACAGCCTTTCGTCACCGACGTCCTTTCGCCGACTTTGGAAACCTCACCTTATCACGAACGTTTTGAGCGTTATTTCAAAAAAGGAAACTGTCTTTTTAGCATAGTTCTCCGTTCGGACCTTTCGGCAAAGCACGTCGAAGCTTTTGTCGATGCACTAAACCTGTTCTGGGTTGCCGAAAGCTGGGGCGGGCACTTGTCGCTTGTATTACCGGTGCATGCCAAGCGCGAAGTCGCGCCCTTGCCGGCTGGCTATGTTTTACGTTTTCACGCCGGCCTCGAAGACTACCAAGATCTTTTGCGTGATCTCAGCCAGGCAACAAGGTGCTTATGTAAATAGATATGCCGTTGGGCGGGGGTAGGCCGAACTCAACTTTTAACAGCTGCAGGTCTTCGACCGAATACAGTTGGCAATTTTTCAGGAAAACGAAGTCAGTGGCGTAATTTATCCAATGCGTTATCCCCTGCGATTTTTAATTGCGGACAAAATTTAATATTGTATATGCATAAAGGACAGGCCTTCATTGACCGGTCCTTTTTATTGTTTCATTTGGATAATATTATCTATAATAGAAGCGTTTTCGTCCTCGATCCTTGGATTGTATGTATATAAGTATCCATAGAGTAAATCTATACAAAAAATTTTTTTATGATTTTTCCCAGTCAGTTAGTGTTTTGGGCACATCTTTAATTTGATCCTTAAAATCGTCCCAATTGGGATTACAAAGGCAGAAGTTAGCTACTAAAAATGCAAGCATATTTGGATCTTTGGCAATTAATTCAAGATCATCACGAAAGAAAAGGTTATATAAACCATTGGTCTTATCTTCATTAATGACAAATCTCCCGCAGGGGCTTTGGTAGGAATAGATTACATTTTTCATAAATTCACTCCTTTCAAAGGTGTATTCGGCAAAATCTATTAATTCCCTGTCAGGAGGTGATCCAATGCAATGTACAAACTGCGAAGGAAAGTTGTCAGCAATTAACGACTGAGGATATGTAGAGCCAGACCAGATATTGTGTTACCGAAATTACGGTAACCGGAAGAGTAAGCATATGCCAAACTGCAAATAAAAACGCCGTTTGGTATGTGGACTCGGCGCTGTTAACGCAGGTAACTTATTATATAGTAGCTTATTCTCCGGCATATAATAAAACAGGAGGGATGCCGCAATGAAATATGCGTACCTGGATGGTAATCAGGTGACAGTGAATGGTGACCAAGATAGTAATGGTAATGTAAAGAAAGAAAAAATATTTTTTACCCGGGAAGACTATGAGGAATATTTAGCGAAGCAATATAATAACCAGAAAGAAAACGATAAGTAGATAATAATATTTTAGAGCCGCGGTGGCTCAATTTTTTTGGAGTGATACTATGCCAAGAGAACCTTGCCGCAGATAGCGGTATTTTTTATTTATGAGATGGGGAAGCTGAAAAAAATATTTGAGTCACTTATTCGCGAGGTATTGGTTCAGCATTTGCTTCGAGCTTTCTTTTGTTTTATTATTAATATATGAATGAGTTTATAGCCTATTTAATATTCCGTTTTAAAACATAAATGGTATGTTTTTATTGAATGTTGTCGTTTGGGTATTCCCCTACAGGGAGTTTTACATGATCTAAGTAAGTTTTTACCGGCGGAACGGCTACCTCGTATTAAAGCTTTACGTGCTAGATGTAATGCTTTTCAATATGAAGATTTATATTGTGACCTTCATGCCTTGGAATGTCAAGTAATAGAATGCTGGAATCATTATTATCATAACAATCCGCATCATTGGCAGTACTGGGTTGTGTATTTAGATAACGGAGAACAGAAAGTGCTGCCCATTCCTGAACGGTATAGGAAAGAGATGCTGGCGGACTGGTTGGCAGTTTCACGAAATCCCGAGCGAAGTGACATATATACTTGGTATTACAAATGGAAGGATAAGCTTGTCTTACACCCGGATACACGCCAATGGTTAGAGTTTGAAATTAGAAAAAGAAGATAACCCAACGGCTTCGGCTGCTGTTTAATGGAATTTATTTAAAAGTGTATTTTGTACTGATATTGTAAAGCGGTGATATAACGTATGCTTACCTTCTTGCCACTTAAACAAATTGATGCAATGGATAATTGGGAAGGTAGCCAGCTTAACGAAGCCAAGGAGATATTGGCGTATGAGCTTACTAAGTTGGTCCATGGTGAAGAAGAATCATGAAAAGTACCCAGCAACGCAACTTGCTGGGTATTTTTAACTTCAGTTAGGACCATGCCCTTATAGAGCGTAATCAAGCAACTCATTTACGGGTGGTTCTGACTTTCGATGTCAATTCATTCCTTACAGTAACAATAAAATTTTTATAGTAATATAGGCACGTTGCGTTTTGTAAATACTGCCTTTTGGAGTATTATATATATAATAAGGCTATGAGGCAGTAGATAAGATAGAATTGCAATAGGCTATAGAACACCCCAAAGCTTTGACAGCCAAAAAGATGGATAGGGGGAAGGTCATTATGGAACGAAAACTAAAAGCAGCCCTGTTGACTACCATTAACGATTATAATGCTATTACCAAACAAATTCATAATTCTCATGCAATGCCATCCCAGAGATTGCAATTAATTGCCGCCCAAGAGGCACTAGCTCGAGTTTTACGGCATTTTGCCGATGCAGAATATGTTGAGTATATTGCTGGACAGTGGCAGATTAAGGTTATTGTAGTGGAGTCTACTCTGTCCGTTCCTTGTAATCGTGTAAAAGAGGGGGATAATAAATCGGGTTCAGAGGGAATTTGATATGAATTAAACCTTTACTGGACTATATAAATTAAAGAAGGAGTGAACCGCCATATTAATCGATAAGAGCATAACTGATTTTGTAGATGATCTTGCATCAGAGTCTCCAATGCCGGGGGGCGGAGGTGTCGCTGCTTTAGCAGGGGCATTGGGGGCAGCATTAGGATTGATGGTGTGCAACTTGACTGAGGGAAAGGAGAAGTTTAAAGACGTACAAGAATCTGTTGTTAAGCTTAAACAGGAAGGTACGCGGTTAAAAGATGAACTGTTAAGCGGTATTGATGGGGATGGGCACGCATACCTAGAAATTGTTAATGCTTATAAACTTCCGAAAAGCAACGAAAATGAAATTCTAATCAGAAAACAGGCAGTGCAGGAAGCAACCAAAAAGGCCGCACGCTATTCCTTGTCTGTTGGACAAAGTTGTCTTCAAGTTATGAATTTTGCAATTAATGTTGTTCACTCCGGCAACCCGAATGCAGCCAGCGAATCTTTAGCCTGCGGTTTGCTTGCCTATGCAGGAGTATACGCAGCTTTGGTCACAGTTGAAATCAATCTTGCTTCTATATCTGATCGGATTTTTGTTCAAGAGATTCTTGCGATAAACATATCCATAAAAGAACAGGCGGAGGCATTGAAAAAGCAAATTACCCTGGATGTAGCCAAACATATTATAATCTAAAAACTATCAGCTTTGATACTTGTATGCCCGCAACCACAGTAAAACATAAATACTCTCCGGCACCTATACAGGAAGGTTTTTCGCGACGCATGAACAGAACTACCGATATATTTGAATATTAAAAACCCCGCTTGTCTCGAGAACAAGCGGGGCTTTTAGTACATAAAGCCTTTAGCAGCGAGGGGCAACCGGACTGCTTGATCGCCGAACTGCCAGGAGTGCTTGTGACACAACTTGTTCAATTTGGCGTTTATTTAATCCCAGTGGACGGACCATATCAATAATTTCACTTTTGAATTTCCGCTCATCAAAATCAATAATCAAATTATCACCACCTTATGGTTTAGCCTGTTATATTATATGGACTATGCTGTTCGGAGGTGATTAAGGTTGAAAATATAGGTTTTATATGTTTGAGAAATTAACTTTTTGGGTGTTTTATACGATATTATAAGTAAATACATCCGCACATGTGACAAAGATCATTTGGCGGTGATAGGAATACCGCCAAAAAGGAGGCGGTATGATGGCTTTTATTCGACAATGGGCATACAGACAGTTGATTAAACGCGATTTAGGAGAAGAGCCTTGGCTTCTTTACAAAGTACTTATTTTGGTGATTGTTTTACTGGGAATTGTAGTGGATTTCATCAGTTAATGCCGGAACTGGGTCTATCGAAATCTTAGAAACTGTTTTTGCTAATAGAGGGTTATGTTTTCTATTCGTTTTAGATGAATGCGCACGTAAAGACCGGAAAGGTACTGAGCTGTCTATTGGGACTGTCCTGATGGATGGCTTTTTTGTTAGTAGTATCTGCATATCAATATTTGTTTGCAATTTTAAATTGGGGTTTATTTTACGGGGGTGCTTGCATATTATTAGGAATCATATAAAATATTTTAAATATGTTTTAAAGCATAAATGGTATGTTTTTTTAGAAGCATGCAAACTGGGTATCCCTTGGCGTGGCCTTGTTCATGATATGAGCAAATTCTCATTAGCTGAATGGACATCACGTGTAGAAGGGTTTTCCAGTAACTGTTTAAAAAAATCTGACGGGACATTTGACTTAAGTAAAGCAAACGATGGATTGGTTTCAAGTTTGGTCAAGCATTATCATAATAATCCCCATCACTGGCAGTGGTGGGTTACATTTTTAGAGACAGGAAATATGATCGTATTACCAATGTCCGACAAATATAAAAGAGAAATGCTAGCTGACTGGTTGGCCGTCTCACGCATGTCTGACCGGTTAGATGTGATTCCCTGGTATCTACAAAATAAAGACAAAATTATTTTGCATCCGGAAACGCGGAAATGGATAGAAACTAAATTAGGTATTTTATAAAATAGTAGCGGAGTTTTACATGCATAGACAGAATAACAAAAAAAAGAGCCCGAAGGCTCTAGTATTTATAAACATTGATTATTCTTTTCTAAATAAGTTTCAACTGTGATTACTAGAGCTAGAAAACTAACGAGAACAAGCGCCGTTATTACTATCCCAGTAATCATCTTGAGCACCTCCTTATTAACTTATTCTGTTATCTATATTATATGGTATTTGTTATTAATTTGCAATTGGACGAAGAATCAAGAAGCTAAAATTTGGAAAACAACGGTACACTTGATTGCATTAATATTTTACACAGATGCAAATTCGATATTTGTCCTATTTAAATTATGGCTCAGATGCATAATCACAAGAATATTGGATATTATAATCCTATATCGCGGGGTGGAGCAGCGGTAGCTCGTCGGGCTCATAACCCGAAGGCCACAGGTTCAAATCCTGTCCCCGCAACCAAAGCATGCTGCATCTTTTTAAGGATGTGGCTTTTTAGTTTCCAAACCTTTCTAGAGAAATTCTAAAAATAGAAATCCCCTCAAAGATTTTTTTCTACAGGGTGTTAATACCCTCGATAAGCTGGCGTTGGATTTTTACTAGTACCCTGTCTGTCAAATGTATTCGCAGTCTATAATAAAATCCATTCCTATGGTATAATGGTATTTAAGTTAAATTAAGGAGATGGTTTATTGTGGCAAATCCTGTGATTTCAAGGGTAAAGGCCCTCCATACATACGGTAGTCAAACTGCTACATATACAGGTGTAGCAACAAAAAGCCTTGCGTTAGTAGGAATTGTTATCATTTCGGCCTTAGTCACATGGGTGATGGGGTATGGAACTCCTGTTACGGCAATGGTCACATCTATTATGGGATTTATTGCGGCTCTTGCCATAAGTTTCCGCCCAGCCTGGGCCGGCTTCTTATCGCCACTGTATGCTATTCTGGAAGGTATGTTTTTGGCCGCCATATCGGTAGTATTGGCTAAAATGTATCATGGAGTTGTCATTAATGCTGTAATGATAACATTTGGGATTGCAATTAGTTCGGCGCTTATTTATGCGAAAGGTTATGTAAAAGTTAATGAAGGTTTTATGCGGGCTGTCTTTATGGCTACGTTCGGTATTGCAATAACCTATTTCATTCAATTTGTTTTAGGCTTATTCGGCATTAATATCCCACAGATTCATCAAGGTGGAACTGTCGGTATTGTTTTTAGTTTAATCGTAATCGCTGTTGCAACATTAAATCTGTTTGTTGATTACGAGAATATCAGTCAAAGTGTGCGGCAGGGGCTTCCTGCCGAATATGAATGGTTTTGCGCGTTTGGACTGCTGGTCACGCTTATTTGGCTATATGTTGAGGTGTTAAACCTTCTTCGCAAAATGAAAGAAGAATAAGCGCAGGGACAGCAATGTGTTAGCAAGTTTACGTTACTAAAGCCAGTGAAATCTCGTAGATGTTAAAAAGTCGGTCGTGTCCTGGTAAAAAATAGATAGAATTTTTTTACAGGATAATATAAAAAAACCTTGCTCAAAGAGCAAGGTTTTTTGGTGGCGGCGCAGGGATTTGAACCCCGGACACTGCGGGTATGAACCGCATGCTCTAGCCAACTGAGCTACGCCGCCATATTATTGTGGAGCTAGTGACCGGGATTGAACCGGTGACCTTATCCTTACCAAGGATACGCTCTACCGACTGAGCTACACCAGCATTAGTTGCGAAAAAACAAGAATGGAACCTGTGATCTTCGGGTTATGAGCCAGAAGACCTGCCAACTGAATCATCCGGCACTAAGATCATATCACATCGTAGATTATATAGTACGGCAGATAATCTGTCAATCCGATTTTATATGAAATATTATGTTGATAAAGGAGTTAGCCTAACATTGACTACTGTTAATTAATGGTGTATATTAAATTATTGTATTGTTTACGTTATGATTAGTGGTTAGTCGCCAATAAATTTGTTGTAAAAGTAATCCGGATTTACCGCACAGGGCACGACTGCATGGAACCTTAACCATTCCCTGCCGGATATAGTTTTGCTCAGTAAATAGGCTTTTATAGGAAAATCGCGGTCATCCACACTAAACAGTTGGTCATTTTTTATAGCACCTTCGACATCGTCGCGTGAAAACCGATCCGTATAAAAGAATTGATCAACCGACTGCAGACTGCCTTCACTGTTGTATATCGCACCAAAAAATACAGCACCGCAATCAACAGTAAATTCGTAAGTACCGTTTTCTGTAAGTGCATGTCCATCTATACATACCTTTTTGACTGGTATTTGACTCATGTGTATACTCATAAATGCACCCCCGTAATTAGTCTCGATAAAATTATTCCCGATCAAACAACAGTTATGCTGTAAAAGTAAATAATGAATTAACTTTAGGAGGCAATAATGTCAAACCTTGCTCCCGAAATTAGTAAACGCCGTACTTTTGCTATTATTTCTCATCCGGACGCCGGTAAAACGACCTTGACAGAAAAGCTATTGTTATATGGTGGGGCTATCCGTCTGGCTGGTTCAGTTAAAGCCAGAAAGACACAAAAACACGCAGTTTCTGACTGGATGGAGATTGAGAAACAACGCGGTATTTCAGTAACTTCTAGTGTATTGCAGTTTGATTATGATGGCTATCGCGTTAATATTTTAGACACGCCCGGTCACCAAGACTTTAGTGAAGACACCTATCGTACGCTAATGGCTGCGGATAGCGCAGTTATGCTTATTGATGTGGCCAAAGGCGTGGAAGAGCAGACAAAAAAATTATTTCAAGTTTGCAAACAACGGGGAATACCTGTATTTACTTTTGTAAATAAGCTTGACCGCTACGGGCGTAATCCGTTCGACCTGATGGAAGAAATTGAACAAGTACTGGGAATCCGTGCTTATCCAATGAACTGGCCGATCGGGATTGATGGGAATTATAGCGGTATTTATATACGGAAACAAGCCAAGATAGAACTTTTTGAACGCGGTGGTGAACATGGGCAATGGGCTCTCCCATCGACACAAGGCGGGGTAGATGATCCGGAGTTTAAAAAAATTCTTGGTGAGGATATTCATAAGGCATTATGTGAGGATATTGAACTTTTAGATATGGCAGGCGAAGAGTTCGATTTTGGCAAAGTGGCTAGAGGAGAATTAACTCCTATGTTTTTTGGCAGTGCCATGACTAATTTTGGGGTTCGTCTGTTTTTGGAAGATTTTTTGAAATTGGCTCCGCAGCCGACACTCAGAATGTCTTCTGAAGGGGTAATTGCTCCCGATAACGAAAAGTTTTCAGCGTTTGTTTTTAAAATTCAAGCTAATATGAATCCTGCACACCGGGACCGTTTGGCTTTTATACGGATATGTTCCGGTAAATTTGCAAGAGGTATGACAGTATATCACGCCCAGTCGGGCAAACTTGTTAAGCTTGCTCAGCCACAGCAGTTTTTGGCGCAAGAGCGGACAATTGTTGAGGAAGCTTATCCGGGAGATATTATCGGGCTATTTGATCCGGGCATTTTCGGCATTGGGCATACTTTATGTCAGGAGGGCTCGAATTTTACGTTCCAGGATTTCCCGGTTTTTCCTCCTGAACAGTTTGCTCGTGTCCAAGCCAAGGATACTATGAAGAGAAAGCAATTTGTCAAGGGGATGACTCAACTGACGCAGGAGGGAGCCGTGCAGGTATTTCATCAGCCTGACTACCCTGTAGAATCATTCATTATCGGTGTTGTCGGCTCTTTGCAGTTTGAGGTACTTGAATATCGGTTAAAACACGAATATGGTGTTGATATTTTAATGAATAAACTGCCATACGCGGTAGCCAGGTGGCTTACCGGCGAGAATCTTGATGTAAAAGCTATAAAAAATATGGACAGCGGTCTGTTTGTGGAGGATATAAAAGACAGACCGGTTGCGCTGATCAGCAATGAATGGCAGCTTAGATGGGTTGTAGAACGAAATCCGGAGATTAAATTTTTGGTTGTTCCTGAAGACGCAAGACAGGTTTAAGGAGGCAGGGTATGTATACCTTTCCGTTAGAGCCTGATGAGCTTATTATAAAAAAATGTCTTGCCAGCTATAGTAGTAGTGGCGATAATCTAACCGGGGCGCTTTATTTGACAGACCGGCGGCTTGTATTTGTTGGCTATGTCCTTAATATCAATAATAAGTATATGGATGACGTGACGCTAAGCCATATAAAAGAAATACTGCCGGAAAAGACTTTTTTTCTAATCCCCAATGCACTTAAGGTAGTTACTATTACAGATAAAGTCATTAAGCTTGTGGTAAAAGACCGGAATGAATGGCTTTCAGCCGTTTACAGGCAAATGGAACTCGTTAACTAATTCGCCAAAATCACTTCTCTTTCCTCATTGTATGTAAATAAGCTGTGGAACATATACTATATGAGAAGGGAGTGATGGTGGTGAAATTGCTTTCCATCGGCCTGAGCGGAACGACCGGGAATATCAAAGAGATGTTGGAACACGACTGTAGGACGCTTGCCCAAGAGGGCTTTCGTGTAGTTATAGAAGAGCTTGAGCGAGGCGGTTACAAGTTTCTGGGTTTGAACATCAGTGAAGGCGAATTATCTTTTCGCAACTATGAACGGATAAAGACGGTTCTAAAAACTAGTGTATCCCAGGTACTCGCGGATTGGATTATTAATAATGAAGAACATCGCCTTATTAATAAGATTGTGGCTAATAACTATTTTTATTTCAATCAAGACGAACGGGCGGCAGTGGAATCAAATGTTGTGAGAGCACTTGCAGGCAGTTGCGACCGGTATAAACTCGTATTGACCCGCATATTGGATTATTTGGAAAACCATCATGAGTTAGTGCTGGAAGGATTTTTAAATTTCAGATTGAAGGACTACCGCAGCCAATTGTCCGAGGTTATCGATAAGGTAGTCGATGACTTTATGATGGAACTTGAATACAAAGAATTTATTCGTGTTTTACGATATTTTGTCGATGTTCAGGAACCGCGTGAGGAAGAGGCCCATGTAATTATTAAAGATCGCAATGTGTTTAAATTCTTTGACTCCCATGGCAAGGCAATAAAAAATCAATGCTTTGAAGATAGTCTGCTGCAAAACAGCAATGAAGACGGTTATGAAAACCTTAACTATGAGGATTTACTAATAAGTGCCTTAATAACTATTGCGCCGCGCAACATTATGGTGCATAGTACCAACCGGCAGCGAGATAAAGACCTTTTAGACACAATAAAAAGTGTATTTGCCGGACGGGTAATTTTATGCGAGGGCTGTGAAATGTGCTCTCAGGAGCATAATGGTAAATCAAACCATACCGAGATATAAAACTTAGCTTTGCTCTGGCTTATCAGAATTTATCACAGATGAACTTGACATTCAAATGTAATTTGTATATAATTTTTGTAATTAAATAGTATTGTGAAATAGTGATGCCAAGGACAAGATAATATCTTGAAAGGCGTATCCAGAGAAAAAATGCCAGAGGCTGTAAGCATTTTTACGCAAACCAGGTATTATTACCACCTTTAAACTGCTTTGCTGAACTAAAAGTAGGCTGAGCCGGGAATAATCTCCCGTTATCAAATCGTAAGACGGCGATAGCCAAACAGGGTGGAACCACGGGTATAAACTCTCGTCCCTATAGGGATGAGAGTTTTTTTTATTTTTGTTAAGGAGGCTGCCAACATATGGGCAAAATTAAGATGACATTAAAGGATGGTGCCGCACGCGAGGTTGAGATGGGAATAACCTTAGCTGAGGCCGCAAAGTCTATTAGCCGCAACCTGGAAAAAACAGCATTAGTTGCCAAAGTGGATGGTCAAGTGGTAGATTTGGCTACTAAACTGGAAAAAGACGCTGCTGTTGAATTTTTGACTTTTGAAGATGAAGAAGGGAAAGCGGCTTTGCGTCATACCTCTTCCCATATTTTAGCTCAAGCTGTTAAACGTTTGTATGATGATGTGAAATTGGGTATTGGCCCGTCAATTGCCAATGGCTTTTATTACGACTTTGATACGCCGCATACGTTTACACCGGAAGACTTGGGGAAAATCCAAACGGAAATGGAAAAAATCGTAAAAGAAAACCTGACGCTTGAACGAATAACTGTTAGTCGTGATGAAGCTATCAAACTTTTTAATGAACAGGGCGAAGGCTATAAACAGGAACTTATTCATGATTTGCCATTAGACGCAGAAATATCACTGTATAAACAGGGTGACTTTGTTGACTTGTGTGCCGGGCCTCATGTTCCGTCCACCGGGCGGGTTAAGGCGATTAAATTGCAAAATATTGCGGGCGCTTACTGGCGCGGGGATGAAAAACGCAAGATGCTGCAGCGTATTTATGGAACCTCTTTCGAAAAAAAAGCCGATTTGGACGCTTATATTACGATGATGGAAGAAGCGGCTAAACGGGACCACCGTAAACTAGGACGCGAGCTTGATTTGTTCAGTATTCAGGAAGAAGGACCGGGATTTCCGTTCTTCCATCCTAAAGGCATGGTTATTCGTAATGAACTTGAAAACTTTTGGCGTAAGATTCATGTAAAATATGGCTATCAGGAAATTAAAACGCCGATAATTTTGCACCAAAAATTATGGCAACAATCCGGCCACTGGGATCATTACCGGGAGAATATGTACTTTACCAAGATTGACGGAGAAGGGTACGCTGTAAAGCCCATGAATTGCCCGGGTGGTATTTTAGTATATCGCACTCAGCATCATAGCTATCGTGATCTGCCGCTTCGTACCTGTGAATTAGGTCTGGTTCACCGTCATGAAATTTCCGGTGCCTTACATGGCCTGATGCGGGTCCGCAGCTTCACTCAGGATGATGCCCACATTTTTATGCTTCCCTCTCAGATCAAAGCTGAAATTAAAAAAGTTATAGAACTGTTTAATACCGTCTATAGTGTTTTTGGCTTGTCCTATCATGCCGAATTAAGTACTAAGCCGGAAAAAGCCATGGGTTCTGATGAAGTATGGGAAACAGCTACAAATGCGCTTAAAGAAGCTTTAGAAGAGCTAAAAATGCCGTTTAAAATCAATCCGGGAGATGGCGCCTTTTACGGGCCTAAGATTGATTTCCACCTTAAGGATTCTATTGGACGTACCTGGCAGTGTGGTACTATTCAACTTGATATGCTGATGCCGGAAAAATTTGATCTGAACTATATCGGCGAAGATGGCCTGAAACATCGGCCGGTAATGATTCATAGGGTAGCTTATGGTAGCTTGGAGCGTTTTATCGGTATTTTAATTGAGCACTTTGCCGGCGCTTTTCCAATTTGGCTGGCACCCGTACAAGTCAAAATTTTACCAATAAGTGAACGCCACGCTGATTATGCCAAGGAAATTGCGCAAATAATGCGCGACAAGGATATTCGTGCCGAGGTGGATGAACGTAACGAAAAAATTGGCTATAAGATTCGGGAAGGACAATTAGAAAAGGTGCCTTATATGCTTGTAGTAGGTGATAAAGAGACAGAAACCCGCACAGTGGCTGTTCGTAAAAGAGGACAAGGCGACATTGGTGCAATGCCTATTGATCGCTTTATGACGACGGCTTTGGCAGAGATTGGTTCTAAAAATTAGAAACAGCTTGACTTCTATAAGTTAAGGTGTTATTATTATCAGGTAATTTAAATATTGAGCTAAGCAGAAGCCATCCACTTCTCACCTTACAGCGCGATTATGTTGTTAGTAAGGTTATGGTAAGCTGACTAAATTAAGTTGTGCTCATGTACGGGTGGTTTATGCCATCCGTTTTTTATTTTAATTTTGAACAAAGTATATCAGGAGGTGAGCGGCAATTAGCAAAGAAACTTTAAAAATTAATGAGGAGATTCGGGCAAAGGAAGTTCGGGTAACAAGCAGTACAAACGAACAGCTGGGTATTATGTCGCTGAGAGATGCATTGCGTTTAGCGGGGGAGCAAAATCTTGATTTAGTGGAAGTAGCACCAACCGCCAAGCCGCCGGTATGCCGGATCATGGATTTTGGTAAATTTCGGTATGAACAACAAAAACGCGACAAAGAAGTTAAGAAAAAACAAAAGGTAATTTCAATTAAAGAAGTAAAACTTCGTCCTAATATTGAGGATCATGATTTTTTTGTAAAGTTGAAAAATGCCCAACGTTTTTTGGAAGACGGTGACAAGGTCAAAGTAACCATTATGTTCAGAGGACGGGAACTTTCCCATCCTGAACTTGGTAAGCAGGTGCTGGTACGAATGGCTACTCTATTAAAAGATATGGCTAACATTGAACGTGATGCCAAACTCGAAGGTAAAAATATGATTATGATTGTAGCTCCTAAGCCCAACACTACACAATCTAGCACATAAATAGAAAGGGGATATCCTACTATGCCAAAAATTAAAACCCGCAGAAGCGCTGCTAAACGTTTCAGAGTAACCGGCAGCGGTGAATTTAAACGTGCCAAAGCTTTTAAAAGTCACATTCTTGAGAAAAAATCTCCATCCCGTAAACGTAATCTGCGTAAAGCGGCTATGGTTAGCAAATCTGACCATGAACGCGTAGTGAAAATGCTTCCTTACGCCTAAGTATAAACAATTTATAAGTACATCAGGAGGTATATGACATGCCAAGAGTTAAAAAAGGCGTTACTGCACATAGACGTCATAAAAAAATTCTTAAATTAGCTAAAGGTTATCGCGGGGCCAAGAGTAAACAATTCAAAAAAGCCAATGAAACAGTAATGAAGGCGCTGTATTATGCACGCCGCGATCGCCGTGCTAAAAAAGGCGATTTCCGTAAACTTTGGATCACCCGTATTAATGCTGCCGCCCGCATAAACGGTATTTCTTACAGCCAGCTTATCAATGGTCTCAAAAAAGCGGGTGTGGAAGTTAACCGTAAAATGCTGGCTGATCTGGCAGTTAATGATATGACTGCATTTGGCAAACTGGTAAGTGCTGCTAAGGATCAATTAAAATAAAAAAAATTCCCGATTTTTTCGGGAGTTTTTTTTATGTATAATTTTTATAAATTTTGGTATTACTAGTAATCAAATCCAAATCGTGAGCAATATAAATAATATAGAGGAACTGTAATAAACGGTTATTGGTGATTGTGTACAATGCACAAATAAAAGTTGAAAAATTTGATTTTTTTAAATTTTAGTGTAATTGGCAGGTTTTTCTCAGGCCGCGGCGAATTAAAAGTAATATCCAACTGGCAATTTAAAATTTGTTTAATAAAACAAAAAAGGAGGAGTTAAACTTGGCCCTAGTGACGATGAAAGACTTACTCAAGGATGCTAAAAAAAGAAAATATGCAGTCGGCGGTTTTAATGTATTTAACTTTGAAACGTTAGGCGCAGTTATTGAGGTGGCAGAAGAATTAAAAACTCCCCTGGTGCTTGGCATTCCCGAGCGGTTATTTAAATTTGTCGATGTTGATACCTTGAGTGCCGCAATGTGTAGGGCTGCGCAAAAAGCTTCTGTGCCTGTGGCTCTCCATCTTGACCACGGACATACTTATGAAGGGGTGATGAAAGCCATTCGCTGGGGATTTACTTCTGTTATGTTTGATGGTTCAGCCTTGCCTTTTGAGGACAACTTAAAACGAACGAAAGAAATTACTCGCATAGCCCATTCTCTCGGTGTGTCAGTCGAGGGGGAATTGGGCTATGTTGGTTGTTACGGCCATATAAAAGATATTAATGAAGAGAATTTAGTTAAACCGGAGATGGCATATAATTTTGTGGAAAATACGAAAGTAGATGCGTTAGCCGTGGCGGTAGGTACAAACCATGGGGTGTACCGGGGTTGCCCTAAGCTTAATTTTTCAAGACTCTCTGAACTTAATAATACGGTCAATGTACCTCTTGTCATGCATGGGGGCTCAAAGCTTACCAAAGAAGATTATTATAGCTCAATACAATCGGGTATAGCTAAAATCAACATTGCCACTGATATGTCCATGGTTGCGTCAGAAACAATAAAAGCTGAACTGGCTAAAAATCAGTCAACTAATTATATCAATTTAATGTCGGTAGTAAAAAAGGGTGTTAAAGATTCGGTCCGCAAATATATGTTGTCGTTTGACTGCATTTCAAAAGCGATATAGACGACAAAGTAAACATGTAAAACCCCCGGTATATATATGGCCGGGGGTTTTAACGTTCAATGGCCGTTCTTACATAAATTCTGTACCGATATACCATGATAATGATGCCGAAAGATGATAAATGAGGAACTAGATAACTTGTTTAGATTTTCTAATTTGAGTATAATTTTAAGGAATAATAGTTGAGAGGTGGAATATTTTGGATGACAAAATTACCAACCTGTTAGATGTTGAGCAATGGAAACTCACACCATACCAGGTTTTGGTACTTGGTTTTGCTAGCCTAATCGTAGGCGGGGCACTTTTGCTTATGACCCCGATGGCTTCGGCGGCAGGGCAGAGCTTGAGTTTAATTGATGCCTTATTTACCGCAACTTCGGCTGTTTGTGTGACCGGTTTGGTAGTGGTGGATACCGGTACTTATTTTTCATTATTTGGTCAGCTTGTGATTATTGGCTTAATTCAGGCTGGTGGCCTTGGTATTATGGCTATGTCGACGTTAATGGCAATTATTATTCGCAAAAAAATCAATTTCCGGCAACGGTTGATTATGCAAGAAGCTTTGAATCAAATTACGGTTTCGGGGGTTGTACGATTAACCCAATATATCATTAAAGTAACTTTATTGATTGAATTCATTGGCGGAACAATACTGGCAATCCGCTGGTATCAGGACTTTGGCGTCAAAGGTGTTTATTTTGGCTATTGGCATGCAATTTCTTCTTTTTGTAATGCCGGATTTGACCTGATGGGAAGTGTTACCGGCAAGTTTTCCAGTGCAACTGCCTATGTGGATGATATTGTGGTAAATTTGGTCATTTCACTCCTTATCATTTTAGGCGGCATCGGTTTTACAGTAATTTCGGAACTTTGGACAGTTCGGCGGTTTGACCGGCTATCACTTCATTCAAAAGTGGTTATAACAACAACTTTAGTATTAATTAGTTTCGGGGCGATTGTGATTTTTTTGCTTGAGTATAATAATCTTAATACTTTGGCCGGCCTATCCCTGCAGGGTAAACTATTAGCCAGTTATTTTCAGTCGGTTACGACTCGTACCGCTGGTTGGAATACGATTGATTTAAGTAAACTTACAGATGCCACTTTATTTTTTATGGTAATCCTTATGTTTATTGGTGCGTCGCCGACTTCCACCGGCGGAGGGATTAAGACTTCGACGGCCGGAGTATTGGCGGCAGCTATTTGGAACTTAATTAGAGGCCGGCAGGATGCTGAAATGTTCGAGCGTAGAATTTCCCAGACTATTATTTACAAAGCATTTTCTGTCATGCTAATCTCGGCCCTGTTGGTTATCTTTATAACAATGATGCTGAGTATAACAGAAAAGCAGCCTTTTATTAATCTGCTGTTTGAGGCAACATCGGCATTTGGTACAGTAGGTCTGACAACAGGGATTACATCATCTCTGACAACTTCCGGGAAGATTTGGATTATCATAACAATGTTTGCCGGCAGGGTCGGACCGGTTACCCTGGCGTTAGCTTTGGCCTTAAAGACCCGCAAAGGGAATGTACAGTATCCTGAAGGAAAACTAATTATTGGTTAGGAGAGGATCCGGATGAAAGATAAAAATAAACAATTTGCGGTAATTGGACTGGGACGCTTTGGCAGCAGTATTGCTACCACATTATATAAACTTGGTTATGAAGTATTGGCAATTGATGCAAATGAAGAGCAAGTTCAGAAATTGAGTGAAACGGTGACCCATGTGGTTCAGGCGGATACGACAGACGAGAACTCCCTAAAGGCGTTGGGAATCCGGAATTTTGATGTCGTTGTTGTTGCCATTGGCGAGGATATCCAGGCTAATGTGTTGACAACATTGATTTTAAAAGACCTTGGCGTAAAATATATCGTTGCCAAAGCCCGGAACGAACTTCATGGAAAAATGCTGGCTAAAATTGGTGCCGACCGCATTGTTTATCCTGAACGTGATATGGGGTTAAGAGTGGCACATAATTTAGTTTCGACTAACGTATTAGAGTACATCGAACTGTCCCCGGATTTGAGTATTGCTGAAATTACCGCTCCGAAAACCTTAGTAGGCCGCAGCCTGGCCGAAGCAAATTTACGGGTAAAATATGAAATTAATGTTGTCGCGATAAAAAGAGATGAAGTGTTAATTGTGCCACCGCCTTCCGATGAAAAAATCAGGACAGGGGACATACTGATTTTTGTAGGTCAAACAAGGGGGATTCAAAAGATGGAGGAATTAGAGTGACTGAATGCATATCCAGCATGACAAATAAGCTGATTAAGGAAACCACTTCGCTGAAACAGCGAAAATACCGGGAGAAGTTGGAACTGTTTCTGGCAGAGGGTGTGCGTCTGGTTGAAGAATGCGTCCACGCCGATTGGCCTGTGGCGACGTGTATTTATACAGAAGAAATTGCCGAGCGTGAACGGGCAAAGAATATCATTGACAGGTTAGCGGTTACAAACTGTCGAATGGTCAAAGTACCGGCAGAAATTTATAAAAAAATATCCGATACTGAGCAGCCGCAGGGAATCATGGCCATTTTGAAAAAACGTCAATTTTCAGTTAAGCAGATGCTGGCAGGAAAAGATAAGCTGCCGTTATTGGTTATTTTGGATGGAATTCAGGACCCGGGTAATGTTGGCACTATTATCCGTACGGCAGATGCCGCCGGCTGTAGCGGAGTTATTACGCTTAAAGGATCGGCTGATATCTATGCCGGAAAAACGGTGCGGGCGACAATGGGTTCTCTATTTCATTTGCCGGTGGCAGAAGGCATGATCTATTCTGACCTAATTACGAATCTTAAACAGGCGGGTGTATCGTTGCTGGCTACCTGTTTGCAACACTCAGCCGTTTATTACCAGGCCGACTTTAAGCGCCCGGTTGCCCTTATATTGGGCAATGAGGGTCAGGGTATCAGCCCTGAATTACTCAGTGCGGCAGATTCCCGCATTAATATTCCGTTAATTGGACATGCCGAGTCTCTGAATGTAGCTGTAGCTGCAGGAGTTGTATTATATGAGGCTATAAGGCAGCGGGCAACCTTGTAATTTCAATGCTGCTATGATATAATACGTTTAGCAATGACGGAAATTGCCATTAGGGGCAGAGAGGGTGTGGTCTTAGCCTATGTTGACCGCCGAATTCTTCTGGAGAATGTTTGAAGCTACCGGTTCCATTGCTGCGTATTTGTGGTATAAACGGTTAATGATGCAATAAGTGAATAAAGGGTTTGTTTTATGCGATGAGGAAGAGAGTATGTTAGCCATGTTTCCACAGGGAGGATGCCGCCGGAGATTGAGAGCGGCGCCGAAACAGTTAGCAGAAGTTCACTTCTGAGTACTCAGGCTGAAGAGCGTGCTTGTGTAGGTCTGGCGTTTTTTCCACGTTACAGGAAACAAGAGAGTATAATTAGGGTGGTACCGCGAAATCAAGACTTTCGCCCCTTATGGGCTGAAAGTCTTTTTAATTTTCCGGATGAGATGTCTTAAGCTTTCGTCTGGATAAAGTGAACGCCAAGGCTTTTGCCTGCGTCCTGGAGACTTGGTCCAAACCAGGTTTTACTTAATTTTTTTAGGAGGCATGTATGGAACAAGAACTCAAATCATTAAGGGACACAGCCCTTAAAGAGTTGTCAGAAATCACCAATAA
This sequence comes from Sporomusa acidovorans, assembly GCF_900101845.1. GTDB lineage: Bacteria > Bacillota > Negativicutes > Sporomusales > Sporomusaceae > Sporomusa > Sporomusa acidovorans. The sequence continues at coordinate 61,981 of NZ_FNAM01000017.1, read as the reverse complement.
AGAGGCACTCAATGATGTAAAGATTAAATACTTGGGTAAAAAGGGACTACTCACTGGTATGCTACGCGGTCTGGGAGCTTTAAGCCCTGAAGAACGTCCGCGGATAGGGCAAGTGGTTAACGAAATTAGAGGTCAGTTGGAAAAGATTATAGCTGATAAATTGGAAGCTATAAAACAGGCTGAACTTACCCGAAAACTAGCATCAGAAACCATTGATGTAACCTTGCCTGGTCGCATCGCTGACCCTGGACATCTACATCCCCTGACATTAACATTGAACCGGATTAAAGATACCTTTATGCGCATGGGGTTTGAAATTGCCGAGGGCCCTGAAGTGGAAAAGGATTACTATAACTTCGAAGCGCTGAATTTGCCGCAAGATCATCCGGCCCGTGATATGCAAGACTCTTTTTATATTACTAAGGAGTTTTTACTGAGAACACACACTTCACCTGTGCAGGTACGTACGATGCAGTCCTCAGAACCTAACCAACCAATCCGGATTATTGCTCCCGGAAAAGTATATCGCCGGGATTATGATGCTACGCATTCCCCTATGTTCCAACAAGTGGAAGGGTTAGTGGTTGATAAAAACATTAGCTTTGCTGATTTGAAAGGAACCCTTGAATTATTCTCTAAAGAAATTTTTGGCAATAGAGTTAAAGTACGGTTTCGGCCCAGCTTTTTCCCTTTTACCGAGCCAAGTGCCGAAGTGGACATTTCCTGTGTAATGTGTGAGGGCAAAGGATGCCGCGTCTGCTCCGGAACAGGTTGGCTGGAAATCTTAGGTTCCGGCATGGTTCACCCCCGCGTACTGGAAATGAGCAAGTTTGATCCGGATAAGGTCAGCGGGTTTGCTTTTGGTATGGGGGTAGAACGGATTGCGATGCTGACTTATGGTATTGATGACCTCAGACTGTTTTTTGATAATGACATACGTTTCTTACGTCAATTCTAAATGCTTGAAGGGGGAAGGTTATGAGAGCGTCAAGTAAATGGCTTACAGATTATGTTGAAATAAAAGAAACACCGGAAAAACTGGCGGATATGTTGACTATGGCCGGGATTCCGGTTGAAGCGGTGGAAGTATTAGGTCAAAACATTTCCGGGGTGGTCACAGGTAAGGTCGTAGCCATTGAACCTCATCCTGATGCCGATAAATTATCGGTTTGTAAAATAGATATTGGAACCGAGGTCTCAACAATCATAACTGGGGCAACCAATGTCCGTCAGGGACATATTGTACCGGTTGCTACGATTGGTGCTAAGTTGCCAAATGGAATGAAAATTAAGCCGACCAAGCTGCGGGGAATGCTGTCGAACGGTATGCTATGCTCTACGGAAGAATTGGCAATTGATAGCAAACTGGTCTCACCTGAGGCGAGAAATGGAATCTATATTTTGCCCGCAGATACGGATATTGGTGTTGATATTCACACAGCACTGGGGCTTGATGATGTTGTGCTTGCATTCGAACTTACCGCCAACCGGGCGGATTGTTTCAGCATGATTGGCATTGCCCGGGAGATTTCTGTACTTACAGGGGCGGCACTAAAAAAACCGATGCTTAATGTAAAGGAAACAGGCAAAGAGAAAGCGAGTTCGCTAACCAATATCCAAATTGAGGATTCTAATCTTTGTTCGAGATTTGCCGCAAGGATTCTACAGAATATCAAAGTTGGACCGTCGCCTGCCTGGATGCAGCACCGTCTGCAAGCTGCGGGAATGCGGCCGATTAATAATATTGTGGATGTTACCAATTTTGTTATGCTGGAGTTAGGTCAACCCATGCATGCCTATGATTATAACCTACTTGCCCGTCACAGCCTGGTTGTACGCAAGGCCAATCCCGGTGAGAAACTAACTACCCTTGACGGTGTTAAACGCGAACTTGGACCTGATATGCTGGTAATTGCCGACGCTGTGCAGGCGGTCGGTATTGCCGGGGTTATGGGCGGGTTAGCCACGGAAGTAACGCCGAACACACAGAACGTATTATTGGAAGCAGCCTCCTTTAATGGAGCAAGCGTCCGCCGTACGTCGCGGGCCCTCGGGCTTCGCTCAGAAGCCTCAGGACGATTTGAGCGTGGCGTGGATACGGCCAACATTATTAAAGCGCTTGACAGAGCGGCGAGCCTGCTTGAAGGCATGGGAGCATGTGATGTTTGCTCCGGTATTGTTGATGTTTATCCGGATATGCAACTGCCGAAACAAATCGTATTTACTCCCAGGCAAATCAATCACTATTTAGGGACCGATATACCGGCAGCGACTATGGTCGAAATATTAAAACGCCTGGAGTTTGAGGTTGAAGCCGGACCGGAAAAAATTACCGTTACTGTACCTACCTGGCGGGGGGACGTTGCATTACCGGCCGACATCAGTGAAGAAATAGCCAGAATTTATGGTTATGATAAGATTCCTTCCACTACACCTGGTGGCGATATGGCACAAGGCAAACAAAGTTACACGCAGGTAGTTATTGGGAAAATTAAAAATGCATTAACAAGCAATAGCTTTTCAGAAATTCTTTCGTTGAGTTTTTCGCATCCGGATACTTTTGATAAACTTAACATCCCTGCTGACAGTGGGTTGCGCCGTACAATTGAGGTTTTGAATCCTATTACCGATGATTTCCCGGTATTACGCACTACTCTGCTGGGGGGAGTTATGGATACAATTATCCGTAACCTTTCTCGCAAAAATGAGGATCTAAGAATATTTGAGGTAGGGGCAGTATATCTGCCAGCAGAATTACCACTCAGGGAGTTGCCGGAGGAACCGATTATGCTGTGTGGTGCCATGCTGGGTAAACGGCACACTCTTGCCTGGAACCAGTCAAGAGATGTAGTGGATTTTTATGACGCTAAAGGTGCTGTTGAAGCTATTTTGGGGAAACTCGGAATTTGCGGTTATGTAGTGGAAGCAGGAAAAAATCCGTCACTGCATCCCGGTAAAACAGCAGTAATCAAGAAGGACGGCGAGTTAATCGGTTATATCGGCGAATTACATCCTAAAGTACTTGATGCCTATGAAATAGCCAAAAAGGTATATGTTTTTGAATTAATGGTAAGAACGTTAGTTAAATATGCCGCCATTAAACCCGACAATCAGTCACTTCCTAAGTTTCCGGCGGTTACGCGGGACTTGGCTATTGTGTTATCCGAACATACTACCGCTGCTGCTGTAACAGAGGCTATTGCCGGCAAAGCCGGTTCCTTATTAACTCAAGTTCAGTTATTTGATGTATATACCGGTCAGCAAGTGGAGAAAGGATCACGCAGCTTGGCTTTTTCCCTTACCTTTCAAGCTAAGGACCGGACATTGACAGATGCACAAGTCGATGAACAATACAAAAAAATAGTTTCCCATTTAGAAAATACTTTTGCTGCGAAGCTGCGGGAATAGTTGCGAAAACATTATTTTAATTTCTTTAATTATAGGCGGGTTGTCCCGCTTTTTCTTTTTTTATGCAGGAATTAGTTTTTGCCTGGTAGAAGTATACTCTCATAAAATATATCTTTTTAGGTGGACTATGTCAGATAAGAAAAATAAAGTAACCGTTGAGATCTATGGTGAAAGCTATGCGCTTAAGGGGAATATTGAACCGGAGCGAATCATGCAGCTAGCCGCTATGCTGGATGAGCGTATGAAAAAGACCGCTAAAGCCAATCTCAGGTTATCGCCAACTAAAATAGCTGTATTAACAGCATTAAATATTGCGGATGAATTTTTGCGGTTAGAACAGGATTACCTGGAACTTCTTGAATTAATAAAAGAGGATAAATAGTACTTTTTGTGCATAGAACGGTATAACACTCAAATGTCATGTTAATAATACTGACAGAAAAGGAGTGGTACCGTGTTTGATAGCGGTTTATTAGTTCAAGTTTTGTTGCGCCTGTTACTATTGTGCACTGTAGCTTTACTTGTTGTTAGAATAATGGGTAATCGGACGGTCGGTCAACTATCGCCTTTTGACTTTGTTATTATGGTCGGGATTGGGGATATTATTGTTGCTGGTACTATGGATCAAAATCCTACCCTGGAGACAGGTATTGAGAGTCTAATTGTTTTGCTTGTATTGCAACAATTGATAGGTTACTTGGCCTTAAAGAATACTACACTGCGCAAATGGTTTGAAGGCACGCCTGTGACCTTAGTGCAAAAAGGCCAGCTTATTAAAGAAAACTTTGCCAAAACCCATTTCAACTATGATGACCTGCGGCAGGAACTGCATAAAAAGGGGCTTGATATGTCTGATCTTACTATGATTGAAAGTGCCCGCCTGGAAAGCTGCGGTGAGTTTACCATGATTCGTACGCCTGAAAATGAACCTTTGACAAAAAAAGATTTTGAGAGTTATATTAAGAGTGTCTATGATAATCCTCTTAGCTTGGCAGGCGAAAAATTGACAAAGTTTGAGCAGTTTATGGATAATGTCCAGTTTTTAGCGGAAAATCTGCGGCAGCAGCAGGGGCTAAACAAGAATGATGAGCGAATAAATGTAGACAAAGATAAAGAATTCCATTGACGAGAGGAAGGGATGAACCCTTCTTCTTTCTTTACGCAATATGAGGACGGTTTTTATTGATGCGAATACTCATGATTTTTATTGATGGTATTGGTTTAGGGGCTAATATCCCGGAGATTAATCCGTTTATACGGTTTGGCCTGCCCGTTATTCATGAATTGTTTGGTTGCCATTTGAGTCAAGAAATGGAACCTATTTTAACTCCGGAGAGTAGCATGGTGCAAATTGATGCCACATTAGGCGTGGCGGGACTTCCACAAAGTGCTACCGGCCAGGCGGCTATTTTAACAGGGTTAAATACGGCTAAGATAATGGGACGCCATATTCAGGCCTTTCCCGGTCCGGAACTGTCAAAGCTTATCATGGAACATAATATTATGAAACAATTGTTGGAACGTGAAATGCCGGTAACTTCCGCCAATATGTATTCACCGGATTATTTTGAACTAGTGGCTAAGCGTAAACGGCGGCATTCGGCAATTACTTTAGCGGCCTTAAGTATCGGTATGTTACTGCGATCATTAACTCATATACAAGCTGGGCAAGCTGTGTACCAGGATATCACCAATGAAATGTTGCCAAGGTTTGGAATAGAAAATGTACAGCCTATAACACCGAAGCAAGCAGCAATAAATTTGGTTAATATTTCCAGGAAATATTCATTTACCATCTTTGAATATTTCCAGACAGACCGCGCGGGACACAAGCAGGATTGGCAGCACGCCCAAAATATCGTTCGGATTTTGAATGAGTTTATCCGGACAGCTTATACATTATTGCCTGCAGATACCTTACTCCTGATAACAAGTGATCATGGTAATTTTGAAGATTTCAGTGTTAAGACCCATACCCTTAATAAAGTTCCGCTTATTGCGCTTGGTTTTAAAGCGCAAGCGACGATAAGCGGCGTTACTGATTTAACAGGTATTACGCCGGCGATAGTCGAAGCTTTGGGAAAGGATGAATTTTTGTGATTGAATTACTCGCACCTGTTGGCAGCAAAGAAGCTTTGGTTGCGGCGGTAGAAAGCGGCGCGAATGCCGTTTATCTGGGGGGCAGGATGTTTGGGGCTAGACAGTATGCTCCGAATTTTAGTGATAAGGAATTAGCGGAGGCTGTACGTTTTGCCCACTTGCGTGCCGTAGCAGTCTTCGTTACTGTTAACACGCTTGTAGACGATAGCGAGCTTTCTGTTTTGGCCGATTATTTACGGCACTTATATGACAGCGGTGTTGATGCTATTATTGTGCAGGATTTGGGAGTAGCGGCAGTAGCCCAAAAAATTGTGCCGGATATGCCCTTGCATGCCAGTACGCAGATGACAGTACATAATTTAGAAGGAGTTAACTTCTTAGCCAATATGGGCTTTAAGCGGGTAGTACTGGCCCGTGAATTATCGCTTGCCGATATTACGTATATCTGTAAAAACTGCACAATTGAGATAGAAACCTTTATTCATGGTGCGTTATGTATTTCTTATTCAGGGCAATGCCTGATGAGCAGTATGATTGGCGGCCGCAGTGGAAATCGCGGGCGCTGTGCTCAGCCGTGCCGCTTGCCTTATACGTTAGTTGATAGCGCCGGCAATGATGTATTAAGCCAAGCGGACGCTGGTGAATATTTGCTCAGTCCCAAAGATTTGAATACGATTAAAATACTTCCCGAACTTATAAAGGCCGGGGTGACTTCTTTTAAAATCGAAGGCCGGATGAAGCGGCCGGAATATGTTGCTGTTGTCGTTGATGCTTACCGGCGGGCGATTGACCGTTATTCGTCGAATCAGGAGCAATATACTATCGGCGAGCAGGACCAGAAGGATTTGGCGCAAATTTTTAACCGCGATTTTACCACCGCCCACCTATATGGTAAAAACGGGAGGGCGATGATGAGCGACAGACGCCCCAATAACCGGGGAGTGAGACTTGGGCGGGTGCTAGAATATCAGCCGAATGGTAAAGTCGCCGTTATAAAATTGGATGAACCACTTGCGGTCGGCGATATTATCGAGTTTTGGGTTAAAGTCGGCGGTAGGGTAAACGTCACGGTCCATACGATGTGGGTTGACGGCAAACCGGTTGGTGAGGCGCAGGCTCATGCTATCGTGGCGGTTCCAGTCACTTCGCCAGTTCGGGTTAATGACCGGGTATTTAAGGTATTTGCTGCTAAACTAATGGAACGAGCCCGCGCTTTTTTTAACAAAACAGAAGCCGTTCGGCGGATTCCCGTAAATGTGGCTGTAGCCGTTGAAGAAGGACGGCCGCTGGTCATTACCTTCACAGACGCAGACGGTTTTACCGGTCAGGCTCAAACCGGTTTTATTGCGGAAAAGGCTATAAAAAGACCGCTTACGGCAGAGAGTGTCGCTAAACAAATTGAACGTTTGGGAACTACGGTTTTTGCTTTACATTCCTTGGACTGCCAGATAAAAGGGCAAGTAATGGTACCTGTCAGTGAAATTAATGAAGCCCGGCGCCAGGCAATTGAACAATTGGAAGCCGACCGCTTGGCAAGGTTCAACAGAACCCCGCTGACTGAGAATAAAACAATCCATGATCTCTTGCCGCCAATACGGAGAAAACCTATCAGGAATAAGCCTGAATTGGTAGTCAATGTTGATCAGCTTGATAAAGTCGTGGCCGCGGTTGAACATGGTGCCGATATTGTCATGTTTGGCGGCGAATGTTTGGAAAAACGCTCATTATTTGCTGAAGATTATTATCAGGCGGCCGCTTATGTAAAAAAGCACGGACGCAAAATTATCTTGAATACACCGCGATTGGTGCATCCCGGACAAATAGCCGGCGTAAAAGAGGAGATTGCGGTATTTAATGAGATTAAACCGGATGCCATCAGTGTAGGCAATATGGGCCTTATTTCGTTGGTACAGGAACTTTCGGCAATCCCTTTGCACGGCGATTATCCCTTAAATATCTATAATAGTGTTACAGCCAATTACTTAACAGGGTTAGGATTTGCCAGTCTGACACTTTCGCCGGAACTAACTTTTGCGCAAGTCGAAGCGCTCACTGGTAGGAAACTGGCACCACTGGAATGTCTGGTGCATGGTTATTTGACACTGATGATTTCTGAATATTGCCTGCTTGGCAGTTTTTTAGGCGGACAGAACGGCAAAAACTGTAAGCGGGCTTGTTTGCGCGGGCGGTATTGGCTTAAGGACCGCAAAGATGAATTATTTCCGGTGGCAACCGATCAATTTTGCCGTATGCATATTCTGAACGCCAAAGAATTATCCATGTTGCCGCATGTGCCCAGATTGACCGGCACCGGTCTGAGCCGCTTGCGGTATGAGGCTAAATATAGTAATGTAGAAGAAGTTGCCAGGGTTACCGGGTTGTATCGAGCGCTAATCGACCTGGGAGAAGACCATCCGTTATTTGCGGAAGATAGAATTGCCGGTGCCGAGCATGAACATATTACCCGGGGACATTATTTCCGGGGAGTACTATAGTTAATTAGGAGAGAAATTACATGGAAGCAGCCGTATTATCAACCTTGGAATACGATAAAATCCGTGATATGCTTGCAGCGCGTACAGGTTCAGTTATGGGCAGGGAACTTGCCCATGAACTGGTACCGGTAAGCGAGGCGCAGCAAGTACAAAAGCGCCTTGCCGAAACGGCTGAAGCTCGCGGGATATTGAATCATATTGCGACAGTACCGCTTGGCGGAATTCGGGATGTGCGCTCTACGCTAAAAAAAGCTGAACTTGGTGCTATTTTAGAGCCGCATGAACTTTTAGCTGTGGCCAGTACGTTATATGCTGCTAGAAGGATAAAAGCCTTCTTCGCTGATTTATCTATTGAAGCACCGCTTTTGGCTTTGCGTGCCAGTCAAATTATGGTATTAAGAAATATTGAAACAGTCATTGAGGCGATTGTTAACGAACAGGGCGTTATCCGCGACGACGCCAGCAGTGAACTGCTCAAGCTCAGACGGGAAATTAAGCAGGCCCAAAGCCGGGTAAAAGAAAAATTGGACAACATTTTACGTTCTGGTGAATATCAGAAGTATTTTCAAGATGCACTTGTTACTATGCGTGGTGACCGCTATGTTATTCCCATTAAACAGGAATATCGCAATAATTTTCCCGGTATTGTGCATGATCAATCGGCTAGTGGCGCCACTTTATTCATCGAGCCAATGGCTATTGTGAACTTAAATAATGATATTAAACAACTCATAACTGCCGAAAAGCATGAGATTGAACGGATTTTAACAGTAGTAACCGGTCAAATTGCCCAAGTGGCGGAACCTCTAGGGGAAAACCTTGTAATTTTGGCTCAGCTGGATTTTGTTTTTGCTAAAGCTAAACTAAGTATTGATATGAGAGCTACTCAGCCAATTATTAGTCAACAAGGTTTTGTAAATCTTATCCAAGCCAGACATCCGCTGATCCCTGCTGAACATGTGGTGCCAATAGACGTACAGCTTGGGCGCCACTTTACTACTTTACTGATTACCGGTCCGAATACCGGTGGGAAAACGGTAACACTTAAAACGGTAGGTTTGTTTGCCCTTATGACGCAAGCAGGTTTATTTATCCCCGCTGCGCCTGATTCTGAGATGCCGATTATTGGCAATATCTTTGCCGATATAGGGGATGAGCAGAGTATTGAGCAGAGTTTGAGCACGTTTTCCGGTCATATGACTAACCTGGTAGGAATTTTAAAGAAAATAGGCGCGGACGATTTAGTTCTCATTGATGAAATAGGTGCAGGGACCGACCCCAGCGAAGGGGCGGCTTTGGCCATGTCAATTTTGGAACACATTCATACAGTTGGGGCGAAAACTATCGCCACTACACATTATAGTGAGTTAAAAACATTTGCCTATTCCCGCGAGGGCATTGAGAATGCCAGCGTAGAATTTGATATACAAACCCTGCGGCCAACCTATCGGCTGCTGATTGGGATACCCGGCAGCAGCAATGCATTTGCCATCAGCCAGCGCCTGGGCTTATCCGCTAAAATTATTGAGCGCGCAAAAGCGTTAATTCATAAAGAACATGCAGATTTTGAAACGGTTTTGCGGGCGTTGGAAGATCAGAAAAAAGCATATAGTTCACGTTTGGATGAGCTAAGTCGTTTAGAACAGGAAATGGGTAGAGTAAAAGAAAAAGTATTGGCCGATGAACGGGCTGTTGCGGAAAAAAAGAATGCGGTATTGATAAAGGCTCAGGAAGAGGCCGCCGCCGTTATTCGCCAGGCCCGGCGTAATGCTGAAGAGATAATTAGTGAGCTGAAAGAGCAATTTTCTGAGCATAATAGCCGTGAAAGACAGCAGGCTATTGAACATGCCCGGCAGAAGTTGCGGGCCAGCAATACAGAAATAAACGGACTTGCCATCACAGATCAAGCAGCCGGTGCCGAGTTATCCGCAGAAGCACTTAAACCAGGCATGACTGTTTATGTTACGACAGTGAAACAAAAGGGGGAGGTGCTGGCTGTCAATGGCACCGATGTAACTGTACAGCTTGGAGTTCTAAAATTAACGGTAGCAGTATCTGCTTGCCGATTATTGGCCGAGTCAGGCAAACCCAAAAACCAGCCGGTAACCAAACATGTAAGTATGGTAAGAACCGATTCCGTAGCAAGGCAAATTGATATTCGCGGTATGACAATTGAAGAAGCAGAAGTGCTCCTTGATAAATATATTGATGATGCAGTGCTATCTGGTTTAAACGAAGTGCTGATCATCCATGGTAAAGGAACAGGGGCTTTACGAAAGGGAGTTAAATCATATCTTGAAAACCATTCGCACATAAAAGGAATACGAATTGCCGACCTTAATGAGGGTGGCACCGGTGCCACTGTCGCCAGATTGGCTTAGATTGTCGTATACGTATACGTAAAAAATTAACCAAAACAAGGGTCCGCTTTAATAGAAGCGGACCCTTGTTTTGGTTAAAAATTATTTTTCCAATTTAAATAACGGCTATGGTTTTTCGTTTCTGCTTCTTCTGCCTCCTCATTAGTCTGAGGAGGCTTGGCGACCGGAACTTGTTGGGCAACATTTGTTGAGGGAGCGAGAGCCTCAGTTTCTTGTTGTGGAGGAGTTTCTGTAGGCGGCGAAGGTTTAAGTTCAGCTTTAGCCTTATCTTTATCCTTGTCCGGTGAGGGACTGCCGCCTCCGAGACTGCCAAGATTATTTAATAAACCTAATACAGTAGACATAGTACCAGGATTAAGTTTTGATTTAAGCTGCGGGTTGTTTAACAGCGGTAAAAGAGACATCAGTGTGTCTGGGGTAAAGCCGCCGTCACTGCCTTTTGTCAAATCACCCAGCAATTTATGTAAGGGGTTAGTGGCAGTTGCCGGCTGAGTTTGCGGGGTATCTTTACCGGCATGATTTCGGTTCATTATTGAAAATAGGCATAACAGTGATAAAACAGTTATAATGTTGTCAAGTCCAGCACCAGTATGCATACCAGTGTCTAGCATCCGGGTTATTGAGTTCAGTAGTGACGAAGACCCGAGATGATCGGTGTCATTCGGCATAAAACCGCCTCCTTAGAACATGCCGGGAATTTTAGGCAGATTTAAATCACTGGCAAGTTTACCCATTGCCGCTTGATTTAAATCACGGGATTTAGCTAAAGCATTATTTATGGTAGCTAATAATAAGTCTTGCAATAAAGCAGCATTTTCGGTGCTTAAATATTTGCCGTTTAAGTGGATGGCAATAAGTTCTTGCTGACCATTAACGGTTATCTTAATAACATCACCACTAGACACTTCAATTCTTTCCTGTTTTAGTTGTTCTTGTACAGTGTCAACGTTTTGCTGAACTTTTTTTACTATTTCCATAATGTTACCAAACTGTTCAAACACTTGTTATGCACCTCCTATATTTCTATCTAATTTATTCAGTTTAACAAATATTTGTGAGTGTCCAAACAGGCAATAGAGACCAAATCCGGGTGTATTTCATATATTGGGAGTAGAAAAATGAATTACAGAAAGGTGGTGGACATATGCGTGTGCGGAAATATCATAAAAATACAGGAGCGCCGCCTGTAGAAAGGCCGGAGAAAATTAACCAGCAAGATCCTGAAAGCAAAGAACCAGTAGTGGAAAAAACTCCTGCTGCCCCGCCTGCTAAAATACCGCAGAAAAACACGAGCCCACGAGGGCCTGCCGCTTTATTTAGAAAGGTAATGCAAAATCCGAATCTTAATATTCAACTTATGGTAATCCTATTATCTTTGGCATCAGACAATTTTTCCATGGACAGGCGCATTGACTCAATGTCGTCTACAGTGGATAAAATCCGCAATATGACTGAGGTTATAAATAATACTATGCAATCGGTTAAAGTGGCAGCGGATGCCCCTAAACAGATTAGAAGATTATTTGAGGTAAACAAGGATTAGCAAACCAAATGTCCGGTTAAGCCAGTAACACTTCCTCGATAAAATGTATATATTGAAGTAGAAGGGCGGGTGCTTGCTACACCTTCATGAATGATAAGAAGTAAGGAGGTAGTTTAAATGTCTCGTTGTGGATTTGGCGGTCACGGATTTGGTGGTATTTGGATTATCATCATTATTCTGCTACTGTTCTTCTTCGAAGGGGATGACACTACTTTATAATTCCTACTTACATCGGAAATGCGGAAAACGGGTTTCGTGCTTTCTGGGTATCAATACTTCAAATATAGCTTAAAATTGTTGATTTCCGGAAGGTGACCAATAAAACGTAAAGTTCATAGATTGCATTGAAGAGAAGGATCTCTTTAACAAGATGGGAAGGAGGAAAAATAAATGGCACGTGGATTTGGCGGTTGTGGCGGTTTTGGAGGTAGTTGGATAATCATTATTATTATTATAATCCTTTTATTCTGGCTGGGTGAAGAGGATACGAGTATTACTTGTTAATAAAGGCCATGGTAATGTATATGCGCAAACAAACGAAAAAAAACACGCGTATTTTTTACGCGTGTTTTTTATTCTATTATTTTTAATTCTTCTTGGAATCATTAGATTTAGGTGGCGGTGGTGGAGGGGACGGCATTGTCGATCTATCTTCTTTGGAGGGCGGCGGCGGCAAAGTTTTTTCTGCAGATGGATCAGTACCCTTATTATCCTTATTGTCTTTGCCATCTTTTGTTGTAGCTGTGGAAAGTTTGTTCGGCTGAGTGCCCTCCACGAAAATTTCATTATGCCCGTCTTTATTATTGGGATCATTAACTAAGAGACCGTCTTTATCTGAGACTCTGGCAGCCACAATACCGGAAGGTCTTACAAAATCACGCGCTACATATTTGTCGGCAACGCCATTCATAAAGCTTTTCCAAATACTAGCGGGCACTGTAGCGCCGGTAATACCGTGCAAGTATTCCGGATTATCACAGCCAAGCCAGACCGCAGCCACCAAATCAGGTGTAAAGCCAACAAACCAAGCATCTTTGTTATCGCTGGTCGTGCCAGTTTTACCTGCAGCCGGGCGGCCAAAATAAGCACCTGTACCTGTACCGCGAGTCATAACTCCCTTTAACATATCGGTAAGCAAGAACGCACTGCGTTCGTTGACAACAACTTTTTCGTTAGGGGTATTCTCTTCAATTACTTTGCCATTGCGGTCAACAATTTTCACAATGGCCGTAGGTTCAACCCGAACGCCGTTATTTGCCAGTACCCCGTAGGCACTGGCAAGTTCGAGCGGGGTAACTCCATGGGTAAGGCCGCCTAAAGAAATGGCTAAATTGCGATCATTTGTCGCACCATTAAGCACCAGCGTAGAGATGCCCATTTGTTGGGCATAGTATAAAGCCTTATCAATGCCGACTTGTTGCGCCAGCTTAACGGCCACAACATTGAGAGATTGTTCAAGTGCTGAACGCATGGTAACAGGGCCGTGGAATGTCCTGTCGTAGTTTACCGGCGACCAACTGCCAAAGCTGACAGGGCTGTCGTCAATAACACTGGCTGGTGTAAATCCGCTTTCAATGGCAGCTAAATAGACGAAAGGTTTAAATGCGGAACCTGGTTGCCGCACCGCTAAAACCGCCCGGTTAAACTGATCGTTGCCACGGCCGCCGACCATTGCTTTAATATAGCCTGTATGCGGATCAATCGCAACAAGTGCGCCTTGGGGCTGTTTGATGCCATTTTCATCAGTGCGTATTGTTGGCAGCTGCTTCAGAGCACGTTCGGCAGTATTTTGCATTTCCAAATCCAATGACGTATAGACTTTAAGGCCGTCTTTATATACGGCATCGGCCCCATACTTGTCAATAAGTAATTGGATTACATAGTCGGTAAAATACGAAGCAGGTGAAGCAGTGGCTGCCGGACGGGGAGCAATCTTGATTTCGGTTGTTTTTGCCTTGGCGGCGGAAGCCGAATCAATATAGCCATATTTCACCATTTGCTCAAGTACGACGGCTTGCCGTTCCCTGGCAGCTTTTAAATTAGTTGTAGGTGAGTAATAATTTGGGCTTTTAGGGATACCTGCTATCATTGCACATTCAGCTAAATTGAGATCTTCGACATTTTTGCCAAAGTAGACTTGCGCCGCTGTTTGAACTCCATACGCACCCTGACCAAAATAAATTTGATTCATGTACATTTCAAGAATTTCATCTTTACTGTACTGATGTTCAATTTGTAAAGATAGAAAAGCCTCCTGGATTTTACGTTTGAGTGTTTGTTCTTGGGAAAGCAAAGCATTTCTGGCCAGTTGTTGTGTGATCGTACTGCCGCCTTCTGAAATTCCCCGATCTGTCACATTTGACCAGATAGCCCGCAAAATTCCGCGGGGATCAATACCGCTGTGTTGGTAAAAGCGGGCGTCTTCCGCTGCGATAAAGGCGTGCTGAAGATTTTTAGGTATTTTATTAATTGATGCTGGTAAACGATTTTCAACAGAATGAACGGTGGTAATCAATTTACCGTTTGCATCAAAGATTTGAGAAGAGACAGCCGGACGAATGTCGCCCTTTAGGCTTGGCATGGTATTTATACTGGCAGTTAAAAAGCCTAAACCAGCTCCCAGCAGCATAACCAAAAACACGAGAACGGCAATAACGGTAATTGTTCGTGTATTTTTGGAGCGGCGTGTCCGGCTATCTTTCTGGTGCTCATTCTTTCTATCTTGCATACTTTTCTCTCCTTACCGATTCGATATTATTACATGTAAATGTGCATAGTCAATTGCAAAGGATTAGATTCGCTAACCATTATATCATAAAAGAGGTCCAGATAGGTATTGCTTTACGTTTGCAATCATAAATTTGTTATGTTATAATGCGGCTTAAAACGCCGTATTTTCTATATTTATATGAAATTCAATCAAGATGTTCTTTTGTCAGAGTGTTAGTAACGTTCCAACGCTGGCGCTTGATTTTCGTTTTTGCTACAGGCCGCTCGCCTGTAAGAATCTTTAGTACGTTGTAGAGAGAGTATGTGGCTGAAATTGACAATCCGGTTATATTCAGGTATAGTAAAATAGTATATAATATGCAATATTAATGTATATGGGGAAAAGTAAGTTAGATATCCTGTAGTTTTTTGGATATAAGGTTGGTGAACTTAGCAAGCAGGCTGGCTGAATAAGCTAAGAAGCAGGCCAAAGTGCAAATTGTAAAGCCGGGCTGGTAAATTGTCGTTACATGGCTGGGAAAAAGGTATCCAACTTTGCTTGCGTGGCTAATGGCGGTAACAAGGTAGTACCACGGGTTTACTATCCGTCCCTGACCAGGGGCGGGTTTTATTTTCAAGTGAAAAAGTATAGCTTTCTCTGAATAATGATTATACCTCGAAGAGCACAGTCGGCTTCAGCAGGGGCTGAGGGAGACCTAAGACTTTGTATACCTACCGGTTTGGTGAAGCCGGTCAATGAAGGAGGATTTAATTATGTCTGTATTAGATATTCTCAAAGAACGGGGATTTGTTCAACAGTTAACGCATGAAGAAGAGATCGCGGAACTATTGGCCAAAGAAAAAATTACCTTTTATATCGGTTTTGATCCTACAGCTGACAGCCTGCATGTCGGACATTTTCTGGGAATGATGGTAATGGCTCATATGCAGCGAGCCGGGCACCGTCCTATTTGTCTCATTGGTGGCGGGACGGCCATGGTAGGAGATCCTTCCGGCAAAGCGGACATGAGAAAAATGTTAACATTAGAAGATATCCGGCATAATGGTGAACGCTTTAAAAAACAGATGCAGCGGTTTATAGACTTTGCGGATGGCAAGGCCTTAATGCTCAATAATGCTGATTGGTTATTAGGACTAAATTATATAGAGTTTCTTCGGGATATTGGCGTGCACTTTTCCGTTAATCGCATGTTGACGGCAGAATGCTTTAAACAAAGACTAGAAAAAGGCTTATCTTTTTTAGAATTTAACTACATGCTGATGCAGGGCTATGATTTTCTGGAGCTTAATCGTCGGTGCAATTGTATCATGCAAATGGGAGGCGATGACCAGTGGTCTAACATACTGGCTGGCGCCGATCTTATCCGGCGCAAGGAAAGTAAGCCGGCTTACGGCCTAACTTTTACCTTATTAACTACGAGTGATGGACGAAAAATGGGTAAAACAGAAAAAGGTGCCTTATGGCTGGATGCCGAAAAAACTTCACCTTACGATTTTTACCAATACTGGCGCAATGTTGACGATCAGGATGTAGAAAAATGTCTGGCCTTGCTTACCTTTTTACCTATGGGTGAGGTTAGGCGGTTAGGTGCCCTTCAGGATAAAGAAATTAATGTCGCCAAAAAAACGTTAGCCTTTGAGGTGACGAAATTAATTCACGGCCAGAAAGAAGCGGAAAAAGCAAGACAGGCTGCAGAAGCACTGTTTGGCGGCAATGGAAATTTTGATAATGTGCCAACTGTCTCGATAACTGCTGATTCACTTGGATCCAGATTGCTTGATATTCTTGCAGGTGCGGGCATCATTGCTTCTAAAAGCGAGGGGCGGCGGCTGATTCAGCAGGGCGGACTTTATATTGGTGATGCTAAGGTAACTGATCCGGACCTTCTGTTGACTCTCGATCTCTTTGATAATAATAGTCTCATTATCCGTAAAGGCAAAAAGCATTATCATCGTATTACCATGTGAGAAAACCTTGGACAATACCAAATGTCTATGCAAGCACGTCTACTATATCTTCAAAATTACGTGTATAAAAGCAGTGAAAATAAAAACAGGGTCGCAGCTGCGACCCTATTTTTATTTTCACTGTTTACCTTCCAGATGTTTCTTGGCATTATGAAGTGTATCATCATCCACAGGGGCCATTTGTGCCTCTGCCGCCGCTATCAAATTTTTTACCATTTGACCTCCAGTTTTGCCGCCAATTTGACCAACTTCTTTTGTTGTCATATTCTTCCAACCAACATTCTCAATTTTTTCTTTAAGACCTAAGTCCTCGGCAACCTCCATCTTTTTTTCATCAAGAATCGCTTCGTAATTGGCGTCGCTTACTTTTTTCTTCATCTCCTGACCAAGAGTCTCATTGGCAATACGTAATTTGAGTTCTTTTAAATTGTCCATAGTCAACACCTCCATAATTTTTCTTAGTATTTCCGCAATTTCAATTATGATCAATGCATATATTTAGTAACTTATAGCCGACTTTCGCCATATATATAAGAGTAGTGTAGGAGTGGTGGAGGAGGGGAAAAGATGCGGTTTTCAGTGCGGCGCCGACGTGTATTGCCACTCTTTCCAATTGTGTTAGTTGTTTTGCTATTTTTTATGGTTTTTATATTCTGGCGGATCGAAACGCATTTGAAACCTACTCTCATGGCGATAGCTGAAACCAAGGCAACATTAATTGCCACTGAAGCTATTAATAATGTAATCAATACGAGAGTCAGTCTTACGGTTGATCCGAAAATGTTGGTCAATGTTACGTTGGATGAACACGGGAGGGTCGTGCTTATTCAGCCCAATACCATGGAATTTAACCGGCTGGCAGCCGATACTACCATGAAGGTACAAGAGGCTTTAGAAGAAGTGACAGAGGAAAAAATTAATATTCCAATTGGGCAGGTTTTGGGGAGTCAAATGTTGGCTAGTATGGGACCCAAAATTACAGTTACGATTATTCCTATGGGTACAGTTCAAGTAAAAGTCATAGATAAATTTGAACAGGCTGGAATTAACCAAACCAGGCATATGGTTTACTTGGCGGCTACTACACAAATTCGCATTGTAGTTCCACTGGTAAGCCAAAGTGTTAGTGTTAATACTCAGGTACCCATCGCGGAATACGTTGTGGTTGGTGAAGTGCCCAACACGTATGTTCAAATTCCGTTTCCGCTCGATGGCGAATTGTTTAACGGAACGAATAATAGTACGGATGCTGCTAAGACTAACACCTAACTGTATTAAAGTAACCAATTACTTACATATTGCATAATCGGAATAATTTGAATTAAGGCCACAGTAAGCTGTGCTTCTACTGTGGCCTTTTTCTTTCTCATAGTTTTTACCTGAACTAATTTTGGAAGTTGCTTAGGATATGTTTATGGGGTAAAATAATCGTGATATAGAGCAACAAATAAAGTGAAAATATTCACAAAAGAGGTGCGATTATGCTGAAGTTATCGATTTGCTTTGGAAGTGCTTGTCATTTACGGGGGGCTTATAGTGTTTTGAATGCCTTTAAGGCATTAATCGACAAATATCAGATTCAAAGTGAGATTGACATTGAGGGGAATTTTTGTCAGGGTCGGTGTACAGAAGGCGTGGTTATTAAATTAAACGATGAGATGATCACTAATGTAGCCAAAGAAAAAGTTCATGGCATTTTTGTAGAGAAAGTGTTAGGGGGTAAACACAATTAGTACGATTGTAACTCGCAAGGTAAATTGCCAGGATTGTTTTCGATGTGTGCGCTCATGTCCTGTTAAAGCAATTGGGATCGACAAGGGCCATGCCCGTGTGATTGAGGAAAGGTGTATTCTTTGCGGCAGGTGCGTGTTGGAATGTCCGCAACAGGCCAAAGAAATAGACTGGCAAATGCATGAAGTAATACAGGCAATTAACACTGGTAGGCAAGTGATAATGAGTTTAGCTCCTTCTTATGTAGCGGCATTTCCGGAATATTCATGGGAGAGTTTGGTGGATTGCCTAACAGGTGCCGGGATTGCTACTGTTCTGGAAACTGCCGAAGCCGCCGATATTGTTTCTCAGGTATACGGCAATTATTGCTTATCTTGACGGCGTGGATTTGGTTACTGAGGGAGTCTTGACCTTAAATGCCGCTGTTGACCGGTTAGCAGAACTGAAAAAATTGCGCAGTTCCCGGAAACAAGACGGTGCTACTTTGCTGGCTAAAATGTTGAGTAACGCGGATACGATAAAGATTATTGCCGGACTTGCAATTAATCCGGCTCATCAAAATCCAAGTTTCCCTATGCAGATGAATATTAAAGCACAGGTGCTAAATAAATTGAAAACTACCTTACAATCTAAAGGGAAAGAAGTTATTATTGAATGGGTGTAAAAATTTCGGCTTTGCCAATTCTTTGCTATTGTGATACAATATTGGCGATCCACATTGCGGAGAGGAGTATTTACATGTCGGGACATTCAAAATGGGCTAATATTAAGCACAAAAAAGGTAAGGTAGATGCGATTCGTGGCAAAATTACTACCAAAATCAGCCGTGAGATAACTGTCGCAGTAAGAATGGGCGGCCCGGACCCAACCGGCAACATGCGGTTAAAATTGGCCTTGCAAAAAGCAAGAGAAAATAATATACCCAAAGAAAATATCCAACGGGCTATTCAAAAAGGCTCGGGAGCATTGGACGGCAATAGTTATGAAGAAATAAAATACGAGGGATACGGCCCAGGCGGAGTCGCCATCATGGTGGACGCCATGACGGACAACCGGAACAGAACTGCCGCCGATGTAAGACATTTATTTTCTAAATACGGCGGTAATCTGGGAGAAACAGGCTGTGTTTCCTGGATGTTTAAGCAAAAGGGCGTATTTGTTGTTGAACAGGACGAGATTGCCGAAGAAGACCTGATGCTTTTGTCACTTGACGCCGGTGCGGAGGATTTTGAAGCAGCGGACGATGAGTATGAAATCACAACTCAGCCGGATGATTTTGAACAGGTGCAAGAAGCCTTGGAAAAAAACAACATTAAAACAATAGTTTCCCGGATTACAATGGTGCCTGAAACTATGACCAGTCTGGCTGGTGATGAGTCCGAAAAAATGATGAAACTTTTGGAAGCACTGGAAGACCTTGATGATATTCAGGAAGTGTATACCAATTTTGACATGCCTGAAGAGGATGAAGAAGAGTAGAAAATCTAACATACGTTCAATAAAATGATAGATATGCTTTAAACCTTTCTGCTAAAATGGCGGGAGGTTTTTATTTTTATGATAAAATATGCGTTAAATTATGACCGACTGTTGGGATATTACGAATAAAGCTTGTATTATTTGGTAAAAATAGTGACAACACTAAAGAAAGGAGTGTTTCATTATGTTATCAAAATTTATTGCTAAATTTTCTTTATCGCATCAGGCGAAGACGTACATTCGAGCAATACTTGGCAAGCCTGTATTCATTGGTGGTCTAATTTTATTGTTGTTAGGCATCACGTATTATTCCTTACTAGTGAATCCGGAATTAAAACTGCCCTTTCTACAGCAAAATAGTGAAGTTGTAAAGCAGGATGGGAAAATAAAGATTTCGCCTGAAACGGATCTAGTGCAAAAAATCAGCTATACTAAATGCAACGACCAGGAGATATTCCGCGCAAAGCCGCCAGATAATTTAGTTGGACTTAATTATTATCAACTGCAAAAAGTCTATTCAGGCTGGAATATTGAAAAGTTTGATACAAAAGAAGTAGAAATGTCATTGACGGTTGACAGTTTATGCAGGGAACATGCCAATAATATGTTTATTGGTATCAAAGATGGTTACGTCGCCGTGTTTTATGGAATACCCGGTCCTAAAGCCCTGGTAAAGGAAGTAACGAAAATACCGGTTAATCATTTAGCACCTCAGGATCTACAAGAATTACACCAAGGTTTGGTTGTACAGTCCAAAGAGGAGTTGTTAAGAACACTAGAAGGAATGCAGGCACGTTAAAGAGAGGGGAACCTCTCTTTTTGCTTTATTTTAACAGGAATATAAATAACGGCTGTCGAATGTTATTAAAAAAGGGGGCAGCAGATGTTAGCATTAGGAATTGACCCTGGCACCGCAATCTGCGGGTATGGTGTGGTCGAGACGCAAGGAAGCAGATTAAATCCTGTTATTTATGGTGTGATTGAGACAACGCCTGATATGGAGCCGGCCATGCGGCTAAAGAAAATCCATCAGGAACTCAATAGGCTGATTAAAGAGTATCAGCCGGATATTATGGGTGTTGAGCAGTTGTTTATGAACAAGAATGTACGTACTGTTATGGCTGTAGGACAAGCCAGAGGTGTTGTGCTGCTGGCGGCAGCTCAAAATGAACTGGCTATTGCCGAGTTTACGCCACTACAGGTAAAGCAGGCGGTAACCGGGTATGGCAAAGCTACTAAAGAACAAGTTATCTATATGACGCAAAGATTATTGAATTTGCGAACAAAGCCGCATCCTGACGACGCTGCCGACGCGTTGGCCGTGGCTATCGCTACCATACACTGTGAAAGTATAAATAGGATGAGGATAACCAATGATAGGTTATGTTAAGGGTGTTGTTACCCATTTATTTACGGATTATTGTTTCATTGATGTGCAGGGAGTAGGCTATCGGGTATTTATACCCAATTCTACCAGGCAAAAGCTGGTGATAGGTCAACAGGCTATTTTGTTTACCTATTTAAATGTCCGTGAAGATGCAATCACTTTACATGGATTTTATACGCAAGAAGAGTATGAACTTTTTTTACGTCTTATTTCTGTATCCGGCATTGGTCCTAAAGTAGCTGCCGGTGTTTTATCTGCCATTACGCCGCAAAACTTCCGCTCGGCAATTAGTACTAATAACGCGGCTATCCTGACAAAATTACCGGGTATTGGCAAGAAAACAGCGGAAAGAATGATCCTAGAATTAAAAGATAAAATAGGTATGGGGAAAGAGGGCGCAGCCGGTGCTGCGGGACAGCCAATTGCTGATATCAGTTTGCCGGGGGATATCCTGCAAGAAGCCGTACAGGCCCTTATATCGTTAGGCTATAATCATGCGGAGATAACACCGGTTATTAAGAGAATATATGAGCGTGAAGATAAATCTGAGATATCATTAGAACAGTTAATTAAACTAACGTTAAAGGAGTTTGGCCGGAGGTAATTGGGAGGTAACAAATTAGTGGAAGAACGTGTTGTGGGGCCGGACGAACAGGATGTAGATTCCTGGCAGTTCAGTTTGCGGCCGCGGCGGCTAGCCCAATATATTGGACAAGATCAAGTAAAAAACAATCTTTCGATATTTATACAGGCTGCACTGGCGAGGAATGAAGCGCTTGATCATGTATTGTTATATGGTCCGCCGGGGTTAGGTAAAACTACCTTAGCCGGTATTGTTGCCAATGAACTTGGTGTCAACTTTAGAATTACATCAGGTCCGGCCATTGAGCGCCCGGGAGATTTGGCATCATTGCTGACAAATTTGGGTGAGAAAGATGTGCTGTTTATTGATGAAATCCATCGCCTGTCGCGGGCGGTTGAAGAAGTCTTATATTCGGCGATGGAGGACTATGCGCTTGACATTATTATCGGCAAAGGTCCGTCTGCCCGTTCCATACGTCTGGATTTACCAAAGTTTACGCTTATTGGCGCGACAACCAAAGCGGGCGCGCTGGCGGCGCCGCTGCGGGACAGATTTGGAGTTATTTGCCGTTTAGAGTACTACGAACCCGAGCATTTAGAATGTATAGTGAACCGGGCTGCTGAAATATTGCAAGTAAACATTGAACCGCGCGGTGCGCGGGAAATTGCCAGACGTTCACGGGGTACGCCACGAATTGCCAACCGTTTGTTAAAGCGGGTACGCGACTTTGCCCAGGTGACGGCCGACGGGATCATTACGGATGCTTTAGCGGATAAGGCACTGGAACTTTTAGAAGTAGACAAGCGCGGCCTGGATAAAACCGACCGGAATATGTTGGCTGCGATTATTAAAAAGTTTAATGGCGGACCGGTGGGCCTGGATACGCTGGCGGCGGCAATCAGTGAAGAAACTGAGACGATTGAAGATGTATATGAGCCGTTTCTCCTGCAAATGGGTTTTATCGCCAGAACCCCGCGCGGACGGATAGCAACTCCCGCCGCCTATGCACATCTTAATATTCCTTATGAAGGCAAATCCATTAATCAAGAAAAATTGTGGTAGGTGATTCGTTATGCGTTTGCTGTTGCATGTGTGTTGCGGGCCGTGCTCCATTTTTCCTGTAAAACATTTACGGGAAACGTATCCGCAATATGAGGTAACCGGCTATTTTTTTAATCCCAACATTCATCCCTATAAGGAATTTATGAGACGCTTAGATACGCTTAAAATTTTTGCAGAGAAAATTGGTTTTAATAATTTGATCATCGATGATAGCTACACATTGGAAGAGTTTTTACAACAAGCATTACATACTCCGGGGGGACGCTGCATTCATTGTTATGATCTACGAATGCGTCAAACGGCACGTTATGCCAAGGAACAAGGTTATGACTGCTTCAGTACTACTTTGCTGGTTAGTCCTTACCAACAGCATGATTTGATAAAAGCAGCTGCCGAAAAAGCAGCTGAAGCCGAAGGAGTTCAGTTTTGCTATATGGATTTTCGGCCAGGCTGGCAGGAAGGGGTCAAGATCAGCCGTGAGCTTGAAATGTACAGGCAGCCTTATTGTGGCTGTGTTTTTAGTGAAAGGGACCGTTACTATAAACCGCGAAAGGAGCAAAAATAATGCCCGGAGGCTTTGATTCACTAGGAAAGATGCTTATGTTTTTTGGTTTAGTTTTACTGATAACCGGGGCTTTATTCCATTTTGGTGGCAAATTTCTTAGCTTGGGCAGACTGCCGGGTGATATTCATATCGAACGCAGCACTTTTAGTTTTCATTTTCCGATTGTTACATCAATAATTCTGAGTATAATTTTAACGGTAATTTTGAACCTATTTTCAAGAAAATAATGCCGAGATAGGCGGAGTAGATAAACATATGTTAAAATGGTTATTGCTGGTTGTTTTTTTGGTATTTCCTTTAGCCGGAAATGCCCAGGCACTTGACGTAAGTGAGGGAGTTTTAAACGAGCCAATCCTTCGTGTGGGGATATTAACCAATCAACCCAGTATACAGATTTCATCTGACGCTAATTTTGACATTGTCAATTCCGGAACGGCTGAGATATTGAGAAGTTTTCGAGCCTATGACGGAGTAACCATTGCTGCCAAGGATACCGGTGGCTTTGTGATTAACGGTGTGCCGGTAGCGGCTGCCGGGTTAACCGTTGTTCAGAAAAAAGACGATTTATTGTTCTACGTTGAACAGCATATTTACGTAAATAAACACCGGTACCGGGGAGATATCAGCATTCATCCAACTGCTGGCAAGGCAGGAATAACGGTAGTTAATACCCTGCCTATTGAACAGTATTTATATGGAATCATCAAGAATGAAATATCTCCTGATTGGCCAATGGAGGCAGTTAAAGCACAGGCAGTTGCGGCGCGAACCTATGCCTTGGCTAATTATAATAAGCATAAGGCCGATGGCTTTGATGTGTGTGCAACTACCGACTGTCAGGTATACGGCGGACGAGAGAGTGAGGTCCCGCGAGCACGGGAAGCCGTAGACGCAACAAGAGGATTGGTCATTACCTACAACGGCAAATTAATTACAGCCTATTTTCACAGCAGTTCAGGCGGTTATACCGAAAATAGCGAAAATGTCTGGTCTTCGCCGCAACCTTATCTTCGTGGCGTAACTGATTTCGATCAAAGCTGTCCGTATTTTAAATGGGAAAAAAGGTTAACAGTTGCGGAATTTAATCAAATTATTACTAATGCAGGCTACAATGTTGGAAGTTTGCAGGCGATAGAACTGTCACCGCTTACTACGCCACCGATTACTAGCCCTGACCGGGGGGTTTCAGGAAGGGTCAAGAGTCTTGAGCTTGTGGGTACAAACGGCAGTGCGCAGGTATCGGGAGTAAAATTAAGAAGTATATTGGATTTAAAAAGTACACTATTTGATGTTGACGTGATTGCCAATGAAATTAAGCAGTTTGCTATGCCCGTTTATGCCCATAATGGAAAAACGGAAAGAAAGCCGCAGATTACCTTACCGTTAATTCCCAAAGAAAATCCCAATATTCGTTCCGTTAGCAGCAGTGAACCCGGTGATTATATCGTTATTGCCGGTTATGGCTGGGGTCATGGTTTAGGGCTTTCCCAATGGGGAGCTAAAGCGATGGCGGAAAAGGAGCAAAGTGGAAATCCGGAATATTTTAAAGCTATTTTGAAACACTACTACCAAGGGGTAGAAATAAAAAAAGCCTACTAGGCCATAATGAGGGAGTTACATGCTGGTTTCAGATTTTGATTACTACTTACCGGAAGAACTAATAGCCCAACAACCGGTTGAGCCGCGTGACCATTCACGCTTGCTGGTGCTTGACCGGCAAAATGGGCATATTGAGCATAGCAAGTTTTATAATTTGCCACAATATTTACAACCAGGGGATACCCTGGTTTTTAATGATACCCGGGTAATTCCAGCCCGGTTATTGGGTTTTAAACCGGAAACAGGCGGCAAAGTGGAAGTGTTTCTGTTAAATCGTACGATGAAAGATGAATGGGAAGTACTGGTGAAACCGGGAAAAAAAGCTAGACCGGGAACGATCATTGAATTTAGCGATGCCTTACGTTGTGAGGTTTTGCGCGATACTGATTTTGGCGGACGGGTAGTGCGGTTTAGTTATCAGGGAGTTTTCGAAGAAATTCTTGATATTTTGGGTGAAACTCCTTTGCCGCCCTATATTAAAGCAAAATTAGCAGATAAAGAACGCTATCAGACTGTTTACGCCCGGGAAAGGGGCTCGGCAGCGGCGCCGACCGCAGGTCTTCATTTTACCCGGGAACTTATGAATACTATTAAACAAATGGGAATTAATCTTACATTTGTGACTTTGCATGTCGGTTTAGGGACATTTCGGCCTGTATCAGTGGAAAACATTTCTGAACACGTTATGCATCGCGAGCACTATTCGGTACCTGAGGAGACCGCAGCGATTGTTAATCAAACATTGGCTGCCGGCAACCGGGTCATTGCGGTAGGAACGACGGCGGTACGCACTTTGGAAACGGCGGGTGCTAGTGGGCGTTTGGAAGCTAAAAGCGGTTGGACGGAAATATTTATTTATCCTGGCTATGATTTCAAAATTGTCAAGGCGCTTATTACTAATTTTCATCTTCCCAAATCCACACTGTTAATGCTTGTTAGTGCTTTGGCCAGTAGGAAACATATTTTTAATGCCTACCAGGAAGCCGTCAATAAGCGCTATCGTTTTTTTAGTTTTGGCGATGCCATGTTTATTCGTTAATTATGTTTCACTGATGGAGGTGCAGTTTTTTGGCTGTTACATACGAACTTATTAAACGCTGCTCAAAAACAGGCGCGCGGGCAGGGCGGTTATACACGCCACATGGTGTATTTGATACGCCTATTTTTATGCCTGTAGGCACACAGGCTACCGTTAAAGCTATGTCGCCTGATGAACTTAAAGCCATGGGAGCAGGTATCATATTAAGTAATACGTACCATTTATATTTACGCCCAGGTCATGATTTAGTGGCAGAGGCCGGGGGCCTTCATAAGTTTATGCAGTGGGACCGCGGAATTTTGACAGATAGTGGTGGCTTTCAGGTTTTCAGCCTGGGGCCGCTGCGCAAAATTACGGAGGACGGAGTCACTTTCCGGTCACATATTGACGGTTCTAAGCATTTTTTATCGCCTGAAAAAGCCACAGAAGTGCAAATGGCCTTAGGCTCTGATATTATTATGGCGTTTGATGAGTGTGTTCCCTTTCCTGCTGATCATGAATATGCCCGTGAATCAACCGAACGGACGACCCGGTGGGCTGAACGCTGTCGAGAGGCCCACACCCGCAACGACCAGGCCTTGTTTGGTATTGTTCAAGGTGGCATGTACAAAGATCTTAGAGCCATGAGTGCAAAAGATCTTGTTTCTTTGGATTTTCCAGGTTATGCGATCGGCGGTCTCAGTGTGGGTGAACCTAAGACGCTTATGTATGAAATGCTGGAACATACAGTGCCCTTATTACCTGAAAACAAACCGCGCTATTTAATGGGGGTGGGTACGCCCGATTGTCTCGTGGAAGGTGTTATGCGCGGTATTGACATGTTTGATTGCGTTTTTCCGACAAGGGTTGCCCGCAATGGAACGGTCATGACTACTCATGGGCGCCTTGTTGTTAAAAACGCCGAATTTGCCCGTGATTTTCGTCCTATTGATCCGGAATGTGGTTGTTACGCCTGCAAGAATTTTTCCCGGGCTTATATTCGGCATTTACTGAAAACGGAAGAAATTTTCGGGCTGCGTTTGACGACTACTCACAATCTTCATTTTTTACTAAACTTTATGCGGGAAATGCGAAACTCTATTCTTGAAGACCGTTTTTTAGCTTTCCAAGAGGAGTTTTGGGCTCATTACCGTAAATAATAAGAGGAATTGCGGTAAAAATGTGGAATATACTGCTATGACAACAGGAGGTGATCAATAGATGCCAGAGCTTTCACCCGAAATAATGCAAATGATTCAGGCTTCATGGCCAATTGTATTAATGGGCGTAATTTTTTATTTTTTACTGTACCGTCCGCAAAAGAAAGAACAACAGCGCCGCCAACAACTTTTGGATAACTTGAAAAAAGGCGAAAAAATTGTTACCATTGGCGGAATGTACGGAACGATTACAGCATTAAATGAAAAAACCGTTACCCTTAGAATTGCCGATAAAGTAGAAGTTACCGTAGCCCGTTCTGCTGTCAGCCATAATCAAAATCAGCAGAAAGATTAATTAGTCAACTGCTCAGACTATACGCAATGCTCAAACCGCCTATACCCTGGTGAGGTACAGGCGGCTTTGCCGTGATTGATCGATAAGAATGAATTGTAAGGAGGGGAACCATCATGGAGGTCAATAAAGACGCCAAACAAGAATTGCGTAAGAATATTTTGGCTGTTCGGCGGTCAATGAGCAAGGAGGCAGTTGCTGCCGGCAGTTCCAGACTCGCTGAACATATACGCACTTGGCCGGTTTATCAGGCAGCGAAAAATATTATGCTTTATCTGGCAATGCCTGATGAACCTCATCTGGATAAAGTGATATCCCACGCGCTGGCTGCAGGCAAAACACTCTGTGTACCATTTATGCATGCGACGCGGGGGCTAATGGACGCGGCTGTTATCAAAAATCTTGATGACCTGGTGGTAGGTCAATTTAATCTTCTAACTCCTAATCCGGCAACTTTGAAGCTTTTGGAACCGCGTGAACTGGATCTTATTATTGTTCCCGGCGTGGCTTTCGATAAAGCGGGCAGACGTCTGGGGATGGGCGCCGGCTATTATGACCGGTTTTTGCCGAAAGCCACTAAAGCCGAACTGATCGGCGCGGCCTGGGCTGCACAAATCCTTGAGAAAGTACCGACTGACGAACATGACCGGCCAGTCAATTATTTAGTTACTGAAGAAGGCATATTTACGCGCAGGTAAGGGAAAATGTAAATAGTTACATTTTGCCTTTACGCTGTCAAATGATATAGCTGCTAGACGGGTAAAGGCTAATTTTGAAAAACGGAGGATTAGCCCGATGTCAGTAGCTGCTATTGAACAACCAATCACTATCGCACAAATTAAAGCAGATCACGAAGTGAACGTTTATTTAACCCGCAGTACCCAATATCTTGGTAATCTTGGTTTTACCGAACATGGACTTAGACATGCCGGAATTGTTTCGGCGTTAGCTTATAAGGTTTTGCAGGAACTCAATTATCCGGCACGGGATTGTGAATTGGCGGCGATAGCCGGCTATCTGCACGATATTGCCAATATGATTAACCGCTATAATCACGGAGGTTCCGGGGCCGTTATGGTTTTTAACATTTTGACTCGGATGGGGATGCCACCGGAAGAGGTTGCCTTAGTAATATCAGCCATCGGCAATCATGAGGAAGAGCGAGGCAATGCTGTTAATCATGTAGCTGCGGCACTGATTTTAGCCGATAAATCAGATGTGCACCGCGCACGGGTAACGAATCGTGATTTTGCCAAGTTTGAAATCCATGACAGGGTAAATTATGCCGCGGAATGCAGCAAATTACTGGTTGATAAGGTATCGCGTACGGTAACGCTTTCCGTTACGATTGATACTAAAATTTGTCCTGTCATGGAATATTTTGAGATTTTTTTACTGCGCATGGTTATGTGTCGGCGTGCAGCCGAATTTTTAAATTGTCAATTTAAACTGGCAATTAATAATTATGACTTACTATAGCCATAAAACGTATATTCAAGATTGGGGGACAAATTCTTGAGGTGGGATAATTTCACCAAATTTTTGGTGGTCGTGTTAGCAATTCTCGTTGTTGCCGGCTTTTACATGAGACCGCTGGCATTATCCATTAAACAGGGACTCGATTTGCAGGGGGGAACCCATGTCGTTCTGGAGGCTTCCGATACTGCTGAGACCCAGGTTAATGATGATGCGATGCAGCGGGTAGTTAGTATTCTCGAACGACGTATCAATGAGTTAGGGCTTACAGAGCCAATTGTCCAACGCCAGGGAGAACGGCGGGTCATTGTCGAACTGCCGGGTGTAAAGGATCCTGAAAAGGCGATTGAGATGCTTGGAAGAACAGCGTTAATGGAGTTTCAGGACGAAAGCGGCGCTGTTGTCTTGACAGGGAAAGATTTAAAAGATGCCAGAGCGCAAGCGGATCAAGGCGGTCAAAAACTGGTCGCTCTTGAATTTACCAGTGAAGGCGCTAAAAAATTCGCCGATCTGACTGCCAGAAGTGTCGGTAAGCATATTGGCATACTGTTGGATAAGCAAATGTTAACAAATCCGGTAGTCAATGAACCAATCCCCAATGGCAAAGCGGTAATTACCGGCAACCGGTCGATGGAGGAAGCTGAGCGGCTGGCCATCCTGCTTAGATCCGGTGCTTTGCCGGTGAAGCTTGATGTTCTGGAAACAAGAACGGTTGGACCGACCCTGGGGGAAGATTCCAAGGCCAAAAGCATGCAGGCTTTTACGCTTGGCATTGCTGCTATTGTTGTTTTTATGTTGCTTTTTTACCGCGTTCCCGGTTTTATTGCCAATATTGCCTTGATTTTATTTGTGCTGCTGTTGCTGTTCAGTTTAAAAATGCTTAATGCTACATTGACACTGCCGGGCATTGCCGGTATTATTCTGTCAATGGGTATGGCGGTTGATGCCAATGTGCTTATCTTTGAACGCTTTAAAGAAGAATACCGGAACGGCAAAACCTTGCGGGCGGCGATGGATGCCGGTTTTAGCAGGGCTTTTGCCACTATCTTTGATTCCAATATAACAACCCTGATTGCCGCGGCTGTCCTGTTTTTCCTGGGAACAGGCACGGTTAAAGGTTTTGCCGTTACTTTAGCATTAGGGATCGTTTTAAGTATGTTTACTGCCATTACGGTGACACGCTTTATGCTCAAAATGTTGATACAGGCTAACGTGTTTAAACACAGCAAGCTGTTCGGGGCTTAGGGGGGAAAAACATGAAATTTGATATTGTTGGTAAACGCTATTGGTGGTTTTTACTCTCAGCGCTCGTCCTAATCCCCGGCATCATATCCATGGCGACACAAGGGTTTAATTTAGGAATTGACTTTACTGGCGGTACGCTCATCGATCTGAAGTTTGCCCAGCCGGTGGCGGTAGGCGAGATTAGAGACGTACTTAAAGATTATCAGTTGGAAGGCAGTACCATTCAGTTAGCTTTGACCGCTCAGGGAGATCGCTCAAATAATGTATTTATCCGGACCCATGTGCTTAACGAAGATGAACGCCGTGATGTGCTCAAGGGTTTTGAAACTAAACTAGGAAGTTTTGACGTTTTAAGAGTTGAAAAGGTCGGTGCCGTGATTGGGGCCGAATTGACCAGGCAGGCAATTTGGGCATTATTAGTATCCTGGGTGCTGATGATTGCTTACATCACTTATCGGTTTGAATATCGTTTCGCGATTGCTGGCATTGCCGCCCTTGTACATGATATATTCGTTGTTCTTGGTATATTCTCTATACTCCAAAAGGAAATTGACGCTACTTTTGTAGCCGCATTATTGACGATTGTCGGTTATTCGATTAACGATACGATCGTTATATTTGACCGGATTAGAGAAAATTTAAAAACATATAAGAAGAGCGAAGGTCTTGCCGAACTTGTCAATCGCAGTATCTGGCAGACGATGACCCGTTCGATATACACCGTACTCACAGTAGCTTTTGCAACTGTCGCCCTGTATGTATTTGGCGGGGAGACAACCAAGAACTTTTCGCTGGCTTTGCTGATTGGTTTTGCCAGCGGTGCTTATTCATCGATATTTAACGCCAGCCAAATTTGGGTTACATGGCGGGAACATGACGAGAAACGTCGCACAGAACAACGAATCAAAGGTGCCAAATAATTTTTAGCCTGAAGCAAAACTGCTTCAGGCTTTTTTGCACAATTAAGCTACTATGGCAATATCATATAAGCAAGCAGGGGGGCGATGACATGGGAGTTATTCTACCGGCATTATCACTGGCGATTGTTCACATTGCCGGTGATAACGTAGCTGTTGTTCCGGCAATGGCTTCATTGATCGGTAAGGGAATTTACCCTACAGTGTTCCTGGCTTATATGATATTTGGCTCCGCTGTAGCAGGGGTGTCGGCATGGATCGGTGTAAAGAGCGGGCGCGAACTGACAACCGTAGTTAAACGACTGTTTGGATCACGCGGCAAATTACTGCTGGCGGTGGTTGTATTGGCCGTGTCACTGCCGGCCAGTGCATTAACCGGTGGTTATTTTGCAGGCCATCTATTGCAAAATCTGGCTGGGATACCATATAGTTGGAGTGTTCCGGTTTGTGTATTTTTATGTTGTGCATTATCTGCCGGCTATGGTCAGGAATTTCTTAGGATATCCAATTATCTTGCTTTATTGCTCATCCCGGCAACAGGCATCATGGCGGTGATGTTATTTTCTACCGTCCCGGTTTTTGAGCTTGATAACCTGTTTTCTTTACAGCCTATCAGCTGGCCGCTGGTACTTGCGCTTATTGGTTATAATGCGGGCGGCATGCGGTCGGCACTGGTAGTAGAAGCGGGCACCTATCTTTCCAATAAAAATTGTGCCGGAGTGTATCTTGTAATACTGGCAAAATGTTTTGAAGGATTGTTTACCTTATTTTTAGCCCATATAGTTCTTATTACCGGAGCTTATGGATTTATGCCTCTGTCCATGGTTGCCAATCGAATGTTTTGTTCATGGCTTGCTGCCGGTTTTAATAGTGTATTGCTATGTATTTTAGTGAATACAATGGTTCCAGCCATGTTGGTCAACGCCAAACAGCTCAGTATAGTTACAAAGTCCAATTTTAAGTCAGCCTTGTTACTGGCAGGATTATTGGTGTGGTGCGGCAGTTTTATCCACTTAGAGTTTCTTCTCATGATTATGAGCGCTACAGGTCTTTTTATGATTTTTTTTATTGGGTGTGTTGCTTACTTTTTACATAAACAGGAAGATAACCAGTCACAATAACAACATTAATAAGTTTATATTAAGTGAAACGGGGTAAAGTACGTTTGTTAGTTGAATTTTTAACCACATTGTTGATGATGATCGGGCTTTTTTGTACGGTTTCAGTTAAGCTACCTGGTACCCTGCTTATTTTACTGGCAGTTGCTTTTTATGGTACGGCAACTGAATTTGTTAGTTTTTCTTCCCGGTCTGTCGGTTTATTACTCTTCATTTCAATAGTAAGTGAGCTGGGTGGAAGAATATTACAGAGTTATTGGCTTGCCAAATTTCCAGTTACACGTGAGTTTAGTGTTAACAGTGCGGTCTGTCATTTAGGCGGTATGCTGGTATGTGATTTATTGCTTGGTGCTAATCTGGGCTTTGTGGTGTGGGAAATGATTGCCGGTAAGACATTTATTCCACAGAGTGATACTGTTATTCAAGTACTGCTGCGATTAGCAGGAGTTGCTGTTTTCCGATTCATGTGCGGGTTTATTATGATTGTCATTATCCACATGTCTATTTTTCTATAACAGGTATTGCTATTTTTACAGGCATTGGCCTGTTTTTGTTATATTATCAGAAAGGTTAATCTTTCTGATAATAAGTAAGAACGCCTATACCCCCTAAAGGGGTACAGGCGATTTCTGCCGGCGTCCTGATGGACTTGGCACAAGCCAAGTCTTTTCTTATATTTGTAAGTTTATTCGAGGATATTGTTCCATTTTAAAGGAATCTTGATCTTTTTGCGAGAATAATATTCAGATATGTCTTTAGCGATTATTTAACGATCATAGGGCAAATATATTTAGAAAAAATAGGATAAATGAGGATAATTCCGGGTAAAGTTGCAAAAATTTGAACTGTATACTACAATTATCTAGTACGTCGTTACGGAGGGCTGTAATCTTTATTATGGCAAGACTGAAAAAAACATGGAGATTGTTTCCGGCTAAACGCGAACTGGCAAATGAGCTTAGCCGGAAACTTAATATCTCAAGATATATTGCACAGGTATTAATCAATCGCGGTATTACTAGCGAACAGGCAGCGTATGAATTTCTCTATGCCGATACGAAAAATATGATTGATCCCTATTTATTAAAAGGGATGAAAAAGGCTGTTGCACGAATTGCCCAGGCTGTTGAGAGACAGGAGAAAATTACAATTTACGGGGATTATGATGTAGATGGCATTACCGCCTGTGCCGTTCTTTATAAAACAATGAAGAGGTTTGGCGCAAATATTGAATTTTATATACCTGACAGGCAGAGTGAAGGATACGGGCTAAATTCAACTGCGTTAAATAGCCTTATACATGCGGGAACAAAACTTGTTATTACCGTTGACTGTGGTATTAGTGCTGTAAAGGAAATTGCGGCAGTGCTCGGGCAGCTTGATGTCATTATAACCGACCATCATCAGCCCCCTGCCGAACTGCCTGGGGCTCTGGCAATCATTAATCCTAAACAGCCAGGATGTTTATGTCCGGATAAAAATTTGGCGGGAGTTGGCGTTGCTTTTAAATTATGCCAAGGCTTATGGCAGCATTACCATGGAGCTGAAGGCCAATTTTTTGACTATCTGGATATTGTGGCTATTGGCACAGTGGCTGATATTGTGCCACTCACCGGAGAAAATCGGGCTTTGGTGAAAGCCGGTCTGAAACGGTTGCCCATGACGGAGAATTTAGGCTTAAAAGCCTTGTTGGCAATATGCGGTTTAGCTAATAAGGCCATTGATAGTGGCAATATTGGTTTTGTTATTGCGCCGCGTCTTAACGCTGTAGGACGTGTCAGTCAAGCCACCGCAGGGGTAGAATTGTTAATAACCAATGACTATCAGCGTGCCCAGGAACTGGCACAGTTGTTGAATGAGGAGAATTTAGCCCGGCAAAATATTGAAAAAATGATTTTGGCTAAAGCGGAAAAACAATTAGAAGCAATTGATTTACATACAACTAAAGTATTGGTATTAGCCGGGGAAGAATGGCATTCGGGCGTCATTGGTATTGTGGCTTCTAGGCTGGTGGACAAATATTATAAACCGGTAATTATGATTAGTCTGTGTGATGGAATAGGCAAAGGGTCTTGCCGCAGCATACCTGCCTTTGACATATATATGGCGCTAAATCATTGCTCTGATCTGTTAACCCAGTTCGGTGGTCATCGTCAGGCCGCGGGTCTAGTGGTACCAGCGGAAAATATACAGGCGTTGCGTCAGCGATTGAATGATCTTGCGGCGAGTACCCTGTCGGCAACAGATTATGTACCTGTCCTTACTATTGATTCTGTGATATGTCTGGAGGAAATTGGCGCTCCCTTTGTTGAACAAATGGCCTGCCTGGAACCATATGGCTTCGGTAATCCAAGCCCGGTATTTGCCTGCCGGGACGTAGCCCTGGGGGAAAAAAGATGTATCGGGCAGCAGAGCCGCCATCTGAAACTCAAACTAAAAAACAATGGGGTGAAGGATGTAATTGCCTGGAACATGGGGGAATTGTCCAACAACCTTACCTGCGACGAAAATATTGATTTAGCATTTGTGCCTAAATTTAATGAGTGGCAGGGACAAAAAAATTTGCAATTGGTCGCTCAGGATATACGACAATCACTTACTAGTCAGACGCAAGCTGCGCTAAATCAAATTGCGCCTGATCGCGATTGCATTGTGCAAGTATATTTACTCCTAAAACAAAGTAATCAATCAGGACAGTATAATTTTTTTCTGAAAAATATCATGGATAAAATTTCCGACAACTATCATACTGTTATATCGGTAAAAGTCCTTGAAACGGTTTTAACTATTTTAAGGGAATTGCACTTAATAACAACCAAAGAAAACCAAGAAAGAGATGAGATTACCATTCAGCTTACTCCTGCACCAACTAAAAAACTGGATCTAATGGATTCGCCTACTTTTCGGAACTGCTTAAAAATGCGTGCTGAGTACTTGGCTGAAAATATTTAGCTTGAGGAGGTTTATTATGAATTTACGGGAAAAAATTCGAAATATACCTGATTTTCCGCAACAGGGTATACAGTTTAAGGATATTACAACGCTGTTAAAAGACGGCAAGGCATTTCGTTTGGCTATTGATATGCTGGCAGCACCGTATAAGGATAAAAATATTGATATAGTTATCGGACCTGAGGCACGTGGCTTTGCTATCGGGGCTCCGGTTGCGTATGTGTTGGAGGCAGGATTTGTGCCCATCCGTAAGCCCGGTAAATTGCCAGCCGAAACAATAAAATACGAGTACTCCTTAGAATATGGCAAAGATGCCTTGGAAATTCATAAAGATGCCATTGAAGCGGGAAGCCGGGTGCTGATTGTGGATGATTTGTTAGCGACAGGTGGAACAACGAGGGCGACAGTTAACATGGTTGAGCAGTTAGGTGGTAGGGTCATTGGCTTGGCTTTTTTAATTGAGTTGTCTTTTTTAAACGGACGCCAGGTAATAGCAGGTTATGATATTACATCCCTGGTCGAGTATTAATCAGCTAAACTATAACATGTAACCTATTTTGTAGCAGCGACAGTGTAAAGAGGGTGAATCATGGGTAACAGCGATGTGCAGGAAACAGCGAAAAAGGAACTAACAATTGCAGATATAATGGCCAAAATTAAAACATATCAGCCTGATGCGCCTTTACAATTAGTTGACAGAGCCTATCAATTTGCTCGTAATGCCCATGATGGTCAACTTAGGGTATCTGGGGAAGAGTATATTTGTCATCCGGTGGAGATTGCTGCTATATTAGCGGATTTGCAAATTGATGCGGTAACGATCAGTGCCAGTTTACTTCATGATGTGGTGGAAGATACAGAAGTTACCCTTGAGGTATTAGAAAAAGAGTTTGGTAAAGAAATCGCTATGCTTGTTGACGGGGTTACTAAATTAAACCGAATTGAGTATAAATCCAAAGAAGAGCAGCAATTAGAAAACTATCGCAAGATGTTTTTGGCGATGGCCAAAGATATCAGGGTGGTACTGATAAAACTTGCGGACAGATTGCATAATATGCGAACTCTCAAGTATATGGCACCGTACAAGCAAGCGGAAATATCCCGGGAAACGTTAGAAATATTTGCCCCTTTGGCACACCGGTTGGGAATTTCCAATATAAAATGGGAATTAGAGGATCTCTCCTTCCGGTTTTTAGAACCGGAAAAATATTATAAACTGGTCGAACAGGTAAAACAAAAACGTAAAGAACGTGAAAAAATAATTACTGATGCGATAGCGCTGATGGCAGAACGGCTTGAGGCTGTCGGCATAGCCGCTGAAATTCAGGGGCGCCCCAAACACTTTTACAGTATTTATAAAAAAATGAAAAAAAATCACAAACAAGATGTCAGCGAAATTTATGATTTGTCTGCTATCCGGATTGTTGTTGATTCAGTAAAAGACTGTTATGGTGCTTTGGGTGTTGTACATACGTTGTGGAAGCCATTACCTGGTAGATTCAAGGATTATATCGCTATGCCTAAATCTAACGGTTATCAGTCTTTGCACACTACTGTTATCGGGCAATCCGGACAACCGCTGGAAATCCAGATTCGTACCTTGGACATGCACCGGATTTCGGAATATGGTATTGCTGCTCACTGGCGCTATAAGGAAGGCAATAAAGGGATCCATAAAGACACTGACCAAAAACTAGCCTGGCTTAGGCAACTATTGGAGTGGCACCGTGATTTACGGGACCCGCGCGAATTTATTGAGACCGTAAAAATGGACGTTTTCGCCGATGAGGTGTTTGTGTTTACCCCCCGGGGTGATGTCATTGATTTGCCTGCCGGGTCGATTCCCATTGATTTTGCTTATCGGATTCATACTGATGTCGGTCACCGGTGTGTGGGCGCTAAAGTTAACGGAAAAATTGTGCCATTAGAATATAAGCTTGCCAATGGCGATATAGTGGAAATAATTACAACTAAACAGGGAAATGGTCCAAGCCGTGACTGGCTGAATGTTGTTGGATCATCAGAAACCCGTAATAAAATCCGTGGCTGGTTTAAAAAAGAAAAACGCGAGGAAAATATCGCCAAAGGCCGGGAAATGATTGAACGTGAAAGTAAGAGACTCGGCTATGAGTGGCGTGAGCTTGTAAAGGGTGACCGGCTAAGCGAGGTTGCCAAAAAATTAAATATTTCCAGCGAAGACGATTTGTATGAAGGTTTGGGTTACGGTGGGGTAACGTTGCACGGAGTGATGACTAAACTGATTGAAGCTCATAAAAAAGAGCTGAAAAGTACGACACCACCTGATGTTTCTGCTATGTTGGCTGAGCTTAAACCCAAACGTCCCAAGAAAAAAACCAGTCATGGCATCTTAGTAAAGGGTGAGTCAGGTCTTATGGTCAGACTGGCACGTTGCTGCAATCCATTGCCCGGTGATGTTATCGTCGGTTATATTACCAGGGGACGGGGGGTGTCGGTACACCGTGCCGATTGCCCCAATATCCTGAATAATTCTGAAGAGTACGAACGCATGATTGAGGTTAACTGGGATATTCCCGGGGACATGCTTTATCGAGTATCTATTGAAATCACCGGAACGGATCGGCATAACTTATTGTCAGATATTATGATGGTGGCAGCAGATGCAAAAATTAACGTGGGTTCTCTAAATGCTCGGGTGCAAAAAAATAAGACTGCCAATATTACTATGGATATCGATATTGCCAATCTCAGTCAACTGGAGCATATAATGAACAAAATGCGTAAGATCCAGGATGTTTATACTGTACGTCGTACCACCCAAACCTTAGGAGGAGTCTAATTGCGTGCTGTTGTTCAATTATCCGACTGTGCCAGCGTTACAGTAGATCAGCAGGAAATATCCAGTATTCAAGCAGGCTTGACGATATTTTTAGGAGTCGGACAAGATGATACTGAGCAAGATGCGAAGTATCTTGCGGAAAAAATTGTAAATTTACGAATTTTTCCTGATGAAGCGGGAAAAATGAATTTATCTCTAAAAGACATAAATGGTGAATTACTGGTAGTATCCCAGTTTACTTTATATGGTGATTGCCGCAAGGGACGCCGTCCAAGTTTTGATACGGCCGCTCCACCGCAAAATGCCATGGCATTATATGAGACTTTTGTACAATTATGCCGCAACATGGGGATACATGTATTTTGCGGACAGTTTCAGACTGAAATGATTGTGCGGTTGACTAATCATGGACCGGTAACTATATTGCTTGACAGTAAACGGCTATTTTAATAGGAGTGTGATTAGGTGAAAATAATTCATTTGGGAGTAGGCCAGCTTGGAACAAATTGCTATATCGCCTATTGCGAGAAAACCTTACAGGCAGGGGTAATTGATCCGGGAGGAAGCCCGGAAGCCATACTGGCAGAGATTAATAAGGCTAAACTTAAAGTAGAGTATATCATTAATACGCATGGTCACGCCGATCATATTGGTGCTAATGATGCGATTCAACAGGCCACTGGTGCCAAGGTTTTAATTCATTATGAAGATGCCGGTATGTTGACAAGTGCGCAGCTTAATCTTTCCATGTATATTGGTGGAGGATTTGTTTGCCAGCCACCTGATCGTTTGCTTAATGATGGCGATATGATATCTATCGGCAATATTGATTTTAAAGTTTTGCATACGCCCGGACACACGCCCGGCGGTATATGCCTTTTGGCTGATGCAGAAAAGGTGCTTTTCGCCGGTGACACCTTATTTGCGGAATCGATTGGCCGGACTGATTTTCCGGGAGGATCTTCCAGTCAACTCATTAATGGCATAAAAAACAAATTGCTGATTTTGGATGATGATATTAAAGTTTTGCCGGGGCATGGGCCAGAAACCAGTATCGGCTGGGAACGTAAGCGGAATCCGTTTATTCAATAATGGATAGAATGATGATCAAATCTCCTGCTGTATTGATTAAAATTGTCATTTTAGTTTTAGCCCTGTATATGCTTAGTCAAATCACCCCGATCTATTTGCCTATTATTGCAGCTGTCATTGTGGCTTTTGTCCTAAATCCTTTTGTGAACGCTATTGTGGACATACCTTTGGGGGCACGGAGACATCATTTGCCGAGAGGGATCGCTATTCTGCTGGTTTTTCTATTAGCGGGCCTGCTTCTTACCCTTGTGACGACATTTGTTCTGCTGCCGTTTATTAATGAATTTAATAAATTTGTTGTTGATTTGCCTAGACTTATAATTAAAATTAGAGATTTGACGCTGTTGATTGAGCAGCAAGCCAATTTAGCTCAGGTACCGGACAATGTTCGCCAACTCATTGTCAACGGACTGGGGGAAGCGGCGTCTTATGCTGTAAGTTTGACGCGTAATGCGCTAAACACAGTATTGGCATTTGCAACCCAAATCGTGGAATTGGTAATTGTTCCTGTGCTGGCTTACTATTTTCTGAAGGATTGGAAAAACCTCAAGGATGAATTCATCGCTCTTTTTCCGCCAACGTTAGAAGTGAAGGTAGTCAATGTCATTGAAGAGATGGCCATAGTCGTCAGTAACTATATTAGGGGTCAAGTGCTGATCAGTGTAATCATGGGGCTTTTAGTGTTTAGCGGCATGTACTTCCTAAGAGTAGATTATCCATTGGTTTTAGGGCTGTTAGCTACCCTCACCGAGACGATTCCGATTATTGGCCCGATTATTGGAGCCATTCCCGCCCTCATGCTTGCTTATTTGGTGTCACCGATACTGGCAACAAAAGTAGCTGCTTTTTACATAATCATTCATCAAATCGAAAACCACATAGTTGTCCCTAATATTATGGGGCATACAATAGACTTGCATCCCACACTGATCATTATCAGTTTGTTGATTGGCGGTCAATTATATGGTATTCCAGGTATGATTTTAGCCGTACCTGTTGCCGCGCTTTTGAAAGTGCTGCTTCGCCACCTTTGGTACCTTGATGATGATAAAAAAGACAGGTGAGATTTTTATGAATTTTGATTTATCTAGTTTGCGCCAGAAATTTAGAGAACGGGATTATAAGCTTACGCCGCAGCGTCAGATTATTTTACAGGTGTTTATTGATAACCGTGGTAAACACTTAAGCGCTGAAGATGTGCACAACATCGTACGGCAACAATCCAGCGATATTGGTTTAGCGACAGTATATCGTACGCTTGAGTTATTAAGTGAGTTAGATGTATTGCAAAAAATGGATTTTGGTGATGGCCGCAGCCGTTATGAACTCAATGAAAACACTTCCCCTCATCATCATCATCATCTCATTTGTCTTACTTGCGGCAAGGTAATCGAATTTGCCGATGACTTACTTGAAGATCTTGAAAATATGATCGCTAAAAATAGTAATTTTACGATTATTGATCATCAAGTAAAGTTTTATGGATATTGTCAGGAGTGCCGAAATAAAAGTGAAGTTTGATAATTTCGTACTTGCTCCTAACATGGGTACAACTGTTGATGTTCTGGCTGCGGTACGTGATACCATGGCTTTGTTTAAGGTCGCCGCTGCGGACTTTCCGGGGTCAATTAAGGTAAGCGAATTAGAGGCTGGCAGTTTGCTTGTAGCCTGTGCGGTTCAGTGTGAACAAGATAAGGTAGAGGTTAAAGTAACCATCGATTTTTGTGATTCCAAGAACAACCGAAACCAGTTGACTGCCTGTGAATATCGACTTATATCCAGTGAACATGCTAAATGCGATGAAGCCGAAGATCTGACAGGACTTATACGGCGTTTAGTGCGGCTTAATGTACTAGCCTTAATGCGGACGATAACAAAATCAAATCCCGGTCCGTGGGGGATTCTCCGGGGTGTCCGTCCAACGAAAATTGTTCATCGATTACTTGATCAGGGCTTTAGCCCTTCTGAAATTATCACAAGGCTTGAAAAAGAGTATGCGGCGGAGACCTGTAAAGCGGAACTAGTTACGCATATTGCTATCCACCAGCGGCCGGTCATTGCAACTCCGGGCAAAAATACAGGAAATAAAAAGGTAAGCGTCTACATTGGTATACCTTATTGTCCATCAAGATGCTTATACTGCTCATTTCCTGCTTATGTTTTGCCGGAACGCCGGGAACAGCTTGATACTTTTTTGCGGGCAATTATGAAAGATATAGAGAGTGCAGCAAATTTGGTTGCCAAGTTTGACTTGGCGGTTGAAAATATCTATATGGGCGGTGGAACGCCTACAAGCCTGACGGCAACCGACTTGGCCGGTTTATTGGCGTTAATAAAGAAGGCTTTTTGGGGGATAACGACCCGGGAATTTACTGTTGAGGCTGGCAGGCCTGACAGTATTGATGATGAAAAAATTGATGTGTTCCGTCAATATGGAATTAACAGAGCAAGTATAAATCCGCAGACAATGCAGGATAAAACATTAAAACAGATTGGACGGCGGCATACAGTTCAGGATATAATAGATATATTCGCTAAAATTCGCCATGCAGGGGTTCCTGTCATCAATATGGATGTTATTGCCGGATTGCCGGGAGAGAATCAGGCTGATATGGATGATACCATGCGGCAAATTGCTTTGCTTAATCCGGAGAACATTACGGTTCATACGCTAGCTTTGAAACGTGGCTCTATCCTGAAGGAGTCATTGAGTGCAGGCATACTGGCAGGACAAGTGTTGCCTAATGAGGAAATAACTCATTCTATGTTGAAAATTGCGGCTGCCTATACTGCCAAAATGAATATGCATCCTTACTATTTGTACCGTCAGAAATATATGACAGGTAATCTTGAAAATGTCGGTTATGCCAAACCGGCAACCGATTGCTTTTATAATATTCAAATTATGGAAGAAAGGCAAACTATTATCGGTATTGGCCCGGCAGCGGGAACCAAGGCGGTAAATACTCAAAATTGGCGGTTGCAAAGTTCGTATAACGCCAAAGATGTTTTTTCCTACATAAAAAATTTAGATATATATTTGAACGAAAGAAATACACTGCTTTCAAGATTGTATGGCGACCATGAGGAGGATTAAAGATGCTGACAACCGGACCACGGGGAACCAAGGATATATTGCCTGGCAGTAGCGAAAACTGGCAGTATGTAGAAAAAATTATTCGTCAAGTATGTCGTAAGTTTACTTATCAGGAAATTCGTACCCCAATCTTTGAGCACACGGAACTATTTTTGCGTGGTATTGGGGAGACCACTGATATTGTTGAGAAAGAAATGTATACTTTTATTGATCGCGGAAAACGCAGCGTCACCTTGCGGCCTGAAAATACGGCAGCGGCTGTTAGGTCGTATTTAGAGCATAAAATGTATGGAGGACCTCAGCCAACGAAGTTATTTTATATTGGTCCCATGTTTCGATATGATCGTCCGCAAGCCGGCCGCTATCGGCAGTTTCACCAGTTTGGCATTGAAGCCATTGGTGCGCCGGGACCGGCTATTGATGCGGAAATTATTAGCTTAGCTGTAGAATTTTTTTATAAACTAGGACTAAGCGATTTAAAATTACTCATTAATTCGGTTGGCTGCCCGCAATGCCGGCCAATTTATCGCGCAAAGCTGCAGGAATTTTTCCGGGATAAAATATCTTACTTGTGTTCAGATTGTCAATCACGCTTTGATCGTAACCCTATGCGCATTTTGGATTGTAAAAATGAGACTTGCGTAACACATTCCCAAGGAGCTCCTCACATGGTAGACTGTCTATGTGAGGAATGCAGCCGTCATTTTGCCGGTCTAAAAGAACTTTTAACGGCAGCGGGAATTCAGTATGCGTTAAATCCGCGATTGGTACGCGGACTTGACTACTATACTAAAACTGCTTTTGAAATTCAGTATTCGCCATTAGGTGCGCAAAGCGCCGTATGTGGCGGCGGACGTTATGACGGACTGGTTGCTGAGTGTGGTGGGCAGCCAACACCCGGCATTGGTTTTGCCATTGGAATTGAACGGGTACTCTTAGCACTGGAAAAGCAAGATTTGCTGCCTACAACCGAGAATGAGATTGACGTTTTTGTTGCGCCGTTGGGGGATGCCTCCCAGGCAATGGCTTTTCAGATAGTAACCGAACTTCGTCGAGCAGGTATCGCTGCTGATATGGATTATATGAACCGCAGTTTGAAAGCGCAGATGAAGTATGCCAATAAATACCCGGCCAAATATGTGGCGCTTATTGGCGAAAATGAGTTAGCAGAGAAAAAAGTAATGTTAAAAAACATGGAAACGGGCAGCCAGGAACTAATCAATAAGGCTGAACTGGTACACATGATTTCAGAGGGGATGGAGAAGTAATGTCACAACTGGGAACAGCTGACTATGAATCTACAAATACAATTGATACCATGCAGGGGCTTAAACGAACTCATGCCTGCAATGATTTAAATAAGGACCATACAGGGGAGGAAGTTACCCTGTGCGGCTGGGTTTCAAGGCGCCGTGACCATGGCGGGCTTATTTTCGTTGATTTGCGTGACCGTTCTGGCATTGTCCAGGTGGTATTTTCGCCTGATGTTAATAAAACCGCATTTAATAAGGCCGAGATGGTTCGTAATGAGTATGTACTGGCTGTATGCGGTGTTGTAAAGGCTCGCTCCGAAAGTACGATTAATCCCAATATGGATACAGGGATGATTGAAGTCAATGGCAGTGAATTGAGAATATTAAATACGGCAAAAACACCACCTTTTTATATTCAAGACAACATTGATGTTGACGAGATTTTACGGTTAAAATACCGTTACCTGGATTTACGGCGTCCGGAAATGCAGCAGGATCTTAAACTGAGACATCGGGTAACCAAATCAATGCGGGACTTTTTAGACAAACATAATTTTATGGAAATAGAAACACCAATTCTTACTAAGAGCACACCGGAAGGCGCTAGGGACTATCTGGTTCCCAGCCGTGT
Organism: Sporomusa acidovorans; assembly: GCF_900101845.1. Lineage (GTDB taxonomy): Bacteria > Bacillota > Negativicutes > Sporomusales > Sporomusaceae > Sporomusa > Sporomusa acidovorans. The sequence goes on along the minus strand of NZ_FNAM01000017.1, from coordinate 17,821 downwards.
AAATCCGGGAAAATTCTATGCCCTGCCGCAATCCCCGCAAATTTATAAGCAATTGTTAATGGTAGCCGGGATGGAACGTTATTTTCAAATTGCCCGTTGTTTCCGTGATGAGGATCTCCGGGCCGACCGTCAGCCAGAATTTACCCAGCTTGATATAGAAATGTCCTTTATTGAGCGGGATGAAATTTTATCGCTCATGGAGCAAATGATTTCTTATTTATTTAAAGAATGCATCGGTGCTGATGTTGCTACACCATTTACGCGGTTAAACTATGAGGACGCTATGGCGCGTTATGGCTCTGATAAGCCTGATCTTCGTTTTGGCGTGGAACTCATTGACCTATCGGCTATCTTTAGAAATTCAGGTTTTAAAGTCTTTGATACGGTACTGGCAAACGGCGGGCAGGTTAAATGTATAAATGTTAAAGGCTATGCCAATGCACCCCGCCGCGAACTTGACGGTCTCGTAGACTTTGTTGCTACCTATGGCGCTAAAGGATTAGCCTGGATCTGTTACACGCATGAAGGATTGAAATCACCGATTACCAAATTCTTCAGTGAAGATACGATCAATAAAATGACGGCAGCTGCACAGGCCGAAACTGGCGATTTACTTTTATTTGTTGCCGATAAGCCCAAAGTTGTAGCCGCTGCTTTAGGACAACTCCGCTTGGAGATGGGACGCCGTCTTAACTTAATAGATCCGGATAAACTCTCTTTCTTGTGGGTTACTGATTTTCCAATGTTTGAATTTGATGAAGAGGACAAACGGTGGGTAGCCATGCATCATCCGTTTACCTCACCCCGCGATGAGGATGTAGAATACTTAGGGGCAGAACCAGGAAAAATTAAAGCCAAAGCCTATGATATGGTGCTCAACGGGATTGAACTTGGCGGTGGCAGTCTGCGAATTTATAATCGCAGCATTCAGGAAAAGGTGTTTTCCGCGATTGGTCTTTCACCGGAAGAAGCGCTTGAAAAATTCGGTTTCCTGCTGGAAGCCTTTGAGTATGGTACGCCACCCCATGGCGGCATTGCTTTTGGCCTAGACCGGTTAGTAATGCTGATGGCGAAACGTGCTTCCATCCGGGATGTAATCGCTTTCCCCAAGACACAAAGCGCTGCCGATTTGATGATGCAGGCACCGTCTGATGTTGGGACACGCCAACTTAAAGAACTGTTTATCAAATCAACAGTAGTTGCAAAAAAGTAAGAAAAATGCGGTTGGAATAATATTCCTTACCGGAAACTCTTGCAATTGTGTGATTTATTTGATAATATAAAAAGCGAACTAAAGAATCACGCTCATACCCTGCTGTGTGCGTGTAATGTCTATATGTTTTGAGCCAACACATTTACTGCGGGAGCTTGGCTCTGGTTACAGCATGTATGCCCTTGTTCGTTGGGGGACACATAAAATAATCAGGAGAGCACCCACCTGCCGCGGGCAGGTTCAAAACAGAGACAGTACGGCATAGTGGGGATTGGGTGTGCTTAATGCCTCATATATCTACAGTTAGACCATCATTAACGGTAATGCCGCAATGATGGTCTATTTACTTATTGTAGCCGTATTTTACAATTTAATATTTTTCGACAATAATTGACGTTTCACTATAACCAGTTGCCGGACGGGTTATTTTGCCTGTTGGCAAACCGCATTATTTTAGATACGCGGCCGCTTGGTAAAACTGCCGCTGAATTATCCATTCGGTTAGCAGAACAGGGAGTTAGAGTAAGTCAGTTTGGCGATTATAAAATTCGTATGGTGACCCATCATTGAATTGTTCGTGAAGATATTAACCATACGATTGAAATACTGGCGCGTATAGTGGGAGAATAATGCTAAACTTTTTGGTTATATTTAGCAAAAATTTTTTCTTCCATTCCCGAATTCTGTGGTGTGTAGAGGCTCGGCTCATTTAATTCAACCGGCAGATAAGCAAGGGGAGTTCCAGGAGTGTCAATGGGATTGACGTACAGACCGGTAGAATTTTTTAGCTGATTTGGTACCGGATAAGGATGGGTCCTTTTGACCAGTTCTAATGCTGAATGAATTGCTTTGTAGGCTGAGTTGGACTTAGGGCTTTCAGAGATATAGATAACCGCTTCTGCCAAAGGAATGCGGGCTTCCGGCATACCAATGAATTCTACAGCTTGTTTTGCCGCAACAGCTATCTGAAGTGCCTGAGGATTAGCCAAGCCGACATCTTCAGCAGCATGAATTACGATCCTGCGGGCTAGGAAAATAGGGTCTACGCCTGATACCAACAGTCGAGCCAGCCAGTACAGTGCCGCATTAGTCTGGCTGCCACGCATTGATTTTATGAAAGCAGATGTAAGATCATAAAAATCAGTCGTGGAGATACCGTTAAGCCGGAATTCAAATGCCTGCTGAATTGTATTGAGATCAATTGTTTCGTTGTCTTTAAGTGAAGAGGCGGCAACTTCTAAAGCGTTGAGCGCACTCCTGACATCACCATTACAGATATCAGCGACGTAGCTTAAGGCGGATTCGTCAATTTTAAGTTGGTGGCTTCCAAGACCGCGTTCAGAATCAGTAAGTGCCGAATTAATAATTTTTTTGATATCAATTGGAGCCAGGGGGGAGAGGGTGTAGACTTTGCAACGTGAGGTTAATGGCGGGATTATGTCATGCGTAACACTCTCCGTAGTTGCTCCAATCAAGATGAATGTACCATCCTCTACAGCCTGCAGAAGAGACATTTGAACATTGGATTTCATCGCGTGAATTTCGTCGATAAAAACGATAGTACGCTTTTGGTAATATTTGAGATTCTCGCGGGCCTTTTCCAGTATAGACCTGAGTTCCGCGATTGCAAGTGAAATCGCATTTAATTTAACGAACTCGGCATTTGTCATGGAACTTATAATTGTCGCCAATGTGGTCTTACCTGTGGCGGGTGGTCCCTGCAGAATCATCGACTGGATCTGGTCGGATTCAATAAGCGTGCGTAAAAGCTTTCCCTTGTCCAATAAATGCTTTTGACCGACGAATTCGTCCAGATTTCGGGGCCGCATACGAACTGCAAGCGGTTCATGCGTATTTTTTTTCTTAGCCGTAAAGTCAAAAAGATCCATAAAAAAAATCCCTTCGTGGTTAATGTCTTTCATTGTGCAGCTTTCTTTTGAAGTTGAGAATCCTGCATCTTCCTTATTATATCATCTCTTTGGCGTTTATGTTTTTTTATAAAAAATATCTGCAGGGTTGCTGTGTATGGTCAATTAAAGATTATCGGGCGGGCGAGTATTCCAAATGACAGTAAAGCTTATACTAATAGAAATGCAACCAGTATACACATTCTTCTTTGACAACTGTTTGTAATTCTGTTATATTTAAATCAAGAAAACCTATCATAATAGTCGGAAAAGCCGGGGCGGGAGAGATTACAGTGAAATTGTCAACAAAGGGTAGATATGGTGTGGCGGCAATGTATGATTTGGCACTCCATTATGGGCAAGGTGCCATTTCCCTGAAAAGTGTTGCCCAACGTCAGGGAATATCTGAACATTATCTTGAGCAGTTAATGGGTACACTAAGGAAAGCTGGCTATGTGAAAAGTGTGCGCGGTGCCCAAGGTGGTTATGCATTGACTAAAGAACCGGCACAGATCTCAGTCGGTGACATTATCCGAGTTATGGAAGGTCCAATTGCCCCCGTAGATTGTCTGTTGGCTGATGACGCCAGCAGAACTTTCTGCGAACGGGTTGATATATGTGTAACCCGGGGAGTGTGGGCTAAGGTTAGAGATAGTATCACTGCAGTATTGGATTCAATCACTCTTGACGATCTATGTAAGGAAGAACAGGGAAAGGAATGAGTACTTACCATGAAGCGTATTTATTTTGACCACTCGGCTACGACTCCGGTTGACCGGGAAGTTGCCGAATTAATGCTGGAATATATGACCGATAAATATGGCAATCCCTCCAGCGTCCATGCTTTTGGCCGGGAAACACGCAAAGCACTGGAAGAAGCCCGTGAAAAAGTAGCCGCTTTGATTAATGCCGCGCCTAATGAAATATTTTTTACCAGCGGGGGCACTGAAGGTGACAATCTGGCCCTTAAGGGTGTGGCTTATGCAAATCGCAAGAAAGGCAACCACATCATTACTACTGCCATTGAACACCATGCTATTTTGCATACTTGTGAATATCTGGAGAAACAAGGCTTTTCCGTAACTTATTTACCGGTTGACGAAAATGCAATGATCCGCATGGAAGATTTAAAAAATGCAATAACAGATCAAACAATCCTGATTAGTGTCATGTTTGCCAATAATGAAGTTGGCACAATTCAGCCAATCAAGGAAATCGGACAACTTGCCAAAGAAAAAGGGATTTATTTCCATACAGATGCTGTACAGGCTGCCGGTAACTATCCTATCGATGTTAAAGAACTGAATATAGATTTACTGACTATGTCTGGACACAAATTTCATGCCAGCAAGGGAATAGGTGCTCTCTATATCCGCCGTGGCGTAAGGGTTGAGGAAATCCAGCATGGCGGCGGCCACGAACGCAATTTACGCGCCGGTACCGAAAATGTTCCGGGAATCGTTGGTCTGGGAAAAGCCGCTGAAATTGCCAAACGCGATATGGAAGAGAAAGTTACTTATATTCAAGGCTTGCGCGATAAAATAATTACTACCATTACGGAGAAAGTTCCCCATATTAAACTTAACGGTCATCCGGAATCAAGAATGCCTGGTAACGTAAATTTCAGCTTTCTCTATATCGAAGGAGAATCGTTACTGCTAAATCTTGATATGAAGGGAATTGCTGCGTCAAGTGGTTCTGCCTGTACATCAGGTTCCCTGGACCCGTCTCACGTACTGTTAGCTATGGGGTTGCCGCATGAGGTTGCGCATGGTTCTTTACGGGTAACACTTGGACGGGGAAACACAGAAGAAGAAGTAGATTATTTCTTAGGCATTGTACCCGAAATTGTGGAAAAACTGCGTAGTATGTCCCCCTTATATGGCAGCGCTGCGCAACTAAAACCTTCTAACCCTTGCTCCAGTTGCCATCATCATTGATGATCTATTATTTAATTTAACTTAGAGGAGAGAATAACTATGTATAATGAAAAAGTTATGGATCATTTCTCCAATCCTCGTAATGTAGGAGAGATAAAAGACGCCAACGGTATTGGCGAAGTCGGTAACTCCAAGTGTGGCGATATTATGAGAATTTATCTGCAAGTAGAAGATGATATTATAAAAGACGTAAAGTTTAAAACCTTTGGCTGTGGGGCCGCTATTGCAACAAGCAGTATGGTGACTGAAATGGTTAAGGGCAAAAGACTGGACGAAGCCTTGGAGATTTCCAATCAGGCTGTCGCTGAAGCCTTAGGCGGTTTGCCACCGGCCAAGATGCACTGTTCCAATCTGGCGGCTGACGCACTGCACGAAGCAATTAAAGACTACATTGCTAAAAAAGGAAAGTGATTCATAAATGGCTGATAAGCCCAGAGTGGTTGTGGCCATGAGCGGAGGGGTGGACAGTTCGTTAACTGCCGCCCTTCTTGTTCATCAAGGCTATGACGTAATTGGCGCTACCATGCAAATATGGGAAAAAGATCAGGAAAATAGAGATCCTGATAGCAGGGGATGTTGCTCGCTGTCTGCTGTTGACGATGCCCGCAGAGTTGCGAACAAACTGGGAATTCCCTATTATGTACTTAATTTTAGAGATATGTTTCAAGATACAGTGGTCAATTATTTTATAACGGAATATTCAGCAGGCAGGACGCCTAACCCTTGTATTGCCTGTAACCGCTATGTAAAGTTTGAAGGCTTATTATCTAAAGCGCTGGCGTTAGGTGCACAATATGTAGCTACCGGCCACTATGCCCAAATCATGTATGATGACAGCCGTAAGCGCTACATTTTGCGGAAAGGCATAGATCTTACCAAAGACCAGTCTTATGCTTTATATCACCTGAATCAATATACGCTCAGGCATTTTTTAATGCCTCTTGGCCGATTTGCCAAGACAGAAACCAGAAAGATGGCCAGAGAACTGGGGTTATCGGTTGCGGACAAGCCTGACAGCCAGGAAATTTGCTTTGTACCCAATGACGACTATAAGGCCTATTTAAAAAAGCGTATTCCTGAATCGTTGAAGCCGGGAAATATAGTAGATCTTGCCGGCAATATTCTTGGCAAACACCAAGGGGTGCAGTTATATACGGTTGGCCAACGCAAAGGTCTTGGCTTAGCGGTAGGCAACCCTTTATACGTAGTTGCGCTTGATGCCAAGCGTAATGAGGTGGTCGTTGGCTCCGACCAGGATGTGTTTGCTTCCGAACTGATTGCCGGTGACCTCAATTTTATTAGCATAGATGCATTGGATCAATCGCTGGCTGTTGAGGCTAAGATTCGCTATAATGCATCTCCCGCTCAGGCTATGCTGTTTCCTCTCGAAAATGGACAAGTGCATGTAAAGTTCGTTGCTCCGCAGCGAGCGATTACCCCTGGTCAGTCTGTAGTATTTTATCACGATGATATTGTTGTTGGTGGTGGAATTATAACAAAAACGGTCAAGTAAATTGGGTATGCAAAAAGCGTTACAGAGCAAATGTTGCTATAAACAGTCTCGATAATGGTCATACTAATAGTACAATCTGTTCTGGAGGCCTTACTGTATGGAAAAATTGCGTAATTTGTTAGGCCTGCCGGTACTTGTCACAGAGACCGGCACTCAGATTGGCGAGGTAAAAGAAGTAATTCTTGACTTGGAACAGGCTGTTGTCCGTGGTATTGTTCTTGTGGACGCTAATTTGTTTACCAACAATCAAGGCGTTATGTTTAAAGATGTGTGCAGGGTTGGTAAAGATGCTATTATGCTTCGCACCGCTTATGCCGTACAGGAGTTAACACCGGCAAGGATGCCGGGGACTGTTTATTATCTTTGTAACTTGCTGGATAAGCAAATTTATACAGATACCGGGTTGTGTTTAGGCATATTGGTTGACGCTCTATTTGACGATGCTACAGGAGAGATAAAGGCATATGAACTTTCTGACGGCCTAATTATTGATTTATTGTACGGCCGTAAACTTATGCCATTGCCGCAAGCTCAAGTTGTTGGTCAGGAGAGGCTAATTGTTCCTGATACTATGACCAGTCTTCTTATACCTGAATCCAAAGAGGTGTGAGGTGTAGTTTATGACAACTTGTCCTGTATGCGGAAAGCGGGGGATAGGCAAAGTCGGTGCCGGCCAGTACTACTGTTGGGATTGTTGTGTAGAGTTTGTAGTACGGGATCAGGATTTAAAGATTTTTAATGTCGAGGCTGACGGTACGTTAACTCTATATAACGATACGGCACAGAGTACTGTTAATTTAGAGGTACAAAAGGGGTGATATGATGCGCAGTAAGTTTTGGCAAGGACTAGTCTTTGGTGGAATTCTAGGAACAGCAGTTGGCGCCATCATAGGTCCCATGACGAAAAAGCCACAGAAAAAACCACTGTTTGAATGTAGTGCTGACACGATTACGGACACTACCCGCGATTTAATGCGAGGCGCACGCCGGGCGCGAAAGCGGTTAATGAAAAGGCTGGGTTAGTGTCCGGTAATAGGGAGGCCTGTGCGGTCTTCCTTTTTTTATTGACAAAAGGAGGAATCTATGCAGCTTACCAAAAAGCATGTTAGAATATGCATCCTTTTTCTGGCGCTATTGGCAGTTATGTATTTCTTCTGGCTTGTCCGCAGTGGATTATATCCATTTATTATTGCCCTGCTTCTTGCCTATTTGCTTAACCCGGCCGTATGCTATCTTGAGGGAAAAGGCTTGTCCAGAGGGCTGGCGATTATCCTGTTGTATGTTGCTTTATTTAGCATCCTTCTTTTCGGTGGAGCCCGCCTTGTCCCGATAATCCTTCGTGATTTGGAAAGCTTTGCCGGAGAACTGCCGCATATTTTGCAAAAAAGCGAGGAGTTATTTTATCTTATTCAGAGCCATTATCAAAATTCGTCTTTGCCTTACTCCATGCGAGTAGCTATTGATGACACAATATTATCAATCCAAAGAGAAGGGCAGCTATTTGCCCGCGAGTTAGCAAATGGTATAATGGGATTAATTAGCCACTTTATAGGAATTGCCATTACTCCCATATTGGCTTTTTACTTTTTACATGACTGGCGCGAAATAAAAGATAAATTTCAATTATTTGTTCCGGGACGTTGGCGGCAGGAATTTGCATTGGCGCTCAAAGATATTGATAAAGTGCTGAACGGAGTTATTCGGGGCCAAATAACAATTGCCGTTATTGTTGGGATTTTGGTCAGTTCCGGACTTTATTATTTTAAAGTTCCGTTTGCCCTGCTGATTGGTATTGCTGCCGGCTTGCTTGATGTTATTCCGTATTTTGGCGCATTTATCGGCGCGACGCCGGCGATAACTCTGGCTTTATTGGAATCTCCTCTGCTGGCTATGAAAGTGGCTGTGCTGTTTTTTGTCATTCATCAGCTCGAAGGGAGTATTATCAGCCCGAAGATTTTAGGGGAGAATGTCGGACTTCATCCGCTTACCGTCATCTTTTTTTTGTTTGCCGGCGGCGAATTATTCGGTATTATTGGCATGTTGGTGGGTGTGCCTATAGCGGCGGTAGGAAAAGTCCTGGTAAAGCATAGTATTAAGTTATTGGTTTAGCGATTCCTGCACCAAATATTGACACTAAATCTTAAATTGTAGTATAATTCCACCAGAATAATGGATTAATTTTAGTACATTGGAGCTGATTAGTTTGAAACAATTGACCGGAAACGAACTTAGAAAAATGTTTCTGGATTTTTTTGCGAGTAAAGATCATTTAATTCAGCCAAGTTCTTCGCTTATTCCTGAAAATGATCCGACCTTACTGCTTATTGGCGCAGGCATGGCACCATTTAAACCTTTTTTTACCGGCAAAATGAAGCCGCCACATCCGCGGATTTCAACAAGCCAAAAATGTGTTCGTACAGGGGATATTGAAAATGTTGGCCGGACGGCGCGCCATCATACTTTTTTTGAAATGTTAGGCAATTTCTCATTTGGCGATTATTTTAAAAAAGAAGCGATTTCCTGGGCATGGGAATTTTTAACAGAGTATCTGGAATTGCCTAAGGATAAACTCTGGATTACCATTCATACAAGTGATGATGAAGCTTTTGACATTTGGCACAATCTGATTAAGATACCGGCTGAGCGAATTATCCGGATGGAGGAAAACTTCTGGGAAATTGGCCCCGGACCTTGCGGGCCTTGTTCCGAAATTCATATTGATCTAGGTGAAGAGAGAGGCTGCGGCAAACCGGATTGCATGGTTGGCTGTGACTGTGATCGATATCTGGAAATATGGAATCTGGTATTTACTCAGTTTGATAGGGACGAAGCTGGAAACTATACTCCACTTGCCAAGAAAAATATTGATACCGGTGCCGGGCTTGAAAGAATTGCCTCTGTGTTGCAAAATAAGCGCTCTAATTTTGAAACCGATTTATTGTATCCGATTATTGAATATACCGCAAAATTGGCCAGGGTTACTTATGGACAGTCAGACAAGATTGATGTTTCTCTCAAGGTGATTGCCGATCATGGCCGGAGTATGACCGTAATGATTGGCGATGGTGTACTACCTTCTAATGAAGGGCGCGGCTATGTTTTGCGGAGAATTCTTCGCCGGGCGGTCAGACATGGCCGCTTGCTGGGAATTGAAAAACCATTTTTAACGGAAATTGTGGATATTGCCGCCAATATTTTGGCCGAGGCGTATCCGGATATTAATGATAAAAAAGTCTACATAAAGAAAGTTATTCAGTTGGAGGAAGAACGTTTTCACGCCACTTTGGCGCAAGGAATAGAATTATTGAATAAGCATGTCCAGGAACTGGCGCAAGCAGGTAAAAAAGTATTTGACGGGGCAATGGCTTTTAAACTATATGATACGTTTGGTTTTCCCTGGGAACTTACAGAAGAAATTTTAAATGAGCATACTATGTCTTTAGATAAACAGGGATTTGACCAGGCTATGGCCGAGCAGCGTGAACGGGCCCGTGCCGCTCGCCAGGATAGCGAAGAGCGGGTAGTTATCCCTGACCTATCCGGTTTGGTGACAGAATCCTTACACGCTAATCCGGATGCAGAAAGTGCGAAAGTAGTTTTAATTTTAAAAGACGGAAAAGTTGTGCCGGAAGCCTTTGACGGCGAGGAAATTGCAGTAATTTTGGATGTTACCCCATTCCATGCAGAAGGTGGCGGCCAGGTTGGCGATACCGGCACAATTACCAGTGGGCTTGGTAAATTTGAAGTTACTAATACACGGAAATTACCAGATGGAACTATCTATCACATGGGGCACATTACGGAGGGATCGCTTAAAACTGGTGATCCGGCAAAATTGTTTGTTGATGTAACCAGACGCCGCCATATTGCCCGCAATCATACAGCTACCCATTTACTTCAAGCTGCTTTAAAGCAGGTTTTGGGTGAACATGTCAATCAGGCAGGTTCTTCTGTTGACAGCAGCAGGCTACGATTTGACTTTACACATTTTGCACCGGTTACGACTGAACAGTTAACTGAAGTTGAACGAATTGTCAATGAGGTAATTTTAAGTAATACCAATTTAGCGATCATCGAGACAACGCAAGAGGTTGCTAAAGAAATGGGAGCCATGGCTCTCTTTGGAGAAAAATACGGTGAACGGGTGCGGGTAGTCATTGTTGGCGATTTTAGCAAAGAACTTTGCGGCGGTACACATGTTAGTTCAACAGCCGAAATAGGTTTATTCAAAATCGTCAGCGAGGCCGGTATCGGGGCCGGTTTGCGGCGAATTGAGGCGGTTACGGGGTATGGGGCGCACGAATATCTGAAGTCGCAAAATGAACTGCTTAAAGAAGCTGCCGCTGCGTTAAAGACTCGTCCTGAAGAAATTGTTGCGCGAATCGATACGCTTAACGATCGCGTACGCGAACTTGAAAAAGAAATTGGCGCCTTACATACAAAACTGGCAAAAAATGAAGTGCAGGATCTCTTAGCCGCTGCGAAGACAATAAATGGTGTTCAAGTTGTAGTTGGGCAAGTAGTTGCTGCTGATATGGAGAATTTGCGGGCAACCGGTGATATGATTCGTGATCGTCTGCAATCCGGAGTAGTGGTTCTTGGGGCCGTTAGTGGTGAGAAGGTTAATTTTATCGCTATGGCTACTGCTGACTGTGTTGCCAGAGGCATTCACGCCGGTCAAGTTATAAAGGAAACAGCGAAAGTAGCCGGTGGCGGCGGTGGCGGCCGACCGGATATGGCGCAAGCTGGCGGCAAACAACCGGAAAAAGTTGACGAAGCCCTTAAAACGGCTGAGCAAACAATTAAGTCTCAAATAAAATAGCGGATTTACAGGCAGGCTTGTGGCCTGCCTGTAAAAATTTAAAAAACTAACAGGAAAATCATAGCGATAAGTAGAATAGATAGATCTATACTTTGTAGATAATATAAGGGAGGAGGAGGCTTCATGACCAATATATCGCAGGAAACAATGATGTTTAAGGTAAATAACGACGATACCAATGCGGCAGAAGTAATTTTGACAACTGTTTATCAAGCATTAAATGAAAAAGGCTATAACCCAATCAATCAGTTGGTCGGATACCTTTTATCCGGTGATCCGACATATATAACCAGCTATAATAATGCCCGTGGACTGATTCGCAAATTGGAACGCGATGAAATTATTGAGGAGTTGGTACGGGCCTATCTAAAAGACAAATAAATGAATTGCTGTAGACTTGGACAAACAGGTAATGTATTTGTATCGAGACTAGTTTGGAGGACTTACGACTTAGATTGGCCCTTTGCAGTCAACCCGGCCTTTGGCCGAGAACGCTACCGTTATTCGGTTGCCAGTTGACGCGGGGGGTCAATTTTAATTAAATGCTGCATATTCTAATTTTAAATAAAATGTAATAATTTGGAGGATAAATGCGTATACTAGCACTTGATGTTGGGGACAAAACCATTGGAGTAGCGGTTTGTGATGAACTGAAGTTAACAGCACAAGGGGTTGAGGTAATTCGCAGGACATCGCCGACTAGAGATTTCAAACGGCTCAGCGAGCTTATTGATCAGTATCAAGTCGGGCTTGTCATCATTGGGTTACCCAAAAATATGAATGGCACCATTGGGCCAAGAGGCGAGCTTGTAAAGGAATTTGCTAAGGCCCTGGTCAAAGCTATTCCCAATATTGACACTGCATTTTGGGATGAGCGATTGTCTACCGTCGCAGCACAGAAATCGTTAATTGCCGCTGATGTTAGCCGAGCCAAACGACGTCAAGTTATTGACAAAATGGCAGCTGTATTCATTTTACAGGGATATCTTGATAGCTTACCGCGAGGGTAATTTTCCTTCTATAGGTTTCCTTGACAGGATATGTTTTCTAAGATACAATTACATTGCGTATGTGTAAAAAGAGGTGAAGAAATGTCTGAGAATGAAAAAGACGAGGCTATGGATTTTGATGAGCCGGTAGTAGTCATGACGGATGAAGAAGGTAACGAATACTATTATCGCGAAGATATGATTGTTCCTGTTGGTGACAAACGTTTCGCTATATTAGTACCAATCGACGTTGATGATGAAGGTTGTGAATGCGGTGACGACAGTTGCGACTGCGGTTGCAATGACGAAACCGATGTGTTTATTGCCCGTATCGACGTGGATGAAGATGGCGAAGAAATTTACGTAGATCCAACTGACGAAGAGTTTGAAGAAGTCCGTAAAGCTTATGAAGAATTAGTTTTTGAAGACGAGGAAGAGTAAAAAGAAGCCGATCCGGCTTCTTTTTTTGGTCAAACAGAATTATAATAGTATTTGCCAGCTTAACTTGAAAGGGGGATAGTGAATGGTAATCCTGAACGTTTTAATCTCAAAAAAAATGATAATTGGCATAGCCGCTGCTAGTATTCTCAGTTTTAGCGCGATTATTGGCTGGACGCTTACTCAGCCTGTTAGCAGGACGGGGGAGCCAGTGATTGTAAATATTAAAGCAGGCACTTCGGCAAAGGTTATTGCCGAAGAATTGGAAAGACAACATCTCATAAAAAATCCTTTTGTGTTTCGATTTGCGGCCAAACTACAGGGCCTTGAAAATTCACTGCAAGCAGGGGAATACTCTTTGAGTCCGTCCATGTCAGTAAGGCAAATACTTACGATGATGACTCAGGGCCAAACCGCTTATCAGCAAATTACTATTCCCGAAGGCTATACGGTTGATCAAATTGCAGATTTATTGGCAGAAAAAAAACTGGCCAATCCTGATAGGTTTAAAACCTTAGCTAAAAGTTATGCGCCATTTCTTTATATGGCACCTAACCCTAATACGAAATACAGTGCGGAGGGATTTATCTTTCCTGATACTTATCGTGTGGTCAAAGGTGCTACTGAAGAAGAAATCCTTACCATGATGGTAAAACAATTTGATGCCAAATTAACCCCGGAAATTCGGCAAGAAGCTGCCAGAAGAGGACTTTCTATCCGGGATGCCATTATTTTGGCTTCACTTATTGAAAAAGAAGCTAAATTAAAAGACGAGCAGCCGATCATTGCTGGGGTTTTTGCCAATCGCCTAAAGCAGGATATGCCTTTGCAGTCCTGTGCGACCATTCAGTATATTATTGGTTATCCTAAACCTGAACTAACCATTCAGGATACTCAAATTGCCTCTCCTTATAACACGTATCAGTCTACCGGGCTGCCGCCAGGACCTATTGCCAATCCCGGTATGGACGCAATTAAAGCCGTTCTTACCGCTGATAAAACAGATTATTTGTATTTTGTGGCTGATAAGCAGGGCCGGCATCATTTTAGCAGAACCTATGAAGAACATTTGGCTGCGATTAACCAGGTGCAGATATAATGGACAGGCTTAATGCTGTTTTGACGGAAATGGAAGCTTATGCCGAGAAATATAATGTACCGATTATCAACCGGGAAAGCGCTCAATTATTCACGAAAATAACTGCTGAGGCAAACCCTAAATTAGTTTTGGAAATAGGGACGGCAATTGGTTATTCGACGTTATTGCTGGCTGCAAACCTAGCACCGGGAGGCAAAGTTGTAACCATTGAGCAGGATGAAGAGCGAATAGTCATGGCTAAGCACTTTTTAACAAAAGCAGGGGTTTTAGAGCAAATAGAAATAATTACTGGCAATGCCGGTGAAGTTGTACCAGCAGTAGGCGGCAAATACGATTTAGTATTCATCGATGCCGCCAAGGGTCAATATTTGGATTATTTGCGGAAGGTTATGGACAAACTGTCACCAGGAGCCGTTATTATCGCTGATAATGTGTTATTTCGCGGCTGGATATTAAATAATGAGGCTCCGAGAAGGTTTAGGACAATTGTTAAACGCCTAAAGGCATACCTTGATTTTGTTACTTGTGACCCGCGTTTTAAAACGAAGGTATATCATATTGGCGATGGAATGGCCGTATCGCGCTACCGGGGAGAGACAAATTTATGAAAATTAAACCAGAGCTTTTAGCTCCTGCCGGAAATTTGGAAAAACTTAAAATGGCGCTTATTTATGGTGCCGATGCCGTGTATATGGGGGGGAAAGCGTTTGGCTTACGGGCGTTTAGTGACAATTTTGATGAGGCTGAACTTGAACAGGGAATTCGCTTTGCTCATAGTCTTGGCAAGAAGGCCTATATTACAATTAATATTTTCCCCCACAATAATGATTTGATTAATTTGCCCGATTATTTAAAATATGTTGCTAAAATTGGTGCCGACGCAATCATTGTATCTGACCCTGGCATATTTCGCATTGCCCGCCAAATAACTCCCAATTTGCCTATTCATATTAGCACACAAGCAAATAACACCAATTGGTCTGCCGTCCGGTTTTGGCAGGAATTGGGTGCGTCGCGGGTAGTGCTGGCACGGGAAATATCTTTGGCTGATATAAAACTGATTCGCCAAAAGGTTGAGATTGAGCTTGAAGCTTTTGTTCACGGAGCTATGTGCATGTCTTATTCGGGCAGATGTCTGATCAGCAATTATCTAACAGGTCGTGATTCCAATCGGGGAGAATGCGCGCAGCCATGCCGCTGGAAATACCATGTCATGGAAGAAAGCCGTCCTGGCGTTTACCTGCCGGTACAGGAAGACGAGCGGGGCACCTACATATTTAATTCTAAGGATTTATGTCTCATCAACCATTTACCAGAACTGATTGCTAGTGGACTGAGCAGTTTCAAAATTGAAGGCCGGATGAAAAGTGTTCATTATGTTGCTACCGTTGTTAAAGCTTATCGGGAAGCGATTGACAGTTATGCGCGTTCATCAGTATCTGCGGACGACCAACAAAAATGGCTTGACGAATTGCAAAAGGTATCGCATCGGGAGTATACAACAGGTTTTTATTTTAACAAAACAACTGCGCAAGACCAAATCTATGCATCATCCAGTTATATGCAAACCCACGATTTTATCGGACTTGTTAGGAAGTATCATGCAGAGACCGGGATGGCGGTAGTGGAACAGCGCAATAATATGAAAGTTGGCGAAACAATTGAAATTATGCAGCCTGGTGCTGAAAATTTCGTGCAAACAATAACCCAAATGTTTGATGCAGAGGGGAATTCTATTCAGGTAGCGCCGCATCCGCAGCAAATTGTGACAATGCCGGTGGCGAGACCGGTTGTGCCTTATGCTATGCTTAGGCGGCCTGAAATAAGGCGGGAAAGAGCATGAATACCACGAATGATAAACCAATCTATATCCAGGTTGAGCCTAGATACGTTAATTACGTAAATCGAATTATGGAAGGATACGAATACTTAGGAGTGGTGAGTACTCTTGATCGCAACAAAGGATTATTGATCATCCGTACGACACCGGATACGATAAGCGAAGTCCGTGAAATATTGGCACATCTCCCCATAGAAATCCAGCATGTAAGCGTTAGCTGACTGAATAACTGTTTGCCTGTATAAGCCATACTATACCTATCTAGCTTATAGAAGGTGTTGGTATGGCTTATTCCAGTATACGCATTTATCGGCTGGTTTTATTTTTTTTGATCATGTCAAGCTTGTTAGGTGCAAAGCTGTTTTATCTTCAAGTTATTCACGGACGGCAACTGGCACTGGAAGGCCTGAATATTCGTGTTCAGGAACTGCCGATAGAGGTTGCACGGGGCGAAATATTGGATCGCAATTACCAACCGTTGACCAATACCGCTAAGCAGTACAGCGTGGTAGTATTTCCCGGACAACTCCCAAAAACGACAACACAACAACTAGTTAAGCTAAAAAATATTTTGGATTTATCTAGTGAGCAGTTGGAGGATGTTGTTGATAGCCTTCATACCAATGAATATCCTTTTAGGTTGGTTAAAGGCATCAGCAGTGAAGCTGCTCAAAAAATAAATGCCATGCAAATTCCCGGGATTGTGGCAATCGCAGAGAAAGTTCGTTATGGTCAGGGATTATTGGCATCCCATATTATAGGCTATATTAATTCCGCCGATAATAAAGGGGTAAGCGGAATTGAAGGGATGTATGACGAATTTTTGCGCGGTAATCAAGCGGAATATGTTGCTGCCATTGTAGATGCAGGCCAGCAGATTATTCCCGGGTTAGGCTATAAACGGTTGAAATTGGACATTGGCAATAGAGAAAATAATGTAGTTTTAACAATTGACAAAAACATTCAGCAAAAAGTCGAAGAATCCATGGACCTGAGTATTGTTAAAGGGGCGGTAATTGTGATGCGGCCTACTACCGGAGAAATCCTCGCCATGGCGTCGAGGCCGGGTTTCGACGCAAATAATCTCAGCAATTATTTTGGGCAAAGTAGTGCACCTTTGTTAAATCGGGCTATTTCCGCCTATCAGCCTGGTTCGGTTTTTAAGCTGGTTGTAGCTGCCGCTGCCCTTGAAAACAAAATGGTGAAAATGGACGATGTATTTTACGATCCTGGCTATATTGATGTCAATAATGTCAGATTTCAAGGCTGGGATTATGAAAAAGGTGCAAAAGGGTATCTTACTATTACAGATGCTTTGGCGCATTCCAGTAACCCTATATTTATTGAAGTAGCTTTAAAATTAGGGGCCGAAAAGCTTATCTCTATGGCTGCAAAGTTTGGTTATGGTTCCAAGACCAGTCTTGGCTTTTTAGGTGAAAGTGGGGGAAACTTGCCAGAAGCTGATCTGTTGTACCCGGGTGATCTGGCTAATTTAGCTATTGGTCAAGGCTTTTGTGAAGCAACACCGTTGCAGATTGCCCAGACAGTGGCCACGATTGTAAATGACGGTATTAAAGTCGAACCCTATATCGTCAGAAGCTTCACAAATTCCGACGGAGCAGTTATAAAGAATTTCCAGTCACAGCCTGGTAAACGAATAATTGGCAGACAAACAGCCGAAAAATTGAAAAAAATGATGACAGCTGTTACCCAATATGGAACTGGCCAGGCCGCCTATGTGAAGGAATTTGGCTCAGCGGGTAAGACCGGTTCAGCTGAAACCGGCCGTACGAATACCATTGGAAAAGGGATAAACCATGCCTGGTTTGCCGGTTACACCCCACTCGATCATCCCCAATATGTTATTGTGGTTTTTGTTGAGGAAGGAATGTCCGGAAGTAATGTCGCTGCACCAATTTTTCATGAAATAGCCGAGAAAATTCTTAAAAGCTAGCATAAGATTTTCTTCTGTCTGCTTGTAAATCGGTATTGGATACTATATAGCTATCAGGTAACTCAGGGCATGTTCATGAAAAAAGGCAGGGATTAAAAAGGACTTT
>NZ_FNAM01000063.1 GCF_900101845.1 Sporomusa acidovorans | reverse complement strand
TGGTGGAGGCGAAGGTTGTCAATCTACACGCAAAACATTTTGTTTTCTTATACAATACCTAGAGATAAGGATTAATAGTAATATTCCCCGGTTTTCCGGGGTTTTATTTTTTCAAAGAACAAATCTATGTAAAGGGGATATATGCATACATCCCTCGAAGCGGGTTCCCGCTATACCCCCGTTAGGAGGTATTTCGGCCTGTACCCTGCAGGCCATCGTCAGGCGGGTTTAATTGGATTCGTCTTTTTCCCCATTCCAGTATTCAGCTGTGCCATAAGTGTATATATCCAGCCTCTCCTTAGTGGTTGGCTCTCCTGCGTGACGACAATTTTCGTCTTTGCAGTTTTTACAGATATTCTCGTCTACCATTTTATGGTTTTTTACACAAGCATTTAGTATCATAATCAACACTCCTTTTATTTTTCTACCTGCTGGCATGACCCCGGCTAGGCCGTCAATCTGCTTTATAGCTATCAATAAAGTCCCTAGCCTCTTGCAGGCTACAGGCTTCCCACTCGTAGCTCCTGAGGTTCGCAGGATATTCTAACTCATCCGGTGTGTAGCAGTAAAACATTTCGTGTCCTTCGACCTACTTGGAAACGATAAGCCATCCTCTGTACTTCTTACGGGTGGTAGGTTGTTTCATTTTTACAGCCCTCCTAATTTTAGCTTTGAGCGCCGCTCCCAGAAGGGAGGCCCCGGCTTTCACGGGGCTGGGCCTAGCAGCTAGTTCTTTTTCTTCACAGCTGCGAATACCATCCTGTTTATACCTGTGTGCTTACCCAATATATCCCATTGCTCGTTCTCGTAATGCGTAGGCTCAACATATCCAGCCTCATTTGCAGCGTGCTTATCTGTAAAAACTTCTTTTAGTTGCACAGTACAGAATCTAGGCGTTTTAACATAAGCACCCACACGAATGGGATGGTTTTCAACATACCTTTGTATACCGGTTTCAATCGCCGTCGCTCTCGAAGCCTCATAATCAATACCTACGCAATCTAAAACTTCTTGTACTAGGTGCATAACTTTTGCAGCTTCAGCTAAACAGTCTCCGTCTTCTTTGTTGTTCTCATGTTTATACATTTCAAGGTAATAACCATAGGTAAATGCGTATTCCCCTAGCTTCTCAATCAGTAGTTGCTTTTCGGTTTTTGTCATCCTTACCGCCTCCTAAAATTTAATCATGTAACTAAAATGATTAACCTATTAACTATAATATAGCAAACCTTAACTGCATTGTCAATATACTTCTAACTAAAATAATTAAGATATTGATTGTTTCGGTTTGTTCTGTTATTATATTGTCAGGAGGGATAATCATGGCGATAAAATGTAATTTATCTACATACATGGGCATGAACAAAATGAACATTCAGGATGTATGTGATAAGACCGGCCTTGCTCGGAATACTGTGGCATTCCTATATCACGATAAGGTAAAAGCTATCAATTTTGGTACATTAGACGCTCTCTGTAAGCTGTTTAAATGCTCGGTAGGAGACTTGTTAGAATACATGCCTGATGATGTGGAGGTGTAAAAAATGATTATTAAATATGTACGCTACCAGGACTCTATTACTATAAAACCAGAAAACGATATAGAACGAAATATTGCATCGTCCCAACAGTTTTTAGAATTTAGTAATCAGTTACTCTTAAAAAATAAATTTAAGCCCATTGATAATGCCGTTTTGTACTCCGTCAAAGACGAAATAACTCAGCATTTGCTCACAATCTGGAATTATCCTGGTAGTGTCGAAGTCGTTATACAGTAAATAAAAAATAAGCCCGGATAGCGATTAATACCGCTATCCGGGCTTAAATATTTACTGTAAATAATCCGTAATACCTCTGGCTATGGCTCTGGCAAACTCGTCACGTTTACCGGCATCAGCAAGTAATTTTTCATCATCTGGATTACTGATGAATGCCATTTCAACCAATACGGCAGGACAGTCAGTATTTCTCAGAACATAAAAATTAGCAGTTTTAACTCCCCGGTCAACAGTACCCAGGCTGTTAACAATTTGATTTTGGATGCACCTTGCCAACTTCTCACCCTGACCACCAAGGGAATAACAATAGGTTTCAGTTCCTTGCGCTGCTGAACTACTAGCAGCATTACAATGGATACTGACAAACAAATCAGCACCAAATTGATTAGATGCATCAGTAATTTGGTATAGTTCGTTTTCTTGGACTTCCAACACTTCATGGCCGATAACTCTAAGATAACTGCTCACACGCTGCATTACGTCACGTGCAGCAACTGCTTCCTGTAGTCCGGTAGCACCTACTGCCCCGGAATCTAACCCTGGACAATGACCACCGTTAATAGTTTCTCTCATTATGATAAACTCCTTTCAATTCCAATATGATCTTCCAATGTTTCGACACGGCCCTTAACGTCAGTAAGATTTTGATTCATGCAAATCATGGTGTTATTGATGTTATTAAGGGCTTCAGTCTGTTTGGTCAGCGTATTATTGACTAAATCTCCTAGTCGTTCTTCACGGATTTTGGCATCATCCATTGAACGATTGAAAAAATCCTGCTGCCGATCAGCCTGCTTATCGGCTTTGCGGACAACATAGGCCAACAGTGGCAAAAAACATATAACAAATAAAATAAACCCGATTAAGTTCGGGTTTTGTATGATATACGGTATTATTGATATGACTTGTGTTGGCTCCAATGCCCTCACTCCCCCCATAAAATTAAAAATAACCGCTGTCAGCGGCATGGTCAGTCATCCCCCGGAATCTATTACCAATGTGTGTATTTATTTGAAATTTATATGTTATAATTTAATTAATATTTAATTAATATTTGAATGGATGTGCTTTTATTGATACAGTCTTGTCAAATTTGCGGCAATATAGAAAACAACTCCTTTCATACCGCTAAAGAAATGCAATTAGGATTGATGGATGAATTCACCTACTTAGAATGTGGGAATTGTGGCTGCGTACAATTAATTAACATTCCTGCCGACTTTTCAAAATACTACCCCAAAGACTATATTTCTCTCATACCCGCCAAACAAAGAACCTTATGGAAAAGATATAAATTACACAAGAAAACATTACATTTTCTTAATCACCCCACACTAATCGGTAAATTGTTGTGTTTAGGGAAAGATAAGCCAAATTATTTAACATGGGCTGAAAAAACACATATTGATCTTTCCTCAGGGGTACTTGATGTTGGCTGCGGTATAGGAAACCGATTGCGCCTTATGCTAGACGCTGGATTCATGAATTTAACAGGAGTAGACCCTAACATTGAACGTGATATCGTTTATGAAGATAAAGTTAAAATTTACAAATCAGAGATATTTGACTTAAACAATGTTCAATTTGACTTAATTATGTTACATCACTCGTTTGAACATATGTTAAACCCCTATCAAATTTTAAATAAAGTATACGATCTTCTACCTCCTAATGGCTATGTGCTTATTCGCATACCTATCGCGTCAAGCTATGCATGGCGGCATTATAATATTAATTGGGTACAATTAGATGCGCCTCGGCATTTATTTTTACACACTGTTAAAAGTATGGAACTACTTGCTAAAAAGGCAAAGTTGGTCATAAAGGATATCGTTTGGGATTCGTCTGAATTCCAATTTATAGGTAGCGAGGGGTATATAAAAGGAATTCCTTTAAATAAGCTCAAAAAATCAAAGTTTTCACAAGATGAAATTTGTCAATATCGTTCGAAGGCGCAAGAACTAAACCTAAAACATGATGGTGATCAGGCATGTTTTTATTTACAGAAGATAATTTAGATTAATAGAGTAACTGCTTGCTATAGCTAATTACCAAAGGCATAATAATCCGCTGATGCTGGATTTCCTGCCCCTTTATTATCCCACCTATCTTCTGCCACGCTAAAGCCTGCAATACTCTTGCTGTTCTTTAAGACACGCCATATATATGCATTTTCCCCTTTCCAGTCGGGCTGGCTAATTATAACATTTTTACAAGCTGTCTGAAATTGTACAGGGAAAGTTATCGTTACTCCTGAAGTATGGGTTCCCATAGATCCCAAGGTACCAGTAATTGTCCCCCATATTTCCATATCTCCATTAGACCACTTGCGCCAATAATAATTTTCACCTGTCCCCGATGCAACAATCGAAGCAGCACCGGAAACAGCCGTCTTCACAAATGCAGTAGTAGCAATCTGTGTAGAGTTTGTTCCTGCTGCTGCCGTTGGTGCTGTAGGCGTATTAGTAAATGCCGGAGATGTAAGCGGTGCTTTTGCCGCTAATAAATTCGAAATTTCCGTTTCCGTATAATACCTATCATCGTGGGTATGATTGTTTGGTGCAAATGTACTTGGTATGCCGCTTATTCCTGACCACTGAACAGCACTGGCGGTATCCGCTACCCTTGCGCTGTCTACACGTACACCGTAGGTGTTAACTCCATTATAGCCAATTAAAGTAGGACACGAAGGTGTCCATGCACTTTGTGCATTGGCATTTCCCCCAGGATAAGCCCCTGCACTGGCATCAACAATAGTGTGATTGTTACCATAGTTTTGCCAGCGCAATTCTTTAGCAGTGCCTATATCCTGTGTCTGATCAGTGCGCGGTGCGACGATATTAGCACCACTAATTTTTGGCCCATTTCCAGCAGTACCATTATGATTATGCCCAGTTGTGCCTAATTTGCCGTCAATGATATCCATGTTTTCATTTAAATCTTCAATGTCAACAACATCAGGATATTCTGGTTTATTTAATCCTAAATTTTGTGTTTGTTGCATTCTCTCAACCTCCGTAAGTTCTAATTTGGCTCCATGTTCGGGTCTTAGCTTCACTCCAAATAAGCGGTTTCAGCATGCCCCAAACGGTATAGGTATAGCTGATGCTGTACCCTAAATGCGCTGGTTTGATTTCATTCAGCATAGCTAAAAATCCCGCCATATTTGGCGGGATTCCCAAAACACCTATAAACTTGACTTCAAACCGGTATTCTTCGTTATATTCGATAACATCCACTTCACCGCCGCTGAAAGCTTCGGCAACATTTTTTATACGTTCCTTGGTTGAAGTACCTGAACCGCGCTTCTTGGCTAAGATAATCTCTCTGCGGCGAACGTAGGAATTACTCCTGTTACTGACAATACCAAATTCCTTCTCCCAATAATCTAGCCCCCAGGTGGCGGTATTAATGAAGAATTGTTTAAGCAAATCCGGTATGGCGTAATTCCGTAAGGCCCCGATATCTTCAGCAACTGCCCCTTGTAAGCAGGTCATTTCCCGTGAATCCTGATAGTACCAGGGTAAATACTTCATAAGATTCGGTATGTCATATTCCGGCGTTTCGGCATCTGCTCCTAAATCACCATAGATATATGCGGCATATAATTGATTTCCGTATGCCAACCGTTACACCCCCTTGAGTTGCGCCCAGGTAAGCGCTGAAGCGAAAGGATTCGCTGCAATAGCCTGTTTAACTCGAAGCGGTGTCATATATTTGACGTTACTTGAACCTGCTTCCGCTTCTGCTTGTGTCGCAATATCAATAATCGCCGCATGAGTAGTTTGACTATGATCATAGGCAGTTTTTCCCCGATCTCCCCTGTATGCAGTTGTTAAAGTCTCACCCAAAGAAAGAGAAGATTTTGCGTCCCAAACTACCTTTTCCGTATCCGTTACAAAACGGTAGTTTGCGGTTTGGGCAATTACTGTTGCGGGGAAGTTTGCATTGGCATCCAGGCGCAAAATTTTATTAGCCTCACCAGTAGTAACTACTTCAGAAGATGCTAATTTCTGCCCAATAAGATTAGTTATAGTTGCCGAAAAATTAGGGTCATTACCCAAAGCATTACTAAGTTCATAAAGTGTGTCTAACATTTCAGGAGCACCGTTAATAATAGCGGCAATACCTTGATCTACATAATTAATTAATGCTGTTCGTAAAGTCTGCAACCGATTAGCCACATCATGGGCATCAGTCAAGTTAGCGCCATGAGTATTAAGGTTTGTCTGAACGGCATTAGCTTTTGTACTCGCATCAGTAGCGGCTGTATTAATTGCTATATTTTTGGCATCGTCTGCTTTGGCTTGCGCCCCTGCTGGTGTTTCAGCACCGATCTGAATAACAGTGACTTGATGAGGGTTGTTTTTGTCAGCGGTATGGTTGGTTAAACGGTTGTCAATCTGCTCAACAGCCGCATCATTTGCAGCTTTATACCGCTCCATTTCCGTTTGTGTGGCCGTCATGGAGTCCTGAAGCGCATTTACGTCATTCGCCTCTACCGTGTCCCCTGGCGTTTCGTAAGTTACGTAGACAATCGGAGTGTCAGCAAATACCTTAATGGACCGCCGCCAAGGAGTTTCACTCGGCATAGAGATAATATAGTTGGTGATCTCTTCCCCGGTTAGCTTCGGCCCAGTAAACACCCGGATTGTAGAATTGGTAATGTTATCATGCGCAAGTAATCCTTCATATTTACCTGCGGTTATCGGAAGTTCTTCCTCCACAACATATATACTGCCGTCTGTTTTCTTATTCAGCTTGGCGGGAAAGTGGTCTATTTCATTTGGATAACTCATGTTACACCTCCAAGTCGATACTGCCCAATACAGGGATTTCTTCCCCGGCCAGGGTAATGTTCCCCGCTACTCCGTTTATTGTTAAATCGCTGTAATCGTCCACACCTGCGACACTAAGCAGTAATGTACCAATTCGGGCATAACTGACATACGTACTGTCAAAAGCAATGTCTTTCAGATAGGATTGAACGGCGGTATAAAAGCTATCATATACCGATTGCAGGCTATAACCGGCAGCTAATATTACTTTGGCAGCAATGACTAATGGTTTACCGGTAGCTGATACCACAGTGACGGTAGCTCCAATCGGGTGAACAGTTTCAATATATTCAGCGACCGTTGTCACTAGGGCAGGTATAGCTGGTTTCATATCCGAATCAGCAATCGCAACTTTAACTGTGCCATTGCCATTCCATAAGGGAAATACCTTTGCATCCCCAACTCCAGCCACTTCTCGCGCCCATTCCTTGTAATGGTAGATGTTGCCGCTGGTAATCGGCTGGCGTACCCGGAAATGATAGCGGTCCCGCAGGGAATCGTCTGTTTCTTCATCCTCGCCGGGAGTGATAATATCAGCCAGTTCAGCCTTAACCAAGCTGTCAATATGTTCAACCGGAACCATGTTTCCGAAAGGAATATTCCCAATCTCGCCTGCCGTTTCACATTGCAACTTAAATTGCCCCGTAGTGATTTTTTCAACCACAATGTAATTCAGAGTGTCAATAGTAAACCTAGCTCCAATATCAACATCCATAGGCACGTTATTTGCAGCATAAAAAAAGCCTTTACGCAAAGCGTAAACGGCAGCATTCCGATCAATCCCCATTTCTGTTGTCCTCATTGCCAAATAATTCCCGTTAGAAGTATCGGCAAAACCTAACTTCAAATTTACATCCAATTCAATGTACATTAAAGCCAATTCTAATGCTGCCGGGGAAAGGGCATCATAAATAACTGAACCTTCCCGTTTGTCTAGGGTGTCCGGCACTCTAGCAAGCATTCTTTGCAAAATTATTTCGTATGTCATGCTTTCATACATGTTAAGTTATTTTCACCGCCTTTTCCGCTTCAAAGTCACCGGCCAAGCTATGAACTGTAAATGTTGCCGACACTTCCCCACGTTTATGAGTGAAAGAAAAATCGGTAACATCAGTAATACGATCATCCCAGGTTAACGCCTCTGTAATGCGGCGTTTAAGTTCCGGGTATACATATGGTAACGGCATTCCGAATAAATCCGCTAATTCAATGCCGTAATTCCAAGAGTATATAACATAATGATATCGTTCAGTGTTGAGGATTTTATATACTGCTTGCTTAATCGCTTCAATATCGTCAGTTGTTTTAACAATGGTTTCATCATCAAAATTCATTTTATAAGTTTTAGACGGCTGCTCTTGTATCTCAAAATCAACGGTTAAATCATCATTGTTAGGTATCATGACCACTCACCAGATACATGATGATCAAACACACGGTCAAGCACTATATACCTTTGTCCTCCCTGAACCTGCAATAAAATAACTTCCTCACCAACTTGTAAAGCGTTATGAACAAGAAATTTCTTTCTGCCCTGATAATCATGGTTATGGCTGGCATAACTGGAATCACCGCTGCCGCCTGCTCTGTTTTCCGTTACATGGCTAACAGTCATATCAACATAGTGGTCTGTTACGGCTTTGGTAAGTTTAAAAAATTCTTCAGGTAAAGTTAAACGCTGTTCAATTTGAATTTCAAGCGGTTCAATATTTAAAACTGTCCCGTAAGTAATGCCTGTAGGCTTACCGGCTTCGTTCGCTTCGACGGCTATTTGTTTAAGAACCTGTACTAACTCATTCAAATATATCACGCCCCCTTAAACTAAGATTCATCACATGTTGATTGTTGGTAAAAATATGCTTGGCTCGTTCTACCAGCATATAGTTATTTACCTTAATATCTCCCAAATCAAGCTGTACAGAAATAGATGTTCCAGCCCTAACCCGGATATCACCAAAGGCATTATCAATAGTTAAACTGCGTGTTTTCTTATTATACAAACCTAATAATGCATCGGCTTTAGCTTGACCGTTAGTTTTTTCCTGAATGCTGTCACAATATTGGAGAACGCCCCAACGGTTGATATTTTCACCGCTTTGAGTTTCATAAAGTTCACGCTCTCCAGTATCTTTATTGTCATAGAACAGCTTAATTTTATTGTAGGTATTGGAATCAATGCTTGATATATAATCGAAGTCTTCAGCAGTTTCAGCATCTATAAGCAAATCAAGTTTTAGATTTTCAATGTTTTTAAGAGTAAGTTTGCCAAAATCATCATAAAGAACATAGAGCTTTTTTTTATTTTGCAAGGTTAAGCCTAAAGCCGTTTGAATAATATCAAAAAGAGTGGTATTATCCTCCACTCTTTTTTCAATAATATATTCAGTATCTTCAATTTCACCAACTTGTAAGCGATACTTGGCGGCAAGGACTTTAACCAACTCTGCCGCCGTCATTGCTGATGGGTAAATATAACAATCCTTGTTTTTTAAATATCGCAATTGGTCATAAGCAGTAACTTGTATAATTCCGTCTTTATCGCGCTTTTTGGTAAATACAAATCCACAAAATGTATTTGTTCCATTCACAGTCATTTTGACAAGATTACCTTCTGTAAAATTTAGAACACTATCAATCAAAACTTTAAATGTTAATTTACCGGGAACGCCTTTGCGCTCAGTTTCCCAGGCAATACCCTCCCTAATAACAGGTTCATAAACTTTATCTCCGTTTTGAATTATAATTTGAACTTTACTTGACAAATTTAATCACCTGCCCTGGTTCTAATTTATTTGGATTGACTATATTATTCAAGGCAATAATTTCTTGTAAATGGGAACTATCGCCTAATTGTTTTCTGCATATTTCAAGTAAAGTTTGACCTGCTATGACTTTATATTTATTGGCAATTTCTTTTTTAGCCTCCCGTTTTTTATCAACAGTGGCGGTTTTTTTCCCGTCTTTATCTTCTTTGACGTTTAATACTTTTGTGGCGTATGGTTTGTATTGTTTCAGCCGAATTGATACCATCACATCCCGGCCATTGCTTGCATCTTCAATTACTTCATAGTCTTCTAATGATACTTTTAAATTTGTATCGAACATAAAATCAAATAAACTTGCTCCCAATCGACAAACAATGAACTGAAACGATGTTTGAGTGGATTTAAGTTTGTCAAATGTGTTTAAGAAATATTCAGGTTTAAAAAAACCCATAAAATAACTTACAAATGGATATTGGGAATTAGGTAGCAAAACTTCAAAACTAACCTCTGTTAATCCGGGAGTTTTTAAGATATTAACCTCACCATCATTAATCAAATTGACAGTCTTGTTTTTATTATTAATTTTCAACTGCATTTTGGGCGGTGGAACCGGTAATTGTGTTTTATCCATGAAAAAATAATAGCTCAATCCTTATGCACCTTCTCTGCTGCAGTCTGCACAGTTTCTACTAATGCATCTTTCATATAAGTAACAACACCATCTAAGTCCATATTACTGCTGATATTATTTTGATTGCTCATAGTCACATTAATTTCAGCGGTAGTAAACCGGTTAATAACTTCTTGTTCCGCAATGTCACGAAGGTATTTTAAGTCCTCGGTACTAATATCAAGAGAATCTTTCATTTTACCTGTGTTGTCTGCGGTATTGGCGATATTGGCAGCGGCATCTGGAATAAAATTACCTGAACCTGGTCCTCCTATCGGAATATCCGGTGCCTTAAATAAAGAGTCCATAGAGAAGTTTTTAATAAAATTTTGACCTGCCGATTTTATACCGGAAAAATCAGCCTTATAAGCAATTTCACCAATTGCTGAATACTCAAACCCCATTACCTTACCGACAAAACCACCAATAGCATTGAACGACCGAATTACCTTATTTATAGAAGCCACTATAAAATTTACTGCAGTCTGTACTGTATCGACAATAAAACCAAAAACATCAGCAAAGGTATTACGCAAACCATAAGTCTTTATTTGCCACGCTGCAAAGATTGCTATGGCTCCTACAATAAGCCCTATAAGTAAACCAATAGGGTTAAAAGCGATTGTTAAGTTTAACAATCTTTGAGCGGCAGTTAACTTTCCTGTTACAATCATCCAAGCGGTTTGTGCAGTAGTAACCACCCATGTCCTAGCCGCTACCGCTGCAGCTATTCCGTTATTAATCATCATGTTAGCGTTAGCTACTAACCAATACGCCCCATAACCAGCAAGCATACCAATTGCGACCGGCATTATGCTCAACATTATATTACCAAAAAATTGCAATATAGATGAAGCCGCTTGCATCCCCCATGTAATAGAATTAGTTACCGTGCTAAAGGTGCTAGTAGCTATAGCACCTAAAATATTTAAACCGCCAATAGTAACGTTTACCAATGTTGTCATGCCAACACTATTAGCGATATCATTAATCATACTCAAAACCGGTTGGAATGCTTTTAATCCATTATTTCGTATAGAATTCCATATCTGAGTAAATGTTTTAGGCATAGTTGCAAATTTACGGTTAGTTTCATCTGCCGTATAAAACATTGCATTTTTAATAATTTCTGCCGTAATAACTCCATCAGAAGCCAACTGTTTTATATTATCAGTCACTGATTTAGGCATACCGTGTACATCCTGCAAATATTGCTGAATATTAGCGACAATAGGTTGTGCATTATCTAAAACAGCATTTAATTCTTCTCCTTGAAGTTTACCAGCAGCCATTGATTGTGTTAACTGCAACATTGCACTTTCCACGCCGATAGTTGATGTACCCGCAATAACAAAGGTTTTATTAAGCTGTTCGGCAAAAGCAATCAATTCATCATTGCTTTTGAAAGATTGCGCCGCCTGCATACCTAATTTGGATACCGCATCAGCAGTAGATTGATAAAGTCCCCTAGCACGTTCAGCGCTTTGAAATATTTTTTCTTGTAATTCTGGTGTTGTCTGAAGCTTATCATTCATTAAATCAAGTCTTGCAGTTGTTTGGGCAGCGGTATCAGACAAATTAACAGTTTGTTTAGCACCTGTTGCAGTAGCAATAATACCAACCAAAGATTTGAATTTATCTGCTAATCCATCAACTGAACCATGGGTATTTTGTATCGTATTATTAAATCGTTGTTGAGCGGCGGTTGCTTCTTGAATATTTTTTTCAACATTATCCATAGCAATAGAGGCTTTAGCAAGTTCATTTCTGGCTGTTGTAAAAGCAGCAGTATTTACAGCACGATTAGAAGCATTCTGCATGGATTCAAAAGAGTTAATACAGATATTCAATGCTGTATTCATAGAACGGATAACTGTACTCATACCATCTTGTAATTGAATAGCTGTTCGAATTGTTGCCAATAATATCACCTCTATTTAAATATAAAAAACCGCTCTTAATGAGCGGTAGAAATAATAAATTATTAACAGTAGGATAATGCTAATAATTCTTTATATGTATCGTTGTCGACACTGGCAACAAATTTTTCTCCGGTCTTTAATTCGCATGCTACACTAATTTCTTTACCTTTTCCAGTAAGCCATAATCCTGCAGCAATTCCGACGGGACCAAATGCTATACCACCAATTGTTCCCCATCCAGCCTTTTTTAGAAAACTACTCTTGCTTTCTTCTGTTAATTGTTCGAATGCGGCAACATTGCCGGTAAGAACTAATTTCTGCGATTGTAAAAAACCAGCAGAACGTTCGAGATAAAGGCCATCTTTTTTATTGGATTTTAGTTTAAATTCTTTATCTACACCAGCAATAACTTTAAATTTCAAATTAAAACACCACCCTCTCTAAGCATTATCAAAAAATAGCAGATATATTTTAATCTTTTCTACAAAAATTTATATGTTTAATCCAACTTGAAATATTTATGATATATTCTTCTACATTTTTATTTTTAATGCCTTTATTGTCATAGAATCCTTTTAAAAGCTGCATATAAGTTTTTTTACCACGAAGTTTTATTTTTCCAATGGGATACCCATTGTATGACACATTAAATGCTTTATTTGACATAAGCTCAAAGTAAAGATTATAAGGATTTAAATTACTTTCTTTTAACTTCATGATAAGGGTTTTAAAAAATACATTTTCATCATCATTAGTTACAAAATTATTTTCTATTCCTTTGCGTAAAAAACTTCGCCTTAATATTTCATCATATATAGTCTGTATTTCAAAATCATCCTTATTCTCTTTGACAACCTTGCTTTCTATATCAAATATTCGGCTAAAGAAACTCATATAATATTTCCCTTTCTATGATATATTCACCCAAATTATACCATAAGAAGGTTATTTTTGTTTAGCTTTTCGCTCAGTTTCCTTTTCTTTTTCTTTATCGTCTTTAACCTTGACCTGAATAGAGGCTATAACAAAGGCTCTTTCTCGCCGGTCTAAAGCTAAATACTCATGCGGCCATTTATGGAACTTATGAAGGCAATAGTGAGCAATATTTGCGTCACTATCGCCTTCATTTATTAGTTTTTTGCTTCTTCAACTAACGCATTCATGTCAATGTCGAATCCGTTAATCTCCTGAATCTTTTTCAGGAGGTCTTGATACTCGCCGGGTTTGAGCATCTTTTTCAATACTGCGTCAGCCCCCATAACGCCATAAGAATCTTGCAGTTCAGCGGCGTTCAAGTTTGGATAGACAATACACTTGGCGGCTAATAAACCAAGATATTTTTCATAATCAGTTTCTCGTGTGAACTGACCATACTTGCCAGGAATCGGTACTTTATGGGTGCATGACTTACGAATTTGTTCATCTTCTTCACTGGTTACGGATTGCAATTCCCAATCAACCGGCTTACCTTCATCAACAAACCGCTTTGATGCAACATATTTAACGTTTTCCTCTCGCACTACATTTTGAGCGAGGAATGCGGATAAATTACTCATAAAGTCAATCTCTCCATTTCTGTTAATAATTAAAAATACTGCTAGAACAAAAACTATCCGTTCTAGCAGTATTATTTCAGCCTCCATTACATCATACCATCAAGGATTCGAAACCGCTCTGGACTCTCGAAGTCCTCATAAGTAAAATCAACGTCCTGTTCCAGAAAATCCCCATCTGCGTCAAAGCTTGCCAATACCCCGCCGTCAATGTTGCAACCTTTGAAAACCATAGTTTGCCGTCCGGCAGCAGAGGTGGGGTCTTCATTACTGATTTGGATATCAAAATAGATATCTTCACCGGTATTTTTGAATTTCAGCATTAAATCATTAAAAATCGGTGTGTTTTGGTAGATTGTCATACTACCTGTGCCGCTCCAACTGGTTGTTTTATTCCCCTGGCCAGTTTGACCAAGAATAGAAACTTTCTTTTTTTCTTTATCAAATTTAGCTTCAAACTTTTTACCCTGCATTAACTTGTAACGATTACCTTCAATTGTCACAAAGCATTCGGCCAGTTTCGCGCTTACAGCGTCTTTGGCTAACATCACATTTGGCATGTGCTCTCACCCCTTACTTTACTATAACTGTCATATAGAGCTTAGTCATACAGTTAACCGGTGTTACCGGATTCGTAACCACTACTGATTTTTTGTCATTGCCCTTTTCAACGACCACATCATCAGGTACAAAGTCCTCAATGGCTTGTATTCCTTCCAATTCCTGATGATAAAAAACAAGGTCTTTCCAAAAGGAAATTCTACCGGCATTGTTATTTTGCACTTTGCCCAGGTATTGAGTATTAAACAGCACGGCAACATCATTGCCGATCTGATCAAGCACCCGCATAGTTTGATTGCTGTTAAAGTCAATGTTCTTGTCAACAGTTACACTGGTAAAACTATTGATATCATCCAAAACATGAACTTCCTCACCAACCTTGTGAAACATAAGTTGACCGGTTTTCATAGCATTTTCAAGCGCGCTCTGCTTATAATCCACGTCAATAGTAAAATCGCCGTCATAAGTCTTATTCGTGACAGAACGGTTTACAGCACAACCAGCTTCAGCACCAAGCAAGAAATATACAGCCGAAGATACCGGCCACCCATCATCAAGGGTATTATTTTTAATAGCAATTATCCCTTCATAGTCAGCACCTTCATACCCATGAATGACAGTTTGAAACTTTGCACCAACTTCATCCCGCATCCGCTTAGTAAACTGAATATACAGGTCTTTGATTGTTTTCTCAGTAGATAAACAACCAAGGGTATTGAACTTAAACGCTTCGATTTTATCAAGAAACATCTGGTATTGTGCACCAGTAATAGTTACCCCATTTGTACCGCCTGTGAGCGGTATTCCTGCCGTTGCTGCCAGTGTCGCATCTGATTTAAAAATCACATAATCATTAGCAATCAAATCGGCAGCAACGGCTACGGTTTGCAAGTCAATAACCGTGTTATCCAACAGGGTAGATACGTCAAATTTACTTTCATCGTCAATATTAACGGCAATAACAATCTTGATATCATTACCTCTAATACCGCCATATTTGGCCGTGGCAAATTCATTGGCCGCTTTTACAGCACCATTATTAATTTTGAAAAAATAACCGGTTTTAAGATTTTTGAACAAATCCCTTAAACCTTTTAACTTATCGCTGGTATAGTCATAGCCGAAAATAGCTTGTGATTCTTTTTCAAAATCACTATTTTCAACTGTGAATACTTCTCCGTCAGGCCCCCAATCCAATTCTAAGGCTAAAGCACCATAGCCCCTATCTGAAAGGGTTGCGGAAGCCCTGGCAAGAGAAACAAAGTTAATATATGAACCAGGAAGTACTTTATTCTGTACTAGGAATGTACCGCCGCCAAGTGCCAAGCTACTTCACTCCTTTCTTCATAAATTCATCCATCAGTTTTTCAACTTGATCATGGGTATAGGAACCATCATCAGCCAACAGTACATTCAGCAAGTCGCGCCGTTCGGCATATCGTTTAGCTGATATAATCTGCTGTTTGGTAAAACTGGTTGCTGCCGGTGATTCAGTTACTTTAGTTGCCACTTGTTTTCACCCTTTCTGTGATTGTTAAAGTTTCCATGTATTCATCAGGCTCAATAACCTTGCGAATCCGCAGGTCATAATTCACAAAAAAATGAAGCACTCCATCAATGACTTCATGCTTCATATCGGTTCCCCGTAGTAACCCGTCCTCAATTTGGATGTACTCTAAGCCGATGTTCAAAGCATCGACAGTACTATTGACTTCGCGGGTTATTTTTTTAGCCTGCGGGAAATAGTGAACATCAAACGGTAATTCGCGATTATAGGTGATATCTATTTCCTGCTCTTGTCTGCTAGTTAAACAAAGAATAAGAAAACAGGGTACTTTTAAACCCTGTTTAATCTCGTCAATATAGATTTCATACCCTTCGCCAAATACCTGATCTAATTTTTGAGCAATACCATCCATAACCTTATTCAGCATTAAACGCTTCCCCCAGGTATTTTAATAATTTTTTCTCCAAAATAGCCGGGGCTTGGTCATCAAGTTCCTGTTCGGAAATAGTCAGCATAAACCGGCCATTTACCCAACCTTTATGGTTTCTTGTCCGGTGTCCAAACTCTACATAACTGGCGTAATGTACCGGGTTAATAATTTCAATTTGATAGACATTGCCAATTTTGGTTATTGTTAAGGATTTAGCGTATTCCACGCCATTTTTACCATTCCCCCGGCCACTTGCCGCTTCTGCTTCAGTAGTAGCCGTCCACCCGCGCCTTAAAGTACCGCCATTTTTACCGGCTTCCTCATATTGGCCTACCGGTGTACGTTTTATGACCTTGGCTAATAAACGGGCGGCAAGCTCTTTGGCGCAATCCTGGCAGAACTTATCCATGTCAATTTGTTGTAGTTTATCTAATTTTTTCTGAAGCTGTTGAAGTTGCTTAAAATCACATGTACCCCACTTGGCCATTACGCCCACCCTTTAAACAATTCCAGAATGATTTCCTGATGGTGAGTATAAACAGCAGGCTTGCCGCTACTTTCATAATCAGCAGTTACATTATTTTGCGTAACCGTGATTTTGCTTCCCGGTTTAATAGTAAGTTCAGGCGCAATGAACAATTTAACTTCCTGCGCAACAGCCGCCGCACCATCAGCCGAAGAAGTACCAGTAATTGTTTTAAATGATAACCGGCAGGGTTGATCTGTTAAAACAGCTACTTCCTGCTGCTCAGATATTTTGGTAACAGGGTCTTTGGTTGACTGATATTCATAAACGGTACACACCCCGGCATACATACTTTCAATTGCTTTTCTAACCAGATTTACCATTTGATGCACCTATAAGCGGAAAAGTCCATTTCCCTATGCATCAGGTAAGTGATTAATGCGTCATATTTGGCTTCTGCGCTGTTTTTAGAATCAAAGGTGATAGTTGTATCCCCCTCAGCAATTGACTTTACTACTGCCTCAAAATCAATGCCTACAGCTTGACCGCTTTGTTTTTTACCAAACAGAAATTCACCACAAGCCATATCAACAGCAACAGACCGAAGTCCTTCCGGTACTTCGGCCACATTGCAGTTATTTTTAATATGACTTTCTACTTTGCTGATACAAAAACTAAGCATCCAACTATCTGCGTCAGTAGGGGTATAGCCAAAAGATTGTAGACGTTGAGAAACATCATCCAATATAGTAGCACCTACTTTTTAAGGTCTTTGCGCAATTGGTCTGCTTCTTGAATAATTTCAACTGCACCAACAATTTTTTCAGTAGAATCTTTAGTTTTCTTTACTTCGTCAGCCTTTTTTACCAAACCCAGAACACCTAAGAGAGCATCAAACCATTTCATCAACAATCACCTTACCCTCTCGAAATAATTCGGGCAATAGGAATGGCTTTATGATCAATATACTTCCGGGCAGCACCAGTACCGCCGTCATTTACTAAAGTCCAGTTTGTGCCGTTTTCCAATTCTGCATTTGTCGGGGATAAAGTTGCCTGACTTGATTTGGTATAGCTAATGCCATACGGTGCAAAGCATTTACGTTGACGGCTATATAAAGTATCTTGACCGCCATTAGTTTTCGGGTCACGGCTCATTTCATAAGGAACATGCGCACCGATGTTTTCATAATCAAAGGCACCTTCACCAAGTACATAGGTAGTGTATTTGGTATAAGCAGGTGTTTCACCATTAGCGGCAACATCTTCAGTTGGCATGGAATCGTCAATCAATACTACTCTGCCGTTCCAAGTAGCTAAACCTAACTCGCGTTCAATCCCATTAGCGTCCGTTTGCTTCATATAGGCCAGCAGTTTCAGATTTTCCAGGTTTGTTGCTACTACAGAATGCATAATAACAATTTTAAATAATTCCTTATTATCTCCGCTGGCCTGTTGAATGGCACTATTTAATGTAGCAGCACCGACAAAAGCAGCGTCATTGGCTTTCGAACTGATATCATACGTATGCCCGTTAACAAATTTCAGGTTATTTGTACCAGTCATACTAAAAATACCTTTTAAAATACTAATCAAAGTATCTTGGTCAACACCATCCCAGTAGCGTGCAACCTGAACGGCAACATTGTCCATAAAACCGGCTCCACCGGTGATGTCTTCGGCAAAATCGCTTTCCATCCAACCCTTAGCCCTACCGACAACTACAACACCGCGCTCAAAAGTAGTAGTACTAGTTGCTGTAATATCAGTTACACCATCATAATTCAAGGCATCACCATCAATTATCCCATACATCGGCAACGTAGCATAAGCCGTACCGGTTTGAGAACTGAAGGCGTTTCGAATATCGCTGTTTCCTTTTAAAGCTCTTGATTTCACCAATTCATTTTTCTTTGTTTGTGGAATACGGCTGGTATACTTGCCGAATGCCTCTGCATTAAATGTTTTCGAATTAAATTTTCCTGCCATATTTTCATGCCTCTCTTTTTATTAAATTTCCGCGCCGGGATTTGCTTCCATGTAGACGCACAGTTCAGTATAGGTCATTTCACTAGGTTTTTTATCGGTAGGATATTTTTTATCAGTACCATCGGGTGGTTTAACGCCTTTGAACTTAGTGGGAGTAGCGGAATCAAATAAGAATTTGGTATCTTCACCATCCTGAAGCTTTTTAATCTGCTCTGCCAAGCCTTTAACGGTTTCGCCGTCTAATTCTGCTTTATCCAAATCCAGCAAAGCCCGTACAGCTTTTAGATTTTTGGCCTTGGCCCCGGTTAACGCTGTAGTAACAGCGGAATCAATCTGTATTTGCTTAATTTTTGCTTCAAATTCAGCCGTTGTGGTTTTATTGGTTTCCTGCAATTCTTCAATTTTTTTCTGCATACCGGCAGCATCCACTTTTTTCAGTTCCTCAAGCTGCTTATCACGAGTTTTAATGTCGGTTTCAAGCTGCGTATTGGCCGTAGTTACCTTTTCATGTTCGGATTTGATAACATAACCTTTCAATTCTTCGGCACTAGCAGCAGCAATTTTTGTTGCCGTTGCTTCATCCAGACCTAACGCAATCAATTGTTCTTTTGTCATTTGAACCAACCTTTCACATAAAGTAAGGGTCTGATTACTCAGCGCCCTTTAAGATTTCATACGATTTTTCAAACCACTTTTGTTCATTGGCATAACCAACAATGGTGTCAATCACTAGACCTAGAACAAAATCGTTTGTCAGGATTGACACCAACCAAGCAGGAACTTTCCCTTCTGCCTGCAATTCAGTTAGTGCCTTTTTAATATCGGCCTTGGCAATCTCTTTCTTGGTTTCTCCGGCCTCGCCGGTACACTCAACCATAGTAACGATGCTGGCAAAAACAGTAAGTCCTTTCGCCAAATACTCAAATACCTTTTCAATCATTTTGAATTCCTCCTTTTATTTTTGGGCATATAAAAAGCACCTACACATTAACATATAGGTGCTTAAACCAACTCATATTATGGATTAATATTAATTTCCACATCAGAAAGACTGCCGTTTTCAACATCCTGAAGAAACTGTTTAAAAATACGCTTCTCTTCCTCTGTGGCATCTTCTCGGATAGCCATTTCTTTATTTTTTTCATCATAGTAGAGCAAATGCAAGATTTCATTAGGTGGATGAACCATTAAAAATCCTCTCCATTTCTTCTTTTAATAGTTTAACTACCTCTTGTGCCAATGGACGGGGGTTATGTTCTGAAACAGCTTCGGCCAAAAACTCTAACGAAGAAGTAAAACCATAACCGCTTAAGTTTTCAGTTATAGTGTCTTTATTATTGACAAGTTTCAGATTCTTCAAGGCTTCAGACTTTATTTTTGAAGATAATTCGCCATTCTTGATAGCTCTAAATGCGGAATTGATTAAACTTACATCTGTTGTGCCAAGGTCAACACCATATTTTTTCATTGTAGTTACATATTCAAGCATATGACCTAACTCATGCTTAATAATCCCGGCAGCACCGTCTTTAGGTGTCCACCACTGGTTACTAACAGCTTTATCAATTAACGTTCTTACACCGGTTAAATCACTCAAATCACGCTTTGACAACATTAATTTAGGTAATATCTTACCCTCTATTACATTCATTCCCGCGCTGGCCGTGGCTTTAATACGCCCATTGGTTTCCAAGTTTTGAATAAAACCATTTAGTACTGGATATTCTTCGTAAAATTCTCCAATTGATTCATTAACCCCATTCGCCACATCAACATCAATATCCTTATAGCTAACATTACTAAAGCCTAAGTTATCAACGGCGTACTGCTCGGCTTCCCTAATGCTTTTGGCCGGTATAAAGTCTACCTTCAATATATCAGCTTTAGCCATTTCTTTCAATCCAGCTTTTGATTCACCGTCAACAAAAGATTTTTTCCATTCAGGATATTTCATGCTATCCGGTACATAGTAAATCTTACCTTCAGCATTCCTGGCCGCTCTGA
This sequence comes from Sporomusa acidovorans, assembly GCF_900101845.1. Taxonomy (GTDB): domain Bacteria; phylum Bacillota; class Negativicutes; order Sporomusales; family Sporomusaceae; genus Sporomusa; species Sporomusa acidovorans. The sequence goes on along the minus strand of NZ_FNAM01000063.1, from coordinate 5,966 downwards.
AGCCGGTATTATCATCAAAATAGGGAACCGTAACGGTTCTACACCAGCAATGAAACGGCGGGGCAGTCAGTCCAACCTTATAATCTTTCATTTCAAAGATTTTGCCGTCCAGGGACTGACACAATGGGGATGTATGACTATCCAACGTAGCAACAATTTCATACCTCTCAACATCTAAATCACTGAAACAATCCCGTTGTGAAGCGGACGCAAAAAAAGCAGACTCGGTTATAACTAATCTGCCTGCATTATTTTTAGAAGTATTGAATTTTTGCGCTATGGTCTTAATGGCTTTATCCGGTGCATCCCCCCGGATGATGGACTGTGTTAATTCGGTGTGCAGAGTATTGATTAACTGATCTTTACTTTGCCAGATCCGATCCGAAAAATTCTTGCCGTCCGGTGTCCAGGGTTTACTGATTACGGCTGATAACTGCTGATTGTTAAACCTATGAAGATCATACCCGACGTTAAACCCGCGCTGTATTTCATAGGCTGAATGATAATAACCTTCAGAATAAATGTTCCGCATGGTCTTGTCCAGGCCATCAAGTTGATTGCCGTATAAGACTTCCACCTGCTGTTGCATTTGAAGCTTTAAAGCTTCCAACCGTGAAATATGCACCTTAGCCGAAGCGTTTTCAAGTTGTTTTATCCATTGGCCGTTAACGGCGTTTTGCTTACCGTATTTGATATACTCCTGAACCGTCCAGCGCAATTCGTCCAGTTCAGAGGAATTCAAAAGCTGCTTCGCTTCGGCAAAGGAAATTTGATTATTTTTAGCAAAGCGGTTATACCATGCCGTAATTTGCTGTTCAATCGTTTCAGACGCTTTTTTATATTCACGTTCCAAATCATTGTAATAATCCAAACCCTTTTTAAGCTGTGCTTCCTCTAAAAGCTCAAACCGCTTGCGCCAATAATCCCTATTCCTCATTACCATCACCAGTGCCGCCAAACATAGTCTTATACTGATCTATTTCAGACTGTTGCTGTGCTTTTTCATCGGCTATGCGCTTCATTTCTGTTTTTACGTCAGTAGTCCAAGGATGTTGACTAACAATAGTTTCGTTAGATAGGATACCTGTTGACTTAGCGCAGTTTTCGATTGATTCAGATTCATTAATAAGAATATCCCGATTAAAAATAACATTGACCGGCTGGCCGCTATAGTCACCCTGTCCAGTGTTAACAAAGTGCATGTTGACGAACCAAAGTAACTGTTCAAATGCTGCCTGAAACTCTGTTTCCATGCCGTTTGCATCCAGGTCAATGTCAGAGTACATGCTTTGGATATTCATTTGGTTCGGATTGTTGCCCATACGATCGTCTTTGGCATCAAAACCGCGCCCGTTTTCAATCAAGGCTTTTTTCAATAGTTCAAAAATAATTTTATAGTTTTCGGCATTAACCGTAATTTCAAGGGTTTTTAAATCGCCGCCAACGCCGTCAACCGTTTTAACCTTAACAACCCCATATTGAGAAAGGTTTTTACGGAATTCACCAAGGTTAGTACCATCGTAGTTTTGTAGAACCAGGATTGTATTCCTGGCATCTTCCTGCATGTTGTTTTCAAAGTCGCTCAGAATGGTGTTAATGGCATCCTGTAATGATTTTACCCGCTTGATAAGCGGTATTTCCTTATTGTTAAACTTAAAGGCTACAAGAGGAACTTTGTCCCAATTGTACCCTGTTGTATTGCCTTGATCATCTTCAATTACCATGTGAGTACTAGATGGGTTTTCAACATCGGGAACTAAGTTAAACCCCTTTAACTCATATCGGTGTATGCCCTGTTTGTCATAGATTTCAACTTTGGTAATGATAGTTTCCGTAGTTCCCTCGTAAGCTTCTATCTGATACACCCGGACAGCAAAGTCTAAAACTGTATGTTCAGCATCGGCCCAAAAAGGCAAAACCTCATAACCAGGAAACTTTTTAAAAACAAGCTCGCCATCATCATTGTAATAAGGATGTAACCAAGCAATACCACCGTTCAAAGCATCCTCACCAACATTTTTTAATGTCCGTAAGAATCCTTTGTTGAAAACTATTTGTAGCAGCTTACTATATCCATCGGCTTCACTTTCAAAACTTACAGGTTTAGCCAATAGGTAATTAACTTTCTGATCAACCAGCTTACCATATTGGTTATCAACTAATTTATTATTGGGTAGGTTTTTTACTTCCTCAAGCTCACCCTTTTCACCAATAACCATACGGCGGCGATGTAAGATATCATGGTCTCCTCGGTAATATCGCTCACCGGTTATCATATCCCGGCGCAACAGGGAACTTTGAAATTTAATTAATTCCAGTTCAACGAATTTTAAATCGCTCATACGGCTGCCCGCGCCGATTTTAATAAGTTGGTTAATCTGTCCGGTTTGATCTGTCCATAACAAAACTATCACCTGCCTTTAATCCAAGCATTCTGCCTGCTGCATAACTTTAAACATTTTTGGTAACTGAACTGATAAATGATCTACTAGAGTTTGGTCGCTGCAATAATCCAATAAGCCACTTTCAGCAAAAAAAGCATGAACGATTTCATGCCGTAACACTTTATTCTTAAATTTTTCCGGTTGCTCTGCCAACATCTTATAAGGTTTCAAAATTTCACTATTTATAATTATTTTTTTGCTCCATATCTCGCAAAGTCCGTTGGCATTATCTAACTTTGGGTTATCATCATCCGATTGCTCAATAATGATATAGTCAGTACCTAATATATTAACTTTCACAAGAATCACCTCTATTTAATCAAATCCCATTCTGCAACCCTGGCCGCATTTTTCAGCTATGCCCGTTGTTGCGTCCTGGGCATCATCATGCTTGTTTTTACCTTCCTTTTGATACTTAATCATAGAGTCATGGTATTCAGGCCACCGATCACGCCAATTGACCGGGTAATAAACATGCTGCATAACCCATGTTGAATTAGAAATAATCCGGGATTTTTTATTTTTCGATTGATAAAATGTGTTAATCTGCGTATGGTTGCTATGATAACGAGTCCTAAGTTCCCGCTCTACAGCACGGCCAAACCCACGGCCACCGTTATTTGATTCAATGTCAGCCACATTCACTTTATCGTCATACAGCATTTTAGCAGTTGCCGGTTCTGTGACTTCCATAGGTGCCTTAGTATATAGCACATTCAGCACAAATGCTGCACCATCAAATTCACCATAATTGATACTGCAAAGGTAATCATTACCGGTATCGGCTGTATCCGTATAGTTTTTGATTGCGGTAAATAAGGGATTGCCGTTAGCATCAACGGGAATATGCTCATAGGTTTTAAAGGAAGTATATAACCTACCCTTAATATCAATAGGTTCCTGCTGATAGTTGGCTGAAGCAATATCAGCACCCATAGCTTTAACTTTAGCATTATAAGATTTACGGGATAATACTTCATCACACAACATTGTCCCATCATCCTGCAGAGCTTTCATGCACACGTGACGGATTTTGGCACCCTGTTCCTGATAGTGTGCCAAAGCTCTACCGGCAAGATCATCACTTGCCCAACGAGTCATAATAATGATGATCTTGCCGCCCTCTTCAAGCCGCTGAAGCATTGTATTAGTAAACCAATCCCAATGCTTATTTTTAATATCCTCGTTATAAGCTTCTTCAGCACTTTTTATCAAATCATCTATAATTAAAATTGTACAACCAAATCCTGTAGCCGTACCATTTGGAGAAGTAGCAAGATAACTATTATAGCCGCCCTCAAGCGACCATAAATTCATAGCTCCATCACCAACAGCAATTTTGACATCTGGGAATACATCAGAATAAACCGGCTTAAATTCATCAGCTTTGACTTCCTGAATGCTGTTACGAACATTTTTGGAAAACATGGTTGACAGTGTTTCATTATAACTACCGGTCATGATTTTTTCTGTTTTATCCTTACCATATACCCATTCGACAAAAAGACCTGCTGTTCTGGACTTACCATGCCGGGGAGGTTCATTTACAATTAAAACTTCATCGTCACTTTCATAGAAGCTTTGGAACTCATTGCATAAATGTTTAAGATATTTTCTATTTGGCTTATAAAAATCAGGAGCTTTCAAAGCACAATAAGAAAAGAACTGCTTCCTAGCAGCCCTGATCTGTTGTTCCATTTCGGCCCTTTGAATTTCTTCCAAAATAAGCAGTTCTTCATATTTAGTCACTGGCATCAATCCCAAGCTTTGTTTTTAGCTTTTTGATGCGCTGTTCAATCTCCTCATCTGTCAAATCACTAAAATTATTTTTTACTTGACCGGATAACTCAACATCCTTTTTATCGCGCCAATCAGCAGGCTTCCTATTCTTCAGCCAAAAGATTTGGGCTGTCGTGTCCGGCTGTACTTCCTTGACTACTTTCTTAGTAACCTTGAATTCAAACTTTTTAGTTGTATCATTATAAACTCGTTCTTTGGTAACTTCTGTAAACTCATAGCCTAAAGCCCGTTTAAGCAAAGCATTCTCAACCTGAATGTCAACAACCTCTTTGCCCTTTTTTAGGGCGTCAGAAATGTCAGGATGTTTATGTTTCCACTGATTAAGTGTTTCTCGTGAAATACCCATATTTGAGGCAATCTGCTCATTAGTTAAACCATCTCTTGCCCATGCTTCTAACTGAAGTAACCCTTCAGCGGTTAACCATTGTTCATACTTAGCCATTGAAGTCTCACCTCACTTAAAAAAAAAAAAAATAAAAAGAACCTCATGGTTCTTTTTTGTGATTCTCAGAGCTTTTTTCTTTTTCTACTCTTTTTAGGGCTTCTAAGTGTAATCCTATTTTAAATACTTTAAATGCAGACCAACATGTTAATATCATCAAAATTGCAGGTGTAACAAGTTTATTATCTTTAAGATAAGTAGAATCAAAACTATTAAACATGGCAATACCTATGCTAAAAATTATAGAAAAGGCATAGATTGTCTTTGAATCTGCTTCTAGTAATGCCCGTGTAAACTCTCTTTTCTCATTTGACATTTCAACATACTTTTTGTATGCATCATAATATGTTTTCTTTTTCGAACGTTTATTTATAAAAAGCATATTGATTCCCTCCTATAAAATAGAAAAGATTCGACAAAAAACAAACATTTTCCTATCTTTTAGAGGTATAAAAAAAGAACTGCTGAAAAGCAGTCCTCAAACTTACATTTTAACTTGATACCAATTTTACTATATGAATTGTGCATTGTCGAGGTTATCAAAAATGCATATTTAATGCTTAACTAATGCATTTATGACAGCATTTCATTTAGAGCATCATCAGGAAACAATTGAATAGATAACTTTTTAATCAGCCGGTTTTTGTTTCTACCGATTGTCGAAGTATCAACTTCAAACACTTCGCCTATTTCCTCATGGGTCATACCCTTAAAATATTTCATGGGAATTATTTCATAGAACTTATCATTCTTCAATTTGTCCAGGGCATTATCAATGATTTTAATATACTGCTCGGTATCGTCAACACTCGTTTCAATCAGTTCTATTTTATCCTCAAGCTTTTCCTGCTCAGTTTTAACCTCACCGCTCCCGGCTCCGTACTTAGTTATGGATTTACTCTGCCGCTTCAGACCGTGTTTCTTCAATTCTTCAATCTGTTCTTTTTTAGCATTAACAGCATCGGTAAAGTCATTGTACCGGTAGAGCAACTGTTCAGCCTTCTGAAAAGCATTCATATGTTTGTCTTTAAACATACCTTCATGCTTCAGCATCGAAACAAACTTTCGTAATACTTCCTCACTGCAATTTATCATCAAAAATCACTTCCTTTTAGTGGTAAAATGTCCGTAAACCATTGATATTACTGAATTCCCAGCGGTTCAAGTTGGTTCCACTTGACGATTGTCAACTTGAACCGCTTCAAACCCCCGTACTGTCTACGTTCTTCAAACATCGGTTCAAGTTCAACTTATATTTTCTACTATATTCTTTTATTTTA